>NZ_RQVK01000010.1 GCF_003992015.1 Veillonella sp. VA137
TTGTCTAGTATATTACACCTAATACATAGAAAAGTATCAATATTTATTTTGATTGATTTATGCACTTTTTACAATACATATAGGAGAGAACTATCCCTCCTATTATTATCACAAGTTACACGTTTTGACGATATCATTGAACGCATATTCGTACCTTTTCTAATCAAGTATATTATTGTTAATATTATGCAGTATTAAGTATTCATATTTTTCGATATAGATATTATGCACTATCTTCATGAAGATAAGATGAAGAAATGTGAAATTATTTCAAGAGGTGTTCAAATCTATCTTTTCATCGATTGTATAACGTACATACAAAAGACACCCAGCCTTTCGACTGAGTGTCCATTTTTATCATACTCTAAGGCATTCACCTCATGTAAGCTGTATTATTTTTTTGCTTCCAGCATTGTTACACGTTCGATAAGCATTTTAATTTGTGCTTTCATTTCCTCATTCTCTGCATCTTTTTTAGCATTCTCCGCATCTTTGCGAGCATTTTCAGCTTTCAGAGCAGTGATTTCATCTTGCATTACATACACAGAAGAAATTGGACCACCTTTGTAACGTTCTGGAATCATGCTGTCTTCGCCACCGAATCGGTACGTCATGCCTGCATTCACCATGTTTTCACCATTGCCTACGCTGACCCCTACGTTGAATAGAGTATCTTCGTTAGCATAGTGTGCCACGCCGAGTGCCAATGCACTATTACCTTTATAAGCGCCGTATCCAGCCATGACTTGGGATTTTTTGAGAGGATCATAGCTCAATGGATTCATCGCTGCTAGTGCCGCTGCATGAGCCCCAGTTTGGTTCACCTGACGACTCACCGCGCTGGCTGCTGCCACCACTTGACCAAGGGTCGCCGCATCATCTGCTGCTGTACCCGGTCCTACATGATGAATCGCATTGCCACCGTTATCCAGTCCATCTGCGGTCAAGCTAACGGATGGTTTGTTCAATCCTTTCACTGGAGTAATCGTTACACCTTCTCCATTCACAGTAGTTGTGACTAAGTTAATCGGATTACCCGTTTTGTCTGTTTGGTATTTCACAGTTCCATCTGCGTTCTTAGCGATGTCCTTCGTACCATCAGGTTTTGTGATTACCTCAGGCAAGTAGTAATTGTAGGACGTAGAACCGTCTTTCATTTGTACATCTTTCGCTAAGCGCACTGTCATAGTAGCTGGCGTTTTGCCATTAGCTGAAGTTAATTCTACACCAATATTGTGGTCTGTTAATGCACCTGTAGCTCCACCTTTAATCGCTAACGTATCTCCTAATGCCACTGTAGTAGATACTACACCAGTATCAGCTGCAAATACACGGCCTTTTTGTAATGTGTCAGACACATCTTTCACTTGACCTTGTGTAGCTGCCTTACTACGATCAGTATCCGTTACTTTTGTTGGATCCCATTTCGTATTTGTCAAGCCAGATACTGTGCCATCTTTAATGATTACAGTGGATGTTACTGTACCATCAGGTTGTTTTGTCGTTACCGTTACACCTTCAGGGGTTACCGCCGTATTTGTTGTATTAGCATCACCCGCTTGAATTGTATTCGTGTTCACTACATTGATCGTAGCATTTGGTACTGTAATAGTACCTGTTGTGCCATCGATAGTAATTTTGTTACCATCTTTACCAAATGTCACTTTGTCATCCAGTTTCGCTGTGAAAGTTTTTACTCGTGATGTATCATCCGTAGCATTTGTTACAGTAATACCATTTGTGCCTACTACATTGACTAAACCTGTTACCACATCTTTACCAGCATTGGTAAGGTTGCTCAAATCTTTTGTCGCTGAATTACCTTGTAATGCTTGGATGGCTTGGGCATTCTTGCCAATATTAGTAGTATTATTCGCAATATTGGATGTGTTAGTTGCAATATTACCTGCATTTGTAGCTATATTTTTTGTATTAGTAGCTATATTGCCAGCATTAGTTGCAATATTCTTAGTGTTCGTAGCGATATTACCTGCGTTAGTTGCAATATTAGTTGTATTTGTTTTGATATTACCGGCATTGGTTGCGATATCTCCTGCATTTTTAGCAATATTGCTTGCATTTGTTTTGATATTGCCTGCGTTAGTTGCGATGTCTCCTGCATTTTTAGCAATATTAGCTTTGTTAGTTGCTATGTTTCCTGCGTTAGTAGCGATGTTGCCTGCATTCGTAACAATGTCTGCTTTAGCTTTCGTCATATCCCCTTGTAAAGCAGTGATATTTCCTTCCGCTGTGGTTAAACGAGTATCGATACCTGCGATTCTGTTGATTTCTGCTTTTGCTGCATCTGTCAAATCTATTGTGTATTCTCGTTCGCCTTTAGCATTTAGATTGCCACCTGTTACAGATACGCTGCCACCTGTAGCTGCTTTCACAGTGGTATCACGACCATTCACAGTATACGTTGTGACATTATCTTTCGTTTCTGTACCAATCGTTACATTGTTGCCAGCCTCTACCTTAACTGCCCCTTGTGCTGCATCGGTAATTGCTTTTTTACCTGCTGGAGTCAAGTTGCTCAAGTCTTGGTTCGCTGCATTGTCGATAGCACTGCGTGTGTCGCTGTCTAAACCGATATTGACCACACCATCAACGTCTGTGGAAATAGCGATACCTTTTTTAGTCGCCACAGAATCTGTCGCCGCTGTTGGGCTAGTTGCAGTTGTTACGCCTCCTGTTGGATTTGTGCCATCTGCTGCTTGAGCTTTAGGTGCTACTGTGCCAGTGCCTGCTACGAAGTTGAATCCGTCTGCTAATTTAACAGAGCTTGCTGTTGCTTTTTCTGCATTGTTCGCACGGTATTTAATGGATGCATCTAAGTTTTTAGCTACTACATTGCTGTCACCGAAGTCTACAGTAGCCGGTTTAGCTGGTGTTGTCACGTCACCTGTCGTAGGATCGTTCACAGCTGGTTTTGCCGGCTTCAAGGTAATCGTTGCATCACCATTTTTGATCACTAGGTTATCTGTACCATTACCAGCAACTTCTTTGATATTCGCAAGATTTTCTGCCAATTTCACATCGAATCCATCGCCTGCCGTGTTTTTCACTACATCAATGTTATTCGTACCAGTACGTGTAAAGTTCTCGGCGCCTTTCACTTTTAAAGTTTCACCAAGGTTACGGTGTACTTTATCTGAGTCTGCAGTATCTTTATTGCCGTAGAAGTCTAAGCCTTTTGTAGCTAAGGAGCTGTTTGCATTGTTGATACGGCTATCTAATTTAGAAATCGCATCCCCTACGGTTTTCGCTTCTTCGGTTGTGTTAGTACCGTCATCTTTTGTGATGTTGTACGTAGGACCTGTAAAAGATCCATCAGCATTGACTTTGGAATCACCGCCAAGGGCTGTAGCTAGGTCAGATTTCACAGTGTGTAATTGACCACCGTTCACAGCTTCTTTGGAGTTAGCTGCTACTTTGCCATCTGCAATGTTAGATAGTGTGGTCGGAGCTTTTGTATCTCCATTACCGTTCACCACACGTGCTTGTGGGTTGTCGATTGCTTGTGGTGCTTTGCCATTGTTTTCATCAGCAGTTTTTACAGTACCATCAGCTTTTACTTCGTCAGCTTTGTAGTATTTGCCATCTTTTGCTTTTACCACACGGTCGCCAGCTTCGTTAGTGTATACCACAGATCCAGCTTCACCATTACGTAAAGCGTTTACTTTGTCATTCAATGTGGCATTGTTTAAGCCATCTGCACCCGTTAAGCCTTTCGCACCAGATACTCCATCTTTACCATCACGGCCGTTAGAAGCTGTATCCCCAACTTTAGCTAATTGGTCTTTCACAGCTTGTGCCAATTCCACAGTAATCGTATCGCCTTTTGCTGTAGTTACAATGTTGGTATTATCACCGTTGACATGTAATGTACCTTTCGCTAAGGATAAGCCTACTTTTTCTGTATCTTGATCCTGTGCGTCTTTCGTCACATTACCAGCAAAGTTCAATGTCGCGTTATTCGTTAAAGTTTCACCTAACTTATTGATAGCGCTATCTACGTATTGTTTGTTCGTCGCATCGCCATCATTTTTAGCTTCTCCTACATTTGTGATGTTCATGTTACCAGCATTAATACCATCTTTACCGATAGTGACAGTTTTCGTTTCTCCTGTTGTAGCACCTGCTACTGGAGCTTGCGTATTCGTAATTGTTACGCCATCAGCACCTAACGTAATTTTGCTACCTGGTTTATTATCTGCATCGGCATTTGTGATAGATGTGATGTTTTTCAAATTGCTTGCCAATTTTACGTTCAATGTAGTCGCATCGGTACCATCTTTCTTCACGGAGATATTATTTTGACCATGGATGTTTAAAGTTTCTCCTAATTTACGAGCTACTTTATCTGCCATCGCATCATCACCGATGAACGTCATACCACCGTCTACCAAATTAGAAATTCTTGTATCTAAATTAGTAACCGCTGCATTCACATCAGCTTTATCTGCTGCATTGTCGATAGCGCTACGTGTGTCACTGTCTAAACCGATATTTACCACACCATCAACGTCTGTGGAAATGACGATACCTTTTTTAGAAGCTACAGAATCTGTAGTCGCGCTTGGACTTGCCGTACCTGCTTCTAGATTTTTTGGCGCTACTGTACCAGTACCTACTACAAAGTTCAAACCTTTTTTCAGTTTTACTGTATTTGCAGCTGTATCTTCAGCATTATTCGCACGGTATGTAATAGAGGCATCTAAGTTTTTCGCTACCACATTGCTGTCACCAAAGTCCACTGTAGCTGGTTTAGCTGGAGTCGTTTCATCTCCAGTAGCAGGATCCTTCACAGCTGGTTTTGCCGGTTTCAATGTAATTGTCGCATCACCATTTTTGATCACTAAGTTATCTGTACCATTACCAGCAACTTCTTTGATATTCGTAAGGTTTTCTGCCAATTTCACATCGAATCCATCACCTGCTGTATTTTTTACCACATCAATGTTATTCGTACCAGCACGTGTAAAGTTTTCTGCGCCTTTCACTTTTAAAGTTTCACCTAAGTTACGATGTACTTTATCTGTATCTTCAGTATCTTTATTGCCGTAGAAGTCTAAGCCTTTTGTAGCTAAGGAGCTGTTTGCATTGTTGATACGCGTATCTAATTTAGAAATCGCATCGCCTACATTTTTCGCTTCTTCAGTTGTATTACTACCATCATCTTTTGTGATGTTGTACGTAGGACCTGTAAAAGATCCATCAGCATTGACTTTGGAATCACCGCCAAGGGCTGTAGCTAGGTCAGATTTCACAGTGTGTAATTGACCACCGTTCACAGCTTCTTTGGAGTTAGCTGCTACTTTGCCATCTGCAATGTTAGATAAAATCGTCGGAGCTTTTGTATCTCCATTACCGTTCACCACACGTGCTTGTAGGTTGTCGATTGCTTGTGGTGCTTTGCCATTGTTTTCATCAGCAGTTTTTACAGTACCATCAGCTTTTACTTCATCAGCTTTATAGTATTTACCATCTTTTGCTTTTACCACACGGTCCCCAGCTTCGTTAGTGTACACCACAGATCCAGCTTCACCATTACGTAAAGCGTTTACTTTGTCATTTAATGTGGCATTGTTTAAACCATCTGCACCAGTTAATCCTTTCGCCCCAGATACGCCATCTTTGCCATCACGGCCGTTAGATGCTGTATCGCCAACTTTAGCCAATTGGTCTTTCACAGCTTGTGCCAATTCCACGGTAATGGTATCGCCTTTTGCTATCGTTACAATGTTTGTATTATCGCCGTTGACATGCAATGTACCCGTTGCTAAGGATAAGCCTACTTTATCTACCGCTTTATCTTGTGCGTCTTTTGTCACATTACCTGCAAAGTTTAGGTTTGCATTATTAGTGACTGTTGTTTGTAGCTTAGTAATCTCATTATCTACATATTCTTTATTTGCTGCATCGCCATTCTCTGTTGCTTTCGCTACATTAGTGACTTTCATTCCACCAGCATTGATACCATCTTTGCTAATAGTTACAGTTTTTGTGTCCCCAGCTGCGCCATCTGCACCTGCTGCTGTATTAGCAATGGATACACCATCTGCGCCTAAGGTAATTTTGCTACCTGGTTTGCCATCTGCATCGGCATTTGTGATGGATGTGATATTTTTCAAATCACTAGCTAACTTAACATTTAATGTAGTCGCATCGGTACCATCTTTTTTCACAGTGATGTTGTTTTGACCATGGATGTTTAAAGTTTCTCCTAATTTACGAGCTACTTTATCTGCTGTTGCATCATCACCGATGAACGTCATGCCACCATCTACCAAGTTAGTAATTCTTGTACCTAGATTCGTAATCGCTGTATTTTGACCTTGGTTAGCTGCATCCAATTTTTCGATAGCATCTTTTAAAGTATTTGCAGTATCAGTACCACCAGTTGCTTTCGTAATATTGAAAGTTGGTCCTGTTACTGTACCATCTGTAGCAATCGTTGTGCCACCAATGACATTTGCCAAATTACCTACCGCTGCTAATTTACCTTTGGTAGCATCAGATAAGTCTAATGTATAAGCACGAACTTTTGAAGTAGCATCTGGAGTGCCACCAGAGATTGCTAATGCATCTCCATTTACAGCTACTGTTGTGTCATTTGCATTCACTTTGTAGATTGTTGTACCTACTGTAGTCGTTGTATCCGTAGTAACCGTTGTATTGATACCGTCAGCCACTTTTACCGCTGTTTTCGCTGCATCTTTTGCTAATTCTTTGAATTTTTCTTTACCAGCATCAGATAAATTGCTTAAGTTTTTATCGGCTGCATTGTCTACTTTACTACGAGTATCTTTATCTAAGCCGAATGTAACTTTACCATTATCCTCTGCTGTAATCGCTAAACCAGATTTAGGACCTTCTGCAGTTGTGGTTGCATCGTTACTTGCTACGTAATTAAATCCATCTGCTAATTTAACGGATTTCGCATTCGCTACTGCTTCATCATTTGCACGATATTTGATAGACGCATCTAAGTTATTAGCAACTAATTTCGTATCTCCGAAATCAATGCTGCCTGTATTTCCAGCTTTAGGAGCTTTTACTGTAACCTTAGTATCCCCGTTTTTAATCACTAAGTCATGGGTACCATCCCCAGTGATTTCTTTGATGTTCGCAAGGTTTTCAGCCAATTTCACATCGAATCCATCGCCTGCAGCATTTTTCACCACATCAATGTTATTCTTAGTACCTTCAGCACGAGCAAAGTTTTCTGCGCCTTTCACTTTTAAAGCTTCACCCAAATTACGGTGTACTTTATCTGTGTCAGCTATATCCTTGTTACCATAGAAGTCTAAACCTTTTGTAGCTAACGTAGAGTTTGCATTGTTGATACGAGTATCTAGCTTAGAAATCGCATCACCTACATTTTTAACATGTTCAGTCCCATTAGTACCATCATCTTTTGTGATGTTGTACGTAGGACCTGTAAAGGATCCGTCAGTATTCACTTTGGAATCACCGCCCAATGCTGTAGCTAGGTCAGATTTCACAGTGTGTAATTGACCACCATTCACAGCTTCTTTGGAGTTGGCTCCTACTTTGCCATCTGCAATGTTAGATAAGGTAGTTGCTGTTTTTGTATCTCCATTGCCATTCACCACACGTGCTTGAGGGTTGTCTACTGCTTGCGGTTCTTTGTTATTGTTTTCCGCTGCAGTTTTTACAGTACCGTCAGCTTTTACTTCGTCAGCTTTGTAGTACTTACCATCCTTAGCTTTTATAACTCGGTCCCCAGCTTCGTTAGTGTACACCACTGAACCAGCTTCGCCATTACGTAGAGCGTTTACTTTATCGTTTAATGTGGCATTGTTTAAACCATCTGCACCAGTTAAACCTTGTGCACCAGATGTACCATTTACACCATCACGGCCATTAGAGGCTGTATCGCCAACTTTAGCCAATTGGTCTTTCACAGCTTGTGCCAATTCAACAGTAATGGTATCACCTTTTGCTGTGGTAACAATGTTTGTATTATCGCCATTAACATGTAATGTGCCAGTAGCTAATGCTAAGCCTATTTTATCCGCAGCTTTATCTTGTGCGTCTTTTGTTACATTACCAGCAAAGTTTAGATTTGCATTGCCTGTAATTGTGCTATTTAGGTTAGTTAGTGCATTTTCTACATACTCTTTACTTGCTGCATTATCAAGAGTGGTACGTGTAGCTTTATCTAATCCAAATGTAACCTTACCATTATCCTCTGCTTTGATCGCTAAACCAGATTTAGGACCTTCTGCAGTTGTGGTTGCATCGTTACTTGCTATGTAATTAAAGCCATCTGCTAATTTAACGGATTTCGCATTCGCTACTGCTTCATCGTTTGCACGATATTTAATAGATGCATCTAAGTTAGAAGCTACTAATTTCGTATTTCCGAAGTCAATGCTACCTTTTTCTCCATCTTTAGGAGCTTTTACTGTAACCTTAGTATCGCCATTTTTGATGACTAAATCTGTTTTACCATCACCAGCGATTTCTTTGATGTTCGCAAGGTTTTCTGCCAATTTCACATCAAGAGCTTTATCATTTTTCACAACTTTAATGTTGTTCTCATTGGCTCCTCGTGTGAAGTTTTCTCCACCTTTGATCGTTAAGGTTTCTCCTAAATCACGGTGTACTTTACCATTGTCTGCTGTATCGTCGCCAGTGAAGTTCAACCCTTTTGTTGTGGCGGCTGTTGTAGCTTGGGTAATTTTGTTAGATAAGTCATTGTAATTATTAGTAACTGTTGTTCCCAAATCTGTTACTTTGCCCGCAATTTCAGAGATTTTTGTATTTTGTCCTTCATTGGTAGCATTTAATTTATCAATAGCATCTTTTAAAGTATTTGCAGTATCAGTACCACCAGTTGCTTTTGTAATATTGAACGTTGGTCCTGTCACAGTACCATTTGCAGCAATCGTTGTACCACCGATAACGGTAGCCAAACCACTTACAGCAGTTAATTTACCTTTTGTAGCATCGGATAGGTCTAATGTATAAGCACGAACTTTTGAAGTAGCATCTGGAGTTGCATTATTGATCGTTAATGCATCACTACCTACTGCTACAGTTGTATCAATTGCATTCACTTTGTAGATTGTTGTACCTGCGGTAGTCGTTGTATCTGTCGTTACCGTTGTGTTGATACCATCTGCTACTTTTACAGCTGTTTTCGCCGCATCTTTCGCTAATTCTTTTACTTTGTCTTTGCCAGTATCAGATAAATTGCTTAAGTTTTTATCAGCTGCATTGTCTACTTTTTCACGAGTAGCTTTATCTAAACCAAATGTAACTTTACCATTATCCTCTGCTTTGATCGCTAAACCAGATTTAGGACCTTCTGCAGTTGTGGTTGCTTCGTTACTTGCTACGTAATTAAAGCCATCTGCTAATTTAACGGATTTTGCATTTCCTGCTGCTTCATCGTTTGCACGATATTTAATAGACGCATCTAAGTTAGAAGCTACTAATTTCGTATCTCCAAAATCAATACTACCTGTGTTTCCATCTTTAGGTGCTTTTACAGTAACCTTACTGTCTCCATTTTTGATAACTAAGTCATTCGTACCATCACCTGCGATTTCTTTGATGTTCGCAAGATTTTCTGCTAATTTCACATCAAGAGCTTTATCATTTTTCACAACTTTAATGTTGTTCTCATTAGCTCCACGAGTGAAGTTTTCTCCCCCTTTGATCGTTAAGGTTTCTCCTAAATCACGGTGCACTTTACCAGTATCCGTTGTGTCGTCACCAGTGAAGTTCAACCCTTTTGTTGTAGCCGCTGTCGTAGCTGCTGTTCCAGCTTGGGCAATTTTGTTAGATAGGTCATTGTAATTATTAGTAACTGTTGTTCCCAAATCTGTTACTTTGCCCTCTAATGTTGTTACTTTACCTTCTAAGGTAGTTACTTTACCTGCAGTTTCAGAGATTTTTGTATTTTGTCCAACATTAGTTGCATTTAACTTATCGATAGCATCTTTCAAGGTAGTTGCATTTTCACTAGTGCCATCTGCTTTGGTAATACTGAAAGTTGGTCCTGTTACTGTACCATTTGCAGCAATTGTTGTACCACCGATAACGGTAGCCAAACCGTCTACAGCTTTTAATTTAGCTTTTGTAGCATCGGATAAATCTAAGGAATACTTACGTACTTTATCTGTACCTAGATCACCACCAGTAATTGCAAGGCCATCTCCTGTAACTGCTACTGTTGTGTCATTTGCATTCACTTTGTAAATTGTTGTACCTACTGTAGTTGTTGTATCTGTATCCACTGTTGTGTTGATACCATCTGCTACTTTTACAGCTGTTTTCGCCGCATCTTTCGCTAGTTCTTTTACTTTATCTTTGCCAGCATCAGATAAATTGCTTAAGTTTTTATCGGCTGCATTGTCGATAGCACCACGTGTGTCGCTATCTAAGCCGATGTTAACTACGCCATTTGCAGCTGTAGAAATGGCGATACCTTTTTTAATGGCTACTCCATCTGTTGCCGCTGTTGTGCTTGCCGTACCTGCTGGTAAATTTTTAGGTGCTACTGTACCAGTACCTGCTACGAAGTTAAATCCATCTGCTAATTTAACCTTATTCTTCGCTGTTTCAGTGCCCGCTTTATAGGCAATATCTGCGTCTAAATTAGATGCTACCACTTTTGCATTGCCAAAGTTAACCGTACCATTGTCGCCAGCTTTGCCCGGTGTGATAGTCACTGTATTCGTGCCATTTTTGATCACTAAATTATCTGAGCCGTTACCAGCGATTTCTTTCATACCAGACAGCTTGTCAGATAATTTAACAAGTAATCCATTGGCTCCATTAGAACCATCTTTTTCAACACGAATGTTCGTATTCGCTGTGGTAGATGTGTAATTAGCGCCGCCTTTCACCGTTAACGTCGTGTCTAATGTACGAGCTACGCCAGCATTATCGTCGCCTGTGAAAGTAATTGCTTTACCTTTGAAAGCGTCAAAATCAGATTGACTAACTTTTCCCCCTACCGCAGTAGTAAGATTGGAAATCTGTGTCGTATGGGTATTCACTGTTGTATTGATACCATCTACTACAGATTTTTGCGCAATGTCCTTAATTACTACACGAGTGCTTTGGTCTTGGTTATTACCATTTTGTTGAACCAAAGATGCTTTACCATCAGCACCAACTGTATACTCACCAGTTTTGATATGCATCTCTGCAGTTTTATCAATTTTATTATCAAGGGCAGTTTTCACGATGCCAGAAGTTACCAGTTTACCATCTTCACCAGTGGCTCCTACAGAGCTTGCAATATTAGGGGTAATGGTCACAGCTCCGTTACTAGGGTTCACCGTCAATGCTGTATTGTTTCCACTGGTAATAGAAGTCACTACATCCTTAGCTTTAATGGTAACCGTACCATTACTGTTTTCGATAGCGATGTTATCACCTGCTTTTAAGGTAACAGCTTTTTTCGTCAAACCACTCACAGTTTGTGGAGTAGCATCTGCTGTAGTAGTACCATTTTGCGTGCGTAGCATCCATTCATCAGATTTTTTTGCTACGTCCGTAATTTCAGCTGTTTCACCAGAAACATCTTCTCCTTTACCGTTTACGTAATTAAGAGTGATTTTACCAGTAGCATCTGGTTTATAGGCTGTATTTCCCGTTTTTGCTTTGATATGGCGCTCATTGGATTCTAATGCTTTCACCTGTTTCAAGTTTACCGCATCATAATCACTCACACCACCTGCTAGACCTGTCAAACGACGGGCGATAGTTTGTCCATCATTAGAGTCTCGTTTTTTACCGATTGCTACAATGCCGTTTCCTGCATCATTAGCCGCATCTTCCGATGATTTATCTAATAAATAAGCATATGTCTTTTGTGCGTCTGGTACTTTGTTGGAAAGTGTTACTTCATTCTCCCCAATCTCTGTTCCCCAGCCAATGGCTACGCTACCTTGTCCGCCTAATACTTTCGCACTCGTACCGATAGCCACACTGTGGTTTGCTTTAGCTTGTGCAGAATCACCTAACGCAATAGCGGAATTAGCAGCAGCAGTAGCACTATTACCAAGAGCTAGAGCTTTTTCAGCCGAAGAATTAGAAGTTGAACCAAGTGCTAAGGAATTTGAAGCCGTTGCTTTTGCCCCTTTGCCCATAGCAGTAGCACCTTCCGCTTTTGCTTGTGCCGAAGTACCAATGGCTACGGAGTTTGTAGCAGAAGCAATTAACTCATCCCCTGTATCTGGGTTAGAACCAATAGCAATAGCATTTTTGCCTCCTACTTTTGCTTTATAACCAATGGCTGTGGAGTACTGCGCTGCTTTCTCTGTAGTATTGGTGGAACCAACGTTAACCGATTGATTCCCCTGTGACGTAGAATTATAGCCTAATAACACACTGGCTGTGGCGGATTCACTAGCAGTCAGATTCATGCCTACTGCCGTTGTATACTCTTTCGCATTTTGTACGTTTTTACCGATAGCAACGGCTCCACTGCCACCTGCTGTTGTTCCAGAACCGATAGCAATGGTATACGATGCTGTAGCACTCGTTGTGTTGTTACCATCGTTATTACCAATACTGATGGCTCTATCGCCAGAAGCAGTCACTTTATAACCAATACCTACCGCTGCTGATCCGGATACGGCTGTATTAGAGCCGGCACCGAAAGACTGATTCCCACTTGCATTCACTGTATAACCAATGGCCGTCGATCCACCACCAGTTGCTTTGGCTGCATTACCAAATGCACTATCATTAGCATTCGATGCACGGGAAGTAGTACCTACTGCAATAGTATCTGCTGCTTGTGCTTGTGCATCATTACCCATAGCGATACCACTAGTACCACCTGAAACAGCTCCTTTACCAATGGCTACGGCATTTTCTTTTTCTGCATTAGCTCCATCACCGATAGCTGTAGCACTAGCTTCTGTTGCTTCGGCTTCATTACCGACAGCAATCGATTTAGCTTTTGTAGCTTGAGCACTTGTACCGATGGCTGTAGATGCATCGCCTTTACCTTCTGCTGATGTGCCAAGTGCAATGGCATTCGTATTCCCTGCTAGTGCCTCTTTACCAATGGCTGTAGAGCTATCATTATTCGCTTGTGCTTTTGTACCAACAGCAATGGCACTCTCTCCTGCAGCTACTATTTTTCTAGCATCTGCATCACTTGAACCGATGGCTACCGCATTTTTACCAGTCGCTCTAACTTCATAACCGATTGCTGTGGATCTAACTTTGCTTGCCTGTGCATCTGTACCAATTGATGTTGCATTAGCATCACTAGAATTAGCTTTAGATCCAATAGCTACCGCATTTTCTGCGGATGCAGATGCCTTGTTTCCTAGGGCAGAGGCACTTTTACCAGATGCTGTAGCGTTATATCCAATGGCAGTTGCTTTTTCAGCTGTAGCTTGTGTCCGTTCTGTATTATCATTAAAGCTATTGCCATTACCACCGCCGATAGCTACGGCATTTGTTGCTGTAGCCGCTGCATTACGACCTAAGGCTGTAGCATTACCACCGGTTGCCAAAGCACGTAAACCTACAGACATATCACCCCAGCTATTATAATCGTTAATCTTGCTCTCATTATCTTTATTAATGTCATTACCTGGTACACCAGCTGTATAGACATCAGCGCCAGCTAGAGATTGCCAACCAATGGCAATGGCACCTTTGCCATATCCACGAGAGCTAACACCTAGTGTAGTAGCCCCTTCTTTAACGGAGCGAGCTTGTTCCCCCATAGCAATACCATGTAGTGTAGCCCGTGTATTATAACCAATACCAACACCATAATCGCCTGTAGCTACCGCTGTACGTCCAATAGCAACCCCATAATTAACATCTTGAGGTGTTAATCCATTAACACGAAATCCAGACTGCGCATTACTACCTATAGCAATAGAGCCCGCACCATTTGTTCGTGCTGTATTACCAATAGATACCGAGGATATATCCTTATCACCAGCATTATATCTGTCATTTCCACCATAGGAACTACTACTTACCCCCAATGAAACTGAATTGGCTGTCGTAGGTCCTTCAGGTACCGCAGAAACTGTTACTTCCGACCCCACAGCCATAGCCGCCAAGATGCTTGCTACGACGATTTTCTTTTTCCCAGAATGGTTTTTCGCCATTTCAGAGACAACGATATAACATTGTTTAGACTTGCTCCAGATAACTTTAAATATCTTATTCATTGTGTTTTGACTCCTATACACACTGTTAACTACGTTCCATATATTCTGCACTCGCTGTTACTACACGCTTTCACCTTTGAAAGTCCTACTACGACCAGAGCGATTCACACTTACTTACTATCTCTCGTCAGCCTACTATTGAATGCTTATGTATATTATTATGTTTTCTTTCACCATCCTACGTAATCCCATAGATAAACATCCAATACATATTACGACATACCTGATAACCTCCCATACTATCTAGAACAGTTGATTTTTAAAACGTAAAATTGACATCATTCCCTTCTCAAAAAATGATGTCACATAATTACGATTATATACCCAATTAGTATTTTTTACAAATTGAAAAAAATAGAATTTCTTTTAAGTTGTAAGAAATTGTTTCACTTGCATCAATTTTAGTCAGCACAAACGTGTCGCCTAAAGCACATATTCACTAATTCATAATCATTCTAGCTTCTATAAATGTGCCTTCTTATTATAGCAAAATACTATAATACTAAGCAATTAGATTGTTACATTTTACCCTGCAAAATGTAAGCGTAGAATACATTTTTGACAAAACAATTAAAAGAGTCTTAATACTCTCTTAAAGGCACATCAAAGATATGCGAGTAGCTATAATACCCTAGCACAGAGAGGTGTCTATAACAATAAAAGGAACATCGGCATTGCTACCGATGTTCCTTTGTGTTGTATATAGTAAATTAACCTCTCATCTCAAGAGATAATAATTGTACAATTTCATTTAGATTAAGATTATTTTTATTAAAAATAATCTTAGATATATATTTTTTATCGTTACCTTTTTCAACAATTAAGTCAACCGGACTAGGATTTCTAAGCATATTACCTTTTAATAAAGTCAATGGCTTAGAATTTTTATCAAGAATAAATCCTAATGTACACGTTCCATCAGAGGTTGCAAAAGAGCACACAACCTTATTTTTTATAAATCGTTCTTCGACATTAATTGTATGTGTTCCATCAAAAAGGTTTACTGCTGTCTTTAATACCTTTATCTTTTTTCTAATCGAACCCTTTCTACTTTTATCACCTAGATCAAAATCACTTTCTTCTAATATTCTAGCAATACATTTATCAAAAAATACACTAGCTTTTAAATTAGTTATTACACCAGTCAAGTGCAAATAATTGTCTTTCTTAGCATCAATTATATAGTATGCATTTTGCGTAAAATTACTAGAATACACTACATATTTTTTTCCAATATAGTTATGTAAATAATCTAATGCACATTCTTCAAGAACTAATTTAACTCTTGTCTTAAATGATACTTCCATATTTACACCCTCCTAAAAAAATAGAGGGTGATGACTCACCCTCTAGCTGGAATTTTTCACAGTTCCCACTGCAATTGAAATGGGTTTTCAGTCTCCACTCCGACCACTTATTATAGATTTAACGTCTCTATACCGACTACTATCTATACTTATTCTAAAACTTCATTTGCGGTTTGTCAATCTCTCTAATGAGCTAGATACATCATAGTCTTATGACTTACCCAATTCTGCTCGAATCTCTTTTGTTGCTTGTACCATGTGTTGTAAACTAGCTACGGTTTCTCTTTCGCCACGAGTTTTCAATCCGCAATCTGGGTTTATCCATACATGTTCTACTGGGATTTTTGAAACGATCAAGCGTATGACTTCTTTGATTTCTTCTACGCTTGGTACTCGTGGAGAGTGGATATCGTATACACCAGGGCCTACTTCTGTTTGGAAGTTATTTTCCAATAATGCATCTAGCAATGTTAATTTGGATCGTGACGCTTCGAAGGTAATCACATCTGCATCCATGGCATCGATTTCAGAGATAATATCTTCAAACTCGCTATAGCACATATGCGTATGAATTTGCGTTTCCACTTTCACTTTTGCATGGCATAGACGGAATGCTTTGATGGCAAAGTCTAGGTAATCGCTATACCAGTCCACACGGCGCAATGGCAACTTTTCACGAAGGGCTGCCTCATCGATTTGGATAATACGAATACCTGCCGCTTCTAGGTCAAGTACTTCTTCACGGATAGCCAATCCGATTTGATACATCATTTCTTTCGTGGAAATGTCTTCACGAGGGAAGGACCAATTCAAGATAGTCACAGGACCTGTCAACATGCCTTTTACTTCTTTATCTGTCAAGCTGCTAGCATACGCATTATAATCCGTGGTGATTGCTTGCTTTCGTTTGATGTCACCGAACACAATTGGCGGTTTTACGCCACGTGTGCCGTAGGACTGTACCCACGCATTAGACGTAAACACATAGCCATCTAAGTTTTCTCCAAAAAATTCCACCATGTCATTGCGCTCGAACTCACCATGCACTAGTACATCTAAACCGATGTCTTCTTGTAACTTGATGCAGTCTTTGATGAACTCTTTCGCTTTTGCACGGTATTCCGTTTCAGAAATCTCACCTTGGCGGAACAATTTACGATTTTCTTTTACGGCCTTTGTTTGTGGAAAGGAGCCAATCGTTGTAGTTGGCAACAATGGTAGTTTGAAGATGGCTTTTTGCGCCGCTTGACGTTCTTTGATATTTTGTGGACGATTGAAATCTTCTTCTACCAAGGCTGCTACTGCTTGTTGCACGCTTTCATCGGTACGAAGTTCGGATTTTGCAAACAACGCTTGGTTCGCTTGGAATGCTTCTTCAGATGTATACTCTGAAAGCTCTGCTAGATCGGCGATTTCTTTCAATTCCCCTAGTTTTTCATAGGCGAATGAGAAATGTTGTAACACCTCTTGTGAAAATTTCGGCTCGTTCGCCACGGTGTATGGCACATGCAGTAAGGAGCAAGATGTGCTAAGCACCACATCGATGCCAGCTGCTCTTAATTCATCTACCTTTGCCAACACTTTTTTATAGTCAGTACGCCAAATGTTTTTACCGTTTACTAAGCCTGCAAAGAGTAATTTACCTTTCGGGAATCCATGGGATTTCACTAAGGATTCTGTTTGTTTCCCTTCAATGAAGTCCAAGCCAATGCCGTCAAAGTCAAGCCCTGTCACTACTTCATAAGCATCGCGGATATCTCCGAAGTAACTTTGCAATAATACATGTAAGCCTTGTTTTTGTAGGAGCAAGCTTTCATAGATACGAGCAAACAATGCCACATCTGCTTCACTAAGATCATACACCAAGTACGGCTCGTCTAGCTGAATCCAGGATACGCCTTCCTCTTTGGCTGCCTTGAATATATCCGCATAGGCTGCGATTACGTCGTCCGCCACGTCGTCGATACCTTTAGTACCTCTAAAGTCTGCTAATTGCAAGAATGTGAAAGGACCCACCAAGACAGGTTTCGTTTCGATACCTAATGATTTCGCCTGACGATACCCATCTAGAAAGTCTGTGGACCTCAATTGCAAGTTCACATCATCGTCGATTTCTGGCACCAAGTAGTGATAGTTCGTGTTGAACCACTTCTTCATGGAGAAGGCTTTCACATCGCCCTTCTCACCTTGGTAACCACGAGCCGCCGCAAAGTATGTATCTACTTCTCCTAATCCAAGGTCTAGATACCGTTTTGGAATCGCATTCAACGTGAAAGCTGTATCCAGCACGCCATCGTATAAGGAATAATCATTGGATGGAATGAAATCTGCCCCAGCCGCTTGTTGTACCTTCCATTGTACCTCTCGTTGCTCTTTCACAACCGTCGTCAAATCCTCTAGGCTCACATAGCCACGGAAATAAGATTCAGTAATAAATTTTAACTCTCGTTTCGCCCCAATACGTGGGAATCCAGTTACAGAATATTTCATATATACAACACCTCCATATAGTGTACATCGATAAGTATCAATCTGATGTCTATACTATACTCCTTAGGTAGAGATTTGTATAATATGTATAAAAGATAGTGTGTTATATATTAAAACTATAACAAAGATATTTCGCATGTGAAGTAGTAATAAGAGCCCTGAGGAATGCAGTTAGGCATAGCAGCCTTGTGGCGTTCCTTATTACCTAAATCACACAAACATAAGAAGAGCACGGTGTGCCCCCGAACAAACAACACAAACTATTCTCTGAGGAACGCAGTGATGAGTAGAAAACTTGTGGCACCCATATTGACTGAATTACACAAATACAAAACGAGCGCGACATATTCCAGAGCAAACCTACCGTAGGATCAGTTTGTGGAGGAATGTGTCGCGCTCGTTCATTTAACCACTCAATGCGTGCCACAAGTTTTCATAGCATCGCAAGAGACGATTTATAAGAGCGCATGCTCTTTTCCAATTTGAATCACTTGTTCTACAGACATATTGGTAATACGGGCAATCATCTCTACCGATAATTTTTCACGTAACATACCAATAATAGCCTCTAACATACCTTCGTCTTTTCCCTCACGCCAATATTTCTTTCGATCCATTTCCAGCTTCATATACTCACCCCTCCATTCCTTACTTTGTTTCACTACATGCACAATCTCATCCATCTGTTGTACTAAACCATCTACTGGTGGTCTACCATCTACATAGTCTAAAAAATTCTGCAATAATTCCGAAACATCATTCATTTGTGCCTTAGTACTTAAAAATATAGTAGTTAAACCATCTTCCAATTCTCTGCCCAGTTCTTCTGTACATTTTTTCGTATACGTGTACTTATGGCGCTTTCCAGAAAATATAGGAAACGTACAGATAAAAATGACAAAACAATCATTCAATGTCATATAGTCAGCGCCCGTTTCCATAGAATAGTGGTCAATCGCACTATGATAAAACCGTGACCGTTTGATTAACTCTGGCATATTTTTGTATGTTTGCATTTCAATATTATAGACGGTTCCTCTCTCATCATTGACGTACACATCTAAGCGAATCCCCTTTTCATCAAGGCCAGATTCCATCGTTTTTTCCGTTTCAATATACGCAATGTCCCGAATAGAAATCTCCAATACCCGTTCTAATAATTCCTTACAAATTGACTTCTCACGCATTACCTTTTCAAAGATAAAATTATCTTGAATACTCAACTCATCAAAGGACTTGAATTGCATAGATATACCTCGCTCTTTGCGTTAATTAAATTATACCACATCTATCATGCAGTACGGTAGCACACCATGCACCACCTATCCATACAATTCATAAACTGTCACTTATACTCCTTTAAAATTTCCTACTAGTATATATTCTTCCAAGGGCCCCAGTTAAGCGTAGAAAACTTGCGACACCTATATTCATTGAATCGCACAAATACAAGAAGCCCATGGCATGCTCCTGACCAAACACCACAAACTATCCTCTGAGAAACGCAGTTAGGCGTAGCAGCCTTGTGGCGTTCCTTATTACCTAAATCACACAAACACAAGAAGAGCACGGTGTGCCCCCGAACAAACATTATGAAATACCGTTTGTGAGGAGTATACCATACTTTTCATTCTCCTGAGGAACGCAGTGATGAGTAGAAAACTTGTGGCACCCATATTGACTGAATTATACAAATATAAAACGAGCGCGACATATTCCGGAGCAAACCTACCGTAGGATCAGTTTGTGAAGGAATGTGTCGCGCTCGTTCATTTAACCACTCAATGCGTGCCACAAGTTTTCATAACATCGCAAGAGACGATACAAGTAGTATTTTTTTTAGAAGTATGCTAGAATATAGACATAAACAAGAAGAGCCATCAACGTGTCTAAGGCGTTAGGCTCATCTCAAACAACTAAAAAAGTGATGATGCCTAACGTGTATAAGTGCTGCGAACACTTATTTTGACGTTAGGCTTTTCACTTACATTTGCATATAAGTCAAAACTGCTACAACAAGCAATCCGAACTGAATTAATAACATTAAAACTTCGAATAGTATCATAGTACCACCTCCTCCCATATTAGGAAGAGATGAGCCCAACTCACGTCGGTGACCCTTCTATACTTAGATTATACTACAAAATTTTGCAAATCGTTAATAAATTTTGAAACTTATTCTTATGCATTGTCCACACGCAAACAAACCTTCCCCAAAGGAATGCAGTTAGGCGTAGCAGTCTTTGTGGCAGTACTTTATCGACTACATAATAGCTAACGTAAGATGACCGCAATATACCTCCGAAGAAACATTATGAAATACCGTTTCTGAGGGGGTGTATTGCGGTCATCCCTTTATCTAATCAGAACCGCCACAAGACTACATAAACTAATAAGTGACGATTCATTATGAAATACCGTTTGAGAGGGGGTATGCCGTGCTCTTCCCTTTTCTATATTCAGTTAAGAACGCCACAGACTGCATAGCGTTACAAGTGACGTTTTACTCTGGCTGAATCGTAAAGGACAAGCTAGAGAAGTATTTAGTTTGTTCCCCTTTTGTTTCTGTTGGGAATGCTACTTCTACGCCTACTACGTTCACGCCGTTAGCAGCTACTGTTACCATGGCTTTACCTTGTGCATCAGCTTGGCTTTCATTAGTCAAATCATTGATAACGTCTTTGATTAATGGAGCGTTAGCATAAGGCATACCATCTTTGAATACTTGGATTTCGTAAGTATCACCTTTACGCAATGTCAATGGGTTAACGCTTGGAACGATTTCGATTGGCATGTTCAAACGTTCAGGTTTTACTGCCGCATTCCAATAGTTTACATTATATTTCACAGCATGCGTAGATTTCACCGCATTTGGTACATCTTTCATCATGGCTTTATGCATTTTGCCATCTTTATCTTTTGTAAAATAGCCATAGTCAAATGTAGTTGCTGTAGTACCTAACATTTCATTTTTCTCAATAGTTACATTGTGTTCATGAGGCATTACTTTCATATCCAGTGGATTATATGCTACATCATAAGCTTCAAAGCTTTTTACCATGGATGGTTCGTATGCATTATCTACAGGGCCTTCTCCTAATACCAATGTTGGTTGATCAATGCGTTCTGCAAACCACACGCCATGTGCTGATGCATTGGATCCCACAGATACCGCTCCTACTAATGCTAATGCAAGAATTGCTAACTTACTTTTTTTCATGATGGATACCCTCCTATAAAATATAAAATTACAATACTTACATTGTACATCCTTTGAGAATCACTAGCAATATTTATTTTTAATTATGAATTATTTCTATAATTAACTATTGTTTTTATCTATATATTAACAAAACACATATTCATTAATTACAGGATTAGATGAACAATACTTTCAAAAATACCCAAAATCACTGCAAATACTGGACGAATCACAGCACCTAAGAATCCAAATTGTCCCAATACCAGAATTCCGATAAAGAACCATAGCTGAGCCCCTAATAGTTTTTCTTGCCACTCATAAGGCAAATATTGCAGTAGCACATAAAATCCAATAAAGCCTGGTACTGGTAACATATTAAAGACCCCAAAGCCTATGCACAAGGTCACGATATAGGACATGACCATTTGTAAACCAGTGCTTACTGTGCTGACTTGCATAGCGATGGACATTCCCACATAGGCTAGAAACGCCACTAAGATATTAGCACCTAATCCAGCTAAGGCAATTTGTATCATCGCAGTGCGTGGGTTTTTAAAATGATAGGGAGAAAAGGGAATTGGCTTACTCCACCCTACGCTAGCAATAAGCATCACCAAAATACCTAGTACGTCAATATGAGCAAAGGGATTGATTGTATCTCGCCCCCATTGTCTCGGTGTCGTATCCCCTAGATGGATAGCCATCTTTGCCTGCGCATAGTTAAATATCGAAATTGCGATAGCAATAGCCGGTAGCATCGCAATATAATGAATCATATCTTTCATAATATCTCCTTTTAGAATCAAACCTATTTTTTATTATACACGATAGGCGTCCTCTTCCTCCATAGGTGATGAAAAATTTCCTGCCAGTCATACACACTCCTACCAGTGAGTAGACAACTTGCCCTATTCTATGCATACTGAAAGTAAACTATCTTAACAGCAACGCATACGAGGAGGCCTATTATGAGCAAAGCAAAAAAGTTCATCATTTCGATTCCCTATGAATTACTGTACCAACTCTATGTAACTCAGCACTTAACTACCAAAGCTATCGCAGATCAATTACACTGTAGTCAAAGTACTATTTGCCAACGACTACGAGAGTATGGGATCCCCTTTCACAATAGAACCCCGAATATCCCCAAAGAGGAACTGACTCAACTCTATAAAAGTGGTACATCCATCAAAGCTATAGCTCAGCACTTTCATGTGTCCCCTCGAACCATCTATAGCCGTTTACATGATTGGCACCTAAAAGAACCTCACCCTAGTCCTTCCCTAACAGCACTACCTATCTCCTATATCCTAGAATCCTACGATAGAGGATCTAGTGCCGCCATGATTGGTCGAGAATTACAGGTGGCACCTTCTACGATTATTCATGTCTTACAACGTCATGGTATTCCTCTACGAAATAGTGTGAAACGCATTGACTTACCTATCGATGATATTTGTCAGCTCTATACGCAACACAAACTCTCTACCATCCATATTGGTAAACTATATGACGTCAAAGCCTCTACCATTGCCTCGAGATTACGAGAGCAAGGGATTATATTACGTGGGAATAAAGATCAACTTCCTACATACTCCATTATTTCTGACTATGTACAAGGTACCACGTTGCAACAGTTAGCGAGCACCTATCAGACTAAGTATCATACTATTCGTAATCTATTAATCCGTCATGGGGTCTATCAAAAAGCACGACGTATTCGCGACTTCGCCTATACTATACAGACCTTGCACCAAGAAGAGGCCCTCTCAGTAGCCGAAATTGCCACCCACTATGGTTGCCATACAGAAACGATTCGCCGTATCCTCAAAGATATGCCTCCTAAGGAAAAATCTATCCATTGATATCCTTGCTATGCGTTCCAAAGTAACGTATACTAAAAGTGAATATATCATTTTTTGAAAAGGAGTTCATCATGGAGTATATCTTTGCCCTACTGCCTTACTTTACGATAGGTATCGTAGCAGCGTTTATCTCTCGATTCACGGGAATTACTATTTCTTTCTTATTAGTACCAACCCTATTATATTGGGGAGCCACACCCGTAGAAGTGGTGTCATTTATGTTGACATTTACTTTGTATAACACATTTACCTTAGAAACACAGGATGTACGATTAGATTTTAAAGAGTTAACCTTCTTTCCAGGTTGGAAGTTAGCGATCCCTCTTGTTATCTCTTTTGGATTAAGTCTCGTATCTCCGCACTTATCTATCGGTTTATTTATTTTCTTCTTTATCTTGGAATTAGGTGCAGCCTTATACAAACGCATTCCACAAGCAGAGCGTCCTAGCCTACGACAAATTGGAGTTTCCTCCTTACTTGCAGCTGGTTGGACTATTGTTGGTGTCTTAGCATACCGTCATATTCCTGATACTTGGTACTTCCTATTGGTGGGGATTGCTATGTTGGGCTTAACTTGGTTTGCTTACTATGCAGGGGCTAATCGCTATGCTATGCGTCAATCTTGGACTGCTATTTGGCCATCCTTATCCTTACTATTAGGTGTATTCGGATTGGAAATCTCCTCCTATATTCATGGTGTGAAACGAAATTTCCCATCTCCGTTTGATCGTATTGTACCTATGGTCACAGTCATCGGTGCTTTTGCTGGTACCATGGTACTGTTTGTATTAGAAAACCAATTCTCCTTAGCGTCCTTAATTGCTGCCGTTGGTTGTGCTTTCGGTATCCGCATGTTTGGATACTACGGATTCAGTAAGTCTGGTAAATTCTCTTGGTTAATCATCGGTTTAACCATCCTCATCGTGCTTTGCTTATATTTAGTAAGTCCTGCTCCAGTTGGTATGGATACTGGTAACGCTTTATTGCAAGCACCTATTGTAGAATAATCTATAGCTAGCTATAAAGGGAACTACAGCAAATTAGTTCCCAATACAAAAAGAGGAAAGTTGATTAAAAATTATCAACTTTCCTCTTTTTTATAAGTTTATCCCTGTGAAAAAGCTCCTACAAACTCCCAAACGCTCATATCTGGCAAATGATTTTGTACACACATGGTTTGCAATGTATCCATACACCATGGTATGGTCACATTCTTCTTCACATACATATAATTATGATCATCTTTGGATAAAGCAATTTCTAAATTTAATTGATCCGGATGTTCTTCATCCATAATAGCTTGGACAAAGTGGCAGTTTTCTTTTGGTGTGTCCCAAAACAAACTAAAGAACACGCGTTCATCTGCCACAATCTGATGTAGCACTGCTTCTACATCGTTCCAAGTGCCTTGTTCATAGGTTTCTTCATCCGTCACTAAGCGAAACATTAGGCTTCTCCTTGTTCAATGCGGATTACATCGCCAATACGGTTACATAATTCATCCAGTTGGTCTTGGTCTGGACCTTCTGCCATAATACGAATCAATGGCTCTGTACCAGATGGACGCACCAAGATACGACCATTGCTACCTAATTCTTCTTCTGCTTCACGAATAGCATATTGGATGGCTGTATTTGTTTCCCAACCTGCTTTAGTTAAGACGCGTACATTCACCAACAATTGTGGATATTTCGTCATCAAACCAGCTAGTTCCGATAGGGATTTTCCTTTTTCTTTCATGATGGATAAGGTTTGTACCGCTGTCAATAAGCCATCGCCAGTACTGTTGTAGTCCAAGAAGATAACATGACCAGACTGTTCACCACCAATAGAGTAGCCGTCAGCGAGCATTTTTTCTAATACATAACGGTCTCCTACGGCTGTGCTACATGTTTGCATACCCAATTCTTTAGCCGCCTTATGGAATCCGATATTACTCATCACTGTGCCTACAATCATATTATCTTTTAGTTTACCTTGTTCTTTCAAATGTAAACCACAAAGCAACATAATTTGGTCACCGTCTAAAATTTGTCCTTTTTCATCTACCATTAGACAACGATCTGCATCACCATCATTGGCAATCCCCACCTGAGCACCTTCACGAAGCACTGCCTCTTGTAAGCCTTCTAGATGAGTAGACCCTGCATTGTCGTTAATATTCGTACCAGTTGGTGTTACATTGATAGCAACTACTTCTGCCCCTAATTTACGAAGAATCTTAGGTCCCACATAGGAAGCTGCCCCATGGGCTCCGTCATAGACAACTTTCAACCCCGTTAAGGCATCGCTAGTGGATACTACGAAGTTTACATATTCTTCCACCCAGTCTTGATGATAGAAGATTTGACCAATATCACCTTTTGTTGGTCGTGGCAAGCAATCATCTGCGCTAGCTGTACATAATTTTTCAATTTCATCTTCTACGGCATCTGGCAATTTAAATCCATTACCATCAAAGAACTTAATACCATTATCTGGATACGGATTATGGGATGCAGAAATGACAACCCCTGCAGTACATCCTTTCTGACGCACTAAATAGGCAATCGCTGGTGTCGGTGCTTCCCCTAAAATGATAACATCTCCACCTACAGCGCAAATACCAGAGGCTAAGGCATTTTCTAGCATACCTCCAGAAATACGTGTATCACGTCCAATTAAAAAGGTTGGACGTTCTACGGATTGACCAAAGTAAGACGCCGCTGCACGACCTAAATGATAGGCCAACTCTGGCGTTAAAAATTCATTGACTAAACCTCGTACCCCATCTGTACCGAATAATCTACTCATGATGTTCTCCTTTCAAAGGGCCATATGTATTCATAATTAATATGGCAGTTTCTGCCCCATCTAAGGCGGCACTCATGATGCCTCCTGCATAGCCTGCACCTTCTCCAATAGGATATAACCCCTTCGTGGACTGTGAAAGCCTGTTTTCGTCTCGTACGATGCGAAGTGGTGCTGATGTTCGTGTTTCCACCCCAGTCATACACACATGATCCGCATCAAAACCTTGTATGCGTCGCCCAAAATATGGCAACGCCTCCGCTAATGTATTCGTCACATACTCTGGCAAGCATTGACGAATATCTGCTGGCGTGACCCCTGGTTCATAGCTATATGCCTCACATTGTACGTCATTTGTCTCCGTACGACCTAAGAAATGCCCTACCGTCTGAATTGGTGCATGGTAATTGCGACCACCCACGATAAAAGCCTGTTCTTCCCATTTACGCTGAAAGTCTACCCCAGCTAAAGGATGCTCTCCAAAGTCACGAGGGCCTACAGTAACCACCAATGCACTATTCGCAATCCCACTGTCACGAGCGTATAAACTCATACCATTAGTGACTACACCACCTACTTCGGAGGCACTGGCAACCACTTGTCCCCCTGGGCACATACAGAAACTATAACAAGAACGATCTTGTTCTTTATCGTGATACACCAAGGAATACTCTGCTGCTCCTAAGCCAATGTCTGCTGGATGCACGCCATATTGTGACGTATCGATCACATCTTGATCATGCTCGATACGAACTCCGATAGCAAAGGATTTCCCTTCTAAATAAACACCTCTGTCATAGAGCATACGATAGGTATCGCGCGCACTGTGACCAACCCCTAACATTACAATATCTGCAGGGATTCGTTCTGTTCCATTAATAACAACACCCGTTACAACTTGGTCTTGTACTTCAATATCTGTAACCTGTGCACCAAAACGGACTTCTCCGCCCCATGCAATAATCTGCTGACGCATAGCTTTGACCATATGGCGCAAAATATCTGTTCCTACATGGGGTTTATGTTTATATAAAATTTCTTCAGGAGCTCCAAATTCTACGAAGTACGTAGCAATCTCATGAAGTCTTGGATGTGTTACACGAGTGGTTAATTTACCGTCTGAAAAGGTACCTGCTCCCCCTTCACCAAACTGTACATTTGATTCCGGTTTAAACATACCCGTTTTCCAAAATTCTTCTACATCTAAAGTGCGTTGATCCACATCTTGACCTCGTTCTAGTACGATAGGACGATATCCTTCTCGTGCTAAATAAAACGCTGCCAGCATGCCAGCAGGGCCAAAACCAACTACCACAGGGCGATGTTGCATGGGCATAGTACCACGCACAATAGGATCTGGCATTT
The DNA here is from genome assembly GCF_003992015.1 of Veillonella sp. VA137. GTDB lineage: Bacteria > Bacillota > Negativicutes > Veillonellales > Veillonellaceae > F0422. The sequence goes on from NZ_RQVK01000010.1 coordinate 27,218, forward strand.
CAGGCTCCATTAAGGTAATATCTTTATGCCGACTTAACTTTTTCATCAATTGTTGCTCTTGGTCTACTTCTAAAAACAAAGTGTACACAAAAGTAATATGCGGTTTCTTCCTCGCATCCACGGCCCGTCGCACCACATGAATTGCTTTAATATGTCCTTGTAATGGGCTATATTTTTTAACAAGTAATGTTTCTAACCGCTCTGCCTCTTGCACGGGTATCCGAAAATTAATAATACGTAACATGTTTCTCTCCTACATATGTGGTTCAATTTCTACTTTCACCACAACTCGGTCTGTCGTTGTTGTCACACCTTCTGGCAAGACTAGACTATACCCACCAGTAAAGCTACTAGTAGCACCATGGATAGGGATATCAATAGTTTTGACCCCATCAATGCCATTGAGGATAGATTCTTTTCCTACAATCGTCAACTCTTTTGGTTCTACCACCACTCGTTTCACTGTATAGCCGCTAGGTACATTACCAACTACATTAGTTTGGACTGGAACCTTTTTTTCCATCCGAATGCGTTCTAGCTCATATTGAATTTGCGCGCCTTTCGGTGTGATTGTCAATCCTTCTACCACATTGCCCGCAGAATCTACTGGTAAAATATCCCCTACTTCTGTAAAGCTTTCACGATGTTTATCTAGGTTAATGCGAATCACTGCATAGGATGCTCTGCTTACCAAGTGGGCTGGTCCAGAAATCGTTACCGTCGTAGGCATAACTTTAGAGTCTTTAATGGCAATGTCATTCGGTACCGTTCCCAATGGTTGGGCCTGCACTTGCAACTCTTTCACCATATATTCGTCCACCGTAACGGTCACATTTTCTGGGGTTATACTGTCTATGAAAGTCCCTGTTGGAGCCGTAAAATTGATAGCTATGTTTTCCTGACCTACACGGGCATTCTTCATATTTACATAAGCTTTCAATACAGATGGGTTAATATCAAAGATCGCATTACGAGGTCCTCGTAAATGAACACGTACTTCACTCGGCACCCCTTCTACTAAATAGTTTTGGTCTAAGTTTTGCACTTGTACCGGCACAGTGTAGGTCATTTCAATGATAGGGTTTTGATCCTTCATGACATACACCCACATACCAATGGCGCAAAATAAGCAAAACAATTTCATGCCCCAATTATGTTTTAATCCTACTATCCAATGCATCATTTCGATTCACCTCGTTTTATTTTAAGTAAAGAGCTGACTGCACTAGGTGTTGGCTCAAGTAATGATAACATAACGGTGCGCAATGTGTCTTCTGTAACACCACGATGAATTTGTCCACCTAAGGCATAAGAAATTTGTCCTGTTTCTTCGCTGACCACCACCACTAAGGCATCACTTTCTTCGCTTTGCCCTAAGGCAGACCGGTGTCGTGTGCCTAATTCTTTGCTTACATCTCGGTTTTGACTGACAGGTAATAAACTAGCTGCTGTCTCAATACGACCGTTACGAATAATAACCGCTCCATCATGAAGAGGAGATTTCGGATAAAACAAATTCATCAGTAGTTCACTGGTCACAAGTCCATCGATACGAGTCCCCTGCATGGATAATACATCTAACTTCATGTTTCTTTCAAAGACCATGAGAGCCCCAATTTTACGACGAGACATACTACGGCAAGCAATGACAACTTCTTTCACAATGGATGTGAGCTCTTCTTTAGAAATTTTAGTACGGGATGAAAAAAATCCAGTACCACTGCCCAATTGTTCTAAGAGGCGTCGTAACTCTGGTTGAAATACAATCGGCAAAGCAATCATTAGGACGGCCACACTTTGCTGCATAATCCAACTAATGGTATGCAATCCCATGAAGTGTGCCACGATATTGATGACCACCAACACGCCTAACCCTTTCAATAAGCCTAAGGCTCTTGTATTTTTAACTAATCGATATAACCAATAAAATAAGGTGGCTACCACTATAATATCTACGATATCTAAGAATCGTAATGTTTCTAATGTAGTTTGTAATTGAAACAGCATAGAATATCTCCTATCCTTTCTAATACAAAATAAGGGTACATGCTCTTGCATGTACCCTTTTATTGTATCCTATATTGGTATTTTTTTCTAGTAAACCTACGATTTATGCACGGTAAGTTTCGATAAGTACGTCCATATTACCGCCGCAAACCATACCTTCTTTGACTGCTACATCATCGTTTAAGTCCACATAGATACGACGAAATGCCTCTTTCTTCTGCAAAGCATCTACAGCACTTAAGCGAATTTCATTTTCTGCACGGCCCCCACCAATGGTACCAAAGATAGAGCCATCAGGATGTACAATCATAGTAGTCCCTGCTTTCCGTGGAGTGGAGCCATGTGTATTTAAAATTGTTGTCACTGCTAATGTGTCTTGCTTATGTTGTTGTAAATACTCAATAAACTCATACTTCATGTGTGTACCTCTTCTTTGATAAAAAACCACCTTGTTTACGATAAGACACCGCCATATATTCTGCTACGATGGATAGTGCTATCTCTTCTGGTGTTTGGGCTCCTAGATCTAAGCCAATAGGGCCATATAACATATCTAACTCTTGCTGTGTCCAACCTTCTTCTTTCAACACTTCAAAAGCATGGAAAATACGTTTTTGGCTGCCCATCACACCCACATAGGTTGGTAACACATGACGCACTTGGTGCAAGCACATGCTATCGAACTCATGAGCTCTAGTGACTACCACAATGCCCGTATAGGCATGAAGATTCAAATTATCCTGTAATGATGTAAAGTCTAAATGCACTCGTTTCACACGAGAATCAAAAAAGTTTTCTTGTAAGTATTCCGCTCGGTCATCCACTACGGTAACGCCACAACCAATGAATAAAAATTGGTCAGCCACACAACGGCTTACGTGACCAGCCCCTAGTATGAGAACTTCTGGATCTTTTTCTACTGGTTGTAGAAAACATTCCATATCTTCAATAGAAAATAATTGTGGTTCTATTCTTTGAGGTACTGTAAAGCCTTCAATAGCATTGCCATACACCACTTCACCAGTATGGCTATACATCACTTTATCGCCTCGTCGCTCCCCAGATAAAATCGTTACAATCAACGATGATTCATCCTTTGCCATACGTTCTTGCGCAATATCAATCAGATTCATGGTACTACTCCTTTATCTGCTCATATTCCCAAGCAGTGATGGCCTCCATCACACCACCGCCGACAGCTAATGCTTTATCTGATATAGTAAAGCAATGGCTCTCTTCACATCGTGCGTCCACATCCGCTAATTTAAAGCCTTTCGTTACTAATATATTAGAGGCTAAAATACCTCGTAAAGTGCCGGTAATTTTTGCATGCACTGGTACATCCTCTACATAGCCTATGATAGAACCCGCCTCTACTTGATCTCCAATATGGCTTTTCGCTACAAATAGACCTTCCGTTGGGGACTTAATCACTCGCTCATGCGTATAGCCTCCCACATTGCCCGGAATTCCCGTATTCGCTAAGGCGGGGCCCTCATAAATGCATCGTCCTAAGGTATGACCACGCATAGTCTCAATAACCACGTGCACATCCTTACCAGCATTGAATCCAGGACCACATCCAATGACTAAGGAAGCATCACTTTTTTGAGTCCCTACATTTCGTTTCGCCAAAATGGCATCTACCACGATAGCTGGTTGTATCGTAGCTAATACAGTTTCATAAGGCTCAGTGACCACAGGAATGGCCTCCCGGCTAGCTAACAATTTTTCTACATCTTGTAAGGCTACATGACGTGAGCGCAAGCGCTCTAAAATCATTTCCCCTCGGTGCACTGCATTTCCATAGGACACTTCTCTACGAATCATGGTAGGAATGGCAATTTCATTAATCACCACAGGATACCCTGCTCGCCATAAACGATACACAGCACCAGATGCTACATCTCCACCGCTACGGATGAGAATCATTGGTTTCATAAGGTCCTCCTTCGCTCACAATACGGTTATAGTCTTCCTTCGTATCAATATCAATACCACTATGCATAGTACGTTGCCTTTCAAGCCATACATATGTAACATGAGGTGCCCCTTCGCCCCTCAAAATGACACGTCCCCCCATATCGCCAGGAATCAAGCGTAACGCATCCGCCCAATATCTCCCAAATACTACGGGATTACCTCGTTCTTGATGCGGTCCATACTGTGGCTGTACAATGGCTTTCTCGTCGCCTATGGCTCTGAAAGCATTACACAAGTCGTCAATGACTTGTCCATCCAATAAAGGTTGGTCGATCACACCACATACAATTGCTTCCAGTCGCTCTTTCTGTGTATGTTCCCATTGCAATAAGGCCTCTACCCCTAATCGGATCGATGTACCCTGTCCCAACTGTGGTTGCTCATTAGGCACAGGAATCCCCTGCACCTTACGCACCATATCTTCCACACCCATACGTGGGTCTATGACCACTGCTAGCGGTTGTATCCTACCATACTTAGACAGAGCAACCTCTAATAAAGTGCATCCTTGATAGGTCAATAATTGCTTGGCGCATCCCATGCGTTTCGATTGTCCAGCCCCTAATAATACACATCCTATTGCCATGTTAGTATCCTTTGTATGCAACAATTTTCACGATATCCATTCGCCAACACCACTTTGTGCAATGAAAGGGATTGCAAGGCTCGTAAAAATGCATCCACCACTGTTGAGTCTACCGTATCACATCCTGTACAGAACACAATTCGTTTCCTCTGAGCATATTGAAAGATACCATTGTCGTGTCCTAATAGTCTTGCTACTCCTTCTGGAGTTATCCTATCCCCTAGTGGAATCCCCATGATAGCCTGTACTTCTTCTATGCGATGTACATAGTCCTCTGTGAGCGGTTTGCCTAAGACCTGCATATTCACTACTGCAATGGTAGTCACCGTGTTTGTGGGTATCACTGGTTCGTGAGGCTTAGGGGCTTTCAACCACTTGGTTTTTGCCCCATCTGCCTCTATGATAATCGACCAATCTGGATGACGCTCTTGTACTCTATCTAGCAACTCTGGATCTAATCCTAGTACCTTATGGCCTGCTACGGATTGAAACCAAGAACCCATCCGTCCTTGTGCCAATTGTTGTTCTATATGATTTTCCCCAAGTGTTAGGTCATCCCCATAGTAGGGGTTCCAAGGAGCCACTTGTTCAGATCCCATCTTTGTTGTAGTCGTTACCACTACTGGTCGCTCTAGACTGATTGCCACAGCACCTAGTTTAGATACAACAGTTGTTTTACCACCAGCCCCTACGACAGCAAGTATCCCAGGTTCTAGCAAGGACTCCCAGTACTTCCTATCACTCATCTTGACTCTCCTATTGCTTACTCTACTTATTTTCTTGTAACGCCATATACACGCGTTCTGGAATCATTGGCAATGTAGTGACCTCAGCACCTGTAGCATTCAAGATAGCTCCTTGAATAGCTGGACAAGATGTATTAATAACAACTTCCCCTATGGATTTAATTCCATAGGCTCCAGTTGGTTCATAGGATTCCACAAAGTCTACATGAATATTACCAGTATCTAGTCGTGTTGGTAATTTATAATGCATGAAGTTATTCGTTTCTAACACACCGCGAGAAGAATAGCGAATTTCTTCATACAATGCCATACCAATACCTTGCACAACACCGCCTTCTGTTTGTACAGTGGCTAGGTTTCTATTCACAATCGTACCACAATCAACTACAGCATAGTAGTTTTCAGGCGTTACTTTACCCGTTTCAATGTCTACTTTCACCTCTGCAATGCCTACCATGAAAGGAGGTGGAGATGTTTGACTGCCCCAAGTTGCCATACCGCTTAAGTAATGTCCTTTCGGGCCTGACACAAGTTTAGGTGCTAATTCTTTAGTAGTCATTGTTTTAGAACCATCTTCGGTCCACACTTTTTCCCCATCAAAGGAGAGTGTGCTTGGATCCACTTCCATTAGACGACCAAATTCTTGTAAGATTTTTTCTTTCAACTCGTCACAAGCTAGTTTAGTAGCAGTCCCTGTCACATACGTCGTACTCGATGCATAAGAGCCCGGATCAAACGGTACAACATCAGTATCTGCTTCATAAACAACCATCATATCCATGGGACAGCCCAAAGTTTCACAAGCAATTTGTGCCAACGCTGTATTGGAACCTTGACCCATATCTGTAGAACCAGTAAATAACATATACGTACCATCATCAAGCATGCGCACTTCTACCGAGGCAGAGTCAATATTGGCAATCCCCGAACCTTGGAACGCCAGAGCTACTCCTAAACCGCCCATATGACGGTCATCAATTTTCCAAGATTTTGGACGATTGTCCCAATTAGACATTTCTTTCGCTTTTTGGATGGCTTCTTTCAATAGACCAGATGCCAACACTTCTCCTGGATGGAATGATTGTGCAGTTTCTCCTACACCAATTAAGTTTTTCAAGCGTAGTTCGATCTCATCTACACCCATTGTATGAGCCAATTTTGTAATAGCACATTCTAGTGGCCACAAGGCTTCTGTAGCGCCATACCCACGGAATGCACCACCTGGCATATGGTTTGTGTACACTACATTAGATTCATAACGAATCGCTTTCGTTTTGTTATATAGAGGCAAGGATTTATGTTCCCCTGCTGTGAAAGTCGTCAATGCATGGCTACCATGTGCTCCTGCATCGGATACTGCTACCATGTCGATGACTTGGATAATACCATCTTTTGTAGCCCCAACACGAACTTTCCAATCCCGTGCATGTCGACTAGTGGAGCAGTTATTCGCCTCATGACGATCGTATATGATATAGGATGGTTTTTTCAATTTCCATGTGACAAAAGCTGGGAACATTTCTGTACAACCTGTTTGTTTAGAGCCAAAACCACCGCCAATACGAGGTTTGATAACACGAATTTGAGCCGCTGAAAGACCTAACGCATGAGCCACATGTCTACGAATATGGAATGGTACCTGTGTCGAACTTGTAATCACAAGACGATTAAATTGGTCTATGGTAGCAAAGGTCCTAAAAGTTTCCATCGCCGATTGTAAGGTGGCTTGGTCAAAGTAAGACTCTTCTACTACATAATCACATTTCGCCAATTCTGCTTCTAAATCACCCACTACATGACTATAGGAACAAGCAATGTTTCGCTTAGGGTCTCCCCCTACTGGGAAGTTATAGTGGAAGTCATCTTCCGCGTGAATGATGCTAGGATGATCGATGGCTGTATGCATATCCAATACAGGTTCATAGATCTCATATTTTACTTTGATGAGAGGCATCGCTTTCAATGCTGTCCGTTCATCCACAGCCACTACTAAAGCTACTTCATCCCCCACATAGCGAACCACTTGATCTAAAATCAACATATCGTATGCAGATGGTTCTGGATAACTTTGACCAGCTAAGGTAAATCTAGTCTGTGGCACATCTTTGTAAGTATAAATAGCTTCCACACCAGGCACTTTTAAAGCGGCGTCAATATTAATATCTACAATTTTAGCAAAGGCATGAGGACTGCGAAGTATCTTAATACATAAGGCATTGGATGGAATAAAATCTTCTGTATAGGCTGCTTTACCACTTAAAATCGTTGTGGAGTCTTTTTTCTTATAACTTTGTCCTAAATGTTTCATATCGTTTTGCCTCCTAAAAATTTACGAATCCCTCGCATATGTGATTCATAACCAGTACAACGACATAAATTGTTGTTTAGGTAAGCTTTAATTTCTTCATCCGTAGCATTTGGATATTTACGGCTTAATGCAATGGCACTCATCATCATGCCTGTTGTACAGTAGCCACATTGGTCAGCCCCTTCTTCTGCCAAGCAATCCGCCAAATGAGCCGCCTCTTCCGCTACGCCTTCTAGGGTAGTAATCTCGTGACCTACTGCTCTGAAAGTAGGATACGCACAAGACAACATAGGATCTCCATCTACCCATACAGTGCATAGACCGCAATTTGTTGTATCACAACCGCAACGCACACTGTAAAAGCCTAAGTTACGTAATGTTTCCAATAACATTTCATCTGTTTCGATGAGAACTTTTCGTTTCACTCCGTTCACTTGTAACATTATTTCCATTGTGCCACCTCTTTTACCAATCGTTTAAACATGTTTTTTGCCATCTCTAAGCGATACTCTGCACCTGCATGTGAGTTACTTTGAAAGGATAATTCCTCTTGTATCAAGGTTACCGCTTCATCCAACGCATCCAATCCTTTTTCATTAATAAGCTGGCAAGCTTTCGTCGCTAATGCTGGTTTTCCTGGTCGACAACCAATATATACGGAATAGCCTTGATCATCTAATCGAGCAGATCCAGTTAAATAAGGAAAATCTGAAGTCGATTTCCGTAATGCTTCAATCGCTACTGGTACTTCTTGTTTCGGTACAATGATTTCAAGCAATAAATCTCTTGTTCCATAGGTTAAGTATTGTTCTATTGGCATACGACCCGCTTCAAACAAACGCACCTCTGCTCGTAATGCTAATAAGGCAGGAATAATATCAGAGAAACCGAATTTCGCTGCTACCGACCCCCCCATGGTAGCCATACTCCGAAATTGGACACCTAAAATATCTTTCACAGCTTTTGGGAGCACTCCTCTACAGAATGTTTTAAATGGTTCATATACCTCTACATCCCGTTGTGTAGCCATGGCACCAATGCGGTATTCCGTTTCGTCCTCCTCAATATAACGGAGACCTAATTCAGACAAGTCAATTACCATAGGCCATTTACGATTTCCCAATCGTGTCCAGCAACCACCTGCTAAGATAGGTGCCATCTTTTGCTTCACCATGAGTGCATGTGCCTCTTCTACTGTTTTAGGCTGTTGCACTTGCATAAACATAAGCATACTTATACCTCCTTACTCCGACATCTCTATACCCTTATTGTACCATGTATATGAAGATTTTGGCATATGAATTATCTCAGATACTACGCATCCATATATGCATAATCCATATACATCATAACTTACTAACAATCATGGAAATAAAAATAGGCATACACAAACTACTTCGTACTCCAATGAATCTATCATTATGCGAGACTAGTTTATGTATGCCTAATATCAATTTTATATGAGATATAGTTTGCAAGCTGTTCAATTACTTTTATAGATCTCTCTATATCCTTCTCTTTGTTTCTCTACAACCTGCTCTATATCTTCTAAAATATCTTCAGGAATGTCTTCAACAATGCATCGATCCACTTGGAAAATTGCACATGTACCACATGATGAGCTAAGCCAACGTGGAACAGGCTGTAAGTGTACCGCAATCGATGCTTGCTTACAAAATTGTTCAAATTGGATAGCCCCAAAGTGAGAGTAAAACGTTGCTACATATTCCATATTATTGTTTTGTAATAGTGAGGATATACTCACCATTCTCTTCTTTAGACACGATTGTATAACTTTGAGCCAATACAAATCGAGTAATATTTTCTACCGCTGTTTTAGAGTCAGATTGCACAGTATATTCACCGTCACCTGATGCCATTGCTTTTTGTACCATAATCACTGGTTCTGGACAAGATAGTCCTCTTACATCAATCATAGTTACCTCCTAAATTTCCTATTTACGCATATTTTTAACAGCTATAACTAAGGCAATCACAAAGCCTACACCTACTGCAATTTGGCCCGCTACTGGAACACCTGTACCAGTGGCTGCTAATCCAAAATTGTGTGCGAATGCTGCGCCTGCTGCTAGGCCCACTACTGTAATCGTGGAATCGGAGTTACCTTCACCAGATAAGATTAATTGACGCAATGGACAACCACCCATTAATGTACAGCATAAACCTGCCAAGGCCATACCCAAGAAGTTCCACAATCCATCTGTATGCGCAATTGGTTGTTTCACAAAACCAGGATGGAAGTTGCCAACGGAAATGTTCACTAGGAACGCTGCTACAAGAATCGCAATAAAACCAAGAATTAATTTTGTTTCTTTAAATAAAATGATATCTCGGATACCACCTACCATACAAAGACGGCTATATTGTGCCAAGCCTCCTACTACTAAACCAGCTGCTAAAGAAATCCACAATGGAGCATGAATGGCACCTGGACCTTTTTCAGTAAAGAAAATGAACGCTGGTGCTGCCACCACAAGACTTAATAGAATTACCTGTGCTGCTGGCATAATATAGGAATCCATTTTAGATACAATGTACGTTCTACCCAAGGAATACCCACGTTTTAGGAATACTGTACCCACTGCAATACCACCTGTGAATCCTAATAGACCCATGATTGCATTCCAGTCACCACCGGCTAAGCGCAAAATCATACGGAATGGACATCCCAAGAAAATAAGACAGCCAATCATAGTAAAGAACCCTAAGGTAAATCGTGTTGCTGGAGCGGAACCACCTTTAGCTGATCTCTCTCCACGGAACCAAGATAATAAAAAGGCTCCTAATACTAATCCAATAATCTCTGGACGAATGTATTGTACTGGTGCTGCTCTATGCAGACCCAAGCCCCCTACAGAATCACGAATGAAACAGGCAATACAAAAACCCATATTTTGTGGGTTTCCGGCTAGCACTAACAAACTAGCAATCGCACCAATAATTAATCCAGCAATAATAATTCTTTGCTTTTCACTTACTACACTCATAGTACCTCTCCTACTAAACATTACCTTTTCGACTAGTTTACTTTGGTCCCTACAAATTGATATTTTGCACGCATTACTTTATACTAAATATAATATACATATTAAAAGGAGTTATAATTATGAAGTCTATCTATGCAGATAATAGCAGTACCTCTTTCCCGAAAGCGCCCACTGTAGCGCAAGCTATGTATGATTACATTTCCTATAATGGAGCTTCTGTTCATCGCTCCTCTAACGAAGAGGCGTACCAAGTGGAACGTTTGATCCTAGAAACACGCCAGCAGTTACAACAACTATTAGGTGGACCTAGTCCAAAATACGTTATCTTTACTCCCAATGTGACCACTAGTCTAAATATGGTCTTACAAGGTCTTTTCTCCGCCGGTGATCACCTCCTAATTTCCAGCTTGGAGCATAACGCAGTGATGCGCCCACTCCATCAATTATCTATGAAAGGTGTATCTTACTCCACCATTCCAAGCACACCTCAAGGTGAAATGATTACCTTTACCTTAGAATCACTTCTCTTGCCTACTACAAAGGCCATTCTAGTAACTCATGTCTCTAATGTATGTGGTACCATTCAACCCATTGCCGAAATTGGTGCATTTTGTAAAGAACATAATCTATTGTGTATCGTAGATGCTGCCCAATCTGCTGGTATCTTACCTATCCACATGAAAGAGATGAACATTGACATCCTGTGCTTTACCGGTCATAAAGGCTTATTGGGTCCCCAAGGGATTGGAGGATTTCTCCTTACCAAAGATGTAGCCCATCAAATACAGCCTCTGCTAAGTGGTGGTACTGGTAGTTTCTCTCACACCTTAGAGATTCCCACTACCTTTCCCGATCGCTTTGAACCAGGTACGCCCAACATTCCTGGAATCCTCGGCCTCCATGCTAGTCTATCCTATCTCAATACAGTAGGTATCGAGAGTATTTACCAACATGAATTGTCTTTGACCAAGCAATTTCTATGTGGATTACAAGAATTTCCGAAGTATACGATTCACGGTATTCCCGATATTCGCAATCGGACAGCCGTGATTTCTATTTCTCCCACTCATTGTGATCCAGCGGAACTGGCACACAATCTAGAACAAACTTATCACATTATCACTAGAGTTGGGTTGCACTGTGCTCCTACAGCCCATCAAGTACTAGGCACCTATCCTATAGGAACAGTTCGCTTTTCCTTTGGTTATCACAATACATCTGATGAGGTAGATACTATATTAAATAGCTTGGATCTATTACAACACAAACACCTCTTATAGCTAGAATATTACACATTAAAAATAAAGTAAGCACCAATTATACATATAATTGGTGCTTACCTATTTTCGTGCTACTTTCTATATAAAGAAAGCACTTATATATGTAACCTAACTCTAACTATATACAATATTGTGATTAAATGGATCTATTTCTGCGAACCTTACGTTCTGCTTTCCATTTATCTAATCGAGCAATCGCTTTTTCACGACGTGTTGCTTGCGCCACATGCGTTTCATTGCCATAACCATTCAACAATACATTAAGAGCCACTGCCATCAAGCTACCAAATGTAATACCACTGTGAAGAACAATTTTTAGCCATTCAGGAAAATGATCATAGAATGTTGGAACTGCTAAAGGAATCATACTCACGCCAATACTGATTGCTACAATCATAAGGTTGTAAGTGCCATCAAATTGTACTTTAGACAAAGAACGAATACCACTAGCGATAATCATACCAAACATAGCTACACCAGCACCACCTAATACAGGATTAGGAATACTTGCTACAACAGCCGCCATTTTAGGGAATAAGCCTAATAACACTAAGATAACTCCAGATGCTGCCACTACGAAACGACTTTTTACATTGGTTACTGCTACAAGGCCAACATTTTGTGCGAATGCTGTATGTGGGAAACTATTTAAGAATCCACCAATCATAGTTGCAAAGCCGTCTGCTCGTAAACAAGCTGCTAATTCTTTCTTACCGATTGGTTTTTCTACAATTTCGCCGATAGCAATACAGTCACCAGTTGTTTCTGTCATAACAACTAACATAACAATGACCATAGAAATTATGGATGAAAATTCAAAAGTTGGCCAGCCAAAAGCAAGTGGTGTAACTACTGCAAACCATTCAGCTTCACCAACGGCTCCTAAATGGGCTACGCCAAGAGCCATGGACACTAATGTTCCTACTACTAACCCTACTAATACGGCTACATTACTCCAGAAGCCTTTACCAAATCGATATACAGCTACCACGATAACTAATGTTAAGATAGCTAGAAATAAATTGACAGGGTTCGCAAAATCAGGAGAACTAGGATTACCTCCCCCTACCCAACGAACGGATACTGGCATCAAGGTAATACCGATAATTGTAATAATGGTACCTGTTACTACAGGTGGAAAAAAGCGGATTAAACGACTAAATAAATGGGAAATCAAGAATGTAACTATCCCTGCTACAATAACAGCCCCATAAATACTTGTCATCCCATGTTCCTGACCAATTAAAATCATAGGGGATACTGCGGCAAATGTAATCCCTTGAATCAAAGGAATTTTTGCGCCGACTTTCCAAAACCCTAATGTTTGAATCAATGTAGCGATCCCACAAGTAAATAAGTCTGCATTAATTAATTGAATCAATTGTGCTCCTGATAAGTGCATAGCTTGAGCTATAATAATTGGAACCGCTACAGCTCCTGCATACATTGCCAACACGTGTTGTAAACCGTAAGCAAACAATTTAGGAATTGGTAGCATTCCATCTACATGATTAACACCCTGAATTTGATGTGCCATATGAATCACCTCATATTACTTAATAGAATATACTAGTCTTATGCTTATATCATGTTTTGAATTTTTTACATCATCTGATGTAGTAGCAAGCACTTCCGCACTTGCTACAACATCGAACTTCATAGACTTAGCACACTCTCTCCCTTACTGATTATTTTCGATATCCAGTTTTCTCAAGTGGTAAAGAACAACGTTCCATACCGTCCAAACGATTGTATGCATTTGCAATAGCTGGAGCAATTGGAATACTACTGATTTCCCCAATACCTTTCGCACCATATGCATATTGGTCTGGCGTACCTTTTTCTATGAATGTACATTTGATTTCTGGGCGTTGTGTAGCTCTTAACAATCCTAATGTGCCATATTTTGTAACTACCTTACCTTCATTGTATTTGAAGTCTTCTGTTACACCATAGCCCATCCCCATGATTGTGCCACCTTCAACTTGGCCTTCACAAGATTGAGGGTTCACCACTCGTCCTACATCATAGGCCACATGAATTTCACTTACCTTATTATCATCTCCAATCGTAGCTACGCAAGCTCCATATCCATAAGCCACATGGCTCTTAGGATGCTGTTTGTCCGAATCGAATGGATCCGTAACACCTAGGAACTCTTCGTATATTTCTTTTCCTTCAAGGTCTGCTAACGTTTGAGTTTTCAATAATTCTGCCAATTTTTCAGCAGCTCTACGTGTTGCTTCCCCTGTAAATACCGTTTGTCGAGATGCTGTAGTGGTACCAGAGTTTGGTGTCCGTTCTGTATCTGGTGCTTCTACTACAATTTGTTCTGGTGAAAGTTTCGTAGCTTCTACCACAATTTGTGCCGCCACTGTACCTACACCTTGACCAATACATGCTGCGGATGTACGAATACGAACTTTACCGTCACGAACCTCTAGGATAACCCGTCCTGTATCTGGCAAGCCTACACCAACACCACTATTTTTCATACAAATAGCAAGTCCTGTACGATCGCTGGCATAATACGAATCTTTAACGGCTTCCAAACACTCCACAATGCCTGTATCTGGAGTACATACTTGTCCATTTGGTAAATAATCACCAGGTCGTACCGCATTTTTATAGCGGAATTCCCAAGGATCCATACCTACTTCTTTAGCTAGTAAATCAATATTTACTTCTTGCCCAAAAATCGTTTGTGTTACACCAAATCCACGGAATGCACCACCAGGTACTGTATTCGTATATACACAAATACCATCCATGGAGAAGTTTTCAAAATTATATGGTCCGCTAGAGTGTGTACCTGCCCGTTGTAATACCGGTCCACCTAACGATGCATAAGCTCCACAATTGGAAACAATTTTTACTTTTGTAGCTACTAATTTACCTTCTGCATCACAAGCTGTAGTAATATCCATTTCCATGGCATGCCGTTTTGTATGTACTTCTAAACTTTCTTGTCGAGTTAACTGTACTTTCGTTGGAAGTCCTGTTTTCCAAGCTACAAGTGCTGCATGATGTTGCACACTCATATCTTCTTTACCACCAAATCCACCACCTACTAGCATGCTATGGACTTTTACTTTGGATACATCCAACTCTAACATACGAGCCACTTCACGTTGATCATCATATATACTTTGGCTACCTGTATAGAGTTGAACTCCATCTTCAGTCTTCACTGCAATAGCACACTCTGGTTCCATAAATGCATGATCTGTTTGTGGTGTAGAATAATGGCGAGTAACCACATGCGCCGCATTGGCAATTGCTTCATCTGCATTACCACGACTTAATGACTGATGCGACAAAATATTACCATTTGGATGTAATTGAGGCGCCCCTTCTGCTAACGCCTCTTCTGGAGTGACTACAGGTGTCAATTCTGTATAGTCTACGGTCACTAAATTACATACTTCTTGTAAATATTGTTTTTCTTTTACCGCAACTACTGCAATGGCATCGCCTACATAGCGAGTAATATCTCCTTCTGCAATCATTACGTCCCAATCTGGAACAATATGACCTGTTTTATTAAAAGGTACATCTTTTGCTGTTAATACAGTCACGCATTGAGGATGTGCCAAAGCTTCTTCAATATGAATCGCATCTACACGAGCCCTTGGATATTTAGAGCGAATAGCTTTCGCATAAATCATGCCATCCACTACCATATCATCTACGTATAAACCTGTACCCAATGCTTTCTCCATCGCATCAACACGATGCAACCGAGACCCAACCGTTCCGTCTGCATCATTTTTAGGAACAGGTGCATTCTCTTTAAACATACGAGCTGCTAATAAAATAGCATCTTCAATCTTTACGTAACCTGTACAACGACAAATATTGCCCAGTAACGCTTTTTGAACATCTGCTCTTGTAGGCTCTAGTGTAGTATCTAATAATGCTTTAGCACTGATAATCATGCCTGGAATACAGAAACCACATTGCACAGCTCCGCACTCTGCAAAAGCATATACATACACATCTTTTTCACGTTCTGTAAGGCCTTCAATCGTAATAATTGATTTACCTTCCATTTGTGAAACTTTGCCTATACAAGCTTTTACTTTTTTCCCATCAATGAGAATTGTACAAGCCCCACAAGCACCTGCACTACAACCATCCTTTGTTCCGGTTAAGCGTAGGTCATCACGAAGATAATCCATTAGTCGTTTATCTTCTTCTACCTCTCGCCAAACACCGTTGACCTGAAATCGGTACATACAGAGACCTCCCTCCGATTATTGTTGGAATTCCCCTTTATAGGCTTCCACTAATCTTCTATCTTGCACCACATGGTGTCCACGTAAAAACACATCATCTATTCGACCATGTACAGTCATTCCCTCATAAGGTGTATAGTCTGACCGACTATGAGTTGTATCCGAAGTCATACATTCTGTTACATCCGGTGAAAGTATCACGATATCCGCATCACTTCCTACCTGTAACGTTCCTTTTTTTGGATATAATCCATATAACTTAGCTGGTGTTTCGCTAGTTAATTTCATATATTCTACAGGATCGATTCGTCCACTATGAACAAACATATCCCACATTAGAATCATCCGCTCTTCTACACCTGGCAAACCACCTGGTGTTTTCGTAAAGTCACCAAGACCCTGCGCTTTTTGCGCTAATGTATAATTGCAGTGATCCGTACATAATGTTTGGAAAACTCCACGCTCTACCGCCGCTTGCAAAATCTCCACATCTCTTTGTTTTCTAAGAGGTGGACTTAAGATATATCGCAATCCTTTTCCATCCGGCTGATTATACAATTCATCTGTCAATAATAAGTATTGAGGACAGGTTTCACAGGTCACTTTTGCCCCATTCTTTCTGCGTTCCTCGATCACATCTAATCCTGCTGCAGAGCTCACATGTACAATATGTACTGGATAATCTGCTAATTCCCCTAGTCGAATGAAACGATGCATTGCTTCTGCTTCTATAGTATCTGGCTTTGAAAGCGGGTGATACTTTGCTTCCGTATCTCCTTCCTCTCTCATTTCCTGTACTTTTGCTGCAATCATCGCTCCATTCTCACAGTGGGCTGCCACCAACGCACCGGTTGGGGCGATTGCTTTGATTGCTTCATATATTGACCGATCATCAATACTAAAGCTGTAGGCCATATATACTTTGAAGGATGCGACGCCTTCTTCAACGACCTTAGGAATTTCTTCTGCTATTTGCTCATTCATATTCAAAATTTCCATATGAAATTTATAATCACAAGAGCAACGTCCCTGTGCCCGTTTCTTATCGCGTCGCAAACCTTCTAACAAAGATTCTTCAAAAGGCGATGCAAAGTTGATAATCGTCGTGGTTCCCCCCATAATAGCTGCCTTTGTACCACTGTCAAAATCATCTGCCGTGGTGGCAAAAGCATTGGTCATTTCAAAATGGGTATGTGTATCGATTCCTCCAGGCAATATATAGCGCCCTTTTGCATCGATTCGTACATCTCCTGGTTTTGCCTCAATATGAGGAGCTACCTCTACAATTGTATCGTTTTCAATTGCTATCGTCCCTTGCATAACTCCCGTTGGGAGTACAAGATATCCTTGTTCAATGAGTATCATAGATATAATATGGAAGTTCTTTAATGAACGCTTCCACAACTCCTTTCAACACCTCTGGTAAGGCATCAATCGCTGTGCGACCTGTAGCGCCTTGGAAGCGATATCCGCATTCCTTACCTTGAATATAAAAGCCGTCATTATCACTTGCTAATAAGCGTTCTTCATCAATGAAGTATGTTAATTTATCTTTATATGGGAAGCATGGTTGTACGCAATGACAAGCACAGTTACCACATTCATTACAAGACTCATCAATGTGAATGATCAATTTTTTACCATCTACAGTAATGCATTCATTCGTTCTATTTGGACATACACGTACGCAAGTACCACATACCACACGGCATTCATGATTTTTGTCATGAGCTGTTGGGAAACCTGGTTGCTCTTCGCGTTTTTTCTTAGCAGCTGCAGATTTTTTGTATGTTGGCGCTGTTCCCATAGCCTCAGCAAAAGCTTTGATCTCTGTTGGTTTAACTACCTTAGCAGTATTATAATCTTCTGCTTCTACTAATTTAGCCAAGTTATCCAATTGGTTATAACCTAAACCTTGTAATAAGGTTGTACATACTGTGATTGGCCAAATACCTGTGCGGAATAAAGCTGCAATATTTTTCGCATCAGCACCACCGCTATAAGACATTGGTAAGCGTTCACCAAATGTTTCACTCAATAATTGAGCCACACCGATGGATAATGGTAATAAGGATTTACCAGACATATACATTTGCTCACCTGGTAATTCTTTTTCGTGAATCGAAACAGGGAATGTATTTGTCAGTTTCACACCGAATACTAAACCTTCTTCTTCTGCAATCGTCAACAATCGTTCAATCATTGGCACTGCTTCTTTAAAAGATAAGTCCACTTCAAATTGATGTGCATCAAAATCAATATATCCAAATTCTGCTTGATCTAATAATTCTCTTACACGATCATAGCCTAATAATGTTGGATTACATTTTAGATATAAATTTAGATGTTTTTCTTTCATTAGGTATGTGCAAATCGATTCAATTTCGCCTGCAGGACAGCCGTGCATTGTGGATAATGTAATACCTTGGCAAATGTTGTCATCAATATTGCGAATGTACTCTTCTGTTACATGTTTAAATTGATGTACATTAGCTAATGCCCATTCTTCGCATTCTTTCCAAACTGGTTTAGTACGTGCTGCACGTAAACATTCCATATAGGAATCTACATCTTCACTTTTAATGCCCGCTAAGTTGTAGCCAACACTCATAATAAAGATGAATCCATCTGGATCGCCGATGCCCCATTCTTTACTAATTAATTTAATAGCAAACCATGCTTTAATGTATTCATCAGCAGCCGCATGGCAATGGTACTCAGAGGACCATTCCACATTGTATGCTTCATCTTTTGAATAAATACATGGTCTTGGGATGCCCAATTCTTCACCGAACATAATTTGTACTGTTTTTAATTCTAAGAATCGGGAACCACCAACATAGGCTGCTACTAAGTTTTGAGCTAATTGAGTATGTGGACCTGCTGCAGGGCCTAATGGATTTTCTAGGTTACGACCAAATAAGGATAACCGTTGATCCGTGCCTGTTGTGTGCATACGCTCCACATTATATACTCGATTGTGTGTAGCATATTCTGTTAGAATATGGTTCATTAAATGTCCGAAACTTACCGGATACATGATATCGCTCATAGTATTCACTCCTTACTGAAAGTGTATTATGGGACTAATCGTTTCCATAAACGATGGGAAATTTGTCGTACTTCTCGTAGCAATTCTTCTTTATTCATGCCACATAATTGACGATCTAGCATACGTACCTTACCACCAGAAATCGTTGTAATTACATTGAGACCATTAAGGCCAAATAGTAAATGACCATTAATATTATCAGCATGTAAATCTGTTCTAGGAATATAATCTAACACAATTACATCTGCTTCTGCCCCCGGTGTCAAGGTACCAACTTTTACAGGGAAGAATTTTTCAATCATTGCTGGGTTAGTATTGAATAACATATGTGGAATTTCAGTCCAACCAACATTTGGATGTTGCATGTTATGTTTCACTAAGCAATTTGCTACTTTGTAGGATTCTAACATATCGCTAGTATATCCATCTGTACCAAGACCCACTAGAATACCCGCTTCCATAAGTTTTAATACATTAGGTGCTCCTACAGCATTACCCATATTGCTTTCTGGATTATGAGCCACCATGGTGCCAGTTTCAGCTAATACCTTCACTTCACTATCATCTACATGGATACAATGTCCAGCAATTGTTTTCGGCCCTAGAATACCATCTTCATGTAAGCGATGTACTGCACGCATGCCATATTTTTCTTGGCTATCTTCTTGATCTGTTGTGCCTTCTGCTACATGGATGTGATATCCTAAATTATCTATATTTTGTTCACGAACATAAGCCAATGTATCTTTGCTCAATGTGAAAGATGCATGTAAACCCATCATCGCTGCAATTGTTTCAGGGTTTTCTTTTGCTTCTTTACCAAAGCGTACGTTTTCTGCTACCGCTTTCTCCATTTCTTCTTGGCCATTCCGATCACTTACTTCATAGCACAAGCAAGAACGAACGCCGAAGTCTTGAGCAACCTCGCTAATAACAGATAAGCTACCTTCTGTTTCCCCATAACTTGCATGATGGTCGAATATGGAAGTCACACCATTTTCGATACATGCCATATAGGTCACAATAGCACTTGCCCACACATCTTCTTTAGCAAGACGTTTATCTAAGTAGAACCACAATCCATCTAAAATTTCTTTAAAATTTGTTGGGTTATTACCAGGGATATATAATCCACGGGCTAAGGCAGAATAAATATGATGATGAGCATTTACAAAACCAGGCATAATCAAGCGTCCGTGAGCGTTCACTCGATATGCTTTTGGATATTGTTTGCGCAATGTTTCGTATGAGTCTACTGCCACAATTTTAGTGCCATCCATTAGTACCCCACCGTCTTCAATAATCGGTTGTAATGGATTGCGTGTAACGACAGTTCCTTTTCCTAATAAAATCATAGATAGGCTCCTTTCTATGAAAAACAGTATTCAATGAAATACTACTATTATAATTCGATGTGAGTGCCTGTTTTCCCTTCAATACCTTCTCTAGATTTTTCTAGTTGTGTGATAATTGCTTTTCTACCTGGTTTCGATTTAGCAAATGCCACTGCTGCTTCCATTTTTGGTTTCATAGAACCTGCTGCAAATTCACCATTTTGGATATGTTTTTCTGCTTCTTCTACAGTAATGTGTTCTAACCATTGTTGGTTTTCTTTACCATAGTTAATCGCTGCTTTTTCAATAGCTGTTAAGATAATCAATACATCAGCATCAACTTCTTGTGCTAATAAGCTACTAGTCCAGTCTTTATCGATAACTGCAGAGGCACCTGTTAAGTGATTTCCATTGCGAACTACAGGGATACCGCCACCACCGCAAGCGATTACTAATTCATGACCAATTAAGCCTTTGATAGCTTGTAATTCAATGATTTCTTTTGGAGCTGGAG
Source organism: Veillonella sp. VA137 (assembly GCF_003992015.1). Classification (GTDB taxonomy): domain Bacteria; phylum Bacillota; class Negativicutes; order Veillonellales; family Veillonellaceae; genus F0422. The sequence goes on from NZ_RQVK01000010.1 coordinate 48,274, forward strand.
ATGCTACTACACGGCGATAGCCACGACCTGCATCTTCTTTTACCACATAATCATATTGGTTCACTGCATGTACAGCTTCTTCTTTTGTCATAAAGTGACCAATTGGTTTTGTTGGATCTAAGAATGCTGGATCATCTGCATCTACACGAACTTGTGTAACCATTGTAGTAACAGGTAAGTCTTTAATACCTCTATTTAACAACTCTTCTCGCAATGCGTTTTGTAAATCATATCCAATATACGCTTGGCTCATGGCTACACACACAGACAACGGGGTATTAGGTTGATCTTTTACTTCTCTAGTCAACGCAGCCATAGCATTATTGATCATACCGATTTGAGGACCATTGCCATGGGTAACGATAACATCACAATCTGCTTCGATTAAATCTACGATTGCTTTCGACGTTTCTTTTACTGCAATCATTTGTTCTGGTAATGTATTACCTAGGGCATTGCCCCCTAAAGCGATAACAACACGTTTTTTCATAGGGTACCTCTCTATGGTGTATATATTCCTAACTACTTTGTAGGGATTAAAATAAGGGACTGTCTGAACAGACAGCCCCTTTGCTCTTAGCGGAGAACTCTTTCTGTTCCCTTTTCTTCTAGCTCTTTCAATAATTCTACTGGATTTTCAAATTTGCTTAATAAAATCATAGCAGCAATTACATATGGTTTATAGCTCGCTTCTTTGTAAAGAGGTACACGATAACGATCAAATACGGATGCGTCAACTTCACCTTCTTCACAGCTTACGCCAGTGATATCAGCTGGTAAGCAATGTAAGTATAATGCTTTACCGTCTTTTGTAAGACTCATCATATCTTCTGTGCAAGCCCAATCTTTATGTTGTGCATTTTGTTCTAATAAACGACCTTCTAATTCTTTAATGCCTGCTGTATCGCCTTTGCCATATAAGTCAGTTCTTTCTTCCATTGCTGCGAAAGGTGCCCAGGATTTAGGGTATACAATATCAGCATCTTTGAAAGCTTCTTTCATGTCGTTTGTACGTTTGAAAGATCCGCCACTAGCTTGTGCTTGTTTTTTAGCAACTTCTTCAACTTCTGGCATTACTTCGTATCCTTCTGGATGCGCTAATACAACTTCCATACCTAAACGAGTGAATAAACCGATAGCACCTTGTGGTACGGAAAGAGGTTTACCATAGGATGGGGAGTATGCCCAAGTCATAGCCACTTTTTTACCTTTTAAGTTTTCAAGTCCACCAAATTCATTGATAAGGTGAGCCGTATCAGCCATCAATTGTGTTGGATGGTCAATATCACATTGTAAGTTTACCAATGTAGGACGTTGTTCTAATACGCCGTCTTTATGGCCTTCTTCTACTGCATCAGCTACTGCATGCATGTATGCATTACCTTTACCGATATACATATCATCACGGATACCGATGATGTCAGCCATGAAGGAGATCATATTCGCTGTTTCACGTACAGTTTCGCCATGAGCGATTTGAGATTTTCCTTCATCTAAGTCTTGTACTTCTAAACCTAATAAGTTACAAGCAGATGCGAAGGAGAAACGAGTACGAGTGGAGTTATCACGGAATAAGGAGATACCAAGGCCACTGTCGAATACTTTTGTAGAGATATTGCGCTCACGCAATGCACGTAATGCATCAGCTACAGCCCAAACAGCTTGTAATTCGTCGTCTGTTTTTTCCCAAGTCAAGAAGAAGTCATTGTTGTACATGTTTTTTGTGTCTAACTTAGCTAATGCGTCTACACATTTTTTGAAATCTGCCATTTTTGCACCTCATTAATAATTTATAGCTTTATAAAATGTAAACTATTATTTGCAATAGTTTGTAGGTAAGATTGCATATACTGCTGCACATGTTACAAGGTCTTGTTTCCATGTGATTTCGTTAGGAGCATGTGCTTGTGCTTCTGCGCCAGGACCGAAACCGATGCAAGGAATACCATTACGTCCCATGATGGATACGCCATTTGTAGAGAATGTCCATTTATCAGTTAACGGACGAGCTTTACGTTCTGCCAATGTAACTTCTGCACCAATACGTTCTGTACCGTATAAGGAGATGTAAGATTCTTCTAACGCTTTTGTTACTTTATGATCTTTAGGAATTACCCATGTTGGGAAGTAACATTCGATCGGATATGTTAAACCAGTCCAGGATGGACGAGCATATTCATACATAGATACTTTTGCGCCATGTGCTTTCACAGCTGGTAAATCTTCAATTTCTTTTAAGCAGCTTTGCCATGTTTCGCCTGCAGTCATACGACGGTCAAGAGATACTGCGCAAGAGTCTGCTACTGCACAACGACTCGGAGAAGTGTAGAAAATTTGGGAAGTTGTTACTGTACCACGGCCCAAGAAACGAGCTTCTTCATAATGGTCAGGGTTGAATTTTGGATCCAACATTTTTTCCAAGCCTTTAACGCGAGTGCTTTCAGTAGAGTTATTTGCATTTAATGCACGAACATCTTGTAAAATGTCAGCCATTTTGTAGATTGCATTGTCACCACGATCTGGTGCAGAGCCATGGCAAGATACGCCTTCTACATCGATACGAATTTCCATGCGACCACGTTGACCACGATAGATACCGCCATCAGTTGGTTCTGTGGATACTACGAATTCTGGACGAATGCCACGTTCTTTAATAATGTATTCCCAGCACAATCCGTCGCAATCTTCTTCTTGTACTGTACCAACTACTAATACACGGTATTTATCATTCAATAAACCTAAGTCTTTCATGATTTTTGCACCGTATACTGCGGATACGATACCACCTAATTGGTCAGATACGCCACGGCCACCGATTTCAGTATCGCTTTCAAATCCCTCATATGGATCAAAGTTCCAGTTGTCACGGTTACCGATACCTACTGTATCAATATGTCCGTCAAAAGCAATCAATGTTTTACCAGTTCCCATATATCCAAGAATGTTACCCATAGGATCCACTTCTACTTCATCGAATCCTAAGTCTTTCATTTCTTTTTCAATGCGGCGAACGTGTTGTTCTTCTTCTGCACTTTCACCAGGGAATGCGACGATTTCTCTTAAAAATTTTGTCATCGCTGGTCCATAAGCTTCTGCTGCTTTTTTTACTGCTTGTAAATCCATACCTTTTTCCTCCTTAAATACACATATACGTAAAAGTTAAAGTTAACTGTATATGACTACTTGATTATATTAAAATTTTCCTTGCCATACGATTTCTTGATATCGTGTTGGATCTGTATCCCCTTCTGTGGAGAAACAAAGAACTTTGGAATCTTTTGTAAGGCCTAAGTCTTCACGTAAATCTTTATATTCATCCATTGTCATAGCCGCTGCTACTAAACCAAATGGTACGGCACCAGATTCACCAGATGTGATGCTCGCATCACCTTTGATAGGAGCTGCACTCATGCGCATACCTAGGGATGCTACCCAGTCTGGAGCGGATACGAATACGTCCACATGGTTTTTTAAGATGTCCCAAGAGATTGTATTTGGCTCACCGCAAGCTAACCCTGCCATGATTGTTTGTAAATCGCCACCAACAATGCGTAAATCCCCGTCACCTGCTTTAGCACCTTTGTATAAGCAATCTGCCGCAGATGCCTCTACAACAACAATTTTTGGTTTCACAGGAGCATCTTTATAGCGGTTTACTACATAACCAGTAACAGCACCTGCTAAGGAACCAACGCCAGCTTGTACGATAACATGTGTTGGTACATCCACGCCTGCTTTTTCTAGTTGTTCAGTAGCTTCTAATGCCATTGTGCCATAGCCTTGCATAATCCATGCTGGAATTTCTTCATAACCATCCCAAGCTGTATCTTGGATAACAACACCATGATTAACTTTTTTTGATTCTGCTGTGGCTAAGCGTACGCAATCATCGTAGTTCATTTCTTCAATCGTAACTGTTGCACCTTCTGCCGCAATGTTTTGTTTACGAGTTTCTGTAGAACCTTTTGGCATGAATACTACAGATTTTTGGCCCAATTTATTAGCTGCCCAAGCTACACCACGACCGTGATTACCATCTGTAGCCGTGAAGAATGTAGCTTGTCCAAATTCATCGCGTAATTCTTTTGATGTTAATACAGAGTATGGTAACTCAGATACTTCTTTACCTAATTCTTGTGCCACAAACTTAGCAATCGCATAGGATCCCCCCAACACTTTGAAAGCGTTTAATCCAAAGCGATAGGATTCATCTTTGATAAACAATCTGTTCAATCCTAAATGCTCTGCCATACGTGGTAATTCAGTTAATGGTGTTTCTTCATATTGTGGGAAGCTTTTATGAAATTCCCTTACACCTTCACTTGATTTCACACTCATAATATGCGTATTTAGGTCCTCAGACCCAGGCATATTATTTTTCACCCATTGAATCCGTTCCATGTAATTCCTCCTCTTCTTTCACCTGATTTAGGTCATTATATAAAGTAAATTTAGAAACGTTGAAATATTCCGATATTTTATCAGATGCCTTTGAAATCAAAAAAGCGCCCTGGCAATATAAATATCGTATTGCTTCCAGACGCTCATTCTTATTCATTAAATGTGCTGGTCGCCCTACTACTTTTTCAGCTTGAGATAACATATCGCTCAACAAATCGCTAACAGATGTAACAATTCGTTCGCCTTTTGTTTCCCACGCTCGATTACTGGATGTAATAATCCGATCTAACGAGTTTTGCAATGTAATAAAATCAGTAATATCATAGTTGATACACAATAAATACTGTAATTTATCATTATCATCACGTATATACATCGTCGTCGATCGAAGAACCCTTCCATCTTTGGTTCGTGTAAGATAAGCTTGTTTACCCTGACACTGACCATCGTCATTTCGTATCGCATCTAGTACTGCATGCGAGGCGCCATCACCTACATTTCGGTTAGAAATATCCCCGTGCTCAATATACACAATAGAACTCTCTAATGTTTCTATTTGCACGTCGTGAATTAACACTTCACATGAAGCTCCAAATTGTGTCGCAATACCATGCGCAATTACCTTTAATTGTTCTAATTTCATACTTGTCTCCTAACTATTATTTAGGCTTTCTAACAATTTATTAGGTATGCCCTCATTATAGCACCATCAATTCTATAATTCAATACTTTTTCTAAATATTTTTTAGGTTTTCTAATTTTTTGTTAGGTGATAATTTTCACAGCCTAGACATATAAAAAAGATAGAGGTAGGTTGAGTCAACACTTCAACCTACCTCTATACTATATAAGAGTTCTTTATCTTAGTAAGGAACTTCTGTTTTACGTGCTACACCAGTTTTGATAGCTGTTTCAGCTACTGCTTTTGCTACTGCTAATGGAACACGTTTGTCGAATGCATTCGCTACTACGTAGTCTTCTGCTAATTCTTCATCTGTTACAAGAGCTGCTAGCGCCTCAGCGGCTGCCAATTTCATTTCATCATTGATTTCACGTGCTTGTACATCGATGGCACCACGGAAGATACCAGGGAATACGTTAACATTGTTAATTTGGTTCGGCGCATCGCTACGACCTGTACCCATAACACGTACGCCAGCTGCTTTCGCTTCTTCGTACATAACTTCTGGAACTGGGTTAGCCATAGCAAATACGATAGCATCATCCGCTAAGCTTTCCAAAATTTCTTTTGTGAAAGCACCAGCAGCAGATACACCTAACAATACATCAGCACCCTTTGCGATCTCTGCTAAGTTGCCAGTTTTTGTTTCTTGACCCAATGTTTTGATCAACTCAGCTTGTAAAGAATCTAGACGTTTGTAGTCTTTGTTCAATACGCCGGAGCTTACCATTAATGTAATGTCACGAGCGCCTGCTAAGTATAATAGACGAGCAATATTAGCACCCGCTGCACCAGCACCGTTTACAACGATTTTAACTTTGGATAAATCTTTTTTCACAAAGCGAAGGGCTGCTTTTACACCTGCTAAGCAAGCGATCGCTGTACCATGTTGATCATCATGGAATACAGGGATTTCTAACTCTTTTTTCAAACGATTTTCGATTTCGTAGCATTTAGGAGAAGAAATATCTTCTAAGTTAATGCCAGCAAAGTTTTTTTGCACTAATTTTACAGTGTTGATTAACACATCTGGATTTTTTGTATCGATTACCAACGGAATGCAATCTACATTGCCGAAACGTTTGAACAATAGGGATTTACCTTCCATTACTGGAATCGCAGCAGCCGCTCCGATATCACCTAAACCCAATACACGAGTACCGTCGGATACAACGGCTACCATATTAGAACGACATGTTAAGTCGAAGGATTTGTCTTCATCTTCTTTGATATGAAGGCATGGTTCTGCTACACCTGGAGTGTATGCTACCGTTAAATCATGAGCATCTTTTAATTCGTATTTTGTGCCAGTTTGCAAGAAACCTTTTAGTTCCAAGCGTTTTTCAATTGCCTCTTGTTTTACGTCCATGGGAAAACCTCCTAGATTTTCAATGATGGTAAGTTTCTACCGTAGAATATTTCCGCCATCTCTTGTTTGAGTTGTTGGTTAATTTGTTTGCGCTCTTTTAGCGTCAAATCTTCTTCGGTAATACCAAACAAATAATTATTAATGTCGTACTCTTTCAGCATCATTTTGGTATGGAAAATATTTTCTTGATACACATTCACATCGATCATATTGTAAAGATTACGAGTTCTAGAATTGATGTAATTTTGGATGGAGTTCATGCGGTGATCCATGAATAATTTTTTACCATGAATATCACGAGTGAATCCACGCACTCTGTAATCTAAGCTAATGATATCGGAATCAAAGCTATCGATGAGATAGTTTAATGCGTTGAGCGGAGAGATTTGACCACATGTGGACACGTCAATATCTGCACGGAATGTACTAACTCCATTGTCTGGATGGCTTTCAGGGTAGGTATGAACCGTCAAATGAGATTTATCGAGATGCATCACCACATCATCTTTATCTACTTTATCAACAGGTTCTTCCGAAATCAGAATGGTTACGCTTGCCCCTTGTGGATCATAGTCTTGCTTTGCCACATTCAACACATTGGCTCCGATAATATGTGAAACCTCTGTTAAAATATCAGTCAGGCGCTGTGCATTGTAAACTTCGTCAATGTATTCAATATATTGGCGTTTTTCTTCTTCTGTACGCGTATAACAAATATCATAAATATTAAAACTCAAGGTTTTCGTTAAATTGTTAAACCCATAGAGTTTCATTTTATTTGATTTTACAGATGTATCCATAACTTAATATCTGCCTTCCTTATAATACCTACCATTATTATATCGAATTAAATAAATATATTCAAGACTTTCGATATAAAATTTTCATTTTTTTATTAATTACTTAATTATAGTGTGTCGCAATTGCTCCACCAATGCCCGTAGCGCCTTACCTCGATGGCTAATAGCTTGTTTTTGTTCCATAGAAATATTGGCCATCGTCGTTTTTAATTTTGGAATGTAAAAGTATGGATCGTAACCGAATCCACCTTTTCCCATTGGGCTTAACTGAATAAGTCCTTCACAAGTGCCTGTAGCTCGAACACATTGTCCATCCGGTGTAGCCCATACAAGAGCACATTGATAACGTGCTGTTCTATCACTTGGAGTAACATCCACCAATTCCGCCACTAATCGCCGATTATTATCTTCATCACTGCGATGCAGTCCTGCATAGCGCGCAGAATATACACCTGGTGCACCGCCTAAGGCATCTACTTCTAAGCCAGAATCATCTGCCACACAAGGTAAACCACAAGCCTCTGCATAGTATAAAGCCTTCAGTTCTGCATTTTCCATAAAGGTAGTGCCAATTTCTTCTGGTTCGTCAATATCTACAACGTCATCTATCGTACGCACTTCAAAGCCTAATTCTTCAAAGGCTGCGGTAAACTCTCGAATTTTTCCTTTATTCCGTGTGGCTAATACCACTGCTTTCGGTGCATTTTCATGACCCACCATATGTCCAATTTCACCTAATGCTTCACGTTGTACTGCCATTAGTTGTTGTGTACCAGCTTCACCTAAATCTAATAGGCTATTCAACTCATTTCTTGTGAAAGTCCCATGTTCACCTGTTCCTTGCACTTCTACTAATTGGCCTTTACCGGTACAAACCACATTCATATCCACAATGGCTGCACTATCTTCTTCATAGCACAAGTCTAGCATAGGACCATCTTCACCAATTCCCATAGAAATAGCTGCTAAATAGTCCGTTACAGGAAACTTACCATATCCATCGTACATAGAATAGATAGCATCTACTAAAGCCACAAAAGCCCCTGTAATAGAAGCTGTGCGAGTGCCACCATCAGCTTGTAGTACATCACAGTCTACCGTAATCGATACTTCGCCTAAAGCTTCTAAGTCTACAACAGCTCGCAAGGCACGACCAATCAAACGTTGGATTTCCACGGTGCGACCTGTCTGTTTACCTTTGGCTGCCTCTCTAGGTACACGAGTATGTGTAGCTCGTGGTAACAAGGAATATTCTGCTGTCACCCAGCCTGTACCAGTGCCTTTCAAAAAGCGGGGAACGCGATCCTCAACGCTAGCCGTACAAAGGACTTTTGTATTGCCACATTCAATTAGTACAGATCCCTCTGCATAGGCAGTGTAATGCCTAGTAATTTTCACAGGGCGTATTTCTTTTAAACTACGACCATCAATTCGCATCGTCATTCCTCATTTCCCATTACAATCGGATTATACATACCTCTTATTATACACAATCTCATGGCGGATTGGCAATTTATGTTCGCCTTTGACTGAGGGGTCTTTAGTCGTTCATGAGTAGGCATTTTTGGTGTGAATCTCCAAAATGGCAGAATGCGGTGCACTCCCTCAGAAACGGCACTACGTAATGTTTCTTCGGAAGTACACCGCATTCTTATAAACTGTATTCATTAACTGATTAACAACCGCCTACTCACATTCACTCTACTAGCAATGTCTATGTATCAGTCAAAGGCAATCATCTACTTTGGGTCCGCCTATACGATTGTGTATGATCATCGGTATATGAGGGAAGAACTATACAAAATGACATTGCGCATTTAGTTGCCTGTATTCTATGAGGAAGTAAGTATAAGGCAAGGGTGTTTGTGCACAAAAATGCGACATATCTGGTACAAACTATATAATACGGTTTGTGCCTAGTTATGTCGCATTTACTTTATATTATTTGATACCAAAACTCGTAGCATGGAGTTTTGGTGCGTTTATAATGTTTGAACCTTACACTCTCAACATAGAGTTTAGGAATACTTGTGTTCTTGGGTTTTGTGGATTCCCAAAGACTTGTTCTGGTGTTCCTTCTTCTTGGATTTTGCCGTCTGTCATAAAGATGACTCTATCTGCTACTTCACGGGCGAATGCCATTTCATGGGTGACGATGATCATGGTCATGTCTTCCTCTGCTAGTTCTTTGATGGTCCGTAATACTTCGCTGGTGAACTCTGGGTCCAAGGCGGACGTTGGTTCATCGAAGAGCATGATTTCAGGTTTCATCGCTAGTGCTCTAGCAATAGCCACCCTTTGCTTTTGTCCACCCGATAAGGTGCTAGGGTACACATCTCGTTTATCCCAAAGGCCTACTTTTTCTAGCAAGGACCGAGCGATAGGTAAAATATCTACGTCTTTCATACCTTTTACCATACGGGGTGCGACCATGATATTTTCTAACACCGTCATGTGAGGAAAGAGGTTAAAGGATTGGAACACCATGCCCATTTTCAGCAAAATTTGTTGCTGCTCTTCTTTTCCTACGTACACTGCCGACCCTGTGTTAGCCGGCGTGTCCACTAAGGTCGCTCCATCGACAGTGATGGTCCCTTTTTGAATAGTTTCCAATTGTCCCAAACAACGAAGAAAAGTGGATTTACCTGATCCAGAGGGACCGATGATCGACACCACTTCGCCCCGTTCCATGGATAGTGACACATCTTGCAAGACTGCCACTGAGCTATAGCTCTTTTCAATATGTAACATGTCTATGAAAGCCATAGTTCCCTCCTAATCTTCGTAAATCGCCATACGGCGTTCTAAATATTGATACAGTTTCGTCAACACAAATGTCATAGCCAAGTAGAATACACCAGCTACGATGAAAGCTGTAATGTCAAAATCACGTTGTACAATGCTACGAGTGATTCGCAAGATATCATTCATAGCTAATACGTACACCAAGGACGTATCTTTCAGTAATGTAATCGTTTCATTTGCCAATGGCGGCAACACACGTTTGATAACCTGCGGCAAAATAATTTTGTACATCGTCTGTACATAAGTAAAGCCTAATACCTTAGCCCCTTCATATTGTCCTTTTGGAATCGATTGGATACCACTACGGAAAATTTCACATAAGTAGGCAATATAATTCAATACGAAGGATAGCACTGCTGCTGTCATATCCGTCAGTTCAAAGCCATCAATCATGAATGGTAAACCGTAATAGATGAGCAAAATTTGTAACATCAACGGTGTACCTCGCATGACATACACGTAGGCATCCACGATGGTTGTCACCACTCGGTTTGTGCTCAACCGGAGTAGTGCCAAGAGCAATCCTCCTGGCACCGACAAGATGATGACGATGAAGAACAAGGACAAGGTCACTTGGAATCCGCCAGCAATAGCTGGGGCTATCTGTAACATATACTCCAATACGTCCATGTTTATTTATACTCCTCTTTCGTCAAGATAGATGTGCTACCAAACCATTTTTGTGCTAATTTATCAGCCGTACCATCATTCATTACTTCTTGTAAAGCAGCGTCGATTTTAGCTTTCAACGCTTCATCTTCCTTACGCATACCTACACCAACTTTTTCAGAGGCGAAGGAACCATTGGCTACGGTGAACACATTATTGCCTTTTTTGCCGATTAAATAACGACCTACCATTTCATCCACCACGATGGCATCGATACGACCTAATTCAAGGTCCATAAAAGCGTTTACATAATCGCCATATTCTTTGATTTCTTTAAAATTCTTAGATTGTGGATCATTTTTTACCGCTTCTAAACCAGTAGAGCCTGATTGTACACCTACACGTTTGCCATCAAGTTGGGATTTGTCAGCAATACCAGCATCAGATTTTACGGCAATAATTTGGTCCCCACGAAGATATGGTTTAGAGAACAAGATGTTGCGCTCCCGTTCCTTCGTAATGGTTAACCCATTCCACAACACATCAATACGTTTAGATTTTAGTTCTGCTTCTTTACTATCCCAATCGATGGATTTAAATTCCACTTCAGAACCAATACGCTTTGCCACTTCTTTAGCAAGATCGATATCAAAACCTACGAGTTCACCTTTTTCATCTTTAAATCCCATAGGAGGGAAGTTATCATCTAAACCGATGACAATTTTCTTCGGCACCTCTGTGTTCGCCTGCTTCGTAGATGCTCCACAACCTGCTACTAACCCCACAATTACCAATACACTAGCCGCTGCTAATACCGTTTTAGAACATTTTTGTAACCAATTCATAGTACTTTCTCCTCTCTACAGATATGTAATCTCTATTTCATGATTACATTATACTTTAGTTAATTAAAGTTGTAAAGAGATAAATTGCAAAAATTTTATCATGTATTATGAAAGTAATTTATACTGACACCCCCCAACAGCTAACTATCAAAACAAAAGCGATATAGTAAGTTAAGTACTCACCATATCGCTGATTTTCTCTTTACCAATATGTTTTATATCAATGCATGCTCTTTCGCAATATCCTTTACTTCTTCTACAGTAAAGTTAGTGACTTCTGCAATCATTTCTAAGGACAAATGCTTACGCAACATCTGAATGACAACCTCAGCTTTACCTTCTGCCCGGCCCTCAGCCACGCCTTCTTTCCAATATATATAATGATCCATTGATAGCATTGAATATTCCTCCCTCCAAGTCTCACAATGTTTTGCTTCATCTACGGCACTTTCAATTTCTCGTAGTAACTCATCCGATGCAGCATGACCATCCACATAATCTAAGAACCGTTGCAACGGCTTCGAAATATCATTCATTTTACCCTTTGTACTTAAAAACAATTTTGTAGCCCCATCGTTCAATAGAATATCTTGTTCTTCCATACAAACATTTTTGAACGTGTACTTATGACGATTTCCAATAAACACAGGGAATGTACAAATAAAAATAATATACGAATCATTTAATGTCATGTACTTCTGCCCTTTTTGTAAATGATACATATCCAAAATACTTTGGTAAAAGCGTGTTCGCTTTACCAGTTCTTCCATATCCTTACTGGTTTGCATCTCGATATTGAATACAGTTCCTCTGTCATCATTCACATAGACATCTAAACGAACACTTTTCGTTTCCAAGCTTACATCCAGAGTTTTCTCCTCCTGAATGTAGACGATGTCCTTGATAGAAATATCTAGCAACCGTTCCAATACTGCCTTACAAATGGGTTTCTTTAGCATGACCTTTTGAAAGATAAAATTGTCCTGAATGGTCAGTTCATCGAATGATTTAATACGCATACAACGCCTCACTTTCATTCTTATCAAAATTATACCACAATTACGTACTAGGTCGGTAGATATACCTCCCACCATATAGTTGCACTTCTCCTTGAAGCTTATCTTTCCTCTAAAATTTCCTAACAGTGAATATTTTCAGAAATAAATAAAAAGAACCACCCAGCAACTTGCCAAGTGGTTTTTATAGCCCCATTCATATATCTTTATATCTGCTTAATCTATCTAGTACTTTCATTTTATCTTGATGACTCAAAAACTGTAAGCTAATAGGCACGATATATATACTGCCCGTTTCTGTTTGAACATACAAGGTTTTCCAGTCTTCTCCAAAACCCATGATGCCTTGATAATGCACAAAGGTTAAACACAGATCTGGCGCAAAGAATCGCTCTATCCTTTCTTTCACCAATATAGGTGTCCGTTTTAAAATAATTCCTTCTGTAGCGATATAGACCTCTACATCATCTTGTTGATACATGCGAAGCAAGGCGTAGCCAGCAACCATCACGAAGAGGATAAGCCAAATATTCATCCCTGACCCCAGTTCTCGATAGAGGAGCACACTACGATAGATGCCCCATACTGCAATGGCTGCATATAACAGCTGAAAGCCCCATACCATAACCGTAGAATTATGTATTTCTTCTTGAATCGTTCCACAAGGAAACATGTTCTCTAATTCTTCACGTTTCATAGGTCCTCCAAATATACAGCTTGAAAAATAGTTATGTTTATTTCCTAATACATTAGTTTCTACATAAATCTGCAATATCTAGTCTTGTTTATTTTCTAAGCCATAATTGATTCTTAAGATTGGTCTTTTTGACTCCTCTTCTCGTGCTTGCTCTAGCTCTTCTGCTTGCCGCTTCTCATAGGCTTTCGCCTTAGTATCACGATCTGTTAGTTTTTTTACCAGTTCCCAGATTGTCTTGCCGCTATCAGACTCACTAAAATGAAAACTATAATCATTGATTCGACGTCCTACCACCACATTAGATTCTGATTTATAGAGCAATGAATCTTTCACCATTATTAATCCGCCATTAAAATACAGCACATAATGTACAATCTCTTGACGATCTTCGTTTGTATCAAGTCTAGCTATCCAAGCATCAGCTGTGTCCAATTCTTCATTATAGGAAACTGTATTCACATCAAGTTTTAAGAGTAAACCATCATTAGAAAATACTGTCTGCCAACGTGGATCGTTAAAGTCTTTTCCACTCACTGTATGGAAAAATCCTAGAAACAATACCATTCCTAATACTATGTATTTTTTCATCTTATCCCCCCGCATTTCATATCTCCTACAACACGATACCAAAAAGATGTAATGAAACGCCACGAGAGCATCTCATTACATCTTCATCATTACTTACGTCGTAGGCCCATAGCTTCTTCTACACGAGCCAATGTTACATTCGCCACAGAGGCTGCTTTTTCAGCACCTTCTGTTAAAATCGTATCTAGCTCTGGACTGTCGATTAATTCTGCATACCGTTCATGGATCGGTGTCAACGCTCCTACTAATAGGTCTGCAATGTCACCTTTGAAAGTTCCATAGTTTTTACCAGCATACATGCTTTCAATAGCCTCAAAGGAATCTCCTGTTAAAGCATTGTAAATGCCCATCAAGTTGGAAATACCTGGCTGTTTTTCTTTGTCGTAGCGCACTACGCCTTCCGAGTCAGTAGCAGCTTTCTTAATCTTCTTCACCACTACATCTGGCGCATCCAACAAGCGGATTGTCGCCCAATTATTATCATCAGACTTACTCATTTTCTTTGTTGGGTCTTGCAAGGACATCACACGAGCCCCACCTACGGTCGTTTTAATTTCTGGCATAGTAAAGACTTCGCCATATTTGAAATTAAAACGTTGTGCCAAGTCACGAGTTAACTCAATATGTTGACGTTGGTCATCCCCTACGGGTACATAATTTGTTTGGTATAGCAAAATATCCGCCGCCATCAATGGTGGATATGTCAACAAACCAGCTGGGATAGTTTCCCCTTGTTTCGCCGATTTATCTTTGTACTGTGTCATACGCTCTAACTCGCCGATAGAACTTAACGTTGTTAAAATCCAACCCAACTGCGCATGGGCAGGCACTTCGGATTGCACAAACAAAGTTACTTTATTAGGGTCCAAGCCTACTGCCAAATATAAGGCAGCCAGACTTCGAGTATTGTGGATTAAGTCCTTTGGATCTTGTGGCACTGTAATCGCATGTTGGTTCACGATACAGTAAAAGCATTCATGGTCGTCTTGGAATGTCAAGAAATTGCGAAGAGCCCCAAGGTAATTCCCAATAGTCAACTCACCGCTCGGTTGTATTCCAGAAAAAATAACGGACATAGTATCTCCTATTCTACAGTTACAGATTTCGCCAAGTTTCTTGGTTTATCTACGTCAGCACCGCGTGTGATAGCTGCATAATATGACAACAATTGCAATGGTACAACGGCTAAAATAGGCACTGTGAAAGCGTCAGTTTTTGGTACGAAAATGGTATGGTCAACATATTTTGCCAACTCTTCGTCACCTTTCATACCTACGCCGATAACGATGGCATCTCGAGCTTTTACTTCTTTGATGTTGCTCATCATTTTTTCACGTACAGACTCTTGTGTTGCCAAAGCAATGACAGGAATGCCTTCTTCGATCAATGCTAAGGTACCATGTTTCAATTCGCCACCTGCATAGGCTTCTGCATGGATGTAGGAAATTTCTTTCAATTTTAAAGACCCTTCCATAGCTACAGCATAGTCGATTAAACGGCCTAAGAAGAAGGCATCTTCTTTATATCCATAATGGTTAGCAAAGGCTTTGATTTCATCTACATTTTCAAAGATTTCATGAGTCAATGTAGGTAATTCTTGTAAATTCGTCAAAATTTCATGTTTTACCGCTTCATCAATGCGACCATTCAATTGACCTAAGTACACAGCTAATAACAATAAGGCTACTAATTGTGTGGTGTACGCTTTTGTAGATGCCACGGCTATTTCAGGACCTGCCCAAGTGTAAATGACTTGATCCGCTTCACGGGATACAGCGGAGCCTACTACGTTGGTAATACCCAAAGATTTAGCGCCTAAGCGTTTTGCTTCTTTTAAGGCAGATAAAGTATCGCTAGTTTCACCAGATTGGCTGATAACGATGCACAATGTATCTTCATCTGTTAATGGTGTACGGTAACGGTATTCGGAAGCGATGTCTACCTCTACTGGAATACGTGCCAATTGCTCAATGTAATATTTTGCCACCAAGCCTGCATGGTACGCTGTACCACACGCTGTAATCAAGATGCGTTTGATACCTTTCAACGTGTCTGGCGTCCAGTTCAATTCATCATACACAACTTCTGTTGCTTCTTTATTAATACGGCCACTTAAAGTATCACGAATCGCTTTTGGTTGTTCGTAAATTTCTTTCAACATGAAATGTTCGTAGCCACCTTTTTCAGCTGCTTCTGCATTCCATGTGACATGATAAATATCTTTTTGTACTGGTTGTCCAGCACGGTCAGTAATGGACACGCTATCTGGTGTCACAATAACAACTTCGTTGTCGTTGATGATATATGTTTCACGAGTGCGTTGAATGATAGCTGGAATATCGGAAGCGATAAAGTTTTCACCTTTTCCTAAGCCCACTACCAATGGATTATCTTTTTTCGTACAAATAATTTTATTAGGCTCATCGGCACAGACTATCGCTAAAGAGTAGCCCCCTTCGATGCGTTCTAACATACGACGAACCGTACTTTCAAAGTTGCCATCATACATATCGCTCAATAAGTGAGCTACTACTTCTGTATCTGTTTCAGATGTAAATTCAACACCTTTTGCCAACAATTCTTCTTTCAATGGCATGTAGTTTTCAATGATGCCATTGTGCACTACGGCAAATTTGCCATCTGCACTTGTGTGCGGATGCGCATTCATATCGCTTGGACGACCATGCGTTGCCCAACGAGTATGACCGATGCCGATATGACCTTGGTTAGGATCTGCTTTCACCACAGCTTCCAAATTCGCCAAACGGCCCATTTTCTTTTGCACTTTAATCACATTATTTTCGCCCACTACGGCAATCCCTGCAGAATCATATCCGCGGTATTCTAATTTCTCCAAACCTTCCAGCATAAAATCTGCTGCATTTTCAAATCCAATATATCCTACGATACCACACATGGTATATTCCTCCTTGATTAATTCATTTCTGTTGCTTCTGAAAGTAGCCTTTGTGCACCTAGTTACCTTGATGTTTTGCTCTACTTCTACGACTGAAGCTAGCCGAGAGGCATCCGCTGAATTTCGA
The DNA here is from genome assembly GCF_003992015.1 of Veillonella sp. VA137. GTDB lineage: Bacteria > Bacillota > Negativicutes > Veillonellales > Veillonellaceae > F0422. Next base: position 65,130 of record NZ_RQVK01000010.1, read on the forward strand.
TACTCCTCTACCTCGTCCACTGTGAAAGCTGTCTCTTTCCAGTGCTTGCGCTATTCGCCTGTACGAATTTGGTTCCTCCTTTGTCATTGTTTCGACAGTTCTGTTGACTATGCCTAAGTAATTTAAAAATAGTCATAATCAGTAGTATTATACTTCATATGAGCAACAACTGTAAAGAAATAAACACATTTACCCTTAACTATCATAAAAGACATATACTATTACCATAGTCTACACCTACATAGATGTATCATGAAAACTACAAAGACCCTCTGCTATTGTTATACTATACTGAAAAGTGATTCTACCATTATATAGAGCTACCATAATATACTATAACAAAATAAAATAGAGAAATGTTGACCAAAACGTATCAACATTTCTCTATTGTTCCATTGTGTTATTATGTTATCTTGCTATTATGCATTTGCCCAGGTAGTCATCACCTCAGTGTTGCAATATAGGTTCACCTATCTCCGTTATATTGTATAAGCACTGAACTTGCGTTCCCATTACACCTCTTCTGCAATCACTCCATCACGACACAATAGTCGATGATTCCCTACGGCAGCTGCTTCTTCTTCACTGTGAGTGACCCACAAGCAGGGGATAGCCCATTCAGAAATAATAGCTACTAAGTCTTGTTGCAACTGGGCACGTAAATTCACATCTAAGGCCGTGAGCGGTTCGTCTAGGATAAGTAACACTGGTTTGGAGTACAGTGCTCGTCCTAAGGCCACCCGTTGTTGCTCCCCACCAGATAAGCCTTTGGCTTTCTTCTTAAGATGTGGTGTCAATCGCAAACGCTCCACAATATGATCGAATAGCTCTGGAGAACCTTGTTTACTATACCGAATATTCTCCTCTACCGTCATATGGGGAAATACAATATTGCCTTGTGGCATATAGCCAATGTGTCGTTCTTGGGTAGGTACGCCTGTTCCCTTTTCGAACCATACCTCATTATTGGCTGTAATCCTACCTTCTTTTGGTGTCAACAATCCACACAAAGCTTTCAAAAATGTAGATTTTCCACTTCCAGAAGGGCCCATCAATGTAGTAATACCTTCTTGTAATGTACCTTGGGCTTTCACAACAAAAGTCCCTCGTTCTATGACGATATCAAAGGAAATCATAGTACCTCCTTACCGATTTGAGAAGAGGGAACCTTTGGTTAGACCTTGAATGGCCCACACAAGCCCCAATGTTAAAATACAAATATAAATCACTAATTCAAATGCACCGTTATAATCGCCAAATTCTACGAGAGAATAAATGGCTAATGGCATAGTTCTCGTCACACCTGGAATATTTCCAGCGATCAAAATAGTAGCACCGAATTCACCAAGTCCACGCGCAAAACATAGAATGGACCCACTGAGGATCCCTTTCCATGCTAAAGGCAAGGAAATCGTCCAGAACACTCGAAACTCGGAGGCCCCCAAGGTGCGAGCTACGTCTTCCATATCTCGATCGATAGCAGCCAGCGCTGTTCGTACGGACTGATAGAAGAGGGGAAAGCTGACCACGGCGGATGCAATAATGGCGCCTAGCTTAGAGAACACCACTCGAATACCGTGAGCCTCTAACCACGCACCAAAGGCATTGCCTGGAGAAAATATAATGAGCAACACAAAGCCCAATACCACTGGCGGTAATACCAAGGGCAACGTAAAGAAAGAATCGATCAAGGATTTCCCTGGAAAGGCATAGTGTTTCATCACATAATTTAGACTAAGACCGATGACCATATTGATCAATAAGGCGATGAACGCCACTTCTACGGATAACTGTAAAGCTATCATTGTTTCGTTGGTTCAGCGAAGCCCCATTTGGCCAATACTTCGCTAGCCTCTTTACTTGTTAAGAACGCATAGAAATCTTCTGTCAATTTATTTTGGTTCTTTTTCACTACGCCGATAGGGTACTCGATCGGTGCATGTAATTTAGCATCTACAGTAGCAGAAATATCTACTTTTTCTTTCAATGCTAAGGCATCAGTTTTGTACACAAATCCTACATCAGCTGCCCCTTCAGCAATGTACGCACCAACTGCTTTTACGTCTTTCGCAAATACAATATTAGGTTCTACTGCATCCCACAAATTCGCTTTTGTTAAGGATTCTTTTGCATATTTACCAGCTGGCACTGTTTCTACTGTACCGATAGCTACGCGTTTTGCATTTGTAATATTATCTAATGTTACCGCATCTTTTCCTTTAGGTACGATCATGACCAATGTGTTTGCTACGAATGGGCGAATATTATCCATTAAACCTTTTTCATTTAATTGATCCATATTCTTTTTGTTCGCAGAAATAAAGATACTGGATGGTGCGCCTTCTTCAATCTGTTGACGTAAAGTACCAGAGCCAGCATAGACCACATTGATTTGCTCAGGTTTTAAGTTATGTTTTTTCACATAGTCTGCTTTTAATTCTTCCATAGCCCCTTGCATACTAGCTGCTGCAGATACGGTAATCGTTTCTGTTGTAGATGGTGCTGTAGACGATGTAGTACCTTGTCCACCGCAGCCAGCCAATGCTAACATACCTGCCATAACTAAACCCATTAACCAATTACGCTTCATAATGATATCCTCCCTTTTAAATAATATACAATTAGAAGCTTACTACATATTCTCATTATACTAGAAAAACAATATTAGGCAAAATGATTTATATTCATGTGGTACAATAGAGATGACACCTATACAACCTAAGGAGGTTATCCACTATGGATTTATTTTTACACATCATTCTTACCAGTATCGTCCCCATCCTATTACTCACACTTATGGGGGTCTTATTAGATCGATGGTTTCACCTCGATTTACGAACACTAAGCAAACTAAACTTTTATTTATTTTTACCAGCCTACATTCTAAAATCCTTTTATGTCACCGATTTAACCCATGAAAGTTTCGAAATTTTTGGCTGCGCTCTCATCATTTTATTTGCTAACTCCGCCCTAGCTGGCATCGTCGCTAAATGGCAAGGTTATAATTTAGGAAAAACAGAAATCGTTCGTAATGCAGTGATGTTTTCCAATATTGGTAACTTAGGAGTAGCCCTAGGAACTTTCGTCTTTGCCAACGAACCGTACATCATTGATGGAGCTACTCCCTATTTACATGATGGGGTCATCGCTATCATTGCCACCTTTATTATCCAAACTGTATTCTGTAACTCCTTAGGATTCTACCAAGCTGGCAAAGGAAAGTTAACCACCGCAGAATCTTTGCGTACCATTCTACATATTCCTATTATATATTGTGTCCCCATATCTATCATCGCTCATTACTACATTCCTATCGATTTCACGCAAACCATTATATGGGGGCCTTTAGATATATTCGGTCGTTGTTTTGTTGGTGCAGCCATGCTGACTCTAGGAGTACAGTTGAATCGAACTCCTTGGAACTTCATCAAAAAAGATGTGATGATTACTTCTTTCTTGCGGTTAATTGCAGGCCCTGTATTAGCACTTATCGTAGTATTGCCTGTGACAATGTATTATACACCATTAAGTGCTATCGCTGCCCAAAGCATCATCATTGCTTACGCAGTTCCATCTGCGGTAAACACCGCCCTCATGGCAGTGGAAATGAACAACAATCCAGAGCTGGCTACACAAATTGTATTAGCCACTACAGTTCTTTCTTCTTTTACAATGCCTCTAGCTATATTATTGGCATACTATGTATTCCCCTTATAGCTAACAGATTGGTATGTCAATTCGCTTGAGATAGTAACCAGATGGACCTATACAGGTACATGCTAGGTCTGCTATGTAACTATATAGCAGACAATAGTCTAAATCAATACCACTACATAAAAACTATGCGATACCCTATTTTCTCATACAAGCATAAAACTCTAGAAAGCCTATCTAACAATGTAACAATACATTGCTAGATAGTTTTTTTACATGCAAAAAGGGTTGCTTTCGCAACCCTCCTACATGCTCTGTACTTATTGATGTCCCACGTGTTCTAATCCTTGACGAATAAGAACAATCACATGGTCATCATTTAAGCGATACCAAGCTGTTTTTCCTTCTTTTCTAAATGTTACTAGTCTTGCTTGACGCAACACCCGCAACTGATGAGATATAGCTGATTGGCCCATATCCATAGCATCTGCAATTTCAGTCACACACATTTCTTTCTGAAGCAGATGTCTAACAATACGCAACCGCGTTGGATCCCCTAGGACCTTAAATAGTTCAGCTAACAATTGTGTTTCCAACTCTTGTTGATTTGTTTCCATCTTAACCTCGCTATCATATAGTAGTATTCGACCTCTCTAGTTAGAGTTCGGTATTACTATTATATCATCTTTTTCCTGTTCTGTATCACCAATTTTTTCCAAAAGAACTCGAGAATCTTTTTCTTGATCTACGACGCTCTCTGGTGTGGCTAATTCTAAGGGTACACCTTTGGCATACACACCAGTAACTACCCCATATCCATCATGTAATTTCATAGTACCAATCAAAGTACCACGATAATTCGTATAGAATTTTTTATCCACTTTACTAAGGTCTACTTTGACACGATTGAAAGGGATCGCAAACTCCACTACACCATGGTCAAATCGTTTTACATTAGCACGAATGTACTCTTGATCCTTCGGGGTTTCATCTGTGGCTGATACCACTTGTAACACACCGGACTGTTTAGGTGTGACAATAACATATACCTCATGACCTACTTCTGGGGTCTCTTTACCTTCCCAATTGGCATAGGATCCAAGAAATTCCACTTCTAAATAGTCCGAAGGCACCCAACCGATGTGACGGTTTACTTTCACAGGCCATTGGTATTCAGCCCCACCTTGTAGTAAGGTCGTATATCGTTGTTGAATGTAGAATTGACTTAGCAAGGCAACGATAGCAGCAAGAGCAAAGAAAATCCATTTTTGATATTTCATCGTTCTTCCTCCTTTACCGTTGCTGTAGGTTCTACACCTTTTGTTTCCTCTGATACAGCTTGTTCCTCTATAGTCGCCACATCAACTACTTGTCGACGAGCTTGTCGAACACGTTGATTCATCGTAGCACGTTGTTTTCCTTTACGCCATAAATAAATAGCATTAATACCAAGTACAATGATGCCCAGTACTAAGAACGACACGCCTCGTTCGATGAACGTAAAACTAGGATCAAAGAAGCGTGCTCCAAACATAGCAATCAAGGTTAATATGCTGCTATTGAGAAAACTCACCTTTTTCACCAAGGTACCACGAATGAAAGTCACTAACGCAGCCACAAAGATATACGCATTAAATAGGATGGATGTCAAAATAGGAGTCGACCCAGAGACAGTAACCACATAACATCCAAAGATTACAAAAGGAATTAAGCCGATAGCACTTTCAATCCGCTTTGCCAACACTAAGCGACGCAATACGAGGAAAGCTATACCAAGGCTTAACAACATGCAACACCATAACCACCATGCCATGGTGCTTTCACCAATGCGAACCCACGTGCTAAGGTATGTCCCTTCCACAATGGTGTACAATAAAGCAATGGCCCCTACCCCCTTACACGGTAATGCTAAGAGGGTTATTTTCTTTTCCAATGTGCCTAATCCATACGTGACAGCACCCAGTACACTGATAAAAAATAGATTCATTTGCGGCTCATAGGTGGATAAAGTGAAAAATACTTCTCCAAAAATCGCACCTACAAATGCCCATGATACGGATACTAATAAAGGATCTTTCACCTGTTTATAGTTACCAAAACGACGAATGTAGTATGGAACTGCTACTAGTAAAAGGCCTCCTACGGCAGCTGGCCCTACCCATGCATTTAAAGGATGATTAGAAAAGCTCCATCCCAAGACACCAATGAGGTACAATATCATACCCAATGCGGAATCAAGGATATAAATGATAGGCAAAGAACAACACAGGATAATGAGCACATATAGACCCATGTGCTCCCCTGTATAATAGGTATCTGCCACTAATAAGGTAGACGTCGTTAATATCCCCATATAGATAACGGTAATTGCTTCCGCAATCATGCTAGCTGGCTTGGCTTTCCATACACCGCCCCCTACAATGGTGATTGCTAGCAGTAGGATGACTAATGCCCAATCAAAGCGTCCATTGGGGGAAAATCCATACCAATACCCAGCAAAGAGCAAAATAATTCCTAGTAAAATGAGCGCAGCGCCCCCTAACACGGTGATCAGTCGCGTCCAAGATGGCCCCGCTTTAGGAATAAATCCATACTTGGCTTGTAGCTGACGGCTTTGTTCCTCTGAAATGAGACCTTCCTCGCGCCACTGCTCAAGTTCTTCATGTAACCAACGTATATGTTTTATACTCATATATATCTCCATAGAAAAAGGCTTTGCTCAGAGAACAAAGCCTTGTATCCTATTATTTAACAATTAATACTGGACATGTGGAATGACTAGTTACATAACTACTTACACTACCCATAAACAACCCTTTCAAAGGGCCTAATCCACGGCTCCCCATAACAATTAAGTCTGCATCATACTTTTTAGCTACTGCTAATACTGCAGGTCCAGGAGAACCTACTTCAAAGACGCATTTTACTTTCATATCTGCTGGTACATCTTCTGCTACTTCGCTTAAGATTTTTTTACCAGTTTCTTCCATATCTTCTGCAATTTGTTCAGATACATAACCACCACTGATTGGAGTTTGGTCAAAGTTAGAAATTGCGGATACAATATTCGCTACATGCACCAAAATCAATTCCGCATCATTACGTTTTACAATTGCCAATGCATGTTCTAATGCTCTTTTACCATTTTCCGATCCATCTGCAGGAACAATTATTTTTTTATATTCCACCATAGTAAGACCTCCTCCGAATTGTTACTGTGCTACTATGTAACTTGTCTATATCACTAGAATTCGACATAGACTTGAAAATTCCTTTTCTTTACTCTTATTGTCTCACAAAATTCCAATCTTCGCAAATGAAACTTGCGTCACGATGATATCTTATGGTGTTCTTTGGCAACATTAACGCACACTGAAAGCACAGCATAGGTTCTAAATCGAAGAGCAGGGCACAAAGTTATTCCCTTCATTTCTGCCTTGCTTAGCAAAGGGAAGACCGTGGCACACCTCTCCACAAACTGATACTCCGTTAGGTTTGCTCCGAGGCATGCCACGTTCTTCTAGGATTAGCATAATTCGGGTAAATGCAAACGCCACTGTATGTGGGATATACCGTGCTCTTTCGGCTTAGTCTAATCTTGGTAAACAAAATCGCTTATAAACATACGCCACCTTCAATATATATGCCACGCATTTCTTACTGTATCCTAAAGTAGCAAAAGAACACCTACAAGAGTATATCCTACCACTGCGTTTCTACGGAGGGGTATACTATGTTTACTTTAGAATATGCTGCATTCTTCTTGTAATATATCTCCTTAGAACTCAAGAGCTGCAATTAGCATTATCTCAAAATCTTTTAAAATACATTTTCTTTCATGTACATAAGATACGTAAAATTTTTATTCTATACTTAATTCTATAATATGCACTTTTATATTATGTTCCTCAAAGTTATAAGGAATAACTCATAAAAGCGTATATTCTTATTTTAGTCGAATTAATGACAGTAAAATCGCTCCGATGATTGGGGAAATGGACAATGCCATTAAGGCTGTTTGGTAATTACCAGTAGCTGTCAATACTGTGGACAAAATGATAGGTGCTGTGAGTGCACCAATTTGGTTAAATAGATTTACGAATCCTGCTGTGGTACCTCTTAGTTCTGGTGGTGCTGCCTGGATAATGATAGCATTGGTTAATGGGCTATACATAAACGCGCCCATACCTAATAGGGGGGCTGTAATGTATAACATATCTGGATTGCTTGTATTGGCAAAAATTAGCAAGGCTGGCGAGAATAAAAACATAACGATGGCTGCCAAATAGTTTCGTGGTAAAGAAATTCTATCTGAAATGAATCCGATAGTCGGTTTGGCAATCACTGCCGCAATACCATAAATACTCATAATAGCACCTGCAAAGATAGGTGTCACATGTAATTGTTTCACCAAATATAAGTTAGCCCAGGTGGTAACGCCCCAGGTGGTACCTGTTGCGAAAAATCCCATCACTGCTAACAATAAAATGTTCCGATTCGTTCCCACAAACTTCAAACTCTGTGCTAACGACATAGACGATTGCTCTGTTCCCTGTATTTCTACAGTGTGGTTCTTTCTGAAAGCTTGCACTTCTTTCACCGTGAACAACGCTAAAAAGAATACTAGTAATGGCAATAAAGCAGTAATCAAAAATGCCATTTGCCATCCGTAGTGGACAGCCACAAATGGTGCATATCCGTTGACCACGGTAATCCCAAAGGATGTACAACTCATAAAAATACCTACTGCGGTACCACGTTGTTCTGCACTGAAATGCTCTCCAATGGCTTTCAAACAAGCAGATTGCACAGGGCCTGATACAATACCTAATAAGAAACGCAATACTAAGCCATATTCATAACTTTGGACAGTACTCATAAGCCCCGTTACAATGGCCATAGCCACTAAACTTCCTAGAATGGATTTACGATAGCCAAATCGATCTGCTAATAATCCACCTGGCAATACGGTCAATGCATAACCAAAGTAAAACGCCGTCAAATAGGACGTTCCTTGCTGTGCTGTAAAATGCAATGCTTCATTTACAATTGGCATCAGCGATGACCATGACAAGCGCATGACAAAACTTAATAAAAACGTTAACCACAAAGTCAGCAGTATACCTGTTTGTGTAAGAGTAAACCCTTTTTTCATGTAATACCTCCTATGGAATACTACAAACCTATTTATACAATATAATCTGCATAAAATTATAACATATATCACCTAGTTTCACACCAGTATTCTTTCACTCTACTTTGACTGATTTCATAGCATAATTCTATCATGACCATACAATAGTTCAGACTGATCTCATAGCAGCTTATCCTCCAGAATACTTGAACAAAAGCACCTCTAACATAAGCACCACAAGTATGCATCATATTCTGATTGACAAAAGGTCTAGTTCAATGATAGACTATAACTAGTTTTTATATTTGGAGAGGTGTCCGAGTGGTTTAAGGAGCTGGTCTTGAAAACCAGTGACTCCGCAAGGGGCCGTGGGTTCGAATCCCACCCTCTCCGCCACAGCAAGCTGTTACCATTATGGTAACAGCTTTTTTATTTCACCAAATCATTACGATATATATTTCACCTTCAAATTTCAATTTGTCGCAAGTCTCTACAAAATTAGCAAATTGATTCTGTAATTCTATATTAGGTAATGGCGTAGCTACAGTTCCTAAGTTACTACGACTAATTCTATCTCTAGAAATACCCGTAATGATTTGTTTCATTTGATTATTCCAATAATCTGTATGTGTCATTTCCAAGAAATAGTACTTATTTAGAATACTTGAATCAAATCTTACAATAGTACAGTCTACAGCGGTTATCATGCGATTAGTGACATCTGGTATTATGCAAGCTCTGCCTACTGGTAATGGTAATCGTGATATTAGTACATCTCCAGTAAATACTTCCTTACAATGTAATCTGTCAAAAGTTTCTGATGATATATATTTTGCTGATTTCAGCTTATCAACATAAAATCCATCACCGATATTTCCGACTTGCAATAATCTAATTCCTTCATTCGATTGATCTTTTGTTTCAATCCAATCACCATCCTCAAAATAAGTGGTAGTAGTTTCAAAAGGAATAACCTTATATTGATATAAATCCCCAAACATTTCGGCAAATTTGGATTTTATCTTAAATATTTATCTATCAATGAATTCCTTTCAGCTATGAGAATAGCAATTCTTTTTTTAGCATCAAATTTGGATTTGAATCAGCCTATATACTTATGATGTGAAGCTTTTACATTATTCTGATTTACCATTGCATATCTAAGTGTTGTGTCAATTTGCGAGTGACCTAATAATACTTGAACTTGCTCTATAGGCATTCCTTTATCAATAGCTTTTGTAGCTAATGTCCGTCTGAATTTGTGGGGATGCACTTTTGTAGACTTTAAATTAGATCCAATTTTATGCAAAATAGTTTCTATGCCTCGTATTGATAGTCTATTATGTGGGTTATTCAAAGATACAAACAGAGCATTAGTTTTATCATGTCTATTGGCAACATACTCATACAAGTGTATTTTTGTTCTTGCATCAAAATATACCTTTCTCTGTTTATTTCCTTTACCCAAAACTACACATTCACGTTTTTCAAAATCAACATCATTTATATTAAGATTAACCAATTCTCCCACACGAATACCGGTGGAAGCAAGAATATCAATAATGGCAAGGTCACGCGAATTAGTACAACTGTCTCTCATTTGTTCTAATTCTTCATCAGAATACACATCTTTAACGGTCTTACCTGTTCTAATCTTATGGATTCTTCTTGCAGGGCTTTTTACAATATAATTCTCATCTTCAAGCCAAGCAAAAAAGCTTGATATGATTCTTCTGATATTATCAAGCGTCACTTTTCCGGCATTGCTTATATTTTCATAATTAGAAATATAGCTTCTAATGTCATTAGTTTCTACTTGCCTTATAGATTTGTTTATTTTCGTGATCATCTTAGATAGAGTAGTTCTGTAATATTTTAGCGTTTTTTCTGAACAGCCTTCTACCTGTTTTGCTGATAGAAATAATTTTAAAAGTTCATCATTAGATTGCTGAGTGTCTCCGCTGTCTTTTGTGAGCAATGCAAAGCTAGCTTCCAAAACTTCATGTAATTTTGCAAGTTGTTCATTATTTAAAATGCCTAACATTCCCTGTTCGATGGTATTTATCAATTTCTTTTTCATAACAAAACCTCCTTAAAGTGTTTTTGAAAAGGAATACAGGTAATATTAGGCATTTTTTATCTAAAGTGTTTGTCTATTAGTTCTTCGCGTGTTCTATTTAGTTCTTTTAATCTTTCTTGCGCTTCAAATTTCAATTTGTCGCAGGATAATGCATAGTCGGTAAATTGATTCTGCTCTTCTATACTAGCAACTGGAATACGTAAGGATAGTATTCCATCTTTTCCAATAGAGTCAAATGAAACTCCTGTTTTTCCTAAAATATCTCCTTCAACACTTCTAATTGAATAGATTAAGAACGTAGGTGTAGCTTTACCATTTATTACTCTTATACTAGCGAGTCCTCTGCCGATGCAACATTGTTTTAATGTAATATTGGTATCTCCAACTGGGGCGCGAACAGACATTAATACATCATTTACCTCGGCAATTTTAATTGGGTTTGTTGTCCACACTCCCGAATCATTTATATATAGACTTCCAAAAGCAATTTTACCTTGATGGAATATCATTCCGTTGCCGTCATTATTATAGCTATTTCCACTTGGTGACTGGCCCATTTCTACAGTAGCAATTCTGGAAAGTGGAGCTAAGTTAGACAATCCAAACATTTCGGCAAATTTGGATTTAACCTTCTCAGATTGTTCTATTATTATGGTTTGCTCATCAGCAATTTTCTTATCAATAGCTTCAATCTCACCAACAATTTTTTGTTGCTCACCTATAGATGGAACTTGAATGATTAAATTTGCGATTCTCTGTGTAGATGCTCTATTGCTACGAGAAAATCTTTCAAATTCTCCTTCTACTTGAAGCGCTAGTGCCATATATTTAGGTAAAATATCATCTGTTTTTATGCGCAAAACACCACAATGGTCTGTTGGATAGAATGGTTTATTAGCTGGCATAATATTTACCATCCAATCCCCATCAATACCCCATAGAATAGAGGGCATAGAAAAGTCAGTTATATTCTGTTTATTAATTCGTCCAAACTCCTCAAATACGTTAGCACTGTAGATAGGGGTACTGCCATTCTCAACTACTTCACCAGAGAGAACTCGATTTCCAATACTTAAGTCAAAGAAGTTTTTATCGGATAATTTATAATTTTTAAGTCCTGGAATATCTTTTAACACTCTTGTCGGAGTGGTTTTTATAGACTTATTAAATGAAGTTCCGGAAAAATCAAGCATATCTTGTAATCTCAAGCGATAATAGTAGGTATCCAATTCTTCAACATCAAATGTATCTTCCTTAGAGAAAGCATTTCTAACCAGACCCGCTATAGAATTATTATCTCCTCGATCAGATGCATTATATAAACATCCGCCTGCCTTTATTATCTGAATTCCTTCCTGTCCTTTTCTATTGCTCCATTTATAGCCTAAGAATTTTTCTTGTTCCTTGTTTTCATCTGGAGCTGAGATAATCAATGTATCTTGTTTGTAAACTAATGAATAATAGAATAATTTTTCTTGTTCAACAGAAAAAGCATATTCATAGAATTTTTGATTAAACCATTGTTTCTGTTCTACTTCGGATAAATTCAAGAATGTTTTCTGCGTACGCTTCTTATTGTAATCGGTTGAATTCACAAATTCATTGTAATGCTGACAGAAGTAATTATCGTCTTTCCAGAACGCATAGTCTTCGTTTTTGGATAAGAATGTATTGTAAGTATCCTTCGTTACACCTATTTTCTTTAGATATTCTCTTAAAATAGATGCATCTTCCCAACCAGTAGTATCTGTTCTGGAAAGTATGGCTTCAACACTATCTAATACCATATCTGTTCGTTTGGGTGGTTCATTGAATTTCTGTAAGAAAAGAATCACTGTGTTTGTACCAGTGGCTCCAAAAGTTTTACTTCCTAATGTTGCGATAGCAATCATATTAAAGTTTTTAAGAAGTGATTCACGGGCAGTAATAAAGCTTTCATTTTCTTTATTTAATATACTACTTGGTAGAACAACTGCAGCAACACCATTTGGTTTTAATAGTTGCGATATTCTTTCCACAAATAATGTTTCAATTTCTGAACCATCATTTGAAATTTTCTCTAAAAGATCGAATTGATTATTGGATAGTTTCAAATGAGGCTTAAACGCTTTTACTGAATAGGGGGGATTGGCAACAAGGATATCAAACGATTTAGGCGTTATCTCTTTGTCTGGATAATTCTCAAGGCCATCACCGAAAATTATATTTCGGCTCTATAATAAATGTTGGGGTGACACCACTACGGTGTCACTTCCAACATTATTTTTTTGCAAAAAAATAAGCA
>NZ_RQVK01000011.1 GCF_003992015.1 Veillonella sp. VA137
GCTATGGACTTCGCCACTTTGGTAGATTTAGAGTACGTATTCTACTTTTGAGCAAAAAGAATGGCACCAACCATACATATGATTGGTGCCAAAGAAGACTCGTAGGGTGAATACCCCAACATTTGACAGAGAGCCTTTTATTTAATATGTTTACTACCACGTTCTGTCATTGGTGTGCCATTTTGGCAAAGTGGGCATGCATCAGCCTCAAATGTTGGTACAGTTAAGTTCAACAAGGCTTGTACTTTTTCATTTGGTACGCCAAAGTCTGCTTTACCACCGCTGCGGTTGACAAGAAGACCTACGCCTACAATTTCGCCGCCAGCTTCGTTCACTACATCAACTACTTCACGTACGGATCCGCCTGTGGTTACGATGTCTTCTACGATGAGAACACGTTGTCCTTTTTCAATGCGGAATCCACGGCGTAATGTCATTTTACCTTTTTCTCGTTCTGTAAAAATAGCACGAGTGCCTAAGGCTTTACCTACTTCGTGAGCTAACAAGATACCACCGGTCATAGGCCCGATGACAAGTTCTACGTTTTGGTCTTCAAAACGACGAGCTAATTCTTGGCATAATTGTTCTGTATATTTTGGATGGGATAAGACATTGAACTTTTCTACATACATTGGACTGTGAAGACCAGATGTTAACAAGAAATGTCCTTCTAAAATAGCTTGTGTGTCGATTAATAATTGTTTTACATTCTCTTCTGTCATCATTTTTGAACTGTCTCCATTTCCTCAACAATTAAACGAACTGCTTCTTGTGGATTTTCTGCTTGTGTAATTGGTCGTCCTACCACAATGCGAGACGCTCCATCTTGTAAAGCACTGCTTGGCGTAGCAATACGCTTTTGGTCGTTAGTAGCCGCAAAAGATGGGCGGATACCTGGTGTGACGATTAAAAAATCTTCTCCGCAAGCTTCACGAATGAGTTTTGCTTCTAATGGAGAAGCGACAACGCCATCTACGCCAGCTTCTTTGGCTAGCTTTGCTAATGTTACGACATGGTCTGAAATAGGTAAAGACCCACCAATGGCGGACCAATTTTCATCATCAAAGCTGGTTAGGGCTGTAATCGCCAATAGTTTAGGACGCTCAATGCCTAGTTCAGCAGCTTGTTCTTTGGCGGCTTTCATAGCGGCTTCCATCATCACTTTGCCACCTTGACTGTGGATAGTGATTAATTTTGCTCCTAAACGAGTTAATGATTTAATACCATGGGCTACCGTATTTGGAATGTCATGTAATTTTAAATCAAGAAATACGGATTTATTGTGGTCCCGTAAATATGCTACAGTTTGTTCACCTGCTGCATAAAATAATTCCATGCCAACTTTATAATAGCTGACGGAATCGCCTAAGGATGTTACGATGGATTGCATCGCCTCCAGTGAGGACACATCTAAGGCTACAATTAAACGATCATCTGCCATAGGAACCTCCTTGTTTCACAAATCGTACTATTATTTCATAGTTTATAGTGAAAGTCAAGAACTTTATATATTCGTTGAAATTTGAATGACTATAATTTATAATGAAACTAAAATTGGATACGTATTTGATAGGAGATGAAAGTATGAAATTAGTTGTGACAGTGGTAGGGCAAGACAGAGTAGGTATTATTGCGGGAGTTACCCGTGTGTTAGCAGACAATGAAGTAAATGTAGTGTCCATTAACCAAACTATTTTGGATGGTATTTTTAATATGATCATGATGTGTGAAGTCAGTGACTCCGCCGATTTAAGTGGTATCCAAAAAGCATTAATAGCAGAAGGTGACCGCTTAGGTGTTCAAATTTTAGCGCAAAATGCAGCCATCTTTTTAAGTATGCATCGTGTGGGATAAGCGAGGGTACCTATGTTAAGTATAGAAAATATTTTAGAAACGAATCGGATGATTCAAGATAATAAGTTAGATGTGCGGACCATAACCATGGGGATTAGTCTATTAGGATGTATCTCTGAAGATGGAGATCGTATGTGCGCTCGTATTTACGACCATATTACGAAGGAAGCAGAATATTTAGTGAAAACAGGGGAAGATTTAGAGCGTGAACTAGGAGTACCTATTATTAATAAACGTATTTCTGTGACACCAATTTCTTTAATTGGTGGTGCCTCCAACTTACCCAACTATGTGTCCATCGCTCGTGCCTTAGATCAAGCAGCAAAAGCAGTAGGTGTAAATTTTATCGGCGGTTTTTCTGCTTTAGTATCGAAAGGGTATACAGAGGGAGATCGCAAGCTCATAGCTTCCATTCCTGAAGCGTTAGCGACAACAGATATCGTGTGTAGCTCCGTAGGTATTGGTTCTACAAAGGCAGGCATCAATATGGATGCAGTGGCTGACATGGGACACATTGTGAAAGAAACAGCCCGTCTCACAGCCGATAGAGATGCTTTGGGTTGTGCGAAGCTAGTGATTTTCTGCAATCCTGTAGAAGATAATCCGTTCATGGCAGGGGCTTTCCATGGTGTCACAGAAGGTCAGACAACCATTAGTGTTGGCGTCAGTGGTCCTGGAGTAGTAAAACATGCTTTGGAATCTGTAAAAGGTGAACCATTTGATGTAGTAGCGGAAACGATTAAACGGACAGCTTTCAAAATTACTCGTGTGGGACAATTAGTAGCACAAGAGGCATCACGTAGATTGAATAAACAATTTGGTATTATCGATATTTCTTTAGCACCCACACCTGCCGTAGGGGACTCTGTAGCACATGTGCTAGAAGAAATGGGGTTAGAAGCGTGCGGTACCCATGGTACTACGGCAGCTTTGGCCTTGTTGAACGATGCTGTGAAAAAAGGTGGCCTTATGGCATCTTCTCACGTAGGTGGATTAAGTGGTGCTTTCATTCCTGTCAGTGAAGATAAGGGCATGATTGATGCGGTTACATTAGGCAGTTTGTCCTTAGATAAATTAGAAGCTATGACTTGTGTTTGCTCTGTGGGATTAGATATGATTGCTGTACCGGGAGATACCTCAGCAGCGACGATTTCTGCAATTATTGCGGACGAGGCGGCTATTGGCATGATTAATAATAAAACGACAGCGGTACGACTCATTCCAGTGCCGAATAAAATCGTAGGGGATATCGTAGAGTTTGGCGGGCTCTTGGGATATGCACCGATTATAAAAGTACATCCATTTAGTTCAGAAGAGTTCATTCGTCGTGGTGGGCGTATTCCGGCGCCAGTCCGTAGTTTGACAAATTAATGAGTCTAAGCCATAGGGAATCTTCCCTAGTAGTTGCATGTTATAGAATATAGTGAGGTAAGGTTATGAAACAAATTTGTGTCATGGAACCATTAGGCGTATCCGAAGAATTATTACAATCCTTAGCAGAGCCATTCAAGGATCAAGGCTATGAACTGGTTGTGCATGGTACGAAGGAAACGGACCAAGTAAAGCTGTTGGACCGTGTTCGTGAAGCTTCCATCATTATCATGGCGAACCAACCTTTGTCTGGTGAGATTATTCGGCAATGTCCAAACTTAGAGTTTATATCTGTGGCTTTCACAGGGGTGGACCATGTGGATTTGGATGCATGCCGTGAGAAAGGTATCGTTGTGAGCAATGCAGCAGGTTATTCTACACAAGCCGTAGCAGAGTTAGTGTTTGGTCTTGCTATTTCTGTCATGCGCAATGTATTGCCTTGCGATGGACGTACACGGACAGGTGGCACTAAAGATGGACTGCCTGGATTTGAACTGCACGGCAAAACCTTTGGTGTCGTAGGCATGGGGGCTATCGGTGTGGCTGTAGCTCGTATTGCCAAGGCCTTTGGTTGCCACGTGCTTGCTTACAATCGTTCGGAAAAACCAGAATTACTAGCAGAAGGCTTTGCCTTTGCTGACTTAGATACAGTAGTACGAGATTCAGATATTCTATCCTTGCATGTACCATTGAATGATGCTACACGTCATTTAATCGATGCAAAGCGTATTGATAGCATGAAAGATACAGCGGTATTGATCAATACAGCACGTGGTCCTGTAGTGGATAATGAAGCATTGGCGAAAGCCTTACATGCAGGCAAATTGCGAGGAGTTGGCATCGATGTGTTTGAGATGGAACCACCAATCCCAACAGATCATCCATTATGTGATGCACCTCATACAGTCTTAACACCACACATTGCCTTTGCGAGCCAAGAGGCTTTTGTGACTCGAGCTCACATTGTGATGGATAATATTGTGGCATTCTTACAAGGGGAACCTGTCAATCGGGTGTGTTAAGACTTTCATAGAAAGTATATATAACAAAGACCCTATGTATATGTATATCCTATAGTGATTGCAATTTCGTTCCAATCGTCCTATAATACTTTGTATTACGTTTTAACATACAATGGTACGCCCTAAGTGGACTCACAGAAAGGATGATTGGATGAGACCTGTACATACATTACCAAGCTATAGCTTTGGGGGACATGAAATTTTTGATACTATCGGAGATTATACAAAACAGTTAGGTAAGAAAACTGTTATTATCGGCGGAGATACATCGTTATCTGTGGCATTACCTTTGTTGCAACCGGCTCTAGAAAAAGCAGGGGTTGAAGTGCTAGAAGTGGTACATTTTGGCGGCGAATGTGCCTATGCTGTAACAAATGAATTGGCAAAAAAGGAATCCTTGCAAGCTGCTGACTTTCTCATCGGTGTAGGTGGCGGTAAAGCCCTAGATACGACGAAATTAACGAGTATTGAATTAGGGGATATTCCTGTCATCACAGTACCTACCATTGCAGCTACCTGTGCAGCTACATCTGAGGCTATTGCCATTTATACCTTGGACCATACCTTTGACAGCGTCGCTTTCCTAAAACGTCCTGCCGTGCATACATTCATTGATGCAGACATTTTGGTGAAAGCTCCAAGTCAATATTTCTGGGCAGGTATGGGTGACACCATTGCGAAACATTATGAAACGCATATGGCTACGCGTGGCCGAGATTTGTCCTATAATGTACAAGTAGGCTTATCTTTATCCAAGATGTGTGCGGAACCAATTTTTGCACATGGTCGTGAAGCTCTTACGGCCAATGAACAAGGGGAACGGAATCGCCTCTTTGATGAGTTGGTGATGGCTGTAGTACTTACAACAGGTATCGTTTCTGGATGTATGCCTGGGGACTTTAACAGTACTATTGCTCACGCTGTGTGCTACGGTTGTGCCGAAGACCCTCATACAGAAGAAAACCATCTTCATGGGGAAATGGTAGCCTATGGTCTCTTAGTGTTATTTGCAGCAGATAAGCAAGATGAGGAATTGGATCGATGGCTTCCAGTGTACCGTCAAATTGGATGGCCTACGAAACTTTCCGACATGGGATTAACAAAAGAACATATCCCAATGATCGTGAAAAAAGCAGCTTCTGTTCGTGATGTAGTGATTAGCCCTTATGTGGTGACAGAAGAATTATTGACCGAAGCGATTTTGAAAGTGGAAGCGCATAACTAATCTGTGTGGCGCTAGGTTGCATAGTATACAGTTAAATCTGTATGAACATAGTTCGTATATCAGTAATCGACAGGTATCTCTAGTAGAAAGAGATACCTGTTTGTGCTATGATGGGGGTATTATATTATGAATTGGATAGGCATGGCATATGCTAGGGATATGAGTCAAAATTTGTGCTTATCAAATGACAGCGTTAGATATAACAGGGATGGTTGTTTATAGAATTGTCTGAATTCATAGAGATAGCATCTAGTATAGCTAATTGTTTATAAAATGAGATAGATAGTTTGTGCATGAGTAAGATAATGCTTAATAAAGGAAGTCGGAGCAGAAGGTGGCTATGGAACGAATATCATGGAATGAAATAGATTTTGTAAAGGTAGGGAATGCTACGGATTCGGTAGGTAAAACGGGGTTGACCGTATTACGCTTTCCTCGTGGTGCCCAAGGGGGGCTGCATATTAGTGGAGGTGGTCCTGCCGCCCGTGAAAGTGGCGTTCTAGATCCAACGACAGCACCAACGCCGGTGAATGCTTTGGTCTTAGGCGGTGGATCCGCCTTTGGCCTCTGCGCTAGCGATGGGGTCATGCAATCTTTAGAAGCACGGAATATTGGCTTTCCTACAGCCTATGGGGTGGTGCCCATTGTTTGCCAAAGCGATATTTACGACTTATCCTACGGAAACCAGAAGGCACGTCCCACAGTACAGATGGCGTATAATGCTTGTGAAAGGACTTTCACAAGAACGGAACCAATGTCTGGCAATGTAGGTGCTGGTACAGGAGCTACCGTAGGTAAGGTATGTGGCATGGAACGAGCCATGAAGGGTGGCATCGGGTATGCAGCTGCAAAGCTAGGGGACCTTGTGGTAGGTGCTGTTGTGGTAGTGAATGCCTTTGGTAATGTGTATGATCGTTATGGACATGCCCTAGGAGGTGTCATGGATGAAGAACGTCAGCACATATTGGATGCTTGTCAGCTGATGTTTGATCAATACGTAGGTGTAATTGAAAGTAAGCCGTTGGTAGGGAAATCCATAATAGGTAGCATGGAGGATGTACCGCTAAAGGATAGCAATGCTCGAGGTGAAGCGGTTCTAGGTATAGAAAAGGGGAATACTACTATTGGAGCTGTTGTGACAAATGCTAAGTTTACTAAAGGGGAGTTAACGAAAATTGCTATGATGGCTACCAATGGGTATGCGAGGTCTATTCGCCCTGTGGGGACCCTGTCTGATGGAGATACAATCTATGCGTTCTCTGTGTCTAAGTCAGATAAGTTAGTGGAGTATCATACTAATTCTGCTCAAGAGAGTGGTAATAAAGGTGCTAATGTTAACAATGATGACCATCATTTTGAAATACAAAATGGTTTGAGGAGAATAACTGAAAGTCAGTCTACTTGTAATATAGATAAAGAAGTGGTAGCTGATGTGAATGTGGTAGGCACTTTGGCAGCAGAGTTAATGAGTGACGCCATCGAAGATGCTATGCGAGCTAGTAGGATAGATCATTCCGAGTTTTTAGCGAATATAATTGATTTACACGAAGTGAAAATTTAAAATATATAAAAAATACTTGCATTTTATATGAAAGTACTATATAATAACTCTTGTATTATTCCTCGATAGCTCAGCAGGTAGAGCAATCGGCTGTTAACCGATCGGTCGTAGGTTCGAGTCCTACTCGAGGAGCCATACAAGGCCCGTTGGTCAAGCGGTTAAGACACCGCCCTTTCACGGCGGTATCGGGGGTTCGATTCCCCCACGGGTCACCATATGGACGATTAGCTCAGCTGGGAGAGCGCCTGCCTTACAAGCAGGATGTCGGCAGTTCGATCCTGTCATCGTCCACCATAGCTAAGAACCATCCGAATGGATGGTTCTTTTTTATATACTCTCGTTAATGAAATGGAAACCATATGAAAGATAAACGAACGTTAACATATACAATTGGAAATACGATAGCACCGACGTTAGGAGAATGGCTAGATATTCATCAATTTCCTCGGAAAACGATGAAAGAACTCTTCGGGGCCAAGGCTGTTCGATTAGATGGACAACTGTGTACGGCAAAATCTGAACTTTCAGAGGGAATGGTATTAGAAATTATCCCCTTAAAAGAACGAATCGACCACGACCCAATAGAAATACCATTAACAATAGCCTATGAAGATGAAGATATTCTTATTGTAGATAAAGCATCGGGAATCACGATGAATTCGAAAGGACAAGTATCTTTAGCGAATGGAGTAGCCCACTATTTTAAAATACATAAGATTTACGGAAAAGTACGATTCTTAAATCGATTGGATCGTGATACATCGGGTTTGGTGATAGTAGCTAAGCATGGCTTGGCACAACACTTTTACCAAATGCAGATGGATGACAATCGGTTGGAAAAATGGTACCGAGCGACGGTACAAGGGCGATTGGCACAAGCTCATGAGGTACTAGAATTACCTATCCGCAAAAGTGCAGATGGCATCCATCAAGAGGTACACCCAGAGGGTGTGATGACAAAAACGGAATATGAAGTACTACACTATGATGCGGCACAAGATACAACAGATGTGCATATTCGCTTGTGGACGGGCAAGACCCACCAAATTCGCGTGACCATGGCACATATAGGACATCCGTTGGTACATGACCCGCTGTATGCTGATGCGGGAGTGATGGAATCCAGACAGAATACAGTGGAAAATGATGATGCACAATGTTACAAAGGCTTACAGCAAGAGGTAACAAATACAACTAAAGGACAGATAGAAGACATAGGCAAGGCGTTTGCCCTTAGGGCTTATCGTTTAGTGTGCTACCATATGCGAACCGGGGAACAAATTATTGTAGAAGTATAATAGTTGTGTATTGTTATAGCTGTAGTTACTATCAGTAGTTCAAGGCAGAGCAGTAGAGTATAAAATACGTGGATAAACTGTGTCTATACTAATATAACCCTTACAATATTAGAAACGATAAAAAACGAAAAGCGCGAAAAAAGCACGAAAACTAAAATCGTGTTCGAAATCGCGTTTTTTTGTGCGCAAAAATTTTAGAATCGTGCTTTTTTTGTTCCATATTTAGTTTCTATGTGTGATATTAAGATTTTATTTAATCATACTTACGTTGTATATTTATAGGAGGTACGGCTATAGATTTCTGTATGCAAACATGGCACTCACCACTATTTATGACAAATGATGCAGACCCAACCAGTTTCAGAGGTAGTGGATATATTTACAAAACCAATAGTTCTAGCTGCGGTAATGAGCTCTTGCTCTTCTCCCTCTTGAATGCCACTCATAATGAATACGCCCTTAGGTTCTAAACAACGGTAGGCATCATCTAGCAAACGTAGCAAGATAGGGGTAATAATATTAGCCACGATGAGAGAGGCTGTTTCCGCCACGCCTTCTAATAAATTATTTGTTTGTACAGTCACTACGGATTCCAATTGATTCATTGCCACATGGTTACGAGCGTTGGCTGTGGCTGTTTCATCTAGGTCAAAGGCTGTCACAGACTGAGCGCCAAGGGCTCCTGCGGATAAGGCGATAATGCCAGACCCTGTGCCCACGTCGAAGACCGTGCTGTCAGGAGTGAGGTACTGCGCCATCGCTTGGATCGCTAAGCGAGTTGTAGGATGGTCCCCGGTGCCGAAGGCAATACCCGGTTCGATGCGAATGATGTGTTCCCCTTCACGAGGCGTATAATCGGACCAATCTGGAATAATGGTAAGATTGTCCGTCATAGGAATAGGTGGATATTGTGTTTTCCAATCATCCCAACCAGACTCATCAGCCATGGTAATGGATATATTGAGGGGGCCGAAATCCATGCTGAAAGTACTTTGTAATTGCTGAATCTCACTTTTGATGAGAGTTTCTAACTGGTCAATCTTATATAGGCCGGAATCTATATAGGCTTTCACAGTGACATCAGAGGAATCGTAGAGCTCCTCACGATCTGGTTTGATAATGCCGAATCCATCATCGGTCAGTTGATCAAACTCATAAGGGTCCTCTGTATAAACACCTTCAGCTCCTAATGCGAGTAATGTATCTGTTATAAGTTCAGACGCTTCATGCGTCGTGGTCAATGTAATTTCAATCCAAGCCATTGGGCACCTCGTAAATATAACATACATATAGTGTAAGATAACATACACATAACGTAATCATAAGCGGTTATATATTAATTACTAGTATAGTATCACATCTGAAAGGGCTTAGCCAAATTGTGTAGGGATTATTATGCGTGCAAGTTTCTAGCTAGGTTTCTATGGGGGTAATCCCATAGATAGAGCCTAAGGATGGCTTGGAGAATTGTTTCTTGTAGGAAGTCGAAAAATATAGTACTATGTAATACAAAGGTGGTTACTTTCATTTGCAAAAATAGCGATTTTTTCCATTGAAGAAAATTTCATGTGCAAAAAGTGAGAAAATTTCCATTGAAAATGTAGAAAGTTATGTTTCTTTCAGTAGTGAGGGACCTATGAAATATGAATCGCTGTACAAACTATATAGAAAATCTGAGGCAGATTGGAAGAAACGTTATGAAGAGCGGTTTGAACATGAGTTTACCGTACATTTGCCAATTGATATCAAAGAATATAATCGAAAAGTATCATTTCCCGCATTTTATTGCTATGCCCCTGAAATGATGAATTTAGTATTGCGCATTTACAAGGAAACAGCAGAGTTTATTAAAGAACTCCAACCATTACCTAATGTGTTGCTGAATCATCTCATGAATAGTTTTCTAGTAGATGAGATACAATCTAGTAATGATATCGAGGGGGTTCGTAGTAGTCGGCGCGAAATTAAGGAGTCCTTGGAACAGTTTGATAGTAACCGACCTTTGCGCTTTCACAGTATTATTGAAAAATATAAACAAGTATTACATGTCACTAATGAAGCCGTATCTATACAGACCTGCGAAGAGTTACGTACGTTTTATGATTCGTTTTTGTCGTCGGAGATTGATGAAAAAGATCGGCCTGATGGACAGTTGTTTCGAGCAGATAGTATAGATATAAAGACGGGAACCGATAAGATTATTCATCAAGGATTGTTTCCAGAGGCGGCTATCATTGATGCGATGACAGAAGCCCTTCGCATACTTAATGACAAGACGATTGAGGTACCAATTCGTGTTGCTATTTACCACTATTTGTTTGGATATATTCATCCTTTTTACGATGGGAATGGTCGTACATCTAGGATTATTTCCTCGCAGTATATTTCAAGAGAATACCATCCGCTGATAGGTCTAAGACTTTCTAAGGTAATAAAAGATAATCAGAAGAAATATTATGATGCGTTTATCATTACTAATTCAGAATATAATCGTGGAGATTTGACATATTTCATTATTGAATTTTTAACTCTTTTAGAAGCGACGGTAAAAAATGCAAAAGAGTTATTAGTAACGAGAGTGAAGCGTTTACGTGAAGCAGAAAAGAAGTTAGAAAGATTTATAGAAAAGAACCAAATTACAGATCAAGTGATACAAGATATTTATTTTGTAGCATTACAAGCGAGTATGTTTTCTCTCTTTTCAGGTGCTACGAAGGATGAAATTGTAGCAGCGATTGGTAAGAGTAAACGGACCCTAGATACTAAATTAAGAGAAATACCATCTGATCATTTAGTAGTTACCAAGGTGGGAAAAGTGCTGCATTTTAAATTAAATGTGGGTATACTCAAGTCGTGCTAAAGACTTACAAATTCATACTAGTAGTGACAAAAGAAAAGGATAGCCGAGTCAATCTCAGCTATCCTTTTGCGTTACATATTATTTTTTCTTAAGTCGGTACGCAATGTACAAGGCACCAATCCACACGGGAATGATGTAGATGGATGTGCGCATGGAATCCATAGTTAACATAACGCCTACTGCCATGGCGATGAAGGCAAAGCAGAAGTAATTTGTAAACGGATACAAGATGGATTTGAATTTCAATTCATCAAGGCGACCTTCGCGAGCAAAGCGTTTGCGGAATTTAAGATGCGTCACTGGAATGATGAACCATGCAATGATGAGACCAGCTACGATGATAGCCAATAATTGTAGGAACACATCGCTAGCACTTGGGAAGATGTATGTTAAGAATACAACGATCAAGGCTAAGGCTGCACAGAACAAGGTAGCGATCAATGGCACTCCTGTAGCTGTTAAATTCTTGAAGATTTTAGGCGCATCACCAGACAACGCCATACTATGTAAAATACGAGAATTACTGTATAGCAAGCTATTGTATACGGATAAGGCAGCTACAACAACGACGAAGTTTAAGATATGCGCTGCTGCAGGAATGCCGATGTTCGTAAAAATTTGAACAAATGGGCTCGCATGGGTACCTAATTCATTCCATGGAGATAGTGCCATGATGACAGTCATTGTACCTACATAGAAAATTAGGATACGAGCTAACAACTCGTTAATCGCTTTTGGCAAAGTTTTCTCAGGATTTTCAGCTTCCCCAGCAGTGATACCAATGAGCTCCACCCCACCAAAGGAGAACATCACCACAGCGATAGAGGCGATGAAACCATAGGCACCATTCGGGAATAATCCGCCGTGAACCCAAAGATTAGAGAAGTTTTGTGGGAATGTACCCATATCTCCGAAGAAGATGAGGAATATACCGAAGCCAATCATAGCAATGATAGCCACCACTTTAATGAGTGATGCAAAGAACTCTACTTCCCCGTAGGCTCGTACATTGATGAGATTGATTACGGTGACTAGTGTAATACAAGCTAGTGTAGTTATCCAATGGGGAATGCCTGGTAACCAGAAATCTAGGTATACTGAAATGGCAGCCAGTTCTGCCATGCTCGCAAGCATGTACACGATCCAATAGTTCCAGCCAGATAAATAGCCAGCAAAGGAAGACCAATATTTACTAGCAAAATAGGTAAAGGAGCCAGACACAGGTTCACGGACTGACATTTCTCCTAGCATACGCATTAAAAAGAAAATAAAGATACCAGTTAATAAATAGGAGAAAATAACACCTGGTCCTACCAGTTGAATTGTGGGAGCGGATCCATAGAAGAGGCCTGTCCCCACAGAGGCTCCTAATGCGATCATTTGCATGTGGCGACTTTTCAGCCCACGATGCAATGACGTCTTTGATTCATTGTCTTTCATACTATATAACTCCCTTCCCATGTATATTCTGAAATGATATATCTAATAGAATACCATAAACTATAGAATTTACCTAGTAAAATTTTAGTTTAGTAGAGAAGTAACGGACATATATGCAATTATGAATGATACTAGTTTTTCTCATGCATGGGTCTATATCATGCATAATTTGCATATATAAATTTCAGTATATTCAAAGGAGTTTGTAAGAGTATGTAGAATTACTTAAACAATAGACTGTTTTCGGCTGTAAAGGAGGACGATGTTCATGAAAGAATATACTAGTGATTTAATCAGAAACGTGGCGGTGGTCTCCCATGACGGGGCGGGTAAAACAGCATTAGTAGAGGCATTATTATTGTCTTGTGGTGCTGTAGACTTTGTTGGCAAAGGTCAAGATAATAAACATATTATGGACTTTGAGCCAGAAGAAATCAAACGGAATGTCACTATCCAATTAGGTATGGCTCCTTGTGAATGGAAAGGTCATAAAATTAACTTCATCGACACTCCAGGTTATTCTGAGTTCCATGGAGAAGTGCGATCTGCTTTGCGTGCGGCAGATGGTATGCTTATGGTATTATCTGCTGGAACAGGCGTAGAAATTGATACTATTCGTGCCTGGGAGTATGGTGTAGAATTGCAGATGCCTCGTATGGCTTTCATCAATAAAATGGACGTTGAAAAAGCAGACTTCTTTGGTACCTTGGAAAAAATGCGGGAATTATTTGGTAAAGCGATTATGCCATTGCAAATTCCAATCGGTGAAGGGCCTACTTTCAAAGGTGTTGTAGACGTAGCAAAACGAACTGCCTATGTCTATGAAAACGGTAATATGAGAGAAGTGGAAGTGCCAGCTGAGCTATCTGATAAAGTAGAAGAAATTCGTGAAATGACTGTGGAAGCGGCTGCAGAAGGTAATGATACATTATTAGAAAAATATTTAGATGGACAAGAATTGACCTTAGAAGAAATTCGTCAAGGTTTGCGTGAAGGTATGTTGACGGGTCGTGTATGCCCTGTCATGTGTGGTACTGCCTTGAGCCGTATCGGTATGGACCAAGTCTTAGACCGTATGATTCGTTATATGCCAGATGCAACGAAAAAAGTGATGACCGCTATCGGCGTGGATTCTAAGGAGGAGCATATCGTGGTGGCAGATAAACCATTTACTGGCTTCGTATTTAAAACAATTCTTGATCCATTTGCAGGAAAACAAAGTTTTGTCCGTGTATTCTCTGGGGAATTGAAAGTAGGAGATAAACTCTATAATGTGACCCGTGATGTAGAAGAAAAATGGGGCAAAATGGTGACCTTAATTGGTAAACAACAAGTACCAGTAGAGGTTGCAAAAGCTGGGGATATCGTGGTCATCCCTAAATTAGCAGAAACGAAAACAGGGGATACCTTTGGTACAGCTGAATTTAAAGTGAAATATGCACCAATCCGTTTCCCACAACCTTTATACCGCATAGCTATGGTACCTGAGAAAAAAGGGGAAGAGGAAAAATTAGCGAACGCTTTGGGACGTATTTCTGAAGAAGATCCAACTTGTGAAGTGGTGAAAGATGTGGAAGGTCGTCAAATGCAAGTGCGTTGTATGGGCGATGTCCATTTAGAACATATTTTACAAAAAATGGAACGTAAATATGGAGTACGTGCAAAATTGGAAACTCCGTATATTCCATATCGTGAAACCATTCGAGGCACAGTGGAAGTAGAAGGTAAACATAAAAAGCAAAGTGGTGGTCATGGTCAATATGGTCATGTGAAGCTTGGTATTGCGCCATTATATGAAGGTGAGTTTGAGTTTATCGATAAAATTTTTGGTGGCGCAGTGCCACGTCAATACATTCCGGCTGTAGAAAAAGGCGTTCGTGAAACGTTGGAAAAAGGTCTTTTGGCAGGGTATCCAATGATTGGTATCCAAGTGACATTATTAGACGGCTCCTATCATACAGTGGACTCCTCGGAGTTGGCGTTCAAAATGGCGGCAGCCCAAGCCTTGAAAAAAGGTGTGCCTGATGCGAAACCAATTTTATTAGAACCAGTCTACAATGTGAATGTCATCGGTCCAGAAGAATTTATGGGCGATATCATGGGTGATTTGAATAGCCGCCGTGGTCGCGTACTCGGTATGGACCAAGGTGTGCGTGAAGGAATCACTGTGGTGAAAGCCCAAGTTCCATTGGTGGAAATGCTAGATTATGTAACAGTATTGCGCTCCATGACGCAAGGACAAGGTGTGTTTAATATGGAGTTCAATGGATACGAAGAAGTGCCACATAAACAAGCAGAAACAATCATTGCAGGATTTGCGGGGCACGAAGAGTCGTAACTTGTTTTGCTATGTAGCCTGTGGTGTTCTTAACTTAATGCAAAAGGGAAGAGCACGGTATACCCCTCACAAACGGTATTTCATAATGTATCGTCTCTTGTTAGGTTATGCAGCCTATGGCGTTCTTAACTGAATAGGGCAAAGGGAAGAGCACGACACATTCCTCCGCAAACTGATACAGTGGTTAGGTTTGCTCCGGAACATGCCGTGCTCTTCTTGCGTATGTGTAATTTAGTTAGTAAAGAGACGCCACAAGGCTACTACTCGTAACGGCGTTTCTCAATAATTCAACTCATTGATCTAGTAAAATAGACAATGAAAAAGCCTAACGTATAAGGTCTATCATACCTTAACACGTTAGGCAATTTCTGCTTCTATAGTTCTTGAGATGAGCCTAACGCTAGCTGCACGTTGGTGGCTCTTCCTTTGTTGTTTTTAGTATAGCATAGTTTGTGAGAGAATAAAAGTAGAGTTTCTTGTGTGGCATAATTTAGGGAATAATGGAATGCTGTAGGGTGGCTTTGTATTACTAGGATTCTCAGAATTTGTGTTTGACCTTATATGGTGTTGCTAGTATAGTAGATAGAGATAGATACGATTCATAGGGCGCTGTGGGGTGCCTTTTATATACGGAGATAAAGGAGTAAGTCATGATATATCAAAATATTGCGATTGATTATACACAGTTTCGGTATCCGAAAGCGGTAGAGCGAGCTCTTGAGTTTTTGAAAGCGCATGATTTCACGACATTTGCAGGTGGTCGCTACCCCATAGAGGGTGACTTGATGTATGCCAATGTGGATATTGTAAACACAAGGGTCTATGAGGAGACGAAGATTGAAGGGCACAAGGATTACATGGATGTGCAATTTCTAGTAGCTGGAGAAGAGCAAATGGAGATTCTCATTCGTCAAACTTTTCCGGACGTGGTTGAGGCTTTTGATGACAAGGATTGTTACTTTTACGATCCTACAGAAAGTGGCACGGTAAAAATTGATGTACGCCCAGGGGATTATTGTATTTTTTATCCTGGAGAATTGCATCGCACCTTGATTGCACCGAATGAGGTACAAGAAATTCGCAAGGTCGTGGTAAAGATTCATAAAAGCCTATTAGCCGAGTAAGATTAGGCGTTAATAGGGTGTAGCGATGATGATAATTAGATATTCCGTAGATCGGTAATAATTTGTAAGGGTAGTAAAAGGAGAGACTATGAACGCATATGTAATGAAAGGTATGTTACTAATTGCATTAGGTGCTGTTCTGTGGGGCTTTTCGGGCATGTGTTCACAGTTTGTGCAACAACAGCGGATGATGTCGGCAGAATGGGTAGTAGCTATGCGCCTTGTCATTGCTGGTGTGATTACGGTAGTAGCGGCCTTTTACCAAGGAAGAGCTTCTATTTTTAAGGTTTTTTCTGACTGGAAAGATACATTGCGGTTGGTTATATTTGGGGTCTTTGGTATGTGGATGTGCCAATACACCTATTTTAAAGCGATTGCCTATGCAGGGGCAGGGATTGCGACGGTCTTACAATATGTAGGTCCTGCATTGATTATTTTATACATCTCTATTACACGTTTAACGTTGCCAAGGGTGGCAGAAGTAGTCAGTGTAGTACTAGCTACGGTGGGGACGGCGATTATTGCTTTGCAAGGTGTGTGGGATATATCAGCGTTAGACGATACACTTCTGACCTGGGGGATGCTATCTGCTGTAGCAGTTGGTATTTATACGCTACAACCAGTGCCACTATTGAAAAAGTATGGTACAGCACCCATCGTGGGATTTGGCATGCTTATCGGCGGGGCCTTTGCGTGGATAGTTACACAACCTAGTTCTGAAGGAATTGTATGGGATTTGTGGACCTATGGTGGGTTTTGGAGTATCATCATTTTTGGCACAGTAGTCTCTTTTAATGCATACCTAGAAGGGGTGCGACGAGTAGGTGCTGTGACGGGGTCCATACTTTCATCCATAGAACCTATTTCGGCAGCGGTACTGGCATGGTTGTTGTTGGGCAATGAGTTCACACAGTGGGATATCATAGGTATGACCCTTATCATTGTTACAATATTTATCTTGGCATGGGATAAAGGTCGCGCTACAAATAAAAGTTGACCGAATCTATAATTCGTGGTAGAACTAATAAATACAGAATGAAGGGTACAGATGCTTGTAAAAGTAGCTGTACCTTATTAGTAAGTGGGGGCATCTTAAAGCCTGTATAGGGTAGATAGATACGTTTCTTGAGGTTGCGTGTAGGAGGAATAGATGGCACGAACGGTTGGTATTATTGGATTAGGATTGCTAGGGGCCTCTCTAGCAAAAGCATTACGAGCATATACGACATATGATGTCATCGGTTACGCGCGGCGTCAGGAAATTTGCGACCTCGCCTTGGCTGATGGTTGTGTGTCACAGGCTTTCACAGCGGTGGAACCTGTTATCATGGGTGCGGATATTGTGGTCTTTGCCTTACCACCACAGACAAATAGTGAACTTTTTGTGAAAGTAGCCCATCTGTTTCAGGCGGGGCAAGTGGTGACCGATGTGTCCAGTGCTAAAGATGAATTTGCTCATGCCGTGTACGCTCATATCCCAGAGGGCGTGCACTTCGTGTCCGTGCATCCTATGGCAGGTTCTGAAAAAGGTGGCTATGAAGAAGGCCATAAAGACCTCTTTCAGAAAATGGGCTGGATTGTCCTAGAAGATGAGGAACAACCAGCATACGATGCCACAGTGGCACAGGAACTAGCCGATATGGGGCGTGCCGTAGGGTCTCGTATCGAATACGTGGACATGAAACGCCACGATGGGTGTTTGGCTATGGTGAGCCATATGCCGCATATGTTGGCATCCGTCATGATTACTGCCGTAGGTAATGATGAACTGGGAGATAAGCGTATGAGCTTGTCGGCGGGAGGCTTACGAGACAGCACCCGTACCGCCAGTGGTCTGCCGAGTATGTGGCAAGAAATTATCTACGGAAATCGTACGAATGTGTTGAAAGCCATTGAACAAGTAGAGCAAGAATTAGCTGCTGTAAAACAATTGCTCCATGCGGATGACAATGGAGATAGTTTAGGGCAGTACTTAGAGCGAGCGAAACAGATACGAGATCGTTTGCCGAGTCTGACAATCGATAAGAACTAATATATTTGAAAGTGCAACCTCGCTCTTTATCCATGCCTGCCCATAGATAAGAGCTAATGTGCTTGATAGTACAACCCAGGTACCTATCCATATCTTTGCTTAGTAGTGAAATAGCGTGAACGATGCATGCATTGCAATGTAATACGAGGGAAGGCTTTCAATATAGGCTATACGCATAGCCTGTGATATAATAGCAATAGATGTTTGAATGAAACAGGGCATGTCTATGGGAGAACTTTCAGCATGGTCTTATAAATGTGGAATAGTAAGAGATAGATATAAAAGACAAGCATAGAAAGGAGCGATAGTAAGATGGACACAGCACAAAGTATAGTGGATCAAGTGCTAGAGGAAGTACAAAATACACCAGGTGTAGGGGTAGACAATCCCTTGGAAGTGGCGAATCAAGCGTTGCAAGACACATTGGGAGCGAGTGTCATCCCTGAGGAGTATTGGCCTGAGATTGTATCTTGGGTATCCGAAACGGGTTTAGATACAGTCTATTTAGACAGTCGTGACCGTATAGGTGCATGGTGGGTGTCTAAAGAAGTGCGCTCCATGGGATATACCTTGAATTTTACGAAATGCAGTCAGGTACCTAGTGAATGGTTCCCCGAGGGAGAACATTGGAAAGAAGCTGAAGTGGAGGCACGGTATCGTCTAGTGGCTGCTTGGGAATCTTTAGTGGAGAACGGCGCATTAGAGAAGGTTGAATTAGAATGAAAGTAACAAAGAGCGTATCTTTATCTGTGGGGGCACTGAGTGTCCCTATCTTTATAGAATTATTTTTACAAATGTTATTGGGTAATGTGGACCAATTTATGCTCAGCCAGTATGCAGAAACGGCGGTGGCAGCCGTAGCCAATGCGAATCAGATTATTAATGTCATCTTGTTTTTGCTTATTGTGATGAGTACGGCGACTACCATTTTGATTGCTCAATATTTGGGAGCTAAGCGCCCGGATAAAATCGACGAAGTATACACCATTAGCGTTGTCTTTCATACGGTGTTTAGCGTTATCGCAGGGGCGGTAGTCATTATCTTTCATCAGACTCTCTGTGAATGGCTTGGCGTACCTCCGGAGATTATGGAAGAAACCACACTCTATTTGAATATCGTGGCGGCTAGTATTCCTATTACAGGTATCTACACAACCTATGTAGCTGTATTTAGGGGGCACTCCATGCCTCGTATTGCTATGTGGATTGCCCTTGTCATGAACGTGGTTCATATTATCTTGAACTATGTACTCATCTACGGCTGGGGACTAATTCCAAGCCTGGGGGTATTAGGGGTATCCTTGTCGACGGTCATTAGTAAGGCTTTGGGACTAGGTATTATTATCTGGTGCCATCAGTCTTTGTTGACAGCCCGTATGAAAGTAGAGTATCTTCGCCCATTCCGTTGGGAAACGCTACGACAATTGCTGTTTATTTCCGTACCATCCGGAGGGGAAACCTTGTCATACCAACTGTCACAGACAGTTATCATGAAAATGGTGAACCTCATGGGGCTCGTGGTGATTACAACGAAAGTGTATGTATATATCATCGCTACTTTCTGCTATATGTATACAATTGCTTTGGCCAATGCAGCGCAAATCGTGGTAGGATTCCTTATGGGGGCTAAACGAGAAGAAGAAGTGTCCCGCCGTGTGTGGCTCACAACGGCAGCAGGCGTTTCCATTGGTGTCGGATTGAGTACCTTCTTTTATTTTGCCTGTGAACCAGTGATGCGACTTGTGACAGATAATCAGGAGATTATAGATCTGGCGAAAGCTGTGCTGTTTATTGAAATTTTCCTAGAAATTGGACGTGGTGCTAATATCGTATTGGTGCAATGTTTACAAGCGGCAGGAGATATTCGAATCCCTATGTTTGTCGGCGTTTTTGGCATGTGGGCCTTTGCGGTGACTTTGTCCTACTACTTTGGTATCGTCCTTGGTTGGGGACTTGTAGGTGTGTGGATTGCCATGGCTATCGATGAGATTATACGAGCGATTATATTTGTGTGGCGGTGGCAGTCAAACAAATGGAGAGGTCGTTCGCTCATATCGGTTTAAATTCCATAGTGCGATGAAAGTAAGGAGGGGAGCCCCCGTGTATTCCGCAAAAACTGCCCTACGCGAAAGTTTTTGACAGAATACACGGGGGCTCCTTTGCGTTTATCGAGGGGTAGGAATTTAAACCGCTCTGAGCAGGTGGCGACCTAGGGGGAAGAGTGTGGTTTGAGTCGCTGTGTATATGGCGGAATGGGAGAAGCTCACCGACGTGAGGTATATAAATAAGTAACATCTTTTCCCCACCAATTTTCCCCCGGTCTGTTTCAATTTTTATAGTTTCATCTTTGCTACTGTATAGGAAGCCCACATGCATGTTGTCAAAACTTTCGCGTAAGGCAGTTTTTACAACATACATGTGGGCGACTCCACTCCAACAACAAAATGAATATAAAAATTGAAACTGATCAAAAAATACTTTATAATGGAATCAACTTGGCATAGTCTAGGGCTATGCTTTTTTGTATTCTTATGATGGGTTTCACATAGGAGGACGTATGAGTTTATATGAAAGTACGTTGGCACGGATTGTGCCACGGAATAAAGAGATTGAACGAGCAATTGGGGAACAGTGGACTAAGGGGACTCCGTACGGTTCGTATGGTAAGTTAGCGACGATGGTAGAGCATTATGCGGCAGCCACAAATCAAATAAATCCATCGGCTCCTAAGCCTTGTATGATCATCGCCTCTGGTGACCACGGTGTAGCAAAAATCGGTGTCAGCGCCTACCCACAAGAGGTAACGGTGCACATGACTATGAACTACTTGATTCCAAAAGGGGCGGCAGCTAATGCGCTAGCGAACTATTGTGGCGCTCAAATTGAAGTCATCGACGTAGGGGTAGCGGCAGATATGTCCGCTGTGCGAGGCTTACACCATCGCAAGGTAATGCCGAATGGTACGAACAACATGCTAGAAGAACCAGCTATGCCTATGGACAAAGCTATTGAGGCTGTTGAGGTGGGCATTGCTTTCGTAGAAGAAAAAGTGAAAGAAGGCTTCAATACCTTCCTAGTGGGGGAAATGGGTATCGGCAATACTACGTCCAGTGCGGTGATTACAGCGAAGTTCTCCGGACTTTCAGCGGATGAAGCAACGGGACGAGGCACGAATATTTCAGACGAACGATTGAAAGTGAAACAAAAGGTCGTTTACGATGCGCTCGTGAAATATGCGGATATTCCACCTACAGACGGATTGGGCATTTTGTCTGCCGTAGGGGGCTTGGAGTTTGCTTGCCTAGTAGGTGTTATCCTAGGGGCGGCGGCGAATCATGCGTTGGTGGTCATCGACGGATTTAACACCACAGCCTGCGCCCTCATTGCTCATGCTATGAACCCGCACACCATGGATTACGTGATGGCATCTCATTTGTCCGCTGAGAAAGCTCATAAGGATGCACTGAGAACATTGGGCCTCGAAGCCTATGTAGACCTTGGATTCTGCTTGGGTGAGGCTACTGGGGGATCTATGCAAATGCAAATGTTGAACTTAGCTGTAGACATGTTCCACGAAGTTGCAGGAGGTGAGCACCATGCGTAATTTTGTCATCGAACCATTGCATAAACCGTCCATGGAGGAATGCCGTTTGCGCATTGACAACTTAACAAAACCATTGTATTCCTTGGCACGCCTAGAGGGTATTACAGAACGTATGGCAGGGATTCTGAAAGAGGAAAAACCTAACAATCTTCGTCATGCTGTTGTTATCGTAGGAGCTGATATCGCTGTAGATGGACCACAAAACCAAACTCATGGTGTAGAAAGTTTGAAAGCCATGGAACGATTGGCATCTGGTCACTCCGCAACTCATGGAGCTGCGAAGAAAATCGGGGCAGATGTATTCTTAGTGGATGCAGGCTTAGAATTAGATACAAGTCACATCGAAGGCGTACGCCAGCATAAATTAGCCAAAGGGTCTAAATTTTTCCGCATGCATGCGGCATTGACACCTGACATCGTAGAACAAGGCTTAGAAGTAGGCTTTGCCTTGGCGGATGAATTGAGCCACAAGGGGTACCAAACGATAGCTATCGGTACTGTCGGTGAAAGAAGCTTACTTTCAGCCTTGGCTGTTACAGCAGGCATCACAGGATATCCTATGGCAGAGTTGTTGACAGAGAATAATTGTACCTTGAGTATTCAAGAAAAAGCAAAACAGTTGACGGCAAGTTTGGCAGAACACGATTTGCCGAGCCAAGACGGCGTGCATGTGTTGGCGACCGTAGGATCTCCAGACGTGGTGGTCTTAACAGGACTTATCCTAGGGGCGGCAAGCCATCGTATGGCAGTGGTCTTCGACACGGCGGAAACAGGAGCAGCCGTACTAGCTGCAAAATGCATCAATGAAGCGGTTATGGATTACGTGTTCCCCTCTGTCCATATGGGAGAACCAGTACAAAAAGCACAAATGAAATACTTAGGCATTCAGCCACATCTGTTCTATGGCTTTGAAATGGATGAAGCCTTAGGATCCACCATGGGACTATCTGTCCTTGATGCGGGTATGCATATGTTAAATGATATGAAAACATTCGGGGAAGCTAGTGTAAACGTAGCCGTCGATGGACCAGGATCTGAACGCCAAGACGGACGGTAAGTATTGTTACTTTCAAAAGGTATATAGATATATAATTCGTATGTGGAGCTATATATGGAAAATAAAAAGCTATTAGTAGATACCTTGGAGTTAATACATAAATTGGATGCATCAGTGGAACGATACAAAGGCCGAGATAAACATGGCGAGTTACTGACTGATGATAGATTCATGGATGAGATGGTAGAAGATGGAATTGCGTGCAAATTACAATTCATTGGAAAATATCTAAGTAGAACGTCAGAAGAGTTTAAAATGAAACATCAGGACTTACCTTGGAATTTAATTGCGGCCATTCCCTATCTCGTTTCCTATGAATACAAATTTGGTAAAAGACCGGTGTGGAATCTCTATTATGAGACACTGCCGGAAATTAAAGAACAAGTGATATCTATATTGAAAGAGGAATATGGAGATCTATAGTAAAGGATGTGGATATCTCAAAAAAATGCGAAAATTTGAGATATCCACAGGTCTCAACGCAAAAAAACACAAAAATTTGAGATGTTCACACCTGTAATGAGTTCGTAAGAAATAATAAAAGTTGTAGCGAAATATAATGTTTTTATGTCGCTACAACTTTTTGTATTTCTATACTATGTTTTGGGGGACAGTAATAGCTATATATAAAGGTATATTTTTGTGCTTGTAATAGTAGGATATTTCTATCGTAGATAGGTGTTCCGTCTTATTGTTATAGGGAAATGTCTAGGTTTGTTTTTAGTTAAAAATATTTTTAAAAATCTGTTGACAACTATCTAAATTTTTTGGTATTATAAGTGAGCAGTCGCAAGAAAGAAAAACATGGATTGCATTCATGCGGAAATAGCTCAGCGGTAGAGCACCGCCTTGCCAAGGCGGGGGTCGCGAGTTCGAATCTCGTTTTCCGCTCCAGTTTGTTCATTCCTCGATAGCTCAGCAGGTAGAGCAATCGGCTGTTAACCGATCGGTCGTAGGTTCGAGTCCTACTCGAGGAGCCAACTTACTTTCGGTTAGTACACTATCATGACCCACTAGCTCAGTTGGCAGAGCACCTGACTTTTAATCAGGGTGTCCCGCGTTCGAGTCGCGGGTGGGTCACCACTTACACAACATGGCCCGTTGGTCAAGCGGTTAAGACACCGCCCTTTCACGGCGGTATCGGGGGTTCGATTCCCCCACGGGTCACCATATGGACGATTAGCTCAGCTGGGAGAGCGCCTGCCTTACAAGCAGGATGTCGGCAGTTCGATCCTGTCATCGTCCACCACACTAGGAACTATCTTCGGATGGTTCCTTTTTTGCTTGCTGCAGTTTTGGTGTGACTTATACAAGGCACTTTTATTGATTCCTAATCAATAGATGTAGAAGATTTTGAAGAATGCCTTAGACCACTTTCAAATCTCAACGTAAATAGGTATAATAAAAGAAGTATACATGCATTTATGAATTGGAGGACTTCCCATGGACGGATTGATACAACTTTCATTACAATATGGACCTTACGTGGTCGTGGTAGGCGTCGTGTTGTTATTTTTATTATGTTGCTATTTCTTGTTTCGGGATGGTAAAAGTAACAAGAAATACGCAGAGCGGCCGGTATCAAATTATGAAGAATATTACGAAGAACGGAGACGGAACTTTCAGAATCCGTATGCTGTAAAAGAAGAATCTGAGACGGATGACACAATCTGGGAAGAGATGAACCCTAGTGATTACACCATGCCGTTGCCAGCAGTGGATGCGACAGATTGGAATGAATCCCAAGGCGTTGTATCCAAAGAATTAGTGCGTGCCGTTAGTGAACAACCCCTAGAGGAGGCGGACGATGCGACACGGATTATGCCAAAGATTACAGAAGAATTGATGAGCGAAGAGGCGTCCGCAGACGAACCGGTGGCGGAAGAAAATGTGGTGACTGCATTCGTTAGCATCGTAGATAAAGCTGTGGCGCAGTACGTAGCGGCCTTTGGTATTCTGAACCCAACATCAGAAACGACGGCAAAATACATCACAGAATACGTGTTCTCTCAATTGGGCGCCGAATCGGAAGAAGAAATCACCACATTGTTGGAAAATATTGCTGTCCAAGAGGCGTTATTACAAGTACAAAAAGCATATGTGGCGAATCCAACAGAATGGTTGCGAGACATGTTGGCGGATGCCTTTAGCGATGTAGTAAAGCGACCACAATCCAGTACTTGGTACTTGGTGGCAGTGGATGCCTTGAAATGCTTGGTGAATATGCAAAAAGGCCATTTACAAGCTTTGGCATTAGCCTTGATCGTGCAATATTCTAAAAATTCTAACAATTATTCCTTGGAAAATTTCCAACACTATGTGGAGAAATATTTAGAGCCATTACTTAGCGAATTACCAACTCGTGAAGACATGTACCAACAATTAGAGTATTTGCGTTGTACATCGTCTGCAGGGGAAGTGCGATTTGAGCAAATTTTGCGTAACTCCTATCCGTTGGTCTTTGAGTACCGTGGCTTTACCATGGAAGAGTTAGAATATGTCATGCAACATGCGCCAGTACGCACATCCATTACCGTGCCGAGCCTCAACTCGAACTTGCTAAAATTGTCAGCCGTTGACGAATACATGTTGCCAAACTTATTCCAACGAGCAGGCATTACTGATCAAGATACACAGCAAGCGTTGACGGGATTAGCCTTTAGCCGAGCTTTTGACTGGGACAACACATCCTTCGAGGACGTGCTAGAACACATTTCCCCAGTCTTGCTAGACCTGTGTCAAACCTATAATCGCATCCCATTGTGCCGACTCAACTTGACGCTATTGGGACTTTACTTAGGCCGTAGTATGGTGAAAGCAACTATCCACGAGGACTTTGATATCTCTCCTTGGTTTAGTTAATGACAAGATAATACAGTGAAAAAGGTTCACCCAATGCAGATGTAAGGTCTGGTTGGGTGAACTTTTTATATTATCAATGTGATTGTAAAAGTGGTTGCATTTGTCAACGTATTCAATTGTTTTTCTTATAATTATCATAAGTTATATTAATAAATAAGGAGGGTAAAACGGAGTAATGTGAAGAGAAGATGAGGAAATTTAAATTTCTTCATCTTCTCTTCATAAAAGTAAATAAATAACGGAATTATAATTCAACAATTTGAAGTTTTATGCGATTTTTTAACGGAAAATGCTATAAAACTCTAGTATTTTAGTGTATAATAAAAACTAATGATTAAAATATTTTTACTAGTACTATGCTACGTTGCGTGAATGCATGATGATATGTTTGCTTATAAATGGCGAACGATTGTCGCGTGAGTGTAACGACAAAGTTATGTATCGTATACTTGCGATTCGTGACAGGTAGCATAGAAGGAAACAAAAGGTATGATTCTCTGATCGTGGGGGTTTACAAAATTGTGAACACAAGTGTTAGAGTTGAAGGATAATTATGTATGTGGAGGTTGTATGAAATCGAGCCAAATATTTTTAGAATGTGAACGTTTTCTAAAACGAGCTTTGAAGGATAAGGGACACTATAGCAAAGGGGCCGTTATCGCTTTCTTGATTACAGGTGGTATTGGGGTTAGTGTGCCTAGTACGGTGCATGCGGTTGTGCCTACCCATTTATTGTGGCAGGCATTTCAGAATATGGGGGTGCTTGGTAGTTATAGTGGTACTACAAGCGCGGAAAAGAATCAAAGTATTCTTAACTCTAAAGTGAAGGATTCCAATATTACATTTAAAGATTTATATGCCCTGCTATACCATGGTCCATTGGCTACTGCCAGTACTCAAACAGGAACAGGACTAACGGTTAACCAAGGATATGTGACATATCAAGGTAGTAATATTGCTGGTGGTGAAGATGTATTTTTAAGAGGTGCAGGGGCCATTGCCTTAGGTGGTAATGCACATGCAGATGGTGTTGGTACATTAGCCTTAGGAGAACGAGCACAAGCTGAAGGATCTGATGCATTGGCTATCGGTTTAACATCAAAAGCCTTAGCCCATGAATCTGTAGCGGTAGGCCATGATGCACGCTCTAAATCTAATTATTCCCTAGCATTAGGCAGTAATTCTGCTGCGTTAGGACATGGTTCCAATGCAGTTGGTTACAATACAAACGCAGGTAGTACGGCGTCCCTAGCGCTTGGTTATAATACCTTTGCCAATGCAAGCACTGCAGGCTCAGAGGCATTAGCATCAGCTATTGCTACGAACTCCTCTCGTTTATCTGCAGATACAATGGATAAATTGGGGCTATTTAAACTTGCAGAAGTGAATGATAAAGCGGCAGATGTGGCGTTGAAATCAGCGCGCATCAATCCGGCGACAC
This sequence comes from Veillonella sp. VA137, assembly GCF_003992015.1. Lineage (GTDB taxonomy): Bacteria > Bacillota > Negativicutes > Veillonellales > Veillonellaceae > F0422. The sequence goes on from NZ_RQVK01000011.1 coordinate 27,090, forward strand.
CGGCTACTAAAATCAAGGAATTAGAAGATGCCTATAAGCTTGCACATCAAAAATATACAGAGGCTAAAACAGCGTTAGAAGGTCAGCAAGATTATATAGACTTAATTAATGACACAGATAATACAAAGTTGAAAACTGCCTTGGATTCAGCAGGCACTGGTAGTATTGGTAAGTTCTTAAATGATAACTTTAATAATAACACAGAACTGAATAATCAAGTTAAGTCCACTGTCAATACAGTAGTGACGACAAAAGGTAGTAACTCCTTAGCCATTGGTAACTTAACTGTAGCCGAAGGCGATGGCAGTATTGCCCAAGGTGTGGCAACGGTGGCTAAAGCAGATGGTAGTATCGCCTTAGGTGCGGCAGCACAAGTTGCTAAAAATGCGAACCAATCCATTGCGGTAGGTGTCGGTGCGCAAGCACATGATGCGCACTCCATTGCGATGGGTGTACAATCGTCTACTTTTGGTACTGGTGATGTTGCCATCGGCAATAGAGCGGAGGTATTAGGCGATAACTCTGTAGGGATTGGTTATCATTCATCTGTATTAGCAGAAAATGGTACTGCTGTCGGTAAATCTACAAAAATTGGAACAGGTTCAGTGAACTCACTATCCATGGGTTTTGCGACCACTGTTGGGAAAAATGCTGTAGATAGTGTTGCTTTAGGCTCACAAGCGAATGTAGCTGATGACAGTAAAGAGTCCATAGCGATTGGTAAATCAGCGCAAGCCTTAGCAAAGAATAGTATCACACTAGGTGCTAATGCAGCAGTTAATGGGCTAGCTGATAAAAGTATTGCTATCGGTAATAGTAGTTCAACCTATGCAGCTAGTTCTATTGTTGTCGGTGATAATGCTAATGTAGGCACTGGGGGTGCGAGATCAATATCCATCGGTAATGCATCCAGTGTGGCAGGCGCTGATAGCTTGGCATTAGGTACAAGTGCTAAAGCGAAAGCTACTGATACCATTGCTATCGGTAATAAAGCAACTGCTAATAGAGATCAAAGTATTGTTATCGGTAAGGGTGCTTCTGCTAACCGGGAAAACTCCATTGTATTAGGTACGGGATCCACAGATTACTATCGAGGCAAGGCGCCAAAATTGAAAGCGGGCGCTAATCCATATGCTAATTATACAGATCCAACTACAGTGTATGAATATGGTAGCGATGGAAATGTTGTGTATGAGGAACAAGAAGGTGCTAATGTGCCGTCCTTCTTGCCACGTGGCACAGAAGCAGGTAAAGAACTCCAAAAATTAGATGCCTTAAATTTAGGCGTTGTATCCGTTGGTGGTGGCGAAGTTAATGTAACAATTGATGGTAAAGAGAAAACTATTCATGCCCTACGCCGTATTACTAACGTGGCACCAGGTGCGCTAGATACAGATGCAGTCACAGTAGCCCAATTACGTGCATGGCGTGAAACGGATCCTCACTTCTTAGCGGTGAAAAACCCTACTAGTAAAGAGCTGAAAGTAGATGGCAACACTATGAAAAGTGTGGGCTATAATCTAGATGCAAGTAATAGTGATTTACGTAACTCTAACTATGAAAATAATCAAGCTTCTGGCAATTTTGGGATGGCTCTTGGTGGATTTGCAAAATCTACGGCAGCACAGGCAACTGCAATTGGGTATGGTTCCAGCGCTTATGATACAGATGCTCTAGCTATTGGTACAATTTCCTATGCGAGAGGCAATTCTTCTGTAGCGATAGGTAGAGCTGCAAAAGCAAGAACAGTGAAGTCTATGGCACTTGGCTGGGGAGCTGATGCCACAGGAGACTCTTCTATTGCATTGGGGGCTACAACAATCACTGATGGTGCAAAAGCAATTGCAATCGGTAGTAGTGCAAACAGTATGGCGGCTCGAGGTATTGCCATCGGTGATGGTGCTAAGGTTCAAATTGAAGCCAACAGTGACGGCAAAGATCCAGCTAGTTGGGGGCAATGGTCAGCGCAAAATGGTGTAGCTATTGGTTATAGTGCGTTAGCAAGACGTGACCAAGACGTGGCTATCGGTAAAGAGGCTATTGTTAAAGGTGGAGATGCCATTGGTTTAGGCCATAAAGTTGAGAACTATGGCGAAAACTCTATTGCGATTGGTTCTTATGCAAAAGTTAATACTAAAGATGCAGCGAGTGGTACGAATAGTATAGCTATTGGACGTGCAGCGGAAGTGACAAATAAAGAAGCGATTGCACTGGGCACGGATGCTAAAGTAAAGTCTGACAAAAGTATGGCTATGGGCTATAAAGCAGAGGTAGAAGCGAATGCAACACACAGTATTGTGTTGGGCGAATCGGCGAAAATAAAGACTGATGCTGCGTATGGCACAGCTATGGGGCAAGGCGCTACTATCAATACGGGGGCAACCTACGGTACAGCTATAGGACAAGGGGCTCAAATTGATCCGAATGCAACCTATGCAACTGCTGTTGGTCAAGGCGCTAGAGTACAATCTAGTGAGGGTGCTGCATTAGGTAAAGGTGCCACTGCAGCGGGAGCAAAAACTCTGGCATTAGGCTCTGGAGCGAGTGCAACTGCAGCAGGTTCCGTCGCACTTGGTTCTGAATCCGTAGCAGGAGCAGCAGCAGGCACAAAAGGATGGGACCCAGCTGCAGGCCGTGTGAATAATCATACAACTGCTGTATCTGGTGCGGCAGCTTCTCTGTCTGGCTTGGGATCTGTTTCTATCGGTGCTAGTGGTAAAGAGCGACAAATTACAAATTTAGCAGCAGGTTCAAATGATACAGATGCGGTAAACGTAGCTCAATTGAAAGCTGTGAACTTGCAAATTGCTGGTAATACTACAGCAACGGCAGGTGCTGACGTACGTTTGCATAACCAAACATTAAATGTAGTAGGCGATGGTACCTATCTAACATCGAATGCGGCTGGTAATACAATCACTATGGATTTGACGCAGTCTATAAAAAATAAAATCAATAGTATATTTGTTACTAGCTTTACAGGTGATCAAGGGTCTAAAGTAACACCAACCGCAACTAGTAATACCGTGAACGTAACGGGTAAAAAATTTACAACTAATTCTGAGCCTAATTCTATATGGGCAGATGGTGGCGTTCGTTATGAAACTGGTAATATAGGTACTTTCACTACAGGAAATACAGTTGCTATTGGAATGCGCCCTGAATTAAAATCGAAAAGCTTTACTGCTTATAAATATGACGGCAATAATCAAACTGGAGAAGCAGGTCCATCCATTTCCTACAATGGCATCAACATGAATGATAAGCCAATCACTAACCTTCAAGCAGGACAAAACCCTAATGATGCAGTGAATAAATCTCAATTAGATGCCATTACATGGAATTTAGGGGCTAAGGGTGCTGATGGTAATATCAACCGAGTGGCGCCAAGTGATGATGCGAATAAACGTGTTGACTTAGTAGGAACTGGAGGTATTTCTGTAACAGCTAATGGTAGCACAGTAACGATTAGCGGTAGCAAAATTTTAGATTCTATGCCAGTAGTGTACACAGATGCAGCAGGCAATCGTGTGTATAAACATACAGATGGTAAGTTCTATACAACGGAAAATCCACCAGCTGGTACAAAACCGGTAGCAGATGTTCAAGCCCGTTTAGTAAACACAGCCCCTGGAGCGGGTAAAACAGCAACAACAGATGCGACTGTATTCAATAATGTTAAGTCTGTCATCGAAAAACAAGGTGTCACTGGTAATACAGCTCCAACGTTTACAGATCGTTTAAGTGTAGCAGCTGCGAATAACCCTACGGCAGCGGTGAACGTAAAAGATTTAAATAGTACTGTGGCTGATTTAAAAAATAAAGAACTACATATTACGCCAATGGAGTATACTCCTAAAGCAAATGGTGATGTTACTTTATCCTACTCCGATGGTAATGGAAGCGTTGTACCTAATACAACAGCGACTATCAAAGGTGTGGCGAAAAACGACTTATCTAACATTACAGATGCAGGTAAAAAAGTTATCACTGGTCTAGGCACGACAGTTACTGCTGGTAAAAATATTACGGTAACTGCAACTACAGATAACACAACGGGTCAAAAATCTTACGCCATAGCTGCAGCAGATCAAGTAGAATCTGTTGTAAAAGCAACTGCAGCTACTGATGACGAAAACATTGCAGAAGTAAAACCAGTGACTGGCGCTCAAGATGCAGCTAACACAAAATATGGTGTAGGCGTATCTAAGAAAAAAGTAGCCGAAATCGCTCAAGGTGCAGTGGAAGTAAAACCTGCTGATGGCTCAGATAATGTTCATGTAACACCAGATACAACTACAACACCTGGCAAAACGGTTTACAAAGTATCTGTAGATAAAACGAAGTTAGATACAGGTGTTAATACAACGGTAACAGGCGCAGGTACAGCAACTGATCCATACAAAGTCAATGTACAAGGCGATTTAAATAAAATTACTTCTATCACAAATGAAGCTGGTAATGGTAAAGTATCCTTCGGTGCGAATGGTGTATCTACTTTCAGTAGCGGAACTACTGGAGATAAGACGGTAACGATCGATGGCAAAGAGGGCAAAGTTGTTGTTGGCAATGACGGAAAACCTGTTACCATTGACGGCAGTACAGGTTATGTGACTGGCTTGCAAAATACAGAGTGGACTGTAGGTACGACAACACCAGTATCTGGCCGAGCAGCTACGGAAGACCAATTGAAGCATGTTAGCGATGCCGTTGATGGTAAAGCTGATAAAACTGCATTATGGGACTTAGGCGTTGTAGCGACAGATGGTACGTCAACAAAAGTAACACCTCAAGCCGTGGAAGGTGACAACAAGCGTATCAACTTGAAAGGTAAAGGTAATGTTACAGTTACTGCAGATGGCAATACGATTACTATTGAAGGGGAAAACCAAAATAGTATTGTTGTGTATACCGATGCACAAGGTAATCGTTTGTACAAACGTGCAGATGGTAAATTCTATAAAACGAAAGAACCTGTGGCAGGTGAACGTGCTGTATTAGCTAATAATGTACAATCTCGTCTAGTGAATGCGAATGGTGATAGCACTACATCACCAACGGTGCTTAATAATGTAAAATCTGCGATTCAAACGCAAGGAGTGGGACCGGATAATCTATCCCCAACATTCTTAGAGCGTTTGGAAGCGGCTGCAAAACCGACTAATAACCCTAACGCTGCGGTAAATGTAAGTGACCTTAAATCTGTAGTAGATGCGGGTATGAAATACGGAGCTAATATCTCCGAAGCTACTGGCGGTGCTAACCCTGTTACAAATAAATTAGGTAGTACTGTGGCTATCAAAGGTGGTGCTACCGAAACGGATGGTACTAATTTTGATGGAACCAACGTATTAACGACGGTACAACAAGATGATGGCAATACTACTGTTAACATTAAATTGAAACGTGACTTGGGTAATATCAAATCTATCACTAATGAAGCTGGTAATGGTAAAGTAGCTTTCGGTGCAGATGGTGTCACTACTTTCACAAGTGGTGCAGCAGGTGATAAACCTGTTAGCATCGATGGTAAATTAGGTAAAGTGGTGGCTGGTACTGGTAATACGGCGGTTACATTGGATGGAGCAGCGGGTCAAGTGCTAGCATCTGGTATCCGCATTGGTAACCAAACGGCAACACCGACAGCTAATGGTGCGGCACCGGCTGCAGGACAACCGACTGGCCCTGCTGGTAATTTCATTACTGGACTTGGCAATACGACTTGGAATATCGAAAACCCAGTGTACGTAAGTGGCCGTGCTGCTACAGAAGATCAGTTGAAAGTTCTGAATACGGAATTACATAAGAAATCATCTACAGATTATCGATTGATTCAAAACCCAGACAGTACTGACCATGCATATACTGTAAGTAATGCAGGTGAAATTGATTTAACTGTAAAAGATGAGATTACAAAGGCTACGAATACTGTTAAGTTGAAAGATATTGCATCTAAAACTGCTTTAGACGCATTGGTAGACCGTAGTATCACTTTAGGTGGGGATAATAACTCTGCTACTGATAAACAAACGTTAGCTAATGATGTAAAATTCAATATCAAAGGCGATAATAACTATATTACGACTACTGCTAAAGGAACTGATGTAACACTTACATTCAACGATAGCGCATTAGCGAAAAAAGCTGATGAATGGAACCTTGCTGTAAATGGAACCAAAGTATCTCCAACGGATAAACAAGTAAACCTTGTGAATGGAAATAATATTTCTATTACTAAGGAAGCTAATGGAGATGTTAAGGTAAGTGCTACAGGATTGGCAAAAGAAGACTTATCCAACATCACAGATGCTGGCAAGAAAAATATCACTGATTTAGGTACAGAAATTACGGCAGGCGAACGTATTACAGTAGGAAACCCTACCGTAGATGCCAAAACAGGTAAGAAAACATATACTATTAATGCAGATAAACAAGTAGAATCTGTTGTAAAAGCAACGTTAGCAGATACTGCTGACGAAAACATTGCTGAAGTAAGCCCAGTGACTGGTGATCAAGATGCAGCGAATACAAAATATGGCGTAGCTGTATCTAAAAAAGCAGTAGCTAATATCGCTAAAGATGCAGTAGAAGTAAAAGCTGCAGATGGTGCAGATAATGTTACTGTAGATAAAGATACAACAACAGCTGGTAAAACGATTTACAAAGTATCTGTAGATAAAACAAAATTAGCAGCTGGTGACAATACAAATGTTGAAGGTAAAGGTACAGAAGCTAAGCCATACAAAGTGAATGTAACAGGTGATCTTACTAAAATTACGTCTATCACTAATACTACAGGTACTGGCAAAGTAAGCTTTGCTGGTGATGGTGTTGTGAAAGTAGATGGTGCTAAAGCAGTATCCATCGATGGTAAACAAGGTCAAATCACAGGATTACAAAACACAACTCTAACTGCCGCAGATTTTGCTAAGGCTAATCGTGCAGCTACGGAAGAACAATTAAAAGCGGTAAAAGACATTGCTGATGCAGCGTCTACAACAGATTATCGTTTAATTGCAAATCCAGCAGAAGGTAGCAATGGTGCGTATAAAGTAGATAACGGAACCATTTCTTTAAAAGTTAAAGATACTAAACAAGCTGATAGTACTCCTCAAATAATTACGATCAACGATGTGGCATCCAAAGAAGCATTAGATACTGTAAAAGCAAATCAATGGGATTTGGCGGTAAAATCAGGTGCTACTATCACGAATGTAACTTCACAACCTGGCGCAAAACCAACAGATAACAAACGAATTGCTATCGAAGGTGCTGATGGTGTTGAAGTAACTCAAACAGATGGTGTGATCAAAATCAGTGCACCAAGAGGTACAGATAACGATACGATCACAACTGTGAAATCTAGCGATGGTACAATTTCTGTTGATAATGTAGATGGAAATACACATGCATATGATATAAAAGTCAATGCTCAAAAACTGGGAGAAGCGCAAGCGTTAATCTTTGTAGATGACAAAGGCAAACAAGTATTCAAACAACCTGATGGTGCTTTCAAAAATGCAGATGGCACTAAGTATGAAGGCACTGTACATACAAAAGTAAATACAGCAGCACCTCAACGTGTAGACAACGTAGGCTCTGCCATTGACGGAGCAAAAGTAACTACTGATGCAGGTCAAGACAAGCCAGATGCAACGTACTTAGAAAAATTAAATAAAGCTAATGCGGATACACCAAATGCAGCGGTTAACGTTTCTGACCTTAAGAAAACATCCGATGCAAGTATTGCGAAAGCAGTAGAGGATGCTACTACAAAAGGAATGAAATTCCAAGGTAATACAGGGGATGTAATTAGCAAAGAGTTAGGCCAAACCTTAGCAATCAAAGGTGAAGGAACTGTTGCTGGTAATACAGCTACCAATAATATCCGTACTACTAATACCAATGGAGTGCTAGAAATTGGCTTAGCAGAATCTTTAACAGGCATCAATTCCATTGCGGGTAAAGGTACAAGTCCATTAACAATTTCTAATGGTGGTACAACATTGACTATCAATGCACCAGAAGGAACAAAACCAGGTACCATCTCCGTTGGTGGTGTAAAAATAACTGATGTGGCAAATGGTGAAGCAGAAACAGATGCTGTTAACGTGAGCCAATTGAATGCAGTAGCAGGCAAAGAACTTCACATCAAACCAACAACAGATAAAGAAAAATATACTGTAGATAAAAACGGTGATGTAACACTAACTTACGTAAATGGGGATGGAACAGCTGTAAATGATACAAAAGCAGTCATCTCTGGCGTTGCGAAAAATGACTTGTCCAACATCACAGATGGTGGTAAAAAAGTTATCACTGGCTTAGGTACTGATATAGAAGCTGGTACAGGTATTACACTTGGTACAACTAAGGAAGATCCTAAGACAGGTAAGAAAACATATATTATCAATGCAGATAAACAAGTAGAATCTGTTACTAAAGCAGATGCTGAAACCGGCGATGAAAACATTGCTACTGTAACTATGATGGATGGAACTGTAGATAAAACAGCAAATGCTCGTTACGGTGTAGGCGTATCTAAAAAAGCAGTGGCTAATATCGCTAAAGATGCAGTAGAAGTAAAAGCTGGAGATAATGCAGATAATGTTCATGTAACACCAGATACAACAACAGCTGGTAAAACGATTTACAAAGTATCTGTAGATAAAACAAAGTTAGCAGCTGGTACGAATACAACTGTTGGAGGTGAAGGTACAGAAGCTAAGCCATACAAAGTGAATGTTGCAGGCGACTTAGATAACATCACATCCATTACAAATACAGCAGGTACTGGCAAAGTCACATTCGATAACAATGGCGTTGTGAAAGTAGATGGAGATCATCCAGTATCTATCGATGGCAAACAAGGTCAAATTACTGGCTTACAAAATACAACCCTAACTGCCGCGGATTTTGCTAAGGCTAATCGTGCAGCTACGGAAGAACAATTAAAAGCGGTAAAAGACATTGCTGATGCAGCGTCTACAACAGATTATCGTTTAATTGCAAATCCAGTAGAAGGTAGCAATGGTGCGTATAAAGTAGATAATGGAACCATTTCTTTAAAAGTTAAAAATACTAAACAAGCTGATAGCAATCCTGAAACGATTACCATCAATGATGTGGCATCCAAAGAAGCATTAGATACTGTAAAAGCAAATCAATGGGATTTAGCGGTTAGCAACGGTACATCTACAAACAAAGTAGAACCACAAGCAACTGGCACAGAAGGCGAAAACAAACGTATCGTCTTAAAAGGTAAAGATGGTGTTACTGTTAGCCAAGAAAATGGTGTCATTACAATCGGCGCTCAAAAAGGCGTAGATAATGATACTGTAACAACTGTTACATCTACGGATGGTACTGTCACTGTTGATACTGTAGATGGAAATGAGCATGCATATGATGTGAAAGTAAATGCCCAAAAACTGGGAGAAGCACAAGCCTTAATCTTCGTAGATGACAAAGGCAAACAAGTATTTAAACAACCTGATGGTACTTTCAAAAATGCAGATGGCACTAAGTATGAAGGTACAGTTCATACGAAAGTGAATACAGCTCAACCTCAACGTGTAGACAACGTAGGTTCTGCGATTGATCCAGATAGTACAACAACAGATACTACATTCTTGGGTAAATTAACCGAAGCTGCAGCAGATCCAACAAAAGGAAAATCTGCGGTGAACGTATCTGACCTTAAGAAAACATCTGATGCAAGCATTGCTAAAGCAGTCACTGATGCTACAAACAAAGGCATGAAATATGCTGGGGATAACTACAAAGCGGCGACTGCTACAGAAGCTGAGCAAAATGGAATCACTAAGAAATTAGGAGAACAATTGCAAATCCTTGGCGGTGCAACAGGTACATTGACTGATAATAATATCGGTGTCAATGCAGATGGCGGTGCATTGAAAGTTAAATTGGCAGAATCTTTAACAGGCATTAATTCCATCGCAGGTAAAGGTACAACACCATTAACGATTTCCAATGGTAATACAACATTAACGATTAATAATGGTGAAGGAACAAAACCTGGCACAATTTCTGCTGGTAATGCGAAAATCACTAATGTAGCAAAAGGCGAAGGTGATACTGACGCTGTTAATGTAAAACAGTTAACTGACGAAGTTGGCAAAGCAAAAACAACGGTAACTGTTAATAAGGACAATACAGATGCGAATAAAAATCTTTCCTTAACTACGACTACAGCAACCGATGGACATACTAACTATGACGTTCGTTTAGCGGACAAAGTGACATTAGGCACTGAAACAGCTAAACAAGTCACAATGGATGGTACAGCTGGTACTATCATAGCGGGCACAGGCAACAATGCCGTATCTGTAGATGGTACGAATGCAAGCATAACAGCTGGAACTGGCACTAACATTGTGAAAGTAGATGGATCTAAAGGTCAATTGACAGCAGCAGGTGTTGTCGTAGGCAACCAAACGCTAAATCCAATTGCGGCGAAACCAACAGATGGTGTAACGCCAGCAGCCGAAACTGGCAACTATGTAACAGGTCTTGGTAACACAACATGGACTGTCAATAACCCAACCTATGTATCCGGTCGTGCAGCTACAGAAGATCAGTTGAAAGCAGTTAACGACGAAGTGAACAACAAAGTAGATAAAACTGCATTGTGGGACTTGGCTGTTAAATCGGGTGATACTATCACAAATGTAACACCACAAGCTGGTGCACAAGCAATGGATAACAAACGAATTACTATCGAAGGTACTGATGGTGTTACTGTTAGCCAAGACAATGGTGTGATCAAAATCAGTGCACCAAGAGGCACAGACCATGATACGATTACAACTGTGGAATCTACTGATAAAACTGTTGATGTAACAAAAGTAGGTAACAATGATCACGCTTATAACTTAGCAGTGAACAAACAAGCTGTAGTAGATGGTGCTCAATTACCTGTTGTATATACAACAAAAGATGGTAAAAAAGTGACTATCGACAAAGATGGTAAATTCCATACAGTAGATAATCCTACGGTAGAAGTAAAACCAGAAGACGTAGAAACACGTATTCAATCTGCAGCAAAAAATACGACAGCTGGAGATACCATCCTTAATAACGTAGGCTCTGCCATTGCTAATACAAAAGTTCCAGAAGGTACAGGAACTAAACAAAATCCATCCTTCTTAGAACGTTTGGAAGAAACTGCGAAAGCGACTAACCATCCAAATGCAGCAGTTAACGTATCTGACCTTAAAAACACAGCTGATGAAGTTGTTGGAAAAGGCATGAAATACGGTGCTAACCTTCCTGCGAAAACTGGTGGAGATAAAGTTGTAACTAACAAACTTGGCTCTACGGTAAACATCGTAGGTAGTGCAGATGTAACCAATGCAACAGAAGCAGATAAACAATACGATGGTAAAAACGTATTAACATCTATTGAACAAGATACTGACGGTAATACAACAGTAACTGTGAAGTTGAATAAAGATTTAACATCTAAATCCTTAACAACTAACACGGTAACTGTAAAAGGTGAAGACGGCAAAGACGGTAAACCAGGCACAGATGCAGTAGTGACTGTCGGTGAAAAAGGTGAACCAGGCGTCAACGGACAAGATGGCAAACCAGGATCTAATGGTACTATCGGCGTCAATGGTAAAGACGGCTCTGCAGTTGTGATCAACGGCAAGGACGGATCTATCGGATTGAATGGTAAAGATGGTAAGAACGGTCTTTCCATTAAAGGCGACAAAGGTGCAGTCGGTGTAGACGGTACAGATGGAGCTAATGGTAAAGACGGTATGACTCGTATCGTATATGAAACGAAACATACAGATCCTAAAACAGGCACAGAAGCAACTGTGACACATCAAGTAGCTACAATGGATGATGGCTTACGTTTCACTGGTAACAATTCCGGTACAGAAAACAAACATAAGCTAAATACATTAGTGAACATCGTTGGCGAAGGCGTTGCGAAAGAGCAAGTAGATGGATTCCAATCTGCAAGTGGCAACATCTTAGTCGCAGCTGATGGTAAAACAACATTGACTGTAAAAATGAACAAAAACCTTGCTAACATCAGCAGCATTACCAATGGTGCAAACTCTGGCAAAGTTGAGTTCAAAGACAATGGTGTAACTACTTTCAGTAGCGGTAACAACGGCACTGGCGGTACAGATACACCTGTTGTTATCAATGGTAAAGATGGTAAAGTTACAACAGGAACTGTAAGTCTTGATGGTAAAGCAGGTACTGTGAAAGCTAACGATATTACAGTAGGTAAACAATCTGTCACTCCAAGTACAACTGGCGTAGCTCCTACAACTGGTGGTACACCAACAGAAGGCAACTTCGTAACGGGTCTTGGTAACACAACATGGACTGTCAATAACCCAACTTATGTATCTGGCCGTGCGGCAACAGAAGATCAGTTGAAAGCAGTTAACGACGAAGTGAACAACAAAGCAGATAAAACTGCATTGTGGGACTTAGCGATTGCAAGCGAGGATCCAAATGGTGCTAAAGTTGCTCCAAAAGAGGTAACAGGAGAAAATAAACGCATTATCTTAAAAGGTACTGGCGGAGTTACTATCTCGCAAAATAATGGCGAGATTACTATTGGGGCACCAGTAGCTGGTACAGATAATAATACAGTGACTACTGTGACATCTACGGATGAAACTGTATTGACAGTAGGCGATAAAGGTAAGGATGGAAACCATGCTTACGAATTAACCATCAACAAACAGGCTGTAGTAGATGGTGCTCAATTACCTGTTGTATATACAGATAAAGAAGGTAACAAGTTAACGTTAAAAGATGGTAAATTCTACAAAGCAGATAACACTGTAGTAGAAGCAAAAGACGTAGAAACTCGTATTCAATCTGCAGCAAAAAATACAACAGCTGGAGATACAATCCTTAATAACGTAGGCTCTGCGATTGCCAATACAAAAGTTCCAGAAGGTACAGGAACTAAACAAAATCCATCCTTCTTAGAACGCTTGGAAGAAACTGCGAAAGCGACTAACCATCCAAATGCAGCAGTTAACGTATCTGACCTGAAACAAGCATCTGATGCAAGTATCGCCAAAGCAGTCACTGATGCTACAAACAAAGGCATGAAATATGCTGGGGATAACTACAAAGCAGCAGAAGGTACAACAGCTGAGCAAAATGGTATCACTAAGAAATTAGGGGAACAATTGCAAATCCTTGGCGGTGCCACAGGAACATTGACTGATAATAATATTGGTGTCAATGCAGATGGCGGTGCGTTGAAAGTTAAATTGGCAGAATCTTTAACAGGCATTAATTCCATTGCAGGTAAAGGTGGTACTACACCATTAACAATTTCCAATGGTAATACAACGTTAACGATTAATAATGGTGACGGAACAAAACTAGGTACAATCTCTGTTGGTAATGCAAAAATCACTAATGTTGCAGAAGGTACAGATGGTAAAGATGCAGTTAACGTATCTCAATTGAATAAGTCTATCAATGACTTGAAAACTAACTTAGGTTGGTACGTAACTTCTGATGTGGCAGATGGTGGTGAACAAGCTACAGGCTCTAACCCAACATCCGAACATGTCACAAACGATAATGAAGTAGCTTTCATCGCTGGTAAAAATTTAAAAATCAAACAAGATGGCAGAAACTTCACATATAGCCTAAATGATTCTATTACTAAGTTGTCAAAAGTAGAAGTGACAAAAGATGGAGAGGGTACGACGACTATTACTCCTGGTAAAGTGACAACTACTGACGGTACAACAACGACGGTAACGGGTCCAGAGGGCATTACGATTAAGCCGTCTGCAGGTACGACAACTACAGTTTCCTTGACGAAAACTGGCTTAGATAATGGCGGTAATAAAATCACTAATGTTGCAAAAGGCGAAGGTGATAATGACGCTGTTAATGTAAAACAGTTAACTGACGAAGTTGGTAAAGCGAAAACAACGGTAACTGTTAATAAGGACAATACAGATGCGAATAAAAATCTTTCCTTAACTACGACTACAGCAACCGATGGACATACTAACTATGACGTTCGTTTAGCAGACAAAGTGACATTAGGCACTGAGGTAGCTAAACAAGTCACAATGGATGGTACAGCTGGTACTATCACAGCGGGCACAGGCAACAATACTGTATCTGTAGATGGTACGAATGCAAGCATAACAGCTGGAACTGGTACTAACATTGTGAAAGTTGATGGATCTAAAGGTCAATTGACAGCAGCAGGCGTTGTAGTAGGCAACCAAACGCTAAATCCAATTGCGGCGAAACCAACACCTGGTGTAACTCCAGCAGCCGAAACTGGCAACTATGTAACAGGTCTTGGTAACACAACATGGACTGTGGCTAACCCAACTTATGTATCTGGTCGTGCAGCAACAGAAGATCAGTTGAAAGCAGTTAACGACGAAGTGAACAACAAAGCAGATAAAACTGCATTGTGGGATTTAGCTGTTAAAAATGGAACAACGACTGATAAAGTAGAACCGAAGACAACTGGTACTGAAGGTGAAAACAAACGTATTACAATTGAAGGTAGTGGTTCCGTTAAGGTAACGCAAAAAGATGGTGTTATTACCATCGGTGCTGAAAAAGGTGCAGATAATGATACGGTTACGACTGTGACATCTACAGATGAAACTGTATTGACTGCCAAAGATACGCCATCAAATGGTAACCATGCATATGCTTTAACAATCAACAAACAAGCTGTAGTAGACGGCGCTCAATTACCTGTTGTATATACAGATAAAGAAGGCAACAAGTTAACGTTAAAAGATGGTAAATTCTACAAATCAGATAACACTGTAGTAGAACCAGGAGACGTAGAAACTCGTATTCAATCTGCAGCGAAAAATACAACTGCTGGAGATACAATTCTTAATAACGTAGGCTCTGCGATTGCCACTACAAAAGTTCCAGAAGGTACAGGACATAAACAAAATCCAACGTTCCTAGAACAATTGGAAGAGGCAGCGAAAGCGGGCAACCATCCAAATGCAGCGGTTAACGTATCTGACCTTAAAAACGCAGCCAATGCAGTTGTGGCAACAGGCATGAAATACGGTGCAAACCTTTCTGCGAAAACTGGTGGAGATAAAATTGTCACAAACAAACTTGGCTCTACGGTAAACATTGTGGGTAGTGCAGATGTAACAAATGCAACAGAAGCAGATAAACAATACGATGGTAAAAACGTATTAACATCTATCGCTCAAGATGCTGACGGTAACACAACAGTCACTGTGAAGTTGAACAAAGATTTAACATCTAAATCCTTAACAACAAATACAGTAACAGTGAAAGGCGAACCTGGTGCTAACGGTCAAGACGGTAAAGATGCAGTAGTGACTGTCGGTGAAAAAGGTGAAAAAGGTACAGAAGGCAAACCAGGTAAAGATGGTTCTAACGGTACTATCGGTGTAAATGGTAAAGACGGATCTGCAGTTGTCATCAACGGCAAAGACGGATCTATCGGATTGAACGGTAAAGATGGTAAGAATGGTCTTTCCATTAAAGGTGACAAAGGTGTAGTCGGTGTAGACGGTACAGATGGCGCTAATGGCAAAGACGGTATGACTCGTATCGTATATGAAACGAAACATACAGATCCTAAAACAGGCACAGAAACAACTGTGACACATCAAGTAGCTACGATGGATGATGGCTTACGTTTCACTGGTAACAATTCCGGTACAGAAAACAAACATAAGCTAAATACATTAGTAAACATCGTTGGTGAAGGTGTAACTAAGGAAGCAGTTAACACATTTGAGTCTGCTACTGGTAACATCTTAGTACAAGCCGATGGCAACTCCACATTGACTGTAAAAATGAACAAAAACCTTGCTAACATCAGCAGCATTACAAATGCAGCCGGTAATGGTAAAGTTGAGTTCAAAGATAATGGAGTGACTACTTTCAGCAGCGGTAACAACGGTGCTAATGGTACAGATACACCTGTTGTTATCAATGGTAAAGATGGTAAAGTTACAACAGGAACTGTAGGACTTGACGGTAAAGCAGGTACTGTAAAAGCTAACGATATTACAGTTGGTAAACAATCTGTCACTCCAAATGCAAATGGTACAACTCCGGTAGCAACAGATAAGGCTACTGAAGGTAACTTCATTACAGGTTTAGATAACAAAGAATGGAATGTAGCAAGTCCTAGCTATGTATCTGGTCGTGCAGCTACAGAAGATCAATTGAAAAAAATCTCCGAAGCTATTACGGCTAAATCTGGTAGCGACTATCGTTTGGTGGCAAATCCAGCAGCTGGTTCTGAAGGTAAATACAAACCAACAGATGATGGGGATATTAACTTAACAGTAGAGGACCCTACAGATGCAACTACTGCGAAGACGGTGACTATCACAGATGTGGCTAAAAAATCTGACTTAGATACTGTGAAAGGTCATGTAGGAAATAAAATTTCTCTTGGCGATGATACAACTGGTACAACAACGGCTAAATCTTTAACGGCTGGTGATGTGAAGTTCAACATCAAAGGTGATGGTAAATACATCAGTACAGCCGCTAATGGCGATGATGTAACGGTATCCTTGAACACAAAACAAGTGGCACAAGACCAAGCCTTGATTTACGTAGATAACACTGGTAAGCAAGTATTCAAACAACCAGATGGTACTTTCAAAGATGCAGATGGCAATAAGTATGAAGGTGATGTTCATACGAAAGTGAATACACCTAGTGCAAAACGTCTAGATAACGTAGGTTCTGCGATTGATACGGCTGTGGTAAAAGATGCGACAAATCAACCAAAACAAGATGCAACGTATCTTGAAAAATTAGAAGCCGCAGCGAAAGACCCTGTAACAGGTAAATCAGCAGTTAACGTGTCTGACCTTAAACAAGCGTCTGATGCAAGCATTGCGAAAGCAGTGACTGATGCGACAGATAAAGGCATGAAATACGGTGCGAACCTTTCTGCTAAAGAAGGTGGAGATAAAGTTGTCACAAATAAACTTGGCTCGACTGTACATATCTTGGGATCTTCCAATGCTACATCTGATGAAGGTTACAACGATGAAAACGTAGTAACCACTATCGGTCAAGCTACTAATGGCGACACAACAGTAACTGTGAAGTTGAAAAAAGATTTAAAATCTGAATCCTTAACAACGAATACAGTGATTGTAAAAGGTGAACCAGGTGGCGATGGTCAAACCAAAGATGCAGTCATCACAGTCGGTGAAAAAGGCGAAAAAGGTGTTGATGGCCAAGATGGTAAACCAGGTTCTAATGGTTCTATCGGCGTGAACGGTAAAGACGGCTCTGCAGTTGTGATTAACGGTAAAGACGGCTCTATTGGCATGAATGGCAAAGATGGTGCTAACGGTCTTACTATGAAAGGCGACAAAGGTGTAGTTGGTTTAGACGGCACAGATGGAGCTAACGGTAAAGACGGTATGACTCGTATCGTATATGAAACGAAACATCCAGACCCTAATAATGCTGGTAAAGAAATCACAGTGAAACATGAAGTAGCTACGATGGACGACGGTCAAAAATATAGCGGTGATAACTACGAAGCAGCGACTGCAACCACAGCAGAAGCGAATGTGATCAACAAAAAACTAAACGAACGTTTAGAAATTGTTGGTGGCGCAGACAAAGCTAAATTGACTGACAACAACATCGGCGTGAATGCGAAAGATGGTAAGTTAAAAGTTCAATTAGCTAGCGAGTTAACAAACATCAACTCCATTACTAATGGTGCAAACTCTGGTAAAGTTGAGTTCGGTGCTAATGGCGTAACTACGTTCAGTAGCGGTGCAGTAGCTGGTGATAAAACTGTGACAATCGACGGTAAAGCAGGTAAAGTGACTGTTGGCAACAATGGTAATCCAATTGCTATTGATGGTTCTGTAGGTGATATCACTGGTTTGACAAATACAACGTTAACAGGGCCAGACTTTGGTACTAAAGGTCGTGCGGCTACGGAAGAACAGTTGAAATTAATCCAAGGTCAATTGGGTACTGGCAACTTGTCCTTCGGTGCTAACCTTCCTGCAAAAGCTGGTGGCAATAAAGTTGTTGAAAATGCTCTTGGTTCTACGGTGAATATTGTTGGTACAGCTAATGTAACAGCAGACGATAACTACGATGGTAACAACGTGGTGACAACTGTTGAAAAAGGAACTGACGGCAATAGCAAAGTTACCATCAAGTTGAATAAAGATTTAACATCTAAATCTATAACAACTAACACGGTAACTGTAAAAGGTGAACCTGGAGCTAACGGTCAAGACGGCAAAGATGCAGTAGTGACTGTCGGTGAAAAAGGTGCAGATGGTAAACCAGGATCTAATGGTACTATCGGCGTGAATGGTAAAGACGGCTCTGCAGTCGTGATCAACGGTAAAGACGGCACAATCGGCTTAACTGGTCCTAAAGGTGCTGACGGACAACCAGGCAAATCCATTAACATTGGCATGAAAGATGGCTATAACACAGATGGAGCAAATGGCGTTCGTGGTGAAAAAGGTGTTGACGGCCAAGACGGCATCACTCGTATCGTATACACTGAAGGCGGTAAAGAACATCAAGTAGCTACAATGGACGACGGCTTACGTTTCACTGGTAACAATTCCGGTACAGAAAACAAACATAAGCTAAATACATTAGTGAACATCGTTGGTGAAGGTGTTACAAAAGAACAAGTAGATGGATTCCAATCTGCAAGTGGTAACATCTTAGTACAAGCAGATGGCAACTCCACATTGACTGTAAAAATGAACAAAAACCTTGCTAATATCAGCAGCATTACAAATGCGGCAGGTAATGGCAAAGTTGAGTTCGGTGCAGACGGAGCTACTACTTTCAGTAGTGGCGCAGCAGCTGGTGATAAAACTGTTACAATCAACGGTAAAGAAGGTACGGTTAATGCAACGACTTCTGTAACAGCAGGTGGTGTGGTAGTAGGTAAACAATCTGTCACTCCAAGTGCAACTGGCGTAGCTCCTACAACTGGTGGTACACCAACAGAAGGCAACTTCGTAACGGGTCTTGCAAATAAAGAGTGGAATGTAGCAACTCCAACATTTGTATCTGGTCGTGCAGCGACAGAAGATCAGTTGAAAAAAATCTCCGAAGCTATTACTGCTAAATCTGGCAGCGACTATCGTTTAGTGGCAAATCCAGCAACTGGATCTGATGGTAAATACACAGCAGATAATGATGGTAATATTAGCTTAACTGTACAAGATGCAGCAAATCCGAATAGTACAAATACAGTCACTATTACAGATGTAGCTAAAAAATCTGACTTAGATATTGTAAAAGGTCAAGTAGGAAATAAAATTTCTCTTGGCGATGATACAACTGGTACAACAACGGCTAAATCCTTAACAGCTGGTGATGTGAAGTTCAATATCAAGGGTGATACAAACTACATCAGTACATCTGCTAAAGGCGATGATGTAACGGTATCCTTGAACACGAAACAAGTGGCGCAAGACCAAGCCTTGATTTACGTAGATAACGCTGGTAACCAAGTATTTAAACAACCAGATGGCACTTTCAAAAATGCAGATGGTACTAAGTATGAAGGTGATGTTCATACGAAAGTAAACACGCCAGATACTAAACGTGTAGACAACGTAGGCTCTGCTATCGATACAGCTGTGGTGAAAGATGCGACAAATCAGCCTAAACAAGACCCAACGTACTTAGAAAAATTAGAAGCCACTGCGAAAGATCCTGTAACAGGTAAATCAGCAGTTAACGTATCTGACCTTAAAAATGCTTCTGATGCAAGTATTGCTAAAGCAGTTACTGATGCTACAGATAAAGGTATGAAATACGGTGCGAACCTTTCTGCTAAAGAAGGTGGAGATAAGGTTGTGACTAATAAACTTGGCACTACTGTACATATCTTAGGCTCTTCGAATGCCACATCTGATGAAGGTTACAACGATGAAAACGTAGTAACAACTATCGGTCAAGATGCAACTACTGGTGACACAACAGTGACTGTGAAGTTGAAAAAAGATTTAAAATCTGAATCCTTAACAACAAATACAGTGATTGTAAAAGGTGAACCAGGTGGTAATGGTCAAACCAAAGATGCGGTACTGACTGTTGGTGAAAAAGGTGAAAAAGGTGTTGATGGCCAAGATGGCAAACCAGGTTCTAATGGTTCTATCGGCGTAAATGGTAAAGACGGTTCTGCAGTTGTAATCAACGGTAAAGATGGCTCTATCGGCATGAATGGTAAAGATGGTGCTAATGGTCTTACTATGAAAGGCGACAAAGGTGCAGTTGGTTTAGACGGCACAGATGGCGCTAATGGCAAAGACGGTATGACCCGTATCGTATATGAAACGAAACATACAGATCCTAACAATGCTGGTAAAGAAATCACAGTGAAACATGAAGTAGCTACGATGGACGACGGTCAAAAATACAGCGGTGATAACTACGAAGTAGCGACTGCAACTGAAGCAGAAGCGAATGTGATCAACAAAAAACTAAACGAACGTTTAGAAATTGTTGGTGGCGCAGACAAAGCTAAATTGACTGACAACAACATCGGTGTGAATGCGAAAGATGGTAAGTTAAAAGTTCAATTAGCTAGCGAGTTAACAAATATCAACTCCATTACTAATGGTGCAAACTCTGGTAAAGTTGAGTTCGGTGCTGATGGCGTAACTACGTTCAGTAGTGGCGCAGCAGCTGGTGATAAAACTGTCACAATCGACGGTAAAGCAGGTAAAGTCACTGTTGGCAACAACGGTAATCCAATTGCTATCGATGGTTCTGTAGGCGATATCACTGGTTTGACAAATACAACGTTAACAGGGCCAGACTTTGGTACTAAAGGTCGTGCGGCTACGGAAGAACAGTTGAAATTAATCCAAGGTCAATTGGGTACTGGCAACTTGTCCTTCGGTGCTAACCTTCCTGCAAAAGCTGGTGGCAATAAAGTTGTTGAAAATGCTCTTGGTTCTACGGTGAATATTGTTGGTACAGCTAATGTAACAGCAGACGATAACTACGATGGTAACAACGTGGTGACAACTGTTGAAAAAGGAACTGACGGCAATAGCAAAGTTACCATCAAGTTGAATAAAGATTTAACATCTAAATCTGTAACAACTAACACAGTAACTGTAAAAGGTGAACCTGGCGCTAACGGTCAAGACGGCAAAGATGCAGTAGTGACTGTGGGTGAAAAAGGTGCAGATGGTAAAGATGGCTCTAACGGTACTATCGGCGTAAACGGTAAAGACGGATCTGCAGTTGTGATCAACGGCAAAGACGGATCTATCGGTTTGACTGGCCCTAAAGGTGAAAATGGTAATAGCGTAGTCATCAATGGTAAAGATGGTAAAATCGGAGCCAAAGGTGAAGACGGAAAATCTGTTGTCATCAACGGTAAAGACGGCACAATCGGCTTAACGGGTTCGAAAGGTGCTGATGGTGCACCAGGTAAATCCTTAGATATCGGCATGAAAGATGGCTATAATGGTCAAGATGGTGCTGATGGAGTTCCAGGAGTTCGTGGTGAAAAAGGTGTTGACGGTAAAGACGGCATCACTCGTATCGTATACACAACGAAAGAAGTTGACCCAGTAACGAAAGTTGAAAAAGTAGTAGAACGTCAAGTGGCTACTATGGACGACGGCTTACAATTCACTGGTAATAACTCTGACACTGTGAATAAACATCGCTTGAACACATTGGTGAACATCGTTGGTGAAGGTGTGACTAAGGAAGCTGCGAAAACATTTGAGTCTGCTACTGGTAACATCTTAGTAGATGCTGACGGCAAAACTACATTGACTGTAAAAATGAATAAAAATCTTGCTAATATCAGCAGCATTACTAATGCAGCAGGCAATGGCAAAGTTGAGTTCGGTGCAGATGGAGCGACTACTTTCAGTAGCGGTGCAGCAGCTGGCGATAAAACTGTTACTATCAACGGTAAAGACGGCAAGGTAACGGCTGGCGAATCTACTCTAGATACAACAGGATTGACTGTAAAAGATGGCACTAAGGAAACGAAAGTGACTAATGCAGGTACTGTTGTTAAAGACGGTGCTAACGAATCCAAAGTGACTAGCACAGGTGCTACTTTCACAGATGGTACGAAGACAAGTAGCGTGGCACCGACAGTAGTTCGTGTGAACGGAACGAATGGTGCAGATGGTATAGTAACTGACGGTGTGGTGATTGGTAAACAATCTGTGACACCAGCAGAAACTGTTCCTACAGCAGGTAAAGTTATCGCACCAGAAGAAGGGAACTTCATCACTGGTTTAGATAACAAAGCTTGGGATGTAACAAATCCAACATTTGTATCTGGCCGTGCAGCAACGGAAGATCAATTGAAATCTGCTACAACAGGTTTAGTAGACAAAGGTTTAGTCTTCGATGCTAACACTGGCGGAGCGAAAACAAATAAACTTGGATCTACTGTGAAAATCCAAGGCACTGCGGAAATTCCAGCAGGTGCTACGGATGCAGATAAAAACTATGATGGTAAAAACGTATTAACATCTATCGAACAAGATCCAACTACTGGCAATACAACAGTAACTGTGAAATTGAACAAAGATTTAACCTCTAAATCTGTAACAACTAACACGGTAACTGTAAAAGGTGAACCAGGTGCCAACGGTCAAGACGGCAAAGATGCAGTAGTGACTGTCGGTGAAAAAGGCGAAGCAGGTAAAGATGGTTCTAATGGTACTATCGGCGTTAACGGTAAGGACGGTTCTGCAGTTGTCATCAACGGTAAAGATGGCTCTATCGGCATGAATGGTAAAGATGGTGCTAATGGTCTTACTATGAAAGGCGACAAAGGTGCAGTTGGTTTAGACGGCACAGATGGTGCTAATGGTAAAGACGGTATGACTCGTATCGTATATGAAACGAAACATACAGATCCTAATAATGCTGGTAAAGAAATCACAGTGAAACATGAAGTAGCTACGATGGACGACGGTCAAAAATACAGCGGTGATAACTACGAAGCAGCGACTGCAACCACAGCAGAAGCGAATGTAATCAACAAAAAACTAAACGAACGTTTAGAAATCGTTGGTGGTGCAGCTAAAGACAAATTGACTGACAACAACATCGGCGTGAATGCGAAAGATGGTAAGTTAAAAGTTCAATTAGCTAGCGAGTTAACAAACATCAACTCCATTACTAATGGTGCAAACTCTGGTAAAGTTGAGCTCGGTGCTAATGGCGTAACTACTTTCAGTAGCGGTGCAGCAGCTGGTGATAAAACTGTGACAATCGACGGTAAAGTAGGTAAAGTGACTGTTGGCAACAATGGTAAACCAATTGCTATTGATGGTTCTGTAGGTGATATCACTGGTTTAACGAATACAACGTTGGATGCAGCTGACTTCGCAACAAAAGGCCGTGCAGCTACGGAAGAACAATTGAAAGTAATTCAAGGTCAAATTGGTACAGGCAAATTGTCCTTCGGTGCGAACCTTCCTGCGAAAGCTGGTGGTAAAAAAGTTGTTGAAAATGCTCTTGGATCTACTGTAAACATTGTTGGTACAGCTAATGTAACAGCAGATGACAACTACGATGGCAACAACGTAGTGACAACTGTTGAAAAAGGAACTGACGGCAATAGCACAGTAACAATCAAGTTGAATAAAGATTTAACATCTAAATCCTTAACAACGAATACTGTGACTGTAAAAGGTGAAGGCGGCAAAGACGGAAAACCTGGCACAGATGCAGTAGTGACTGTCGGTGAAAAAGGTGAACCAGGCGTAGCAGGTAAAGATGGTAAACCAGGTTCTGACGGTATTATCGGCGTCAACGGCAAAGACGGCTCTGCAGTTGTGATCAACGGCAAAGACGGATCTATCGGCTTGACTGGCCCTAAAGGTGAAAATGGTAATAGCGTAGTCATCAATGGTAAAGATGGTAAAATCGGTGCCAAAGGTGAAGACGGTAAATCTGTTGTCATCAACGGTAAAGACGGCACAATCGGCTTAACGGGCCCTAAAGGTGCTGACGGAAAACCAGGCAAATCCTTAGATATCGGTATGAAAGAAGGCTACAACGGTGCTGACGGAGCTGATGGTGTTCCAGGCGTTCGTGGTGAAAAAGGTGTTGACGGCAAAGACGGCATCACTCGTATCGTATACACAACGAAAGAAATTGACCCAGCGACGAATACTGAAAAAGTAGTAGAACGTCAAGTGGCTACTATGGACGACGGCTTACGTTTCGCTGGTAATAACTCTGACACTGTGAATAAACATCGCTTGAACACATTGGTGAATATCGTTGGTGAAGGTGTGACGAAGGAAGCGGCTAAAACATTTGCATCCGCTGAGGGTAATATCTTAGTAGAAGCAGATGGTAAAGATGCGTTGACACTTCGCTTGAACAAACATCTAAACTTAACGAATACTGGCTCCATGACAGTAGGTAATTCCGTGGTGAACAATGCAGGCTTGACTGTGAAAGACGGTGCTAACGAATCCAAAGTAGGTAGCACAGGCGCGACTTTCACAGACGGTACGAATACGACTGAAGTGACACCGACAGTAGCCCGTGTGAATGGTGTGAAAGATGCAAATGGCGCTGTCACTGGTGGTGTTGTGATTGGTAAACAATCTGCTACACCAAGCGCAGATGGCAAAACACCAACAGCTACAGATACTGCGGCAGAAGGCAACTTCATCACAGGTCTGGAAAACAAAGATTGGAGCGTAACAGAACCGAAATTTGTATCTGGCCGTGCAGCGACAGAAGATCAGTTGAAAACTGTATCTGATGCAGCGAAAGCAGTAGCGAATAACACAATCCAATTCGGTGCAGACAATGCGTCTAAAACAGATGTACAAGGCTTGAATAAAGCAGGTGGTATCGCTTTCAATATCACTGGTGGCGCAGATAAAACTAAATTATCTGATAACAACATCGGTGTGAATGCGAATGGTTCTACTGTGGAAGTGAAATTGGCGAAAGAATTGAAAGGCTTAACAAGCGCTGAATTTACGAACGCTGGTGGCAAAACAACAAAAGTAGAAGGTGGCAAGGTGACGACTGGTGACACGGTTCTTAGCGCAACAGGTTTAACTGTAGGTGATAAAGATGCCGGTACATTCGTGACTAAGACTGGTACGGTTGTAAAAGATGGCGATGTGACAACTTCCACGACAGCAGGTGAAACTGTATATCGTGATGGAGACAAAGCGACCACAGTTAACACATCTGGTATTACCATCGAAAATGGCGACAAAACCGTATCCTTAACTAATAATGGTTTAGATAATGGTGGAAACAAAATTGTGAACGTGGCCGAAGGTGTAAATGATACAGACGCTGTTAACGTAAAACAATTGCACGACGAAATTGGCAAAGCGAAAACAACTGTTTCTGTGAACGGTGAAGACAAAGATGTGAATAAAAATCTTTCCTTAACGGTTACAACAGGAACTGATGGTCATAATAACTACGACATTCGCTTAGCAGACAAAGTGACATTGGGTACGGATGCTACGAAACAAGTGACAATGGATGGCACAGCAGGTACCGTGACAGCGGGCACTGGTGACAACATTGTGAAAGTAGATGGTACTAATGCGACTGTGACAGCAGGTACTGGAACGAATACTGTGAAAGTAGATGGTGGTAAAGGTCAAGTGGTAGCCTCTGGCGTGACCGTAGGTAAACAATCTGTTACACCAAGTGCAGATGGTACAACACCGGCGGCTGATGCAACAGCAACAGAAGGTAACTTCATCACTGGTTTAGATAACAAAACTTGGGGTGTAACAAATCCAACATTTGTATCTGGTAGAGCAGCTACAGAAGACCAATTGAAATCTGCTACTACTGGTTTAGTCGACAAAGGTTTAGTCTTTGATGCAAACACTGGTGGAGCAAAAACAAATAAACTTGGCTCTACTGTGAAAATCCAAGGTACGGCGGAAATTCCAGCAGGTGCTACGTATGCAGACAAAAACTATGATGGCAAAAACGTATTAACATCCATTGAGCAAGATGCTAACGGTAATACAACGGTCACTGTGAAGTTGAACAAAGATTTAACATCTAAATCCTTAACAACTAATACAATCACTGTAAAAGGTGAAGACGGTAAAGACGGAAAACCTGGCACAGATGCAGTGGTAACAGTGGGCGAAAAAGGTGAACCAGGCGTTAACGGCAAAGATGGCAAACCAGGCTCTGACGGCGTTATCGGTGTGAACGGTAAAGACGGATCGGCAGTTGTGATCAACGGTAAGGACGGCTCTATCGGCTTGAACGGTAAAGATGGTAAAAATGGTCTTTCCATTAAAGGTGACAAAGGTGTTGTTGGTGTAGACGGCACAGATGGCGCTAATGGTAAAGATGGTATGACTCGTATCGTATATGAAACGAAACATCCAGATCCTAACAATGCTGGTAAAGACATTGTGGTGAAACATGAAGTAGCTACGATGGACGATGGCGTGAAATACGCTGGTGACGATGCACAAGATGCTGACAAATCCAAAGTCATCGCTAAGAAGTTGAATCAAACTGTAGATATTGTTGGTGGTGCAGCTAAGGACAACTTAACGGATAAAAACATTGGTGTGAACAATATGGATGGTAAGTTAAAAGTACAATTAGCTAGCGACTTAACAAGCATCAACTCCATTACGAATAAAGAAAACAACGGCAAAGTTGAGTTCAAAGATAAGGGAGTGACTACTTTCAGTGGTGGCAAAACTGACGACAAAGCTGTATCCATTGACGGTAAACAAGGATTTGTGACGGGCTTGCAAAACAAAGACTGGAATGTAGCAAAC
Source organism: Veillonella sp. VA137 (assembly GCF_003992015.1). Classification (GTDB taxonomy): domain Bacteria; phylum Bacillota; class Negativicutes; order Veillonellales; family Veillonellaceae; genus F0422. Next base: position 53,918 of record NZ_RQVK01000011.1, read on the forward strand.
CCAACAGTTGTATCTGGACGTGCAGCGACGGAAGATCAATTGAAAGTGGTTAGTGACCGTTTAGCAGAGTCTCGTAAGTTCACAGGTGATAACAAAGATGTGACGGCTGTGGTTGGCCTTGGTGAAGTATTGAATATCAACGGTGGTGCAGATGCGGCTAAGTTGACTGACAATAATATCGGCGTTATTGCGAAAGAAGCTGTTAAAAATGCAGATGGAACAGTGAAAACACCGGCGTCCATGACAGTGAAGTTGGCGAAAAATGTTCACATGGGTGATGGTTCTACCGATTACACAGGCCTATTTAAACCTACTTTCATCGATAAAGATGGCAAGGTGAAACCTGTAATCGATGAGAAAACAGGTAAACCGGCAGAGTTTAATACGACTGTGAAACATGACGGATCAGGCAGTGAGTACACTGTATATCGTCCTGGCAAAGATGGTAAACCTGAACCAGCGATTACGACGAATGTGACACCATTGGGTGTGGTGATTGAATCCAACAATTCCAATGGTAAAGCGAACCCTCCTGTATCATTGACAGCAAATGGCCTAGATAACGGCGGTAATCGCATTCTAAATGTGGCGCCTGGTATCAACGGCACTGACGGTGTCAACGTAGATCAGTTGAAAGCGACAGCTAACAACGTTCTGAACCAAGCTACAGGTGAAGCTCATAAAGCTGGTGCGAGAGCAGCCGCTTTAGCAGCGTTGAAACCATTACAATATGATCCATTAGAACCGACACAAATCATGGCGGGCATTGGTAATTATCGTAGTGAAACAGCAGCGGCTGTAGGCCTTGCTCATTACACGCAAGAAGCGACTATGTTCCACGTAGGTGTTACATTAGGTCAACATCAAAATATGGTGAATGCTGGCGTGACTCATAAATTTGGCTGGAGCCCAGAAGAAAAAGCAATTCCTGAACGTTATAAAGCGGGCCCGATCTCCTCTGTATATGTAATGCAAGATGAAGTATCTGCATTGAAACAAGAGAACGAACGCACGAAAGTAGCGTACGAACAAGTACTGGCAGATAATGCAAGTATGAAAGCAGAAAACCAAGAAATGAAGGAATCTTACAACAAAATGGCTCAAGACAATGAAGAAATGAAAGCACAAATCAAAATGTTGATGCAGGCTATGGGAATGAAATAAGTCCTGAAGATGTAACTTCCTCAGAAGATGCAATAAGCCCCTACCCTTCCGGGTCGAAAGACTCGGAAGGGTAGGGGCTTTTGTGTTATTTATTGTTGTATTTGTGCTAATAAAATGATATAATGTTAGCACAAATAAAACTTTATAGGTAGGTAGTATATGGATTATAAAAAAATATTAGAAGAGAAGTTAAAACAAAGTGGAGGGATATTGCTGAGTGAAGAAGTGATATCCGAGAATATACCGAGTATTTATTTAACAAGAATGGTTGAGCAAGGCAGTCTACAGCGAGTGGATAGAGGGATTTATATGGTGGAAGGGGGACAGTACGATGGATATTATTTCTTTCAGAAGAGATATAAAGTAGCAATCTTTTCTTATCTATCAGCACTGTATCTACATCAATTGATGGATAGTATACCAAATAAATTAGAGGTGACCTTGTATCGTGGATATAATCCGCATCGAATGGATGAAAATATTATAAAGCACTATGTAACAAAAGAAGTACATGAACTTGGAATTGTTGATTGTAAAACGATGCATGGCAATACAGTGAGAGTATATGATTTAGAAAGAACGATTTGTGATTTAATAAAGAATAGAAAGGCTATAGATAGCGAGATATTTTCGAAAGTATTAAATCGTTATGTAAGTAGTTCAAATAAAGATTTAGCAAAACTTTATAAGTATGCTCAAAAAATGAAAATACTAGATAAAGTTTTAGGGGTTGTGGAGGTCCTTTATGAATAAGGATGAATCATAAATAAATTATTTAGAAAAATAATTAATAGTTAGATGTATTAGCTGTTGACAGTTTATTTGCATAGTGCTATAGTTGTGTTAGTAGATTGGCTGCAACGCTTAGGGCGTTGGTCACTAGGACACTGCTTTGGCAGTGTCCTTTTTATTTATGGAGATACTTATGGACTACGATAAACCGTTTCAAGATATTTCTCAACAAGTAGAAGTATTACAAAATAAAGGATTTATTATTTTAGATCCAGTATTAGCAGAAAATATATTAATGACAGTGTCATATTATGATCTTGTTAATGGATATAAAGAAGTATTCATAAAAAATAAGGTGTATATTAAAAATACCAGTATTGAAGATCTATTTGCATTTTGGTATTTAGATAAAAGGGTACAAGCACTTACTATAAAATATAGCTTAATCATTGAAACTATTTTTAAGCAAAAGTTATCATATGTGATTGCAAAGAATATAGGCGTTGATGAAAAGATATATTTAAATCCTAAATATTATAAGAAAAAAGCAGGAGGATTATTGTTCAACAATCTTAAAATAGATATTATGAGGTTATTGTCTGTTAAACATAGTAAAGCACCTACTAAATATTATATAAAATCTCATAATCATGTTCCGCCATGGATTCTATTAAAAAATGCATCATTTGGTATTTCGATTAATATGTTTAAATTTTTAAGTACCAAAGATAAAGCGGAAGTAGCAAATTTACTTATACAATCTGATGCGGTGTTAGTATATGAAAAAATTGAACTCATTATAAGTTTTTTAGAAGGGCTGAGAAAGTTTAGGAATTATGCAGCACATAATCTGAAATTTATTACATGTCAGCCTGGATTTAAATTGCCGGGTAAAACCATGTATAGGTTATATCCAAAGTATGTCATTAGAAAATATTCCGGGGATATTTCAAAAAAAGATAAGGGGAGTATCAATGGATTATATGGGTTGATACTTATGATGATCATCTTTACAGAGGGTACACCGCTAGCTCAAACTATAATTGAAGATTATTCTGCAGAGATATTGCTAGGAGGGAATATACAAGAAGGAATAGATATGAAAGATTTATTGAAAAAATATTGTAACTGCTTGCGTTTACCAGAAGATATGTTACGTCGATTTGAAATTATTAAATCTATATTTAGATAGAATGCAACAAGCCCCTACCCTTCCAGGTCGAAAGACTTGGAAGCGGTAGGGGGTTTTGTGTTGTGGTATTCGTATAGTATATCTAGTGGATGGTAATGTTTGGAATATAGTAAAAGGGACGCAGGTTGTACAGCGTCCCTTTTAGTATTGTTAAAATGAAAAATCTTGAATGGTTTCGATATCTACTAGCTCTACTTCTTTGCCGTGGAATTGGATGATCCGTTCATCTTGCAAACGACCTAGTTCACGGCTGAGGGCGGTGCGGCTCACGTTGAGGACGTCCGCCATTTCTTGTCGATTGTGTGGCAAGGTGAGGATATTCTTTTTTTGTACCCTGCGAATATCCATGAGATAAGCAAAGATTTTCTCGCGCATCCCTTTTAGGGATAGGTAGTGGACCTTGCGAGTCAGTTGCATCGCCTTTTCAGATAGATCATGCATGAGGTTGGTGAGCAATTGGATTTGACAGGATTGGCAGTCCGGAAATGCTTTGGTGAAAGTCTCAATCGGTAAAAATAAAACGATCGCATCTTTTGTAGCCTCAATGGTAGCTGGCCATAGGGGATGATTACTAAAGAGCAAAGCTTCCCCGAACATAGAGGACGGCTGTAGTTCAGTTACGATAGTTCGTTGTCCCAACATGTTCTCTCGTGTTAATAAGGCACGCCCTTCTAGCAAGATACCGATGCCTTCCATCGGATCCCCAGCAATGGCAATGAAAGAATTTTTTTTGAAACTTTGTACTTTCACATTTGCTTGAGACAAGAAAAGTGATAAATTTTCTGGTGCAATGTGTGCGCATAAGGGAGATTGTTGAATCGTATTCATGTATGTTTCTAACGTTGGATGTAATGTCGACATGGGACCTCCGATAACTAGAAAATTATAATGTGGTATAGGAATATAATGATAAGTGTGCTACAAGCATGTGATGATAGAGTGACAGAATACTAGAATGATAGCGTGATATAACTATATGTTCTATGACTGTGTATATGATGTATAGCAAAAGGGTCCAAAGGGACCCTTTTTGTATCGTACAAAGACAGTATATACTGCCATATAAATCGCGTTATATTGCAAACCTTAAATTAAAGAGTGTGCTTTACCGATTTCCTTGATTTGTTCTATGGTGAGCTTAGTATATTTGGCAATCATTTCTAAGGATAGTTTATCTTCTAACATGCCAAGAACTACTTCGGCTTTACCTTCATCTTTGCCTTCAGCTTTACCTTCGGCTCTACCTTTAGCTTCGCCCTCTGCCATGCCTTCTTTCCAACGGCGTCTTAATTCCATTTCGAGTGTCATATATTCCAACCTCCATTCTTTAGAATGTCGTACTTTATCAACGACTGAGTTCATTTCCGTTACTAAATCATCTGAAGATGTTTTGCCATCTACATAATCTAAAAGACATTGCAACGGTTTTGAAATATCGTCTTCCGTACCTTTAGTGCTCAAGAATAGTTTTGTAGTTCCATCGTTTAATTCTATATTGTGATTTTCTAAACAAATATTTTTGAAAGTATATTTATGAAGATTATCACTAAATAGTGGAAATGTACATATAAAAATGACATAGGTATCATTGAGCTCGGTGTAGTCCTGGCCTTTTTCAATGTTATGTAAATCGATGATACTTTGATAGTATCGGACTCGTTTTACTAATTCCTCCATATTTTTAGTGGTTTGCATTTCCACATTAAAGACAGTACCATCCACATCGTTGACATAGACATCGAGTCGGATACCTTTACTGTCTGGGTTCATATGCAGTGACTTTTCTTCTTCGAGATAGGTGATATCTTTAATCTGGATATCTAACAGCCGTTCTATTGTTGCCTTACAAATACGCTTATTTCGCATTACCTTCTGAAACATAAAGTTATCCTGAATGGTCAGTTCTTCAAATGGTTTGATATGCATAGAATCACCTCCGACTCTTATTCAAATTATACCATACATTTTAGATATATAACATTGCTCTTTCTCATATCTCCAAGATAAAAGCCCCTACGAATTCCAAGTCTTTCAATCTGGGAGGGGCGTATTTACTTACTCCATTTCTCAGAATGTTTTTAAAGTGTAGCCAAGGATACGTTTTTTCTGCTTTCAGTATACTATACTACATGTATAGATAACAAGACACTGCTAGATTGCCCTGGAGAGGGCTTTCACTATGAAAGGGATTGTCTAGTAAAATATCTAAAGTAATACAAAAAGTATGTTGTAGTATACATATTAAGGGCAAAGTTCCCAAGGAGGTTTATCATGAGTATGTTCTGTTTCCAATGTGAACAAACAGCGCAACCAAATGGTTGTACAGTACAAGGTGTATGTGGTAAAACAGCACCGGTTGCAAATTTACAAGACGAATTAACAGCGGCGTTGATCGGTTTAGCTCGTGCAATGCAAGCTACAGAAGTAACGTTAGAAAACGTACAATTGTTAAAACGTGGTTTATTCATGTGCGTAACAAACGTAAACTTCTCTGAAGATCGTGTACAAGAGTTCATCGATGTAATCAACAATGCGCACAACAAATTAGATGCGAACATTCCTAACTTTGATTGGGAAGAATTGTGGAAAGGTCATGAAGACATCGTATCCTTACGTTCCACATTGTTATTAGGTATGCGTGGTATGGCTGCGTACGCATGGCATGCAGCAGTATTGGGCTACAATGATCCAGAAGTTGATGCGTGGTTTGTAAAAGGCCTTGTTGAAATGGCAAAAGACCACAGCGCAGAAGAATGGTTAGGCTTATTGATGGAATTCGGTGGCATCAACCTTGCTTGCATGGCGTTGTTAGATAAAGCCAACACAACTACATACGGTACTCCAGTACCAACAACTGTACCTTTGACAGTAGAACCAGGTCCTTTCATCGTCGTAACAGGTCATGACTTACACGACCTTAAAATGTTATTGGAACAAACTGATGGTAAAGGCGTTAACATTTATACTCATGGTGAAATGCTTCCATGTCATGCATACCCTGAATTGAAAAAACATCCTCAATTGAAAGGTAACTTCGGTACTGCGTGGCAAAACCAACAAAAAGAATTTGATGGCGTTCCAGGTGCATTCTTGTTCACAACAAACTGCATTATGCCACCAAAACAAACATACATCAAAAACATTTTCACAACTGACATGGTTGGTTTCGATGGCTGCGGTCATGTGGAACACAACGAAGATGGCACAAAAGATTTCTCTGCAGTAATCGAACGCGCTATCGAATTAGGCGGTTACAAAGAACCACAACACTTCACAGGTATCAACGGTGGTACAGAAGTGACAACTGGTTTCGGTCATGGTACAGTACTTGGTGTAGCTGACAAAGTAATCGAAGCAGTAAAAGCTGGCGCAATTAAACACTTCTTCTTGGTAGGTGGTTGCGACGGTGCTAAAGTAGGACGTAACTACTACACTGATTTCGTAAAACAAACTCCAGAAGATACAATGGTATTGACTCTTGCTTGTGGTAAATATCGTTTCAACGACCTTAACATCGGTGAAATCGGTGGCTTACCTCGTATCTTAGATATGGGTCAATGTAATGATGCGTACTCTGCGATCCAAGTAGCAGTAGCATTAGCAGGCGCTTTTGAGTGTGACGTAAACGAATTACCATTGACATTAGTATTGTCTTGGTACGAACAAAAAGCGGTATGTATCCTATTAACATTATTGTCCTTAGGTATCCGCAACATCTATATCGGACCATCCTTGCCAAAATTCTTGTCCAACACAGTACTTGGCATCTTAGTTGAAAAATTCAACTTACATCCGATTACAACACCAGAAGAAGATTTGAAAGCAATCCTAGGCTAAGACGTCTCTTGTGACGCTATGGAGCCTTGTGGCGGTGTTAACTAAATAGGGTGAAGGGAAGAGCACGGTATACCTCCTCACAAACGGTATTTCATAATGTTTGTTCGGGGGCACACCGTGCTCTTCTTGTATTTGAGTGATTTAGGTAGTGAAGGGCGCCACAAAGGCTACTACTCGTAACGGCGTTCCTTAGGGGATTGGAAGAGCACGGCATACCCCCTCACAAACGGTATTTCATAATGTTTGTTCGGGGGCACACCGTGCTCTTCTTGTATTTGCGTGATTTAGGTAGTAAAGAGCGCCACAAAGACTGCTACTCGTAACGGCGTTCCTCGTGCGGATTCTTTTTTACGAGAAGGTCCCAAATATGGTATGATATAAGATACAGATAATACATAAGATATTCCTACATAGATAATAGGAGGTACCTACTTTGAGTAGTATTTTTGATATCATTGGACCGGTTATGATCGGTCCATCTAGTTCACATACAGCGGGGGCGGCGCGCTTGGGAAAGATGGCACTGTCCATGTTTCATGAACGCCCAGAGAGTGTGACTATGACATTATATGGTTCCTTTGCGAAGACCTACCGGGGTCATGGTACGAATCGTGCGTTGGTGGCAGGCTTACTCGGCATGGATGCAGATGATGCGCGCATCCGCGACTCCTTGGAAATTGCACAGCAGGAGAACTTTCAGTATACCTTCATCGAGTCTGAAGTGGATGCAGGTCATCCGAACACGGTGCGGTTCAATATGTATGGCAAAGACGGCAAGCATATGTCTGTGACAGGGTCATCTCTCGGTGGTGGCAGAGTGGCGGTGACCAATATTGACGGTATCGATGTAGAGATTACCGGAGAAGAGCATCAAATTATTGTGTTCCATACGGATCAACCAGGTGTCATTGCAGGGGTAACGCATATTTTAGGCTTAGCGGGTATCAATATTTCCAGCATGCGTGTATTCCGCAAACGAAAAGGGTCGGAAGCGGTGATGCTCATTTCCACGGATTCCGATGTAGATGCAGTGGCATTGCAACAGATTAAGGAAGTGGCGGGCATTTCCTCGGTGATGTATTTTGAACCATTGGAATAGAGGATACTATGAGTTATTTATACGATACTATTGAAGATATTGTACGCCTGGCAGATCGTGAAAGTATTTCCTTTTCCGAAGTGGTCTTGCGGGCAGAAATAGAAAGTACGGATGCTACGGAAGAGGACGTCCTAGATGAAATACGCCGTCGCATTCAGATTTTTAAAGAGTCTGTTCGTGACGGTATTGCAGATACAAGAACAAGTAAAAGCGGTATGTCTGGCGGACAAGCGAAACAATTAGACGAACGAAAGCCTATCTTTTTGAGCGACCTTACGTACCGTGCCTTGCGCTATGCTATTTCCGTGAATGAAGCGAATGCGAAGATGTTCCGCATCGTGGCATGTCCAACGGCGGGTGCCTGTGGTATTTTACCAGGGGTCATGCAAGCGGTTGGTGAAGTGTGCAACTGTGATGACCAAGCGTATATCAATGGATTTTTAGCGGCGGCTGGGGTCGGTAATGTGGTGACAAACCAAGCTTGCGTAGCAGGTGCTGTGGGCGGTTGCCAAGCCGAAGTAGGTACAGCAGCGGCGATGGCAGCAGCGTGTGCAGTGGCGATGATGGGCGGTACTACGGAAGAAGTGGTGACGGCTATGACTTTGTGCATGAAAAATGTACTGGGTTTGGTCTGCGACCCCGTGGCAGGTCTCGTAGAAGTACCTTGTGTAAAGCGGAATGGTATTTATGCAGTCCATGCGTTGGCAGCGGCAGAAATGGCAATGGCAGGCTTGCGCAGTCGTATTCCTGCTGATGAAGTGATTGGCGCTATGGATTCCATTGGACGAGCCTTACCGGAAGCACTTCGTGAAACGAGCGAAGGGGGCCTTGCAAGAACGAAAACAGGCATGGAGATTACCAATCGCTTGGCTCATCAGAAATAGAGAGGGAGTAGTATGGGGAGTTTAGCATACAGAGAAACGGCTGCCTACCACGGAGCTGTACGTATTTTGCAAACTTTACAAGAAGCACAACAGGAAGCGTATATTGTAGGGGGTGCGGTGCGAGATATCCAAATGGGACGCATTCCCCATGATTACGACATTGTTACCTCTGCTATGCCAGAGACGGTCATCAATGTATTGCGAACGGCTGGGTTTACTACAACGAATGTAGTAGGCGCCTCTTTTGGCGTTGTGGTCGTATCCTATGGTGAGCATTCCTATGAGGTGGCTACCTATCGCAGCGAACAATATGGCGATGACAGTCATCGCCCTGTGTCTGTGCAATATCCATCTACCTTTCTAGACGATGTGCGACGACGAGATTTTACGATCAATGGTTTGGCTCTTACTGAAAGTGGACAAATCCGAGATGAAGTCGGTGGCTTACAAGATATAGAACATCGCCGTTTATGCACGATTGGTTCTAGTCAAGAGCGCTTTCAAGAAGATGCGTTGCGCATGTTTCGGTTATGCCGATTTGCAGGACAGTTGGGATTTACCATCGACCCGAACACATGGGCAGGCATCGAGCCGAACCTGTATCGAGTGGAAGGTTTATCCCTAGAACGAGTGCGGGCGGAAATCGAAAAAATGTTGCTTAGCGACCATGTGGACCTTGCCTTGGATGCGTTGGTGGGCAGTCATTTAAACGACCAATATTGTCAACAAACCAGCGAGGGCCAGTCTCGACGGATTGCGATTTTACCGGAATTAACGCATTTAGTGGACTTGCCACAAGCCCCAGAACATCATATTCATGATGGGTGGCGCCATACTTTAGCAGTGGTGAAAGCAGTACCACAAAACTTAGTATTGCGTTGGGCTGCTTTGCTCCACGATGTGGGAAAAGGCGTGGAAGGCGTTCGAGGCTTTCACAATGGGCGGATTACGGATCGCAACCACGATACGGTAGGAGCCAATATGACACGAGATATATTGACTCGTTTGGGTTATGCCAAAGAGTTTGTAAACCTTGTGGTGTGGCTCGTAGAGCGACATATGCGCTTTCACTTTTACGTGGCCAATGCCTCTGCTGATTTGCGGAGATGGATACAAAAAGAAGCAAGAGATGGTGTATTTCGAGAAAACAAAGATCTGGTAATCGCCATGGAATATTTAAAGGTATTAGGCGTGGCAGATGTGATCGGCGGTGGCACGAAAGACCCAGAACCATCAGATAGGTATGGTAGTCGTATGGTGTCATTGGCACAGACCATGCCAGTACACACGAAGGATTTACATTATAATAAAGGGCTACCGAGTATGGTAACTCCTTATGTAAAAGAAGTGATGCAAACCTTGTTACAACGTGTACAAAATGGAGAAATTTTGAACACCCCAGAGGCGTTACAGGAGGCAGGGCTTTCCAAGTATCGTCGACTGAAAGAAAAGGAGTAGTGACCATGACAGTGCAACAAGCACGAAAACAATTAGATGAGTATGCTTTACGAGGATTTGCAATCATATTTGTGATTGCATCGCTCATTGTATTACGCTATGGGTATATACAAATTGTAGCGAATGATACGTATTCTAAACGATTTTCCAATCAGTTTATTACAGATAGAGTATTACAATCCCCACGAGGAACTATTTTTGATCGTTCTGGGAACCCCTTGGCATTGAGCGTAACAGTGAACTCGGTTAGTGCTGACCCAACGATGATGCGTGTAGTGGCTAAGAAATCCCCTGAAGAAGTGGCAGATGTATTAGCTCCTTATGTGCGTATTTCCAGAGAGGAAATTATTAAAAAATTAAATGAAGATACCGCCTTTGTGTGGATTGACCGCCTCTTAGATGTGCCGAACTCCAATGGTATAGAAGCAGCCATCAAGGAAGCAAAGTTCAATTTTATTACCTTACATAAAGAGAGCCGTCGCTATTATCCGAATGATACTTTATTAGCGCAGGTCCTTGGATTTGTGGGATTCAATGAAGATGGCAAAGCCGATGCAGAAGGTAAGGCAGGATTAGAGGCAGACTTAGATGATGTGATTCGCAGTAATGAGGTAAAAGTCAGCATTTATAACGATACAGCAGGTAGACCTGTCTTTGAGTCTGTACAGTCTCAATTTTTACCAGATCAAGAAAAATCTGTAAATCTCACCATTGATACTACGGTGCAGTTTATTGCAGAGCGTGCACTGGATAAAGCGATGGCAGATACAAAGGCTCGCAGTGCAGCCATGATTATTATGGACCCTAAAACAGGGGAAATCTTGGCAATGGCGAACAAAAATCGAGGCATGTCTACGGATGTGAATAAACTGAAATTTGAGGATTATCGGAACAATGCGGTGGTAAGTATTTATGAACCAGGGTCTACGTTCAAACCGATTATTGCCGCCTCCGCTCTGGCAGCTGGAAAATGGCAACTAGATACAGTGTACAATGATACGGGTACCATTCTAATCGATGGGCATACGATAAAAAACTGGGACGGTAAAGGCAGAGGTAAAGTTCGCTTACTAGATATTCTAAAATATTCCATTAATACGGGCATGGTGTACTTGGGTACGACTACCGGTGGAGATATTTTGACAGATTATGTCAAACGATTTGGGTTTGGTAAAGCCACAGGCATTGAACTGCCGGCTGAGGGAGATGGAATCCTATTTGATCCGAAGACAATGAGTAAATTAGATACTGCCACTATGTCTATCGGACAAGGGATTGCGGTAACACCATTGCAAATGGTACAAGCCTTTGGGGCCTTGGCAAATGGGGGCAAAATGATGAAACCTCATATTATTAAATCCATCGTGAACCCAGATGGATCTACTTTCAGAGAAGCACAAGATATAGAGCAAGGCCAACCTATCCCTGAAAGTATTGCCAAACAGATTACAGATATTTTGGAAAAAGAAGTTTCTGAAGGGGGCGGCCATAAAGCCTACGTAGAGGGCTACCAATTTGCCGGTAAAACAGGTACGGCACAAAAATTAGATGCCGAACATGGTGGTTACTTGAATGGCCGGTATATTGCATCCTTTATTGGATACGGCCCTGTAGAAGATGCTCACTTTGTTGCCTTAGTTGTGATTGATGACCCGCAAGGTACATACTATGGTAGTCAAATTGCAGCGCCAGTATTCCAAGATGTGATGTCACAATTAGTGCGGTACTATAAGCTTTCACCAACACGGAGCAAGCATAGCGACAAAGATACAGCGAAAGCGACTGCAAAGGTATTAACGGTACAGCGGAATCAAGATGGATCGATTATTGTGCCGAATTTTACAGGTCATGCCTATGGAGAAGTGCGCGATTGGGTGCATGAAGCGGGCTTGACCTTCAAGCCGAACGGCAGTGGTTACGCGATTTCACAGGATGAGCCAGTAGGCAGTACCTTGGAACAAGGAGAATCGGTGACAGTATATTTCAGCCGATAATAAAGGGAATCGGTGACGGTTTATTTCAGCCGATAACTAGGCGCACGCATCGGGAAATATAGACGTATGTCTGATGCAGTGACGTGTAGAACAGATGTGTAGTAACTAACTTGGAATGTGAGGACAGGATGATAGAATTATTAGGTAAACCGGTGGCACAAGCTCGCAAAGCGGTGCTACTGGAACATATGCAAGCCTTGGTGGACCAAGGTGTGACGATTACATTAGGGATTTTGCTAGTCGGTGACGATAGCGCTGCCAAAATGTATGCTACATTTATGGAGAAAGTGGCAAAAGGGGCGAACTTCGGCACAGAATTAGTGGAATTGCCAGCGACGGCTACCCAAGAAGAGGTAGAAGCAGTGATTCACAGATTTAATGCAGATGAACGTATCTATGGTGTGTTGCCGTTGATGCCGATGCCGAAACACATCGATAGCGAAGCGGTGATTGGCGCTTTGGATCCAGCGAAGGACATTGATGGATTGACGACGTACAACATTGGCTTGGTAAGTTCTGGCAAGGGCGGCTATGTGCCGTGTACGCCAAAAGCGTGCATGGCGATTATCGACCATTATGGCATTGAGCTGGCAGGTAAAAAAGTAGTTGTCCTAGGCCGTAGCCAAGTGGTGGGCAAACCAGTGGCGCTATTGGCGCTAGAACGGAATGCGACAGTGACGATCTGCCACTCTAGAACACAAGACTTAGAAGGTGAATTAGCCCAAGCTGATGTGGTCATAGCTGCCGTAGGCAAAGCGCACATGGTGCACGGGTCTATGTTGAAAGAGGGATGTGTCGTTATCGACGTAGGCATTAACGACCTAGAGGGACAGACCGTGGGCGATGTGGACTTCGCCTCTGCCAGTGAAGTGGCATCTGCCATCACGCCTGTGCCAGGTGGCGTAGGCTCTGTGACGACTACTATGATGTTAGAAGGATTATACGAGGCTTATTATGCACGAAATGGCCATCGCTGAGGGAATTGTAGATGTGGCGCTAGACACGCTGAAAGCGAATGAAGGGACCATCATCCATGCCATACAGGTACAGATAGGAGCTTTATCTGGAGTTGAACCAGAGGCGTTACACTTTTGCTTTGATGCGGTGACCCGAGGAACACCAGCAGAAGGGGCGAAATTAGAGATTGAAACGATCCCTATGAAAGGGCGTTGTTTAGATTGCCATCAAACATTTTCAATGGAACAGTATCGCCATGTATGTCCCCACTGTGAAAGCTTTGCGGTGGAAGAACTGCAAGGCCGAGAACTGCGGGTGGCATCTATCGATATGGATTAAAGGAGTACCATGGAAGTACAAGTAATGACAAATGTATTGGCTAAAAATGATGCCATTGCAGAAACACTACAACAACAATTTAAAGAGAAACGCATTTTAGTGATGAACTTATTAGGGTCGCCAGGGGCGGGGAAAACATCTTTGCTAGAGGCGACTTTACAAACCTTGTCCAAGGACTATCGCATTGCTGTCATCGAAGGCGATTTATTTACCGATAAAGATGCGGAGCGCATTCATGCCACAGGAGTACCAGTGATTCAAATTAACACCGTCGGTGGTTGCCATTTAGATGCGAATATGATTCTTGAGGCCATTGGTGAGCTAGATTTGGATGCGTTGGATCTCATCATTATTGAAAATGTGGGTAACTTAGTATGTCCCGCAGAATTTTTCATCGGTGAAGATATGAAAGTGACGGTCCTCTCCATTACCGAAGGGGAAGATAAACCACTGAAATATCCGTTGATTTTCAAAGAATCTTCGGCAGTTCTATTAAACAAAGTCGATTTATTACCCTATGTACCATTTAAGATGGATGAGGCTATTCGAGATATTAACTCCCTACAACCAGGTGTGCCTATCTTTCAAGTAAGCTGTACACAGGCAGAAGGGCTTTCCCCATGGATTACTTGGGTGAAAGAACAACTAGAGGAGCGACGTAACCATGAAAACTAATTGGAAAGTTACCCTAGCAGCTATGGCAGTAGTAGGCATGGTGGGAGTACAACCGCAGATTGTGCTAGGACAAGATACTAGTGAAAATACAATCAACAAACAGGTGGGGTCTGTTGTTACTGAACAAGATGGTAGTGCAAATGCCGTAAATAAGGCGACTGAATCGATTGCCAAGGAGAAAGATTCGGATGAAAAGAACGTAGCAACAGCAGATGCGGCGAAAGGGAAAACCGTATTAGAGACAAAGCACAATGGTACCACTGTGCAACGGAAGGTAACCGTAGGGACATCGACCTTTACTGTAACACCAGAACAGGTGGCAGAAGAGTTGGCGTTGCGTAAGTTCTTACAAGAGAAAAAAGCATCTTTTGTAGAAGGGGAAGAAGAAAACTTAGAACTAGTAGGTACTTCCTATACGGCGAATCGTATACCACAGCTCGTTATTACCGATGCATTTGTTAAAGAACTCGAAGCAGAGGCGAAAGCACGTATAGAAGCAAAACAACATGAACCTTGGGCATTTCCTGATGTGGATGTGATGAAAGAAAAGCTAGACGTTATCGGTAAAAAGAAAACCGTTACTATGCATGCTAGTGATACTGTAGGTGAGAATGATGTTGATGGGGTAGGTGATTCTGTAGAGACGGAGTCTGAAGATACTGCGGGAAATAAGCCAGAGACAAGTAAATCTGATGCAGCTAATGCGCCTAAATATAGTAAAGATAACAGCACAGGAGAGCATAAAACTTCTAGTATGACTGAGGGGACCGCAACAGATGGAAAGGCTTTAAAGCACATACATGATGCGAAACAGCCTAAAACTCTTGCATATCCTATCGACTTATTATGGACAGATAAATCGACTATCTTCTTACATGAAGATGTACATGTAGGCGCTACACGTGGGGAAGTGCTCTTTGCTTGGGGCGCACCACAGGCTATGTGGCGTGATAACAAAGATGGTTCATTGCTGTGGCTATATATAGGCGAACTTGGTAAAGAAAAAACTATAACAAAAAACAAAAAAAGTTCTATGCAAAAGGAGGAGTTTTCACAGTTGGTGGAGAACTCTTATACTAGTGACTCTTTAGCAGGTTCTAACAGTTCTGTGGGTTATGTGTGGCTTTCATTGAAAGATGGGAAAGTGACATATTTGGGAATGATTACGGGTCAAGACTGGCCTCGTTTTGCTATACCAGCCACTACATTAGAAACGTTTAAGCCTAATACAATGACAGAGTCAGATTTCTCTTTGATGGGTTACCGATTAGGTGACACATTTACCAATGATCCTAATCGATCTTGGGAAGAAAGAGGCAAGCTGTACGGTCAGGAATTTTTAGGGTATAAGGATGTAGTTATCGCATATAACAAGGAACACGAAATCACTCGTGTCATGATCAACTCATCGCTTGGTACGACGAAACGCGGCATTTCATTGGGAGATTCTAAATACTTACTGCTCTATCTCTACGGAGTGCCAGATTTTGAAGAACCTGCTAATCAGCATGATACTACTAAAGGTGTAGTCTATGGCTATCGCCATCCGGTGTTAGAACATACCTACCTATTGTTTACATTAGATGACAAATTTGTTAGAGAAATTATGTTGTCAACTCAAAAGAAAAGCGAACTTGTTTCGTCTATGAAGTCTATGGCGTTGTGATAACGTCATTTATGCAAAAGGAAGAGCACGGCATACCCCCTCACAAACGGTATTTCATAATGTTTGTTCGGGGGCACGCCGTGCTCTTCTTGTGTTTGTGTAAGCATGATGTAGCAACGCCATAAGGCTACTACGCAAAATGGCGTCGCTTGGGGGGGAGGGAAGAGCACAGTATACTCCTCACAAACGGTATTTCATAATGTTTGTTCGGAGCACGCCGTGCTCTTCTTGTGTTTGTGTGATTTGGTCAGTAAGGGAACGCCACAAGGCTACTACGCAAAATTGCGTCGCTTGGGGGGAGGGAAGAGCACGGCATACTCCTCACAAACGGTATTTCATAATGTTTGTTCGGAGCACGCCGTGCTCTTCTTGTGTTTGTGTAAGCATGATGTAGCAACGCCATAAGGCTACTACGCAAAATTGCGTCGCTTGGGAGAAGGAAAGACCGCAATACCCCCCCTCAGAAACGGCATTTCATGATGTTTCTTCGGAGGTATATTGCGGTCTTCTTACGTTTGGTATGTGCTAATCATAGCACTTTTGGATTTACTATATAAGTAATGAAAACGCCTAACGAATAAGGTCTGCTCACCTTAATACGTTAGGCACATTTTTATTTTAAACTTTCTTGAGATGAGCCTAACGCCGATCAAACGTTGATGGCTCTTCTTTTTGTATACTTAGTATACCATATTTTACAATGAAAAACTACTATATAAATGAATCTTGAATTTGCAACTTGAATTGGGGGGGAAGTTTCTAAAAAGTTATTTGACACAATGTGATTTGAATAGTATTATTTATCAGTGTTTCCTATGTAATTAATAGGTGAATAGAATGGATGGTAAGGGAGGCAAGTGGATGAATAGTAAGTCGATAGCCGCGATTGTGATGAGCGCTGTGCTGGCTACAGGGTATGGAACTGTACATGCAATAGGACAGGGGTCCTATGCTTCGTATGGGATACAGCTCGGGAGTGAGTACTCTGTCGGAGTAGGGGAATTTCAGATTTATGGTGATAATGCAGTAGTGGTGGGGACAGTATCTGCACAAGCGAATGATAAGGGTACATCTATTGGAGCGTATGCAGGAGCAAGTAGTGATGACGGGTCTACTAATCTTGGATATAATGCATTAGGTCGTGCTTTCAACACGATAGCATTGGGAAGATTGACTGTATTATATGGAAATCAATCGATGGGTATTGGGTATAAGACACGTGCTTCCTTTGGTGTTGAAAATGGTATGTCCATTGGTGAATCCTCAAGGGCGAAGGAGACTAATTCTGTTGCACTAGGGTCTCAAACAGTATCCAACCGTGATGAGGGTGTAGTTGGATACGATCCTTTGCATGTAGCTGTTGTAAAGAATCCAGAGAAAGGTAATTTACAGTTACCTACTGCGTTACAAGAGAAAATAGCCGCTAAAGAAATAGAATATAAAGCTTTGCAAGATGAATATGAAACTATTCGAGGGGACATATATAAATTATCTGAAAAAAGAGCAGCATTAATAGGTGAATTAACACGGGGTGAAGTGACAGATCAAGAGGAATTAAATGCTATAAGGACTCAATCGCAAGAAAAATATGATTTATTAAAGAAAAAAGGTGCAGAGCTATCGAATAAGAAAGCAGAAATGAATCAGATAGCGGGTACTTGGCGGTCTGGACAAGGCGCTATATCTATTGGCAATTCTGAAAAAGGGGATACAAGACAGCTCATAGGGTTAGGAGCGGGATCAGAAGATACTGATGGCATTAATGTGGCACAACTAAAATCGTTAGATTTGGCAGCGCATCGTGCATTGGATAGGACGATTGGACAGTTGCGGAATGAAGCGAGACAGGGAAATACGATGACGGCTGCTCTTGCTGCACTAAAACCAGTCGCTTATAAAGTAAATGAACCAACGCAAGTGTTAGCAGGGGTAGGACAATATGCAGGTCATAGTGGCTATGCCTTAGGGGTAGCTCATTATAGGAATGAACGAATGATGGTGAATGCAGGAGCAGCACTTTCAGAAAATCAATTGGTGTATAATGCGGGTGCTACTTTACGATTAGGCAAAAAAGGGACATCCTTAGCCGCGGATAGAACTCATCTATCAATAGACAGATTATTTGAAGCATTACAACGAGAGCAAACTAGAAACCAACATCAAAAACAAGTACTACGAGAGTTGGAACTAGAAAATCAACAGTTGCACCAAGATGTGGAGCAACTAAAACAGATGGCAAGACAATCAATATATGGTGAAAGATAGGATGAAGTGAGGTAAGTAATGAAAAGACATTGTGTGGTACCTTTGATACTAGCTAGTATTTTGGCAACAGGTTTAGGAAGTGTGCAAGCAGCAGGTATTAGTTCTTATGAAGCTGGTGGAGGTAATGCTTCTGGAGATAGTTCTGTAGCGATAGGGGCATCAGCATTGAGTGCTGACTATGGTTCTGTGTCCATAGGCGTTGGGGCATCTTCTGTAAAAGAGTATGGCGTAGCGATTGGTAAAGAGGCGCGAAGTGATAAAGCAGGTGCTATCAGTATGGGATATAAAGCACAGGCTATGGGTGAAAACACTTTGGCATTGGGGCGAGAGGCGCAAGCACGTGGAGAAAACGGCTCTATTAGTATAGGCGTTGAAGCGATTACTGGG
Organism: Veillonella sp. VA137; assembly: GCF_003992015.1. Classification (GTDB taxonomy): domain Bacteria; phylum Bacillota; class Negativicutes; order Veillonellales; family Veillonellaceae; genus F0422. The sequence goes on from NZ_RQVK01000011.1 coordinate 72,567, forward strand.
GAAGGCAGTCATGGATCGGTAGCCATCGGTACCTCGGCTAAAACAGAGGCCGCGGATAGTGTGGCGCTAGGATCGTATACATTAGGGAATCGAAATAAAGGAGCTTTAGGATATGATCCGTCTGAAGAGTTTGTAGTAAAAGGTGCTAATGGGGCATTACAGATAAGCACTGCAAAACAAGGTACTACTGGCAATACTGAGGCAAGTACATGGCAATCTACAAGAGGTGCTGTATCTATTGGTAACTCGGAAACAGGAGATACAAGACAGCTGATAGGTCTAGCAGCGGGCTCTGAAGATACGGATGGTGTCAATGTAGCCCAATTAAAATCCTTGGAAACAGCTACATACAAAGCGATTGATGCAGCGGCTAAAGGATTGCGCGGTGAAATTCATCGAGGTAATGCAATGACAGCAGCCTTAGCAGCCCTAAAACCTATTCAATATAAAGTAGATGAACCAACACAAGTAATGGTAGGTATAGGTAAGCAGGAAGAAAAAATGGGTTATGCCCTAGGTGTGGCGCACTATACCAATGAAAGAACGATGTTTAATGCAGGGGCGGCTTTCTCAGAGGGTCAAATGATCTATAACTTGGGAGCTACACTTCGCTTTGGTAAGGGAGGTAAAGCTGCTGGTGCCTTTGGGGACAATGCATCTCTTTCTGTATTATCCGATGCATTACAAGAAGAACGACAACAAAATGATCGTCAAGAACAGGCTATTATTAATTTACAATCGGATAATCGACAACTACGAAATGATATAGAGATGTTGAAACAACTTGTTTTGGCTATGAAATAGCGTAGCGTTTTAGCTTAATATTGAGCAAAAGGAAGAGCACGACCCATTCCTACGCAAACTGATACAGTGGTTAGGTTTGCTTCGGAATATGTCGTGCTCTTCTTACGTTTGTATATGTAAGCAAAAAGAACGCCACGCTATTTCCTATCCCCAACGGCGTTCTGGGGAGGCGTACAAAATTTTCTGAAAAAGGTTAAAAAATTTTTTATAAAACACTTGCATTATAATATAGAGGTATGTTATTATATACAAGTAGTCAGGAACACCACTACAGAGTAGGAAAAAGTTCTTGACAAACTACATAAGAACATATATAATGATATATGTAAATGTGCTGGCGTAGCTCAATCGGTAGAGCAGCTGACTTGTAATCAGCAGGTTGTGGGTTCAATTCCTATCGCCAGCTCCATTTTTTTGGAGGGATTCCCGAGCGGCCAAAGGGAGCAGACTGTAAATCTGCCGTCTTCGACTTCGAAGGTTCGAATCCTTCTCCCTCCACCATTTTCATCGCGGGGTGGAGCAGTTGGTAGCTCGTCGGGCTCATAACCCGAAGGTCGCAGGTTCAAGTCCTGTCCCCGCAACCATGTTAATTCGTTAGTGATTGAATGTGCTGGTGTAGCTCAGTCGGCAGAGCGTATCCTTGGTAAGGATAAGGTCACCGGTTCAATCCCGGTCACTAGCTCCATATACTTGGCGGCATAGCTCAGTTGGCTAGAGCAATCGGTTCATACCCGGTGTGTCCGCGGTTCAAATCCGTGTGCCGCCACCAATAACCTCACTTTAGGTGAGGATTTTTTTAGGCCTAAAATATAGTTTATAAAAGGTGGGGATACTCTTACATGAGTATCCCCACCTTTTGTTATAGCAAATTCTATATATCAGTGAACAATATTTCGTTTATATTACGCTTGGCATAAATAAGTCTGCGGACTTCCATAGTATCGCCGATAACTACATAAAAAATAGAGAAGTTTCGCACATTGATTCTGTAGTATGGGTGCTCTCTTGTTTTCGATGAGCGAAAGGGTGCAAAGGAAAGAGGTGCTGTTAGCCTTTTTTCGATTGCAGTTTCTATATCATCTAGCAGTTGATGGGCAGCACTTGGATTTTGCAAGGTATTGGTGATATAGGACATAACTTCTATTAAATCTTTTTCAAAGATAGGAAGAAAAGTTAATTTATAAGTTGGTTTGTTCATCGATATAGCTCCTTGCTGCATTAAATACATCAGCTTTAGAAAGTCGATCAGTAGAACTTTTGGCTAATGTATCTGCTTCATCAAGTTTATCTTCTACATCCATGGTTAGAGAGGAATACTGCTCAATGCTCATTAGTACCATGGTACCATATCCATTTTTTGTGAGAAATACCGGTGAGTTTGAGTTAATCACAGTTTCTTCAATTTCAGGAAATTTATTCCGCAAGTCAGAGACTGGGCGAATATGAATCATAGTAAACACCCCCTTATTATCATAATTATATCTTTATTTTATCAGAATATTAGATAAAGATAAACTAGGGGATTAAGAATTATTTGGCTATCTTAGTTAGATATCCATTGAAATCCATAGTTTGAATTTGTATAATGAGAGTATAGAAAGGTGGTGCCTCTATGGTTAAAGCAATCGATGTGGCGAAATTTTTTATTGAGATCGTCGATACATTTACATTACCGTTTACAGAGAAAGACTTCGTTGGGACAAGAGATGAATCTAACCATTTAGTGCTACCACAGGAGTATGACTATGTCGAATAGCTAGAAAGTAGAGAAGAGGTACGTATGACAACATGGTTTAATGATTTAAAAGAATTAATTTGGCATCCTAAGAGTAAGGGCTTTGATCAAATTGCAGAGCATGGGACGGTAAAAAAAGGTTTACTTACCTATTTTGGTCTGGAAGTGGTATTTTGTTTATTGGTGGCTACCTTAGTACTGCCGTTGGTAGGCTTTTTCATGCCTGCCCATTATCGTGATATTGACGCATTAGGGTCGGCGATTATTATTGGCTTGGCCATCGTCTTTTTCCTATTTCAAGCGGTGGCTATTTTCTTTAACAGTGCAGTTTTCTATGGCTTGTACAAGTTGACAAAAGGTGAGGCGACTTGGACAGATGTGGTAAAAGGGTTTGTCTACGGCAAGATCATCACCGATGTATATGGTGTAGTATTAGGATTGCTCTTACTTCCTTTCTTTGGCTCAGGTATTTTTCTAGCACCATCGTACGGTATGGAGATTATCTTTTTATTAGTGGGTGCATTTTTTGCTGTCGCTATCTGGATTTTCTATATAAATCTATCCCTTATGGCTCGCATTATTAAGAGTACACTTATGAAAGCATTCCTATTATTGCTAGCAACTAGTGTGGTGCAGTTAATCCTAGAATATATGTTAAAATATTTATAAATTACATGCTTAGGTTAGGCTTTCACAGGAATTATCAAAAAGTGAAGTAGAAACACCTGTAATTCCTATAAAATAAGTAAACTGTATTTGTATTTCTCTATCTAATCATATATAATAAAGGTAATCAGTTTTTTTGTAATGAAGGAGGCTATTTTAACAATGGCAAAAGCAAAGTTCGAACGTAATAAACCACACGTTAACATTGGTACTATCGGTCACGTTGACCATGGTAAAACTACTTTAACAGCAGCAATCACTAAAGTTCTTGCTGAAAAAGGTCAAGCTGAC
>NZ_RQVK01000012.1 GCF_003992015.1 Veillonella sp. VA137
GTATATATTGTTTAAATATGTAATTATACCAATTTTGAATATCAAGATAATTTGTATTGAAAAAAATCAAAAGTGGAATATATAATAAGGATAACAAAATTAAATATAGATAAAGTAAGAAATGCAAGACCTTTATAAATTTATAAATATAAGTAAACTTATGTATTAACCGACTATAGCTTCATCACAGATCGAGTTATAGTCGTTTTTTTATAAAGGTTTGTATACAAAAATGGTATCTATTATCTACTCTGGTATTGATAGTTTTAATAAAGGAGAGTGGCTATATGTCATTGAATCATATTTATAAAGTTGTTTGGAGTAAAACAAAAGGTTGTTATATTGTTGTATCAGAACTAGCAAAACGAGTAGGTCGCAATAAGGCGAAAGCTATTGTCATTAGCTCTGCTGCTATGGCTATGGCGGTGAGTTCAGTGATGACAAGTACAGTCAGTGCGACTATAAATCAGGCAGGCACAGGGGGAAATGAGAGTGTTGCTTTTGGAGAGCAATCGACTGCAGGGGGATCTGGTGCTGTGGCCTTGGGGAAAACGGCTACAGCTAGTGCTTCTGGTGCTGTAGCCTTGGGGCAAGAAACAAAAGCTGAGAAGAACAATGGTGTGGCCATAGGTAAAGGAGCAAAATCTACAGAAGACAGTGCAATTGCCTTAGGTTTTGGATCTAAATCTACTGGTAACTGGTCAGTTGCTATTGGGTTACAAACTAATGCAACTAATAAGCAAGCAGTGGCAGTAGGCTCCAGAAGTCAAGCAAGTGGTGAGAATTCCATTGCTATCGGTAATGCTGCAAATGCATCGAATGAATTCAGTGTTGCCTTGGGTAGTAGTACAACATCAATGAATAAGTTCACCACAGCGGTCGGTGGAAAAACTTTTGCGAATCAAGAAGGAGCTACAGCTTTAGGATATGAGGCTAGAGCTACTGCTAAAAATACAATTGCTATAGGTAACTCAGCGAAGGCAGAACAAGAAGGAGTCTTAGCCTTGGGAGCGCAAGCATATGCAAAAGCAGCTGATACAATAGCAATTGGTAACTCAGCAACTGCCAAACAAGTGGGAGATATCATCATTGGTAAGGATGCAAAAAGCCGTGACCAAGGTGGGGGACGTAGTGTTGCCATTGGCTTTAAAGCCATGGCGGGAAGTAATAGAAATGGTCATGAAAAAGATGATGCTAGTACGGGAAGACGGGGAGATGACGGTAGTGTAGCTATTGGTACAAATGCCTATACAGGACTTAATAAGGATAATACTGCCGTTAACAATTCAGTTGCGGTCGGTGCTGGTGCAGGGGTAGGGTATCGCTCCGTAGGGGATGATGGAAACCCTCTTGGCGTTGGTACAGATGCAGATGATAATGCAACTGTATTGGTGAAAGCTTTTGGTGGGACTACCAGTAAATTGGATTATTTCAAAAAAACAGGAAAGGCCCAGTCAGAAGGGTTCTTTTCGTTTCAAGGCGTAGATATTAATGAAGGTACAGCCTTAGGCCGTAACACCCGTGCCATTGGTGACCAATCAGTAGCCATTGGTGCGCAATCTGTAGCCGGTATGGGTTCTATCGTTATCGGTGGTAATGATATTCAAGCCTATGACCAAAAGAAATATTTTAAAGCTAAAAATCCTGATAGTGGAGAGGCTAAAGGCGTCAATGATTATAATGCTGAGGTAACTCCAGGGACAGGAAAAAATGGACAACCTATTACGATTGCCGATAAATATAAGGAGCTTGTAGGTGTAGGTTTAGATAGATCTTGGCGAGCCAGCTATGGTCAAGATGGTTCAACCGTAATCGGCATGCAGGCACATTCAACTACACCATTAGGCGTGGCGATTGGTACAAACTCTATCGTTCGAAAAGGTGCTTTTGGTGCTACAGCCATCGGTTCTGGTGCTTCTGTAGTGGCGAATGCAGAGGCGGCAGTCGCCATTGGTATGGGCTCGGAAGCACGAGGTAATTATGCAGTAGCGGCTGGTACAGCTGCACGAGCAAAGGAGTCTGCAGTAGCTTTTGGTTATAGTTCTCAAGCAGATGTAAATGCTGTTGCTGTGGGTAATAAATCAGTATCAAAAGGTTCTGCCGTTGCTGTTGGTGATGAGTCCCAAGCAGTTGAAGCTTCTGTAGCCGTAGGTCAATTGGCAAAAGCTAAAAAAGTGGCAGATATTGCGGTAGGTCAAGGTGCTGTTGCTTCTGGTGAGCAAGGTGCTATTGCTATGGGCTTAGGAACACAGGCACAAGGTGATTCCTCCATTATGATTGGTGGTTCCGAAATTACTAAGGTAGCTGCACAAACTGTGAACTATCAAAAAGAGAAAAAAGATGCACAAGGCCACACGATTATCAAATCCACTAAAAAGACAGAGACCATTGGCGGAGAACAAATTGAACGAACCATCCGTTCGGTAGAAATGGAGAACACTAGTGGTACTATCCAACAAGCTTATGGAGAGTTAACAAATGGAGGTACCTTAAATACAACTACATTAGATTATTCCTCAACAACAAATAAAAATGGTCATGGATCTATTTCTATGGGGGTACATTCCTTATCTACTGGAGATTTAGGAACGGCGATTGGTACAGGTGCTCGTGTGACAAAATTAGGTGGTGTAGCTTTAGGTACAGGCGCTATTTCTGAGTTACAAAATGGGGTAGCTATCGGGACTGGTTCTAGAGCTGATATGAATTCTATTGGTACTCGTCAAACAGATATTTCTTATGATAATGAAGGTAAAATTGTACCCTTTGATAGTAAAAAAGTAGCTTATACATTCTATTGGGCAGGTGGCACAAATACTTCTGAAGGTGACGTAGTTTCTTTTGGTTCACCAGGGGCAGAGCGACAATTGAAAAATGTAGCAGCTGGCCGAATTGCGGACGATTCTACGGATGCTATTAATGGTTCTCAGTTGAACTCCATTACAAAGCGTATGTCTAATGGTTGGTCTGTAGAAGCTGAAAAAGATAAAACTAGCTCTGGTGTATTGAAATTAAATGGAGCGCTAGCTACAAAAGGAACTGAAGTACATTCTGCGGATGGTAAAACAACAACACGAGAAAACCCTGGAACAGCTACAGGCAATATCGATAAGATTCGCCTTAGTGATGAAGTGAAAATTCGTGTAGGTGATAATTTGGTGTTACATCAAGAAGATGCATCTAGACCAGTGTATGAAGATCCAGATAACCCAGACCGTCAAACAGGAACACGTGTAACGTCTAAATTTACATATTCCTTGAACCCAGAATTGACGGGGCTAAAAAGTGCTCAGTTTAAAAATGATGCAGGTGATACGACTGATATCAATGGTGCTGGAGTGACAGTCACTCCAGTAACTGCGGGGAAACAACCTGTTTCATTAACTACGATAGGTTTGAATAATGGTGGCAATGTGATTTCTGATGTGGCAGGTAATTTGCCGAGCACTAAAAATAACGATGCAACTACAGGATCAAGTAATGCCACTACATCCCAAGCAGCCCCAATGTTAGGGAATGCTGCGAATCAAGTGAATCCGACCAATGCAGCCACTGTATCTGACGTATTGAATGCTGGTTGGAATTTACAAGGTAATAACAAAGCGGTAGATTTCGTGAAGCCTTATGATACAGTGAACTTTGTCAATGGAGATGGCACGACAGCTACTGTGGAAAGTGCAGATGGTAAAACATCTACAGTGAAATACAGCGTAAACCTTGGCAATGGCTTGAAAAAAGATGATGCGACCAACAAAATCACTGTGAGCGCAGCTGACAAATCCTTAACTGTTGGAACCGATGGAGTTAAGGTTAATCCAGGGGATAAGTCATTAAAAACAACAAATGCTGGTTTAACCGTTAATACAGCAGATAAGTCTTTAGAAGTAACAAATGATGGCTTAAAAGTTAAAACAGATGGTACTACGATTACCACTGACAATACTGCTGGATTAAAAGTTGTCACTGGCGGTATTGAATCTGTTATAACTGGTGCTGATTCTGGTACTGTGAAAGTAAAAGATGGTGACAAAGGTAAAATTGCTACTGTAGATTCTGTGGTAAATGCTGTGAATAGTGCAGCGTGGATTGCTACCTCTGAGAAAACAGCTGCTGGTGAGTTAGGCGCAGCACCAACAGATCAATCTGTGAAAGCAGGCGACAAAGTTACTTTTGAAGCAGATAAGAACATCAAGATTACACAAGCAGGTAGTAAATTTACTTTTGCTACTAGAGATGACGTATCTTTCAATACTGTACAAGTAGGTGGCAGCACAGGCCCTAAATTAAGTAAATCTGATGCGGGAGACCTTAAAGTATCTGGCCCTAATGGTACAGATCCAGTGAAAGTTACAAATGTAAAAGATGGAGATGTTTCTGCAGATTCCAAAGATGCTATTAACGGTAGTCAATTCCATAAACTAGCGAACAATACTATCCAATTAAAAGGCCAAACAGATGATAATGCTGCTACAGAAACTAAGAAACAAGCATTAAATAAAGAAAATGGGATTGCTTTCACTGTTAAATCTAGCGATGGTACTTTGCTAGAAGTGAGCGCAGCAGAGGATACGATCACATTAAAACCAAAAATAGCAAGCCTAACAACAGGAGCTGATGGCGTGCCAACAGCGGATACGACAAATGGCAAATTGGTGACTGCTGATCAATTGGTGAATACCTTAACAGAAATGGGTTGGAAAGCGACAGCAGATAAAGATGGCTCTGGTATTGTGTCTGGTGCTGCTACAGAGTTGATCAAAGCAGGTAATACAGTAACTTTCAAAGCTGGTGACAATTTAGCCGTTAAACAAGATGGTAAAAACTTTATCTATTCTTTACAAAAAGAATTAACTGGTCTAACAAGTGCTGAATTTAAAAACCAAGCTGGTGATAAAACTGTAATCAATAGTGATGGCGTGACAATTACACCTGCTACTAATGGTAAACAACCAGTATCTTTAACTAATAATGGTTTGGATAATGGTGGGAACCCAATTACTAGTGTAACAAGTAATTTAGTTAACTATACAGATCCTGAAGTAAATGGTGTACAACTAGCTAAAAATAGTTTGCGTAATCTTAATGATAATTCTGTAGCGAATACAAATGCTGCTACTGTAGGCGATTTGCGCAACATGGGTTGGATTGTGTCCTCCGATAAAACAACAGGCGCTAAGGGAACAACAACTACCACTGCATATTCTGAGGCAGTAAAAAATGCTAATGAGGTACGATTTGTCGGCGAAGGTAGTGCTATTGTATCTGGTAAAACAGAGGGTAATGTTCGTACTATCACTGTAAAAGTAGATAATCAAACAGGTATCAACAAAACTATGACTCCTGTGAATTACACGAAAGCAGATGGTACGAAAGTATATCCTCAAGAAGTGGATAATGGAGATGGAACTAAGACTGTTAAATTTTTTGAAAATCCAGATGGTACAGGTAAAGAAATTCCAAGTACAGAAGTCATTACCTCTGTGAACGGACCAAAAGGAACAACTACGCCAACTACATTGTCTAACATAAAATCTAACCTTCCTGATACAAAAAATAGCGATACTGCCAATACAGCAGATGCGCCAAGCAATGCGACAAAATCTCAAGGAGCACCAAATATAACAAATAAAGATGGCGACAAATATATCAATCCAAATAATGCCGCTACTGTATCTGATGTATTGAATGCTGGTTGGAATTTACAAGGCAATGGAACTGAAGTAGATTTCGTAAAAGCATATGATACTGTAAACTTCATCGATGGCGAGGGGACAACTGCAACAGTGGCAAGTACAGATGGCAAAATATCTACTGTAAAATATAGTGTAAATCTTGGCAAGGGTTTACAAAAGGATGATACAGGAAATACAATTTCTGTAAAACCAGCAGATAGTTCTTTAGTTGTTGATGATGCGGGTGTGAAAGTTAACACAGGTACGATCAATAATGTTACTACAGGTGACAAACCAGGTACTGTGGAAGCCAATAATGGTGATAAAAATAAAGTCGCTACGGTAGGTAATGTTGTTAATGCTATCAACAATGCAGCATGGACGGCTACATCTGCGAAAACAAATGATGGAGAATTAGGAAAAGAAGCCACTAATCAACTTGTTAAATCAGGTGACAAAGTTACTTTTGAAGCGGATAAAAACATCAAGATTACACAAGATGGTAGTAAATTTACATTTACCACTAAAAATGATGTATCTTTTGATACAGTACAAGTAGGTGGAGATCAAGGTCCTAAGTTGTCTAAAACAGATGCGGGAGACTTGAAAGTGTCTGGTCCTAATGGTACGTCTCCAGTGAAAGTGACTAATGTAACATCTGGCTTAGATACATATGGAGATAATGTACCAGGTACAACAGATAAAAACCGTGGCTTAGTTGATTTATCCAAACCAGAAAATGGACAACCAAAAGTGAGCGACAATACAGCCGCTACTGTAGGTGACCTACGCAATATGGGATGGATTGTATCTGCCGATAAAAAGACCGGTGATTTGACTAATGTGTACTCTGATACAGTGAAAAATGCGAACGAAGTGAAATTTGTAGGTGCAGGTACTGCCATCGTATCTGGTGATACAGTGGATGGTGTGCGTACTATTACTGTGAAAGTGGATGACCAAACGTCTACGAACAATGCTGTAACACCTGTGGTATATACAGATAAAGATGGCAACCAAGTATATCCAACTGGTAAGAAAGATAAAGATGGTAACCAAATCTTTAATACAAAACCAGATGGAAAAGGAGCGGATGTAACAGGTCCAGTAAAAACGACTATCAATGGACCAAAAGGAACAACAAGTCCAACATCCTTAAGCAATGTTAAAAATAACATTCCAAATGTGAATGATGGATTCAAAACAATTACAAATCCTGATGGTATAGAAAAAACAGGAGATGTAGAAAACATCAACAAAGCGCCATTAACAGCGGAAGAAGCAGCCGCATTGGCAAATCCAAAAACGAAAGATGGACAAACAAATCCTAAGTATATTGGTAACAATGCAGCTACAGTGTCCGATGTATTAAATGCAGGTTGGAACTTACAAAATAACGGCACTGCAAAAGACTTCGTAAAACCATTCGATACTGTGAACTTTGTAAATGGTGTGAACACAACAGCTGTGGTTACTACATCTGAAGATGGAACCACAAGCAATGTAACGTACAATGTAACAGGCTTACCTGTCACATACACTACAGCAGATGGAACACCAGTATCTAAAATTGGAGACGATTATTATACAGTGAATGATAAAGGTCAACCAATTGATGCAAATGGTAAGCCAAGTACGAAGGTGAATAAAGATGGTAATCCTGTGGATGAAAATGGAAACGTTATCAAACCAATTGATACAACTGCAAACCCATTAACATCTTCTTTGGTGAACCCAAATGTTAAAAATACAGATGCTGAACTAAATAAGAAAACTACAGATCCTACACAATTAGGAAATGTAACATCTGGCTTACAAAAATACGGTGATACAGTAGATGGAAAAGAAGTTCCAGGTTCTACAAAAGCGAACCATGGTTTAGTAGACTTATCGACTCCAATAGATGGTTCAAAACCAAAAGTAAGCGATAACACAGCTGCTACGGTAGGCGATTTGCGTAATATGGGGTGGATTGTGTCTTCTGACAAAACAACAGGAGAAACAGACAAGGCCTATACAGATACCGTGAAAAATGCAAATGAAGTGAAATTTGTAGGCGAAGGGACAGCCAACGTATCTGGTAAAACTGTGGATGGTGTTCGTACTATCACTGTGAAAGTAGATGATCAAGTATCTACTAATAACTCTGTAACACCTGTGAACTATACTAAAGCAGATGGAACAAAAGTATATCCTAAGATGGTTACTAATCCAGATACTGGAAAAGAAGAACTTAAATTCTTTGAAAATCCAGATGGATCTGGTGCAGAAGTTTCAAAAGATGATGTGGTTACATCTATCAATGGACCAGAAGGTACAACAAGTCCAACTACATTGAAAAATGTGAAGAACAACATCCCAAATGTAAATGATGGAACAGAAGACATTACAAAACCAGATGGAACTGTGGTAGGTAAAACTCCTGATAGTGGCAATATTAATAAAGCACCATTAACAGCAAAAGAAGCGGCAGCATTAGCAAATCCAAAAACAAAAGATGGACAAACAAATCCTAAGTATATTGGTAACAATGCAGCCACAGTATCTGACGTATTAAATGCAGGTTGGAACTTACAAAACAATGGGGAATCTCGTGATTTTGTAAAATCATATGATACAGTAAATTTTGTAAATGGCCTTGGTACTACCGCGGTGGTAACAACTCGTGAGGGTAACACGGCAAGTGATGTTACATTTAATGTAAAAGCAGCTAATGGTTCTGTAACAGTTGACGAAAATGGCGTAAAAGTAACTACAGGTGAAATGAAACCAGCAGTAGGTACGGATAATAAGGAAACAGGAGCTATTGCTACACCTGCAGATCCAGCTACAGCTAAACAATTAAAAGAAACCTTAGCAGCTGCTGAAAAAGACTTGTCTGCAGCACGAGAAGCTTTAAAAGACGCAGAAAAAGCATTAGCAGCTAATCCGAAGGACCCAGCATTACAACAAGCTGTGGCAGATAAGAAAGCTGATGTAGCAGCTAAACAAACACCAGTAGACGCAGCTCAAAAAGCTCATGATGAGGCAGGATTGAACAAAGTGGCTACCGTACAAAATGTAGCGGAAGCGATTAACAATGCAGGATTCAACTTAAAAACATCTGCTGAGGGGGGAGAAAAACTTACTGGAACTAAGGATGATGGGGAGTTAATTAAACCAAGCAATACTGTGGAAATGGTAGCAGGCAATAACTTGACTGTGAAGCAGGATGTAAATGGTAAAATTACATACGCTACAAAGGATAATGTGACTTTCACCAATGTGGATACAGGCACATTGAACGTAGGTAGCCCGAATACATACACAGATGGCAAAGGTAATACGTACACGAAAGTGGGCGACAAGTACTACAACCCAGCTGATGTGGTGAACGGTGCTCCTAAACAAGATGCAACGCCAGTGGATGTAACAACACCTGTTACACCAGTAAGCCCTGTAACGATGAAAACAGAAGCAGCGAAGCCGGCTACGAACAATGCTGCTGATGCGCAACCATCTTCTGCGTTGAATATCACAGCGAAAGATGGCAAACCGACACAAATTATAGGTGTAGGTTCTACGTTGAATACAAATGTGGTTACAACAACTCCAGAAGGCACAGCAACGAAACCAGGTGCAGTACCAGATACAAAACCAAAAACTGAGGATGCTCATTTAGTAGACTTGAATGGCACAGCTGATGCGCCTGTCAACAAAAATGCAGCAGCTACAGTAGGAGACCTACAAAATATGGGTTGGGTTGTATCTGCGAAAGATGGCAATGGCTACAAAGATGTGGTGAAAAATGCTAACGTAGTAGATTTCAAAGGTGGTAACGGCATTGAAATTACTGGTAACACATTGGCTGACGGCACTCGTGAGATTACGGTAGGCATCAAAGAAGGGGAAGTTACGAATAAAGTAACGATCACTCGTCCAAATGGTAAGAAAATCAAAGCACTTAGAGTTGGAAATAATTTCTATAAGGTAGATAAAGATGATAACGTCACAAGTATCAGAAAAGATGAACATAGTAATTTAGTAGGTACTCCATTAAGTGTTAATCCTAAGGAAGATACAATTACTAATACTGGTTCTGGTGTTGTAACTGGTAATACAGTTGCTAATGCGATTCAAGCATCGGGGTGGCATATAGGTCTTGGAGAGACTGATAAAGATTTCAGTAAAGAAAGAAAAGATTACGATAAAGTAAATCCTAATGATCATGTGAAATTCGTAGATGGCGCTAACGCAAACGTATCTATGGTAACTGTAGATGGAGTTAATATGGATGGTATTAAGGAAGAAACTACATTTGTCAAAGTAGATGTGAATAGAGATCTTAAAATTGATTCTGTCACAACTGGCGGCACAGCAGTTGATAAAAATGGTAACAACCTTGTGAAAGTAGGCGACAAGTACTACAAAGAGTCCGACGTTGATCCAGTGACAAAACAACTAAAAGAGACTGCTAAACCAGTTTCACCAGCGGATGTAATTCCAAGTAAAGATGGCGCTATGGCTGTGAAAGACGCTAAAGGTAACGATGGCGTATCTGCTACAGCTAAAGATGGTAAAGGTACTTTAACATTGAAAGATGCTGGTAAAGATGGTAAAGATGCTTCTCAAGTAGATATTTCTACAGCAAAAGCACCAGCTGATTTGAACGATACACCGAAAGATGCAGTTCATGCCAATGATGGTAAATGGTATGCTCCAGCAGATGTGGACGTGAAAACTGAAAATGGTAACACTGTGGTGACACCAAAAGCTGGTAAATCTCCAATTGCAGATGCACCGACTATGGATCGTATCCAATACAAAGGTACAGATGGTAAACTTCGTGACGTTGCGACTATGGATGACGGACTTCGTTTCCAAGGTGATGACGGCGAATCTATCAGCAAACCATTGAACTCTACCGTACAATTGACTGGTGGTAACCGTGAAGATACAGGTAAACCAGTAGCGAAAGATGCCACAACAACAGGCAATATCGGCGTATTCAACACAGATGGTAAATTGTCCGTTCAATTAGCTAAAGACTTAGATAAATTGAACAGCGCTAACTTTGAAAGTAAAACTGACAAAGCAGGCAACCCATTGAAAGTAGTAGATGGTAAATACTATCCTGAAAAAGCGGTTGTTAAAGAAGGTAAAGTATATCCTGAAGGTACTGTCATCATTGATGGAAAACCATATCCAGCAGGTACCATCAAAGATACTACTGGTAAATTGGTGACTAATGGTCAACCTGCTACAGAAGCTAAACCATTGAATCCAGTGTCTAATGATAGAATCCAAGAAGGTCCTACATCTAGATTGACTGGCACAGGATTGACTTTCAACACGCCTACACCTAAGGATGAAAAAGGTAATCCGTTAGTATTAGTGGATGGTAAATACTATAAAGCTGATAACCTAGAAAATGGTAAACCAAAAGCTGATGCAAAACCTGAACCAGTGAAACCGGCACAATCTACTGCATTTACTCCAGATGGATTGGTGGTAACTCCGGAAACGGCTAAAGTAAGAGATGTGAATGGTAACCCTATCATTGATAAAGATGGTAGAGAAGTAGTAGATCCTACGAAAGTAGTATCCTTCGGTTCTCCAACAATCGTGGTTGACCCTAATACAAAAAAACCAATGGTAGATGCAAATGGAAATCCAGTGATGAAATCTGGTATTTCTGCAGGTGGTCAAGTGATGGCAAATGTGGCACCAGGTGTCCTTGATACAGATGCGGTTAATGTATCTCAGTTGAAAGGCGTATCTAATGCGGTGATGAATGTGAATAACCGTATGAATCGTATAGGTGCACAAGCAGCAGCCTTAGCAGGATTACAGACCATTCAGTACGATCCATTAGAGCCAACTCAAATTTCTGCAGGCGTAGGACATTATAAAGGTTCTAGCGCATTAGCATTGGGCGTAAATCATTTCAAAAACGAATCCACAATGTTCCACCTAGGAGCATCCTTAAATGGTCATGGAGATGAAACTATGATGAACGCTAGCGTGACTTGGAAATTCGGCGCACGTGCTGATGAAACGGCTGTAAAAGACACATTTCGTCAAGGACCTATCAGTGCATCCTACACATTACAAGACAAAGTGTCTGCCTTAGAAGCTCAGACTAGAGTACAAAAGGAACAGTTGAAAACGATAAAAGGGTTAGAAAAACAGGTAGAACTATTGAAAGAGTTAAATGAAAAGCAACAAGAACAAATTGCTGAGTTATTCAAACGATTAAGTGAAAAATGATAAGAAGATTACATTTGAGTTATTGAGTGTAAATAGGATAAGCTTAGTAATAATGTGGGTGTGTGAGCATATAAATTAGTCCTATTTCAGATACAGCATCACATGTATATGAACATAGGAAGGATTATATGCTTGCTATCCCTAAATAAACTGAGTAGAAATGTAAAGAAACTTCTAAAAATATTTTTATATATGTTCTAGTGAACATGTTACATACATGAATAAAATTTAAAAAATTCAATTTGAATAGTATACACAAATGGTATATAATAAATTAAAATTAATTCTGTTTCAACTTGATTGATACAAGACCTAGCCGAGCAAGATGACTAGATCGGAAGATGAGAGGAACAACATGAAGAAACAAAAAGTAGCAGTGTATGTGGCAAGTATGTTAGTGTTGGGAAGTCATGCAGTAGGTTATGCAGAGGGAGATTCCCATTTTGTAGAGAGTGGACAAGTTACAGGAGAAAAATCTGTAGCTATTGTAAGCACAGCGTCAGTTAATGGTGCGTCTGCCATCGCAATAGGGGATACTTCTAAAGTGGAAGCGAATCATGCTGTTGCCATCGGTAAAAATTCTAAAGCTAGCGGAGAATCGTCTGTAGCGATTGGGGATCAAAGTGAAAGTATAGGGATTAATAGCTTGTCTTTAGGAAAAGAAGCTAAAGCGAATGGAGAATCTTCGGTGGCCATAGGCACACAAAGTAAAAGTGTAGGATCTAATAGTTTAGCATTTGGTAAAGAAGCGAAAGCTAACGGAGAATCTTCCGTAGCAATAGGCCCACAAAGTGAAAGTATAGGAACGAATAGTTTGGCCTTTGGAAAGGAAGCTAAGGCAACTGGAGAATCTACTGCGGCCATAGGAAAAGGATCAAAAGCAACTGGAGCATCTACTATAGCTATAGGTACACAGAGTGAAAGTGTGGGAACCAATAGTTTAGCTATAGGTAAAGAGTCAAAAGGGACTGGAGAATCTACGGTGGCCATAGGTCTCCAAAGTGAAAGTACAGGGACTAATAGTATAGCTATCGGTAAAGAAACTAAAGCTACAGTAGATGGAGCTGTCGCTATAGGGGTTAACTCCATTGCAGATAGATCAGGGAAAACGGCTAGTTATATTGGCTATAATCCAATGAGTAATACACATTATAAAGTTGGTGAAGCTGGGGCGGATAATCCAAAGCTTGAAGCCTTATATGAAAAAATTCGTCAAGCTAATTATAAAGTACTACAAGCAGAAGAAGAGGTTAAAAGAGCGGAAGCAAGTAAAGATGCTGCAGTTATAGCAACTGCGAATGCGCAAAAAACTAAAGTAGATCAAGATCTGGTCGATGCAGAGAAGGCTTATGCAGCAGCGATAGAAGAAGCTAATAAAGCGGGTAATGATGCTATAAGTAGTGCTTGGAATGCTACGGATGGGGCGGTGTCTGTAGGCGGTATAAAAGATGGAAAACAACATACTCGTCAAATTACGAATGTAGCAGCAGGGTATGAAGATACAGATGCTGCCACAGTAGGACAACTACGGGTGCTTCGTAATCGCTTAGAACGAGAAAAACCACGATATATCTCTATTAAAAGCCGTGACCTTGGTGTAGATAGCAATGAACTGAATAATACTGCCACAAAAGAGGGGGCGATTGCCATTGGTCCAAGAGCGAAATCGGAAAGTGAAAACGCCATTGCTATTGGGCGTAATGTACAAATCGGTCAAAACTCAAAAAATACAGTAGCTATTGGTATTGGAATTGATAAGACTGGTACGAGGAGTGTCAATATAGGGGAAGGCACAAGTACATTAGGTGAAAATAGTACAGCTGTGGGTCAAGGTGCAAAAGCAGGAAATTCTGCGTTGGCTATCGGTGGTTCGGCTCGAGCTGAAAGTAAGAATAGTGTGGCAGTAGGTCGCGCGGCTACAATTGGAGCTAGTGCATTAGGAGCTACTGCGCTTGGTGATTCAGCAAACTCAGATGAAAGTCAGTCAGTCAGTGTGGGATATAGTGCACATGCGTATCAATTTGGATCTATTGCTGTAGGGGCTCACACAGAGACCCATGGAAATGGATCTATAGCTATTGGTCATAATAGTAAAGTTGGAGAAAGTGGCAACCAAGCATATGCTGGAATCAGTATTGGGATGGACTCCAAAACAGTAGTTAGAAATGGTGTTGCATTAGGCACAGGCTCTTATGCAGATCGGGCTGTAAATTCTACGTTTAATCGTGGCTATGATCCATCCTTACATGGATCTCATTTTGCTGATGCTGCAGCAGAGGCAGCAGTACCAAGTTCAGAAAGAAGCATATGGAAAGCGACTGACTCAGCTGTATCTGTAGGGAATGGTCTTTCTGGTTATCGTAAAACCCGTCAAATCATTAATGTAGCAGCTGGTGGAGAAGATACGGACGCTGTCAATGTAGCGCAGTTAAAAGCTTTAGAAAAACGTAATACAATCTTGGCAGGTAATGATGTGCCGTTTAAGGCAGATGGTACCGTGTCTGATGCTACTCCGGACACACGTGTGTATACGCCAGGGGATAAAGAAATTAAGATTCAAGGTAAGGCAAATACTGTATATGGAGTGGCTCCACAAGCTGGCGCAAAAGCTCCAGATGGTAAAAGTGAGTATGCAGCGCCAACGTTATATAGCTCTGACAACTTGATTACCTACAAGGATCCAACAGACTCTATCTTGCGAATTGGCATGCTGAAAGCACCGACTTTCACAGGTATACATTTTGATAATCCTGTGATGAATATTTCCTTAGGCAGTAATGATAAAGGGCATTTAACCTTAACGACTGGTGGCAAAGGGGATGGTGCTACATCCACCACAAGCCCTGTATTGACAGCGGCTTCTTTGAAGGATGTATTAAAAGCTGAAAAGGGTATCAAAATCACTGAAAAAGATGAAGGAGAATATGGTAAAACATACACATTCAGCTTGAATAAGGATGAGTTGAAAGGTGATCCTGACTTCAAAGGTGATAAGGGTGATCCTGGTGCTAAAGGTGAGAATGGTACAAATGGTAAGTCTGCCTACGAAGTATGGAAAGAAATGTCAGGTAACGGAGAGAAAACAAAAGAAGAGTACCTAGCATCTCTAAAAGGTGAACGTGGAGAAACTGGTCCACAAGGTATCGCAGGACCTAAGGGTGAAACTGGTGCTGATGGTAAATCTGCTTTCGAAGTGTGGAAAGGAATACCAGGTAACGAAAATAAAACACAAGATGACTTTATCAAAGCCATTACAGGAGCCAACGGTAAAGACGGTGCAGCAGGACCTAAGGGTGAAGCTGGTGCTGACGGTAAATCTGCTTTCGAAGTGTGGAGTAAAATGCCAGGCAATGAAAATAAAACGCAGGATGACTTTATCAAAGCCATTACAGGAGCCAACGGTAAAGACGGTGTAGCAGGACCTAAAGGCGATAAAGGTGAATCTGGCGTAGTAGGCCCTAAAGGCGACAAAGGTGATGCTGGGAAAGCCGGTAAAGATGGCGCTAAAGGCAAATCTGCTTATGAATATTGGAAAGAAATCAAAGGTAATGAAAATAAAACAGAAGATGATTTCCGCAAATCTTTAGAAGGTGGTTCTAAAGGAGATAATCATAACTATGAAAAATTAGAGCGTCAAATTGGTGAACTTGGTAGTGATTTACAAGAATTACGCAAGGAAAGTCGTAGAGGCGATGCGCTAGGTGCTGCATTATCTGCATTAAAACCAATTCAATATGATCCATTAGAACCAACACAAATTATGGCGGGCGTAGGACATTATAAAAATGTGAATGCCGTAGCATTAGGTGTGGCTCATTATACTAAAGAATCTACTATGTTCCATGCTGGTGTATCTATGGTACGTGGTGACACTATGGTGAATGGCGGTGCAACGTTCAAATTTGGTAATAGTCCAGAGAAAAAAGCTGTACCAGAACGCTATCGTAATGGCCCTATTTCTTCTGTGCTAGTATTGCATGATGAAATGGTAGCTCTGAAAGAAGCTTATGGTCGTGAACTTACAGTTCTAACAGAGGAAAATAATAACTTACGTCAAGATATTGTGACATTACAACAAGAAATGCAAGAATTACGAGCTATGGTTCGTAAATAATAAAAGGGTCCTTCGGGACCCTTTTTCTATTTTGAACAGATGTTTAAACCTATTATATATTAGTATGCGTTATTTTTTCTGTTATAATTACATATACAATTAGCAGTTATGAAAGCTGATATAGTGGGTTACAGTTATATTGTATTATACATAAAGAGAACAAAGGCAAGTTGAGCGAATCAACTTGCCTCTGTTGTTGTATAGTTAAGTATGTATGATAGTTGTTGGTGTTTATTTTTATTTGAAGGAGTCTATTCTAAGTGATTCCATTAGAATGCTGGAAGAATAGCACCTTTGTATTTGTCTTCGATGAATTTTTTGATTTCAGGGCTTTGTAGCGCTTTGATCAATTTTACGATTTCATCACGTTTTTCATCGCCTTCACGAACGGATACGATGTTTACGTATGGAGAATCTTTAGTTTCTAAGAATAATGCATCTTTTGTTGGGTTCAGATTAGCACCTAATGCAAAGTTTGTGTTAATCACAGAGATTGTGGAATCATCTAACGTACGAGGTAATTGAGCAGCCTCTAATTCAACGAACTTCAAGTGTTTAGGATTGTCTTTGATGTCTTGTACTGTAGCAGAGATGCTGTTAGGATCGTTCAAAGTGATTAAACCAGCTTTGGAAAGTAATAGTAATGCACGACCACCATTTGTTGCATCAGATGGGATAGCTACTTGAGCGCCATCTTGTACGTCTTTCAAATCTTTTACTTTTTTAGAGTAAATGCCCATTGGCTCGATGTGTACGGCACCTGCTGTTGCAATGTGAGTACCTTTTTCTTTGTTGAAGTTTTCTTGGTAAGGAATGTGAGCGAAGAAGTTCGCATCAATTTCTTTGTCGTTCAAGGATACATTAGGTTGTACATAGTCGCTGAACTCAATGATTTCCAATTTGATACCTTCTTTAGCAAGGATTGGTTTTACTTGCTCTAGGATTTCAGCGTGAGGTACTGGGGAAGCACCAATTTTTAATGTTTTACCTGCATCGGAACCAGTGGAGCTAGTGCCAGTGGAACCACAGCCACCTAATAATAAGGCAGCGCCTAATACAGCCGTAGCGGCTAAACTAAATAATTTCTTCATGTCTTATCTCCTTTTCTTTGTGTACTTACATAGTGAATTTCTACTTGCTTAGTATAACAAGAGTTTTGTTATAAGTAAAATATATTATATATCTAAGGCGTTATAGTTATTGACTATGAATTAGATGGCTACTACTATGAAAGTAATAAAGACTCCCCTCATAAAGAATGCTAGTTTTATATGATTGTATTACAAAGAAGTCCTATGGCCCACAAGAAGTGATACAGTGTACAAGAAATAGAAGTAAATTTCATAGCCTCGTTTAACCGTATTGGATCCGCATAGGTGTTAAAGATATGGATGACTTTCATAGCAGGCAGTAAGGAAAGTAAAGCTACTAAGGAAGGCCATGGGATAACTCCACAGATAGTCCATATTAGTATCCATAGAGAGCTAATGAGGAAGAGCCCTTGTAACAGTTGGAGGCCTCTTTCACGGCCAAGAAGAATGACTAAGGTACGACGACCGTGGTTCGCATCGTTTGTAAAGTCTCGTAAATTGTTAGTCATCATAATAGCACCGATTAAGATGGTGGATGGTATTGCAGGAATCAGATAGGTCCAGTGCAAGGTGTGAGTCCATGCGTAGAGGGTTATGCCTACGATAGCAAACCCCATGGCAAGACCAGAGGCGAGTTCACCAAAAGGGGTACGAGAAATGGGTTTAGGTCCACCAGAGTATAAGATGCTAGTCAGTATGCAAAGCATGCCTACAGGAATATACCACCATGTGACAGCCTTAGCGAGGGCAATGCCTAAGATGAGTGGAAGTATAGTCGTCATATATCCCCAACGTTTAATCACAGTAGGGGCGATGCCATCACGGACGATGGAACCACTATTTCCAGCTGCTTGTGTGAGGTCAAGGCCAGATTTAAAATCGAAATACTCATTCCAAATATTGGCTGCGATTTGCGCGCTTAACACACAAATTAGAATGCCTACGGTATACACCAAGGATAGCCAAATAGGTTGTACGGTTTCAAATTGCGTAGCCCCCATAGCGGCCCCTAACACAACGGGGCTGAAAGCAGCCGTTAAGGTACGAGGGCGAATTAATGCAAAAAATTGTGACAGATTCATAGTCATCCTTTCATCATTAGAAGTTATATAATATATGGTATCATTCTAACCTAAATAGGAGATTATGACAAACAATAAGGAGAAAAACAATTATACATGAAATGTAATAGTAGAGTATAATAGAAGGAAGTAGACGATAGGCATAGTATTCAAATTGTCATAGAAAAGTGCTTAGTATGCTATAGGGTAGACCTATAAGAACAGGAGTTATTCATGATTACACATGCTCTATTAACAGATATGTATCAATTTACCATGATGCAAGGTTTATTTACACAAAACAAACATCGTACTCGTTGCGTGTTCGATCGCTTTTACCGGACCAATCCATTTCAAGGCGCCTATACTGTGGTCGCTGGATTGGAACAAGTTATCGAGTATGTGAAAGGCTTGCGTTTCTCTGAGGACGATATTACCTATTTACGTCAAACTGGTGTGTTTACAGAAGAATTCTTGACATACCTAAGCACGTTTCGCTTTACGGGAACAATCTATGCGGCCCCAGAAGGATCTGTGGTATTCCCAGGGGAAGTGTTACTTCGAGTAGAATCTGCCAAGGATGAGGCGATTTTATTGGAAACTGCATTATCGATGTTTTTAAATCATGAGTCCTTGATTGCGACCAAAGCCCGCCGTATCCGATCTGTTATTGACAAGGATGGAGTAGCAGAGTTTGGTATGCGAAGAGCGCAAGGTGTGAGTGCTGCCGTGCAAGGTGCTAGAGCGGCTTTCATAGGTGGATTTGATAGCACTAGTGATGTGTACAGTGCTGCTTTGTACGGTATGCGACCTGTAGGGACTATGGCACACAGTTGGGTCATGAGTTTTCCTACTGAAATTGATGCATTCCGTGCGTATGCAGCCCAATACGAAAATAATTTGGTGTTCTTAGTGGATACATATAATACACTACATAAAGGTGTGCCTGCGGCCATCCAAGTGTTCCAAGAGATTCGTGAACGTCGTGGGGGCACGATGCCACCTATCTATGGCATTCGCTTAGACAGTGGCGATTTAGCGTACTTATCCATCGAGGCTCGTAAGATGCTAGATGAGGCAGGGTTTAAAGAGGCATTAATTTTTGCTACCAATGATCTAGATGAATACAAAATTGCAGACTTGAAACAACAAGGGGCAGCCATTACAGCGTGGGGTGTAGGCACTAAATTGATTACTGCCGATGAAACACCAGCCTTAGGTGGTGTATACAAATTAGCAGGTCAATGGGAAGGGGATACCTTTATGCCAGCCATGAAGTTTTCTGACAATATTGAGAAAGTGACGAATCCTGGCAAGAAAAAGGTATTACGCCTCATCAATACACGAAATAACAAACTCATCGGTGATTTAATTTGTTTGGACCACGAAACAGTGGACACCACACAGGACTATGTGTTTAAAAATCCGCTTCATCCATGGAAACAAACAGTGTTAAAAGCAAATACTTTCAGAGTACAAGAATTATTAGTACCTATCTTCGTAGATGGAGAATTAGTGTACGATGTACCAACCTTGGCACAAGTGAAAGCCTATGGAGAAGAACAAATTCAATTGCTATGGCCAGAATTTTTGCGACTTCGCCGAGCACCAGAGGTGAAAGTCAACATCAGCGAAGAATTGCATCAGTTGAAATCTAAATTGTTGTTGGAAAAAGTGGGGGAGCCTAGTTAGAAAGGAGTTATTATGAATTGGAAATGTGTGATGGCTAGTGTGGCATTAGTAGGGACGATGCTTTCAGGAAATGCAGCATCAATTGCATTGGATGGGCAAAGCAGTGTAGAGTTACCTAGCCATATTTCGGTAGCTAATCATGATGATTTAATGGAAGGTTTTATAAAAAAAGAAGATACAGTTAGTATAGTACCTTCTAATGATTGGCATATAGATGAAACAGAGGCTAAGGTGCTAGATACAATTGTCAAAAACGTAATGCAACGTGGTCAACGCTATCAGTTGCAAGGGCGTGATGAGCGGGGCTTACATACGGCAGAGTTGATACACCTTCATATGACAGGTGCAGAAGCGGCTGAAGTGTGGAAGATAAAATATAAAGGAACTACGATAGCGCCACAATTTGTAGGGGAAACATTATATAACAAAACAGTGAAAGAAGTACAAAATATTGGACTTTACAATGTGGATCTTATGAGAGGAAAGCGGTTAGAAAAGAATGGCGCCGCTTTAGCTCCCTTCGTTATAAGTACTAAGCCAGAGTTCAGTAGTACTGAGATTTTGAGAGCCGTATTACCACTGGTAAACGTAAGATTTCTGGATGGAGAGATGATGAAACCTGTGCGCCTACAAGGTGATAAGGGGTTGTATACGCATGGTAGAGTACAATTAGATGTAGATGGATTTGTGTTACCTGCGTATATTAGTTTTGTAGGACGGTATGGTCAAGATGGGGTATCTATCACATGGATCACAACGGCTGATACATCGAGAGCCTATTGGAATCCTGTTATCAAGAGTCTGTTAGGTGTGAAGGGAGAATAAGTCAATGAAATTTTGGAAACAAACGGGACTGGCTATCCTAGTAACTAGCCTTATGATGGGCTATGGGCAAGTGTCTGCACAGGTACATGATGATACCTATAGTGCAATAGCTAGTACTAAGCCAATGGCAAAGGGGAAAGTAGGAGTTCCTTCAGGCACTATCTTAGATACCGAGAAAAAACGTCCAACTGGTGACGAAATCATGGCAGAGTTCGATGCACTACTAGAGCAGAATCCATTGATCGATTTGCGGCAGACAATAGGGCCAGAGATTACTGTTAAACAATTGTCTTCTTCAAAGTTAGCTCAGGTAGGAAAAGGATATATGTATGCTAACCTAGGTACAGTGGGTACTACCGTTGGTAAAGTGAAGGACTATGCACGAATGCAGAACATGAAAGAAGGACTTAAGCTAGGTCGTTATATGGATGTCTATGAATTGCAAGGTGCGGATCAGTATGGTGTAAATACAGCTTGGGTTCTTGTATTTCCACTGCCTAAAGAGTTGCTGATGAGTTCATTAGAATCATATGGAAAAGAGGGATTTTCACCTGCGAAAATGGAGGCGTTTACAAATGACACGAATGCCTTTTTAAAGGAATATCATGTTAATATTCTAGAAGATAGAGATATTGATTATTCTCAGAATAAGATTCCATCAAAAATACGATTACGGAATTTAGAGCCATTACATACGTTACCAAATAGTAAATATGGTACGATGACAACTGCGGGAACTATGACCTATGATATAAAAGGGGTTCAATACCCTGCCTTTTTGCGGATAGCATTAGTGGGAACGCCAGAGTATTTAACAACGATTGTAATGGGAACTAGTGAAGTGGAAGGAACATTCTTTAAGCCGTACTTCCTAGAGATGTTACAACATATTAAGTAAGCCTACTTATCTATAAAATCGATATGTTCAATGGATAGCAAAGCTCGTTTAATGGACAGCCCTCCGGTATACCCCGTGAGGGCTTTTCCTTTGCCTAGGACACGGTGGCAGGGAATAATAAGAGAAATAGGATTAGCGCCAATAGCGGATCCGATGGCTTGGGCTCCTTTGGGTGTGGGTGAGTTAAATACACGTTGGCTTAGCTCGCCGTAGGTAAGGGATGTGCCGTAGGGAATATGCTGTAAGTGGGACCATACTTTTTCTTGGAATGTGGTACCCTGTGGTGCTAAGGGGATTGTCATAGTTGGGACTTGTCCAGCGAAATATTGATCTAGCCACTGGCTAGTTTGTTGTAAAATGGGGGAGGAAATTGTTTCATCTATGACCACTGGGGCTTGAAAATTTACAGATTGAGTTGGAAATGTGAGTCCTACTAAGGCGGATGCGGTGGCATATAGTGTAAGAGTGCCCAAAGGGCTTTCATAAGTAGTATAAATAATAGACATATAGGTACTCCTTATAGAGGTATGCAAATAAAGTACAATAGAAGTATGAAAAATAGCTACACTTCGATACCATTACATGCTATACTAATGGTATATTATAAATGTCTTATGGTAATGAAAGGGGACAACTATGAAACAAGTGTATACAGAGCAAGCACCAGCAGCATTAGGACCATACTCTCAAGCTTACAAAGCAAATGGTTTTGTGTTTATCTCTGGTCAAGGCGGTATTGATCCAGCACAAGGCGCTCTAGTAGAAGGTGGCGTGGAAGCACAAACGTTGCAAGCGATGAAAAACATCGAAGCTATCTTAAAAGAAGCAGGCACTGATTTTTCTAAAGTTGTAAAAACAACATGCTTTTTAGCAGATATGGGTGACTTTGCTAAATTTAATGCTATTTATGCTGAGTATTTTACCTCTAAACCAGCTCGTAGTTGTGTGGCAGTCAAAACATTACCAGCTAACTTCTTAGTAGAAGTAGAAGTGATTGCCCTAGCAGAATAGTATATCGTATTATACCATAAGCGGTCTAATACATACTAAAAAGCTGTTACATTATCCTTGTAATGTGGCAGCTTTTTGCTTATGGTAAAATGGTGATGAAAGTAGTGATAGAATAGGTGGAATTATGTTAAACAAACCCAAATATTTAAGTACGGTGAAAGCCATTATACATATTATTCTTGGCTCTACTGTGTTTGCAGTAGGGGTGCAGGGATTCATTGTACCTCACAAATTATTGAGTGGAGGTATTAGCGGTCTTAGCTTGATTATTTATTATGTGACACAAGGTATAGTAAGTTTAGGTTCTATTAACTTTCTTTTGAATATACCAGTGTTGTACGCGGCATGGAGATGGTTAGGACGTTGGCACCTAGGAATTACCATATTAGGTACCATTATTATGTCGACCTTGATTAATCTATTGGCTCCATTGGCGACGTTGGAATTAACCCATAATCCAATTATTGGAGGTATCTTAGGGGGCTTATTTTCTGGATTAGGACTTGGTATCGTCTATCGTGGCGGCGGTAATACGGGTGGTATGGATCCCATTGCTATGATTATTCGCAATCGCTTTGGACTACAAATTGGAAGTATCTTATTCGGTATCAACATGATGATTCTTATTGTTGGTGCTATTGTTATTAATATTGAAGCGGCAGCGACTACTTTGATTAGTACCTATTTAGCAGCGATGGTAACCAATAAGGTAATTACTGGATTTAACCAACGAAAGGCGATGTTTATCATCTCCTATAAACCAGTGACGATTTGTAATTTAATCATTGATAAAATTGGTCGTGGTGCTACGATTTTGAATGGAGAAGGCGCCTATACACATCAGCCTAAACAGGTTATTATGGTAGTAGTAAGTTTATTGCAAGTGGCTCGCTTGAAAGCTGCCGTAGAAGCGGAAGATCCAACAGCATTTATGGTCATTACGGATGCAGCAGAGGTTATCGGCACAGGTTTCTCGGCAAGGTCTACTAATGGTGCTGTAGAACGGGTATTGCAAACCTGTGATCCAGTGAAAGC
This sequence comes from Veillonella sp. VA137, assembly GCF_003992015.1. Taxonomy (GTDB): domain Bacteria; phylum Bacillota; class Negativicutes; order Veillonellales; family Veillonellaceae; genus F0422. The sequence goes on from NZ_RQVK01000012.1 coordinate 23,649, forward strand.
GGCTGAAGCAGAGCAAATGATTCATGAAGTGCAAATGGCAAGACATGAAATCCCTTCCCAAGAGCATAAGGAGGAACAATAATATGGTACATCCATTGGCAGGACAACCTGTAAAAAAAGAAGATATTATTAATGTAGATACAATTGTGAAAGACTTTTTTCGCATTGTTCCTAATCATGAGACTTTAGAAGAACGAGTAAGCTTTGGTACGTCTGGACATCGAGGGATTGCATCCAAAGGGACCTTTAATGAACTCCATGTGGCAGCCATTGTACAAGCGATTTGTGATGTACGCCAAGAATTTGGCGCCACAGGACCTTGTTATATTGGACAAGATACACATGCCTTATCACAGCCAGCCTTGCAAGTAGCTATTGAAGTCTTGTTGGGAAATCGTGTGAAAACACGCGTGGACGCACATCGTGAATTTGTACCTACTCCAAGTGTATCTCGTGCTATTTTGCGACACAATGCAAATACACCGAAAGATAATGTAGCAGATGGTATTATTATTACACCGTCACATAATCCGCCAGAACATGGTGGCATAAAATATAACCCACCTCATGGGGGTCCAGCAGATACAGTAGTAACTAAACGGATTGAAGCTTTGGCTAATGAATATTTACAAAAAGGGTTGGATAGCATTCAACGATTTTCTTTTCATCATCTAGTGGGCGTTCATGAAAGTGCTCATTGTGGTTGCTGTCATCATGAAGAAGAGAAAGCAGTAGCACCTGCTGCGATTTCTGTAGAGGAAGCGGGACAATATCTAGAACCATATGATTTTAAAATGGTCTATGTAAAAGAATTGCCGCAGATTATCAATATGAAAGCAATCCAAGAAGCCAATCCAAAGGTGTTAATTAATGCGTTAGGTGGCAGTGGAGGAGCCTATTGGCATGCCATTGCTGAGGAGTATAATCTAAATTTTACCATTATTAATAGTGACTATGATCCAACATTTAGTTTTATGTCCTATGACCATGATGGAGCGATTCGTATGGACTGTTCTTCCCCATATGCTATGGCAGAGGTGGCGAAACATTTAGGTGATCATGTGCTAGCTATTGGAAATGATCCGGATTATGATCGTCATGGCATTGTCACAGAAGAAGGTTTGTTAGCACCAAATCAATATTTAGTAGTAGCTGCTAAATATTTGAATGAAACTCGTCCGTGGGAAGGGAAAGGTATTGGTAAAACAGCCGTTGTTACTGGCTTGATGGATGCCTATTGCAAAGACTCTAATCATCCCGTGTATGAAGTGCCAGTAGGGTTTAAATATTTTGCGCCTTTATTATTTGATGGACGCATTGGTCTTGGAGCTGAGGAGAGTGCAGGAGCGTCCTTCTTGCAACAAGATGGAACTGTATGGACTACAGATAAAGATGGCATCATTCTAGGTCTGTTAGCTGTGGAAATGGTAGCCACTACAGGGAAAACTCCAGCACAGCACTATGTAGATGTGACGGCGCAATGGGGAACACCGGTGTTCCAACGTGTGGATATGCCTTGCACAGCGGAAATAAAAAGTGCTTTAAAAGGTATGAAACCTAGTGATGTGGCTATGACAAAATTAGGAGGCAGTCCGATTCTAGATATTCGTACGACCTCTTTGTTTGAAGAACAACCTATCGATGGTGTTAAAATTGTGACAGATACAGGTTGGTTTGTAGCACGACCATCAGGTACAGAAAACTTATATAAAATGTATGCAGAGTCCTATTTAGGCGAAGAAGGGCTGGCGCAGCTGATGGAAGATGGTAAACACATTATTGAAGGGTTAGTAACAAAATCTGTTTAGTTGGTAACCGTCTTTAACATGTCCATGAAGAGAAGGGAGTCCATGTACTTACTGAGTCTGTTCTTGTATGTCCTGTGTTTAACTGATATAATTAATAAATATGGTCTATATACAATGAACTAAGTATTCGAATAACAGACTATTGACAATCATTTGTTATAATCATGAAATACCACGTATGGAGGTGGTGGAATGACAGTATATTTATGGGCCTTTGTCATTGCTCTCGTAGTAACGTATATTTGCACACCTTTGGTGAAACAATTTGCTGTTAAGGTAGGTGCTATTGATAAACCAGATGCACGTAAGGTGCATCAAGTGTCAATTCCACGATTAGGTGGATTGGCCATCTATATTGGCTATATGGTATCTTTGCTGTATAGTGTGAAAGATGTGTCTTCTATCAAAGGATTGATTGTAGGTTCAATTATCCTAGTAGCAGTAGGGATTTGGGACGATATTAAGCAAATTGGTCCCAAAACAAAATTGATGGGACAAATTTTGGCGGCTCTTATGTTGCCACTGTTTGGCAATGCGGTGCATTTTATTAGCATTGGTGACCATCTATTGTATTTAGAATATTTTGCTATACCGTTAACGGTATTTTGGATTGTAGGGTTTACGAATATTGTGAATCTCATTGATGGATTAGATGGATTGGCAGCAGGGATTTCTCTCATTGCGTGTATTACGATTTGTATCGTGACTTTGCAAATGGGGCAAATCGAATTGGCTTGCATTACTTTGGCATTAGCTGGGGCGGCTTGCGGATTCTTGCGCTACAACTTTAATCCTGCCAAAATATTTATGGGTGATACAGGCAGTATGCTATTGGGTTATACCATGGCAGCTATCTCTGTCATGGGTAGTGTAAAAACGGCAGCGACTGTGGCATTGGTGGTACCTGTGATTGTGTTAGGATTACCAATTTTAGATACTTTATTTGCCATTGTACGTCGACGTATTAATGGACGCCCTGTATTCCAACCAGATAAAGGACATTTGCATCATCGTCTACTGGCGATGGGGCTCACACAAAAACAAGCAGTGTTGCTCATGTATGCCATTACGGCACTCTTAGGTTGCGTGTCTATCGTGGCGGCAAAAGCAAACTTTGTTATCGGAGTCTTGCTAGTGCTTGTTATACTTTGTGCATGTGTGTGGACCGCAACAAAAATTGGGATTATATCCAAAGACAACGACGTTCGTAAATAGCTATGCAAAACGCCAGGAGTCCCTCAGAAGATTTTCTGAGGGGCATATGGCGTTTTTTATTACTTCATAAATTAAGACCGCGGCATATTCCTTCACAAACGGTATTTCATAATGTTTGTTCAGGAACATACCGCGGTCTTTTTGCGTTTTCTTAATGTTAGTAATGAAATGCCATATGCCTTAGATAATCTATTTCGCGGCTAAAGGCGTTTTGCCTAGTGTTTGCTCACTCTGTAGGAGAGGGGGTGCCACGCTTTCTAGTGTTTGTAGAATTAAGTATATTACGCCATGTCGCTTACGCTTATGGCGTTTTGCCTAGTGTTTGCTCGTTCTGTGAGGGAATGGGGCATGGTATTTTGTTTGGATATACTTCTTTGCAGTTTCTACTAGTATGGAAGGCTTGTACATGATACAATAGAGATAATTGAAAAAGCTTAATAAAGTGATTTAGGAAAGTTTGTATATGACGGCTTTCATGGTAAAGGAAGTAAACGAAATATGTGGGAGGTACTATGTTAAAAGTCATGACCATATTTGGGACACGTCCTGAGGCAATAAAGATGGCACCAGTTGTTAAGGCTTTGGAAGCAGCGCCTGATATGGAGTCCATCGTTACGGTAACGGCACAGCATAGAGAAATGTTAGATCAGGTGTTGCATTTGTTTTCTATAACACCTGATTATGATTTAAATATTATGAGTCAAGGACAGACCTTGTATGATGTAACTTGTCGTGCCTTAATGGGACTGCAAGAGGTATTGAAAGAAGCAAAGCCTGATGTGGTGCTTGTTCATGGCGATACGACCACTACTTTTGTGGGGGCGCTAGCGGCATTTTATGAGGGGATTCCTGTTGGGCATGTGGAGGCAGGTCTTCGGACGGGTAATATTTACTCTCCATTTCCTGAGGAGATGAATCGTAAGTTGACCGGTGCTATTGGGACCTACCATTTTGCACCTACCACTACATCAGAAGCAAACTTATTGAAAGAAAATATTAATCCAGATCACTTGTATGTAACAGGAAATACGGTTATTGATGCATTACGTACAACGGTGAAGGAAGAGTATACATTCAAGGAAGAGTTGCTGAACAAAATTGATTACGTGAACCAAAAGGTTATTTTGGTGACCACTCATCGTCGTGAGAATTTAGGCGATCCAATGCGCAATGTGTATGAGGCAATTCGTGATATTATTGGAGAACATGAAGAGGTAGAAGTTATCTTCCCTATGCACCGAAATCCAAAGGTACGCAGTATTGTACAAGAGGTACTAGGTGATATGCCGCGTGTACATTTGATTGAGCCATTGGAATATGAACCATTTGCAAACTTAATGGATCGGACCTACCTTATTATGACAGACTCTGGTGGTATTCAAGAGGAAGCGCCATCTTTGGGTAAACCTGTACTAGTTCTTCGTGATACCACAGAGCGACCTGAAGCAGTCCAAGCAGGTACAGTAAAATTAGTGGGCACTGATAAAGCAACTGTATACTCCACAGCTAAAGAGTTAATTACGAATGCAGAAATGTATACTACTATGTCAAATGCAGTGAACCCTTATGGGGATGGATTAGCATCAGAACGAATTGTACAAGCCTTACGGCATGAATTTTTTGAGCATCAAGAAAAACCATCGTCCTTTGGAAAATAATAGTCGATGTATGCATTCTAGTTATAATTAAGTTGATAGCTACTTTCATTGACTGTGTAATTGAGGAATGTACACGGTTTTGAATCAAATCGTATGGAAAGTTTTGATAGATATAAAATTTATATATTGTTAAAATTGTTTTCATTGGTGGTATAATCTACGATGTTAGAGGTATAGGAGGTATGTCTATGGGGAAAGAAAAATCAGATCTATGGATGGCTATCTCCAAAGCATCAACTACGGGATTTACCATACTTTGTTCTATCGGTATCTGTATGGGTCTTGGTTATGCCATTGATCACTATGTGGGAACGCACCCTTGGGGCGTGCTCCTAGGTGGATTAATCGGTGGATTTCTAGGCCTCTACGGTGTCATACGTCAGTGTATGTAAGGAGACTGTATGAAAGAATATATAACCTATATCAAAAGTCATTGCCGATGGATACTGTCAGTGGCTATACTAGGTGTAGTCGTGTTATGGATACTGGACTGGACTCAGCACATCACGGGTTGGCTATGGGGCATGATGACATATGTTGTATATTTCTTGTATTTAGCCTTTCAAACCTACAAGATGAAAGGCGCCACCTTAGACGATGTGAAACGTCGAGTTTGGATTGGTGTTATGAGTCGGTTTAGCTTAATCGTATTGTTAGTAGGCATAAGCACGCAGATCCCTTCTATTTCCATGAAAGGTGTACTAGGCGGAATCTGTGTGTTTGTTCCTATGCAATATGTTGAGTATAGTATGTATGTACGTCAACGTAATAGGGAATCATCTATGTGAAAGGGGGTGGGAATATGGAGTTACATGCAGGGCATCATCATGTTGTTCAATGGATGGGCATATCCTTTAATATGGATACGCTATACATGACGTGGTTAGTGATGGCAATCATTATTGTAGTCACACTATTAGCTACACGGTCACGGGCCATGGTACCACAGGGGATTCAAAATGTGATGGAAGGCGTGCTAGAAGGATTGACTGGTCAGTTTAAAACGAACCTAGGCAATCAGTGGAAGTTTTTAAGCTCCATCCTATTTACGTATTTTCTGTTTATTTTGGTGAGTAATGAATTGGGCTTGATTCCAAGTCCGCATATCTTGGCATCGCCAACAAATGACATTAACACCACCTTGGGATTAGCCATTTCAAGCTCAATTCTTGTATGGATTGTAGGCTTGAAAGTCAAAGGAATTGGCTATTTTAAGCATTTTGTGCAGCCATTTAAATTATTTATCATCATCAACTTAATGGAAGAAATAGCGAAACCTGTCACATTAGCCTTCCGTTTGTTTGGTAACATACTAGCGGGAGAAATTCTTTTAGAATTATTATATGCCTTGGTACCCTATGTACTTCCTATCGTATGGTTAGCCTTTAGTCTAGCAATCGGTATTATTCAAGCGTTTATTTTTGCCATGCTCGTTACCTCGTATTTGGGGATGACAATTGGAGATGGACATTAATAGTTTAGGAGGAAATCATAATGGAATTATTATTAGCAAAAGCGTATGTATTGGTTGGTTCTGCCATTGGCGCTGGTTTAGCAATTGGTTTAGCTGCGATTGGTGCAGGTATTGGTGACGGTCTTGTATCTGGTAAAGCTTTAGAAGGTATGACTCGTCAACCAGAACAATCTGGTAAATTATTTACAAATATGTTAATTTCTGTAGGCTTAATCGAAGCGGTGCCTATTATCGCAGCAGTTATCGCGATTGTATTAGTGTTCGCAAACCCATTGGTAGACTTACTTAAATAATAGACATTAGCTAAGAGGAGGTATGACCGTTGGTAGATTTAAACGGCACACTCGTACTTCAGATTTTGAACTTTATTGTGCTAGTGTTGATTTTAGCAAAGTATGCGTATAAACCGTTATTGCAAACCATGGAAGAACGGAAACGTCGCATTGAGAATGATCTTACCAGTGCAGAACAAGCTAGAGAAGAAGCGGCTGCGTTGAAAGCTGAATATACAGCGCAATTGCAAGAAGCTCGTAAAGAAGCACAAGGGATTATCGAGACCGCAAAACAACAAGCAGAAGCAGAATCACAAGCACAAATCAAAGAGTTACGAGCTCAACTAGTGAAAGAAAAAGAAATCGCCCGCCAAGAAATTGAACGGGAACGGGAAAAAGCAATGCAACAAATCCGCGCAGAAGTTGTGAATTTGTCTGTACAAGTGGCTGGTAAGTTAATTGGAAAAGACTTTTCCAGTGCTGATAATGTAGCTCTTGTAGAGGATACCATTGCAAAACTTGATAGTACAACTATAAGGTCGTGATACGATGAGTGTAGAAAGAATTGCAGAAACATATAGCTCCGCTATATTTGAATTAGGACAGGAATCAGGTTTGTTACCACAATTTGATACAGATCTTTCCTATGTGCAAGATTTATTTTCCACCCATGAGGAATTACGCCAAATTTTAATCAATCCTATGTTAGAAGTAGCGGGAAAAAAGAAAATTTTACAACAAATCTTTGGTAGTGAAGTGCATCCATTGATTATGAATTTTCTCAATGTTATGGTGGACCGCCGTCGCAGTCCCTATATCATGGAAACAGCTCGTGCTTACGTAAAACGCTCCCGTGAAAGTCGCGGTATTTTGGAAGCGAAAGTAACGGTTATAGAACCACTTTCAGAGGCAATGCGGGAAAAAGTATTGCGTAAGTTACAAGAGATCACTGGCAAAGAATGTGTCATCGAAGAACATGTGGATCCATCCATCTTAGGTGGCATGGTCATTCAAGTGGGAGACACTCGGATTGATGGAAGTATGGCTAGACGATTGGAAGAATTAAAAAAATCATTGCTTAATGCAAGTACCAATAAGATTGGGGTGAATGGTTAATTATGAAAATGACGCCTGAAGAAATTACTGCCATTATTAAACAGCAGATTCAGGACTATAATGTTGAATTAAACGTAGATGACGTAGGAACTGTTCTGGAAGTAGGGGACGGTATTGCGCATATCTACGGTCTTGAAAAAGCCATGGCTGGCGAATTGTTAGAGTTACCTCATGGCGTATATGGCATGGTACTCAATTTAGAACAAGATAATGTAGGCGCCGTTCTCCTAGGTAATGACTTCTTGATTAAAGAAGGCGATGAAGTGCGCCGTACAGGCCGCATCATGCAGGTTCCTGTAGGAGATGGCTTAATTGGTCGTGTTGTGAATGCCCTTGGTCAACCTATCGATGGTAAAGGTGAAATTGTGGCAGAAACATATCGTCCTGTAGAATACCCAGCACCTGGTATTGCAGATCGTAAATCTGTATTTGAGCCAATGCAAACTGGTTTGAAAGCCATTGATGCGATGGTACCAATCGGTCGTGGTCAACGGGAGTTGATCATTGGTGACCGTGGTACTGGTAAAACAGCGATTGCTATTGATACGATCTTGAACCAAAAAGGACAAGATGTGATTTGTATCTATGTAGCGATTGGTCAAAAAGAATCTACTGTAGCTCGTGTAGTACAAAAATTAGAAGAAGCAGGGGCTATGGACTATACAATCGTTGTGTCTGCTGGTGCTTCTGAAGGGGCTCCTATGCAGTACTTAGCACCATATTCTGGGGTAGCTATGGGTGAACATTTTATGTACCAAGGTAAACATGTACTTTGCGTATATGATGATTTAACAAAACAAGCTGCTGCCTATCGTGCAATGAGTTTGTTGTTACGTCGTCCTCCAGGACGTGAAGCGTACCCTGGTGACGTGTTCTACTTACATTCTCGTTTATTGGAACGTTCGGCAAAAGTATCTGATGAATTGGGTGGCGGATCTATTACAGCTTTACCAATTATCGAAACACAAGCAGGTGACGTATCTGCCTATATCCCAACGAACGTAATCTCCATCACCGATGGACAAATTTTCTTGGGTACAGATATGTTCTACTCTGGCGTTCGTCCAGCAGTTGACGTAGGTTTATCCGTATCTCGTGTAGGTGGTAGTGCGCAAATTAAAGCGATGAAACAAGTAGCTGGTAAATTGCGCTTGGAATTGGCACAATATCGTGAATTAGCGGCTTTCGCCCAGTTCGGTTCCGATTTAGATGCCTCCACAAAAGCACAATTAGATCGTGGTGAACGCTTAACTGAAATGTTGAAACAACCACAATACTCTCCGTTAAAAGTAGAAGAACAAGTGGTATGTTTATATGCAGGTATTAATGGCTATTTCAAACGATTAGCTGTGCATGATGTACCAGCATTCCAAGATGCTTTATTACACTATGTACATGGTAATTATGCCAATGTATTAGCATCAATTAGAGATACTAAGAAATTAGAAGAAGATACAGAAAAAACATTGCAACAAGCGATTTTAGAATGTATTGATGTCTTTGGTGCTACTCACGAATTATTACCAGAGGAGGCGTAATCTATGAGTAGTGCACAAGACTTACGCAAGCGTATAAAAAGTGTCACTAATACGCAGCAAATTACAAAAGCTATGAAGATGGTAGCATCTGCTCGTCTACGTCGTGCACAACAAAAAGCGAAAGGTACTGAACCTTATACTGAACGTCTCCGCCACATGCTGCATCAAAGCATGTCCTCTATAGATGGGGGCGCAGATTTACCGCTACTCACAGTTCGTCCTGTGAATAAGGTAGCCTATGTGGTGGTAGGTGCGGATAAAGGTTTGGCTGGTGCTTATACTAGTAATATCATTAAATACGTGCAATCCTTGCTCAAGGATGCGCCAACAGATGCCTATGGTTTATTTACAGTGGGCCGCAAGCCAACGGAATATTTCACAGGCCATGGCTATTCTGTAGTATCTGATTTGCAAGGTTTTTCTGATAAACCAGGCTTTCATCATGCCCAAGACATTGTGGAACAAGTAAAAACAATGTTCTTGTCTGGTGAGGTGGATGAAGTGGTATTGGTATACACTAAGTTTGTGAACTCCTTATTGCAAGAAGTGACTCATGAGCGCTTATTACCTCTTTCATTAGAGTCCGATGCAGCAGAGGCCGGTGAAAGTTTATTCTATCCGGACCAAGGGTCTGTATTGGAACAATTGTTGCCAGCCTATGTGGAAAGCACTGTATATAATGCATTGCTACATGGGGCGGCTAGTGAATTAGGTGCCCGTATGACGGCCATGACATCCGCTACAGATAATGCAGGCGAATTGATTGGTACCTTGCACTTAGAATACAATAAGTTGCGCCAAGCAGGTATTACTAACGAAATTTCTGAAATCGTAGGCGGTGCAAACGCATTGCAATAATAGATAAAGGAGTATCTCGTATATGAGTACAAATATAGGTAAAGTAGTTCAGGTTATTGGACCGGTGGTAGACGTAGTCTTTCCAAAAGGTGAATTGCCTGCTATTTACAACGCAATTACTATTACAAAAGGCGACGAACAAGCATCTAAGATTGTTGTAGAAGTGATGCAACATTTAGGGGATGACACAGTTCGTTGTGTAGCCATGAGTTCCACTGATGGATTGACTCGTGGTATGGAAGCAGTGGACACAGGTGCCGCTATTTCCGTTCCTGTTGGTGATGGTGTATTAGGTCGTATTTTCAACGTATTAGGCGAAACAGTAGACCACGATCCAGCAGAAGTGAAAGTGAATGAATACTGGCCAATTCACCGTGCTGCTCCAAAATTTGATGAATTAGCGCCAGAAACTAATATTTTAGAAACTGGTATTAAAGTTGTAGACTTAATTGCACCATATGTAAAAGGTGGTAAAATCGGTCTATTTGGCGGTGCCGGTGTAGGTAAAACAGTTCTAATCATGGAACTGATTCATAACATCGCTACAGAACATGGTGGTTACTCCGTATTCGCAGGCGTTGGTGAACGTACCCGTGAAGGGAATGACCTTTGGAATGAAATGAAAGAGTCTGGCGTATTGTCCAAAACAGCTCTTGTATATGGGCAAATGAATGAGCCTCCTGGAGCTCGTATGCGTGTAGCTTTAACAGGTTTGACAATGGCGGAATATTTCCGTGATGTACAACAACAAGACGTGTTGTTATTCGTAGATAACATTTTCCGTTTCATCCAAGCTGGTTCCGAAGTATCCGCCTTGCTAGGTCGTATGCCATCTGCCGTTGGTTACCAACCAACATTGGCCAATGACGTAGGGGCATTACAAGAACGTATTACATCGACAAAAGAAGGTTCCATTACGTCTGTACAAGCCGTGTATGTACCTGCCGATGACTTGACTGACCCAGCACCAGCAGCCACATTTGCTCACTTGGATGCTACTACAGTATTGTCTCGTTCCATTGCAGAACTTGGTATTTACCCAGCCGTGGATCCATTGGATTCCACAAGCCGTATCTTGGATCCATTAGTATTAGGGGAAGAACATTACTCCGTAGCTCGTGGCGTGCAAGAAGTACTTCAAAAATACAAAGATTTACAAGATATCATTGCCATCTTAGGTATGGAAGAATTGTCTGAAGCGGATAAATTGACCGTAGCTCGTGCTCGTAAAATTCAACGTTTCTTGAGTCAACCATTCTTCGTAGCCGAAGTATTTACAGGCAGTCCTGGTAAATATGTGCCATTGAAAGAAACATTGCGTGGTTTCCGTGAAATCTTAGAAGGTAAACATGATGACTTACCTGAAAGTGCTTTCTACATGGTGGGAACTATCGATGAAGCTGTTGCCAAAGGAAGGGACATGTTAGGGAAAGGAGAATAATCTATGAGTACCATGCATGTAACAATTATTACTCCTGATGAAACAGTGTTTTCTGGAGACGCAACGATGGTGGTAGGAAAAGCTCTTGATGGAGAGTTTGGTATCCAACCACATCATATGCCTTTAGTGAGCGCTTTGGCGCCAGGGGCAATTCGCATTGACCATGAGGGCAAACGTGAAGAGTTTATCCTTCCTGGGGGATTCCTCGAAGTGGAAAACAACTCTGTGTATATTACGACAGCCTCTTGTGAACGTGCTTAATTACATATCGAAGAGATAGAAAAAGGGTTGTACCGAACTACTGTAGTAGTGTTGGTACAACCCTTTTATGGTATGAATAGCTATTTAAATATTATTTAGGATAAGGTATAAAGCAATTAAGCGGTTCCATGAATAAGGTGATACATACATAGATAGTACCATATACAATAGAAGAAAATTGCTATGAGTACATTTATTTCCCAATGTTGTTTTATGTATATATTAATTATGGACAGTATCTAAAAATAACTTAATACGACGTAATGCCTCTTGGATAGTTTCCTTAGAGGACGCATAGGAACAACGAATGCGGTTAGCACCGCAGGTGCCGAAGGCAGACCCTGGTACAACGGCCACATGTTGTTGCTCTAGTAATTGTTCACAGAAATCTTCGTCGGACAGACCAGTTTGAGAAATGTCTGGGAACACATAGAAAGCTCCTTCTGGAACGGCAATTGGTAGGCCCATGTCTTGGAAGCCTTTCACGATCATGTCACGTCGTTCTAAGTAATCTTGTCGCATAGCGATAACGGAGTCGTCGCATTCGTTTAGAGCTACGATGGCAGCGTGTTGTACTGGTGTAGCAGGTGCAACGATGCTGTACTGGTGCAATTTAATGCAAGCTGTAATAAACTCAGAAGGTGCACAAAGGAAGCCGATGCGAAGACCTGTCATAGCATAGGACTTGGAGAAACCGTTTAAGATGATAGTGCGCTCTTTCATGCCCGGCAAGGACGTCATAGATACATGGTCCTTGTGGTAGGTGAGCTCCGAGTAAATTTCATCGGAGATGATGATTAGATCATGGGCTTTCGCGAACTCGGCGATAGGCAATAGATCTTCATAGTCCATGATGGCTCCTGTAGGATTGCTTGGATAGCACATCAAAATAGCCTTTGTTTTGTCCGTTATAAGCTTTTCTAACTCTTCTACACGAAGTTTGAAGCCATCTTCTAAATGCGTCGGTACAGGTATAGCCTTGCCACCACACATGTGGACCTCTGCTTGATGAGCTACATAGGATGGATTCGGGATGAGCACTTCATCGCCTTCGTTTAAGAGGGCACGCAAGGATAAATCGATGGCTTCACTAGCACCGATAGTAAGCATCATTTCATCCGTGTCGTAGTGTACGTGGTAACGGCGGTTATACCAATTGCTAATAGCTTCGCGTAGTGGCAAGATACCAGCATTGGGGGAGTAGTTTGTTTCCCCTCGCTCCACACTGGCTACCAATGCATCTAGCACAGGTTGAGGAGGTATGTAATCGGGTTCCCCCACGCAGAGGGAGATGACATCGTCCATAGCCATGGCTTTTTCCCAAAATTTGCGAATCCCAGAAGGGGGTAATGTTTGTGTCATAGTTGAAAGATAATTGTTCCAGTTCATAGATTGTCCTTTCCGATACGGCTGTATCTCTATATGCGATGTTCAATGTGGGATGTATAATAAACGATATACCAAATACAAAGCACGATATAGTATGTATCATATATCTTATACGAGTATAGGAATGGTATATCTTACATAATGGTACTCGGCAGAGGTCATATGTAGTTATACAAGACCTAGTAGAATGATAGTGTTAACAATAGTAACAGTGTACCACATTCTTAGAAAAGAACCTAGTCGATTATAGGTTCTTTTTTATTGCATATAGTGTATAATTGTATGTATGACATAGCATTTCATAGGAACTTATGTCATACTATAAAAATAGAGAAATAGTCTCGAAGAATTGTTACAACCTAGTAGAATGTAACAGGCTTTCACGAAGATACTCACAAGATAGAATAGATACAGTTGTAATGATGGGAAAGGAGTCACCAATGGAAACATTTTCCGTTACCTATGCATTGCATGTTCCCACCTATGAAGAGGCGAAGCAAGTGGCTTGGTCCATACAGGTGGAGCAAACCATTGAATTTCCTTATGAATTATTAGGTGAAAGTGATCCACGCCGTCATATGGTGGGGCAATTGCTTTCCTTAACAGAAACAGAAGATTGTTTTTTGGCAAAGATTGCCTATCCGGTGGAGACATCAGGATTGGAAGTGACGCAGTTTTTAAATGTAGTCTTTGGGAACTCGTCTTTGCAACCACACATTTGGGTGGTGGATATAGAGTTGTGCCCAAGTTTAGTAAACGCATTTCAAGGCCCTAAATTCGGCTTAGCAGGCATTCGAGAATTATGCCAGACCCCAACTCGTCCTATGATTCAAGCTGTTATTAAACCGATGGGTACGCCCAATGAAGAATTGGCTCGTATGTGTCATGCCTATACCATGGGCGGTGCCGATGTGATCAAGGATGACCATGGATTGACAAATCAATCCTTTTCTCCTTTCAAAGATCGGGTGTCACGTTGTGCCAATGCGGTGCAAGAGGCGAATGCTAAGAGCGGCCATCATACCCTCTATGCAGCGAATGTATCTGGGGATGGCACAGACGTGCTAGAACGGGCCCATTATGCAAAAGAAGTGGGTGCTACGGCTCTCATGGTGGCGCCGTCCTTAATCGGCTTTGGTTGGCTTCATCGATTGGCTACGGATGATTCACTGAACCTGCCATTAATTGTACATCCTGCTATGATGGGTGGATTCACATTACCAGGTACATCAGGGATCGCCGCTACCATTTGGATGGGCTTATTGCCACGTATTTTCGGTGGGGATATGAATATTTTTGTGTCCTATGGTGGACGATTTACATTTAAACCAGACTTATGTCGTCAAATTTGTGATAGTAATCGTGGACCATTGGCGTCGATGAAATCGTCTTGTCCATCTCCAGGTGGTGGTGTGACTGAGGCGCGTTTGCCAGAGTTGGTGAGCATTTATGGCAAAGATACCATGTTCCTTGTAGGGGGCGATATGTTCCGCCGAGGACCAGATTTAACAGAGAATATGAAAGCTTTCATAGATGTATTGGAAAGAAGCTAGGAGACATATGACATTGCAAGAAAAAGAATTACAAGTTCATGTCGTAGCTAGCGGTAGTAAAGGGAATTGCACCATTATTCGCAGTTCTCGCAGTGCAGTGATTATTGATGCAGGTATTAGTTGCCGGCGGATTACGAATGCCTTACAAGATTTAGAGATACCGAAACATATAGTCGAAGGGATTGTCATTACCCATGAACATTCTGATCATATTGCAGGGGTACCTCAAATGATTAAACAAATGGGTTTACCTATTATCACAAGACCTAATACAGCACGGCGCCTTATGGATAAATTTAGCGTATCTGCGGAGTGCTTTCAAACGTTAGGGACGAAAGAAGTGACCATAGGAGATATGGTATTACAACCATTTTCTACTAGCCATGATGCGGTGGATCCCATTGGTGTCACTTGTTATAAAGGGCACACAAAAGCAGCTTTGCTAACAGATACAGGTATGGTATCAAAGGAAATGTTAACACATTTGCATGATACAAATTTATTGGTCTTGGAAGCGAACTATGATGAACAGATGTTGCTCTATGGACCGTACTCACCAGATTTAAAACGTCGTGTAAAAGGCCAATCAGGACATTTGTGTAATGTAATGGCTATGAAAGTATTATCAGCCCTAAGACGACCTAAGGGGATGGAAGTTGTCTTTGCTCATCGTTCCGAGCAAAATAATTCTCTCCATTTAGTAGAGCAGCTATCAGAGCGCTTGCTAACTTGGTGCAAAACACAAGGTCAAGAAGGGTTTACTGCATATCATGGGGATCCGAAGGAATATACATCCATTGGTATCGATGGAAAATAATACCACCCATTGGTATGTATAGTAGCCAACATGGTTCCGAAGAGGGAATACAGTGAGCGTCGTAGGAGATAGTATAGTATGAAATTTTCTATCTATTGCATAGGAAAGTTAAAAGAACCTTATTTACGAGAAGGGGTAGCAGAGTTTGTAAAGCGAACACAACCTTATGGGGGTGTGACGATTACAGAGCTGCCTGAAAGTAAATTGGGGGATAAACCGAGCCCATCAGATAAGCAAAAAGCACTCTATGATGAAGGGCAGCGGTTATTGAAATACATTACGCCTCAGTCTTTTGTGGTGCTTTTGGATGTATATGGAAAACTGATGAGTTCCGAGGACTTGGCAAAGCGGATTAGTGAATTAGAAGTACAAGGGCATAGCGAGATGGTGTTCTTCATTGGTGGCGCCTTTGGGGTGTCTGAAGAGCTGCGACAACGGGCAAACTGGAAATTGTCCATCAGTCCTATGACTTTCACCCATCAAATGGTGCGGCTTGTACTGGTAGAACAATTATATAGAACTTGTAAGATTAATCGAAATGAACCATATCATTGGTAGGAAAGGAGATATGCATGGCAAGTGCAATTGAAAAAGGAATTACTTATGTGTCAGCAGATGTACAGGAATTGTCCATAGAAGATCCGGAATTTGTGAGACACTATTCTACAGAATTAACAGAGGGGAAAGAAGATATTCTTGCGATTCAAAGTGAAATACAAACACTGGTACAAGGATATGAGGCACTCTTTGTCGAATTAGAAGAAAAGGGAAGATCTAACATATTAGAAGAACGTCGTCATATGGTTCTCGATGGTATACGAGAATATGAGAATGTAACAAGTACAATTTGTACCGTATTGGATACCTATGTAGATATGGCGAATATGATTCAACAAATGGAAACTTCTGGTGGTAATCCAGCTTATTTATTCCATCGTAAACACGAATTATTAGAACAAAACGTAGAATTGAATAAAATTTTTGACCGTGTAGATTATTATATTTCTACAGTGGTGGATATGCTTGCGAAAGAAACGGAACTTGCGAAAGCAGTAGTAGAAGGGGCACTAGGTGTATCGGAAGAAGAAACGATGCAAATTTTATTCTTGCATCAAACTGTATTGAGTTCCTGCGTAGAAATTAATAAGGCTTTGGTAGAACGGTTGCAAATAATGGTACCGCGTCTTGAAGGGTTACGAGAAGATGTGATGAAAGTGCAAGTTCATTCCGTAGCCAATGATGTAGAAGAGCGTAGAAAACGATTACAAGAATTACGTCAACAAGCAAAAGTGGAAGATGTGACAGATTATGCGGACTTAGAAGGTCAATATCGTCATAATTATGATGAAGAAGGCAACCACATAGGCACAGAAGAAGGTGGAGATGGTGGTAACCGCAAAAGTTTAACAGCTATTTTGGTTGTAACAGCGATAGTAATAGCTATCTTTGCTGCGTATGTATATATGAAATAGGAGGAACCGACTATGACATTACAAGAAATTATGAACAAATACCCAATTACTGTTGGTAAAGATGAACAGATTACGAATGTAGCTAAATTGATGGTGAAACACAATTTAACGGCCATTGCTGTCGTAGATGAAGAGAACAAATTAATTGGTATTGTATCGGAAGGGGACTTATTGTATAAAAAAGTTCGGCCTCATGCACCACATTACATCAATATTTTAGGTGCTAATATTTACTACGGTGGCATCGGTGAATACGATGGACAATTCAAAAAACTGATGGCTATTCATGTAGAAGAAATTATGACTACAGAAGTAATTACTGCCTATGCAGATGCAGAGGTGGAAGCGACTGTAGGGGCTATGGTAGAAAAACATTTGAAAAATTTGCCAGTTGTTGATGATGCGTATCATTTGATTGGCATGGTAAGTCGTCATGATATCATGAAACTTATCGCAGAAGAACAAGGTAAATAGGGAAATAATTGCACTATTGACAACTTTATGATAATATTAAGAATGCAATATTAAAACTTATAATTTGGGTGCAGTATACCCTAAGGAGGAAATAGTTTCATGAAAGCAACTGTAACTGCTGTTGATCAGCACAAGGTATCTATTACAATTGAAATTCCAGCGGAAGACGTGAAAAAAGGTTTTGCACAAGCTGTAAAACGCATCGCTGGCCAAGTTAACATTCCAGGCTTCCGTAAGGGTAAAGCACCTCGTAAAGTGTTGGAAATGAACTATGGTAAAGAAGCTATCGCTGAAGAAGCGTTCGAATTATTAGCAGGCCGTGCTTACACAGAAGCACTTCGTGAAAACGAAATCGTTCCTGTTAGCAATCCAGAAATCGAACGTGAACAATTCGAAGAAGGTAAAGATTTAATCTTCAAAGCAACAGTAGTAAAACAACCAGAAGTAACTTTGGGTGACTACAAAGGTTTAGAAGTAGAAAAACAAGATGCGACGATCACTGATGAACAAGTAGAAGAACAATTGAACAATATCCGTAGCCAACAAGCTAAAATGGTAGCAGCTCCAGAAGATGCAACTGTACAAAAGGATGACTTTGCTACAATCGACTTCAAAGGTTTCATCGATGGTGAAGCATTTGATGGTGGTGAAGGCAAATCCTACCCATTGCAAATCGGATCTGGTAGCTTTATTCCAGGCTTCGAAGAACAATTAATCGGTCACAAAGCTGGCGAAGATGTAACTGTTACTGTATCTTTCCCAGAAGATTACTTCGTAGCAGAATTAGCTGGTAAAGAAGCAAAATTTGAATGTCATATCCATGATATTAAACGTAAAGAATTACCAGAAATCACTGATGAATTCGTACGTTCCGTATCTGTAGGTCAAGGTAAAACTGAACCATCTTACAATACAGCAGAAGAATTCGTAGCCGATCTTCGCAAACGTATGGAAGATGATGCAGCACGTCGTGCTATCGATGCGTACAATGCAGGTTTAGTAGAATTAGCTGTTAAAAATGCAACAGTAGATATCCCTGAAATTATGATTGAAGACCGCGCTGAACAAATGGTTCAAGAATTAGCAATGAATCTTGAAGGTCGTGGTTTAAAATTAGAAGACTACTTGAAATTCTCCAACAAAACTATTGAAGAATTACGTGAAGAAAATAAAGCGGCAGCTGCTGAAAACGTTCGCGCTGACTTAGTATTAGATGAAATTGCAAAAGCAGAAGGCGTTGAAGTAACTCCAGAAGACATGAACTATGAAATCTTTGCTATGTCCCAACAATTCGGTGCTGATCCTAAAGAAGTATACGATATCATTGTAAAAGAAGGTCGTGTATCTATGTTAGCAAGTTCCGTAGCACGCAAAAAAGCAGCTCGTTTCATCATTGAGAATGCTAAAGGTGCTGAAAAAGCTGAATAATTGCTAATGCAGGTACATGTATAAGAGGTGTTAGATGTCTATGTATGTGCCAATCGTAGTAGAGCAAACTGGTCGTGGTGAGCGATCCTACGATATTTATTCTCGTCTATTAAAAGATCGAATTATTCTATTGAGTGGCCCTATTGATGATACGGTAGCTAATAGTATCGTAGCTCAATTGCTATTCTTAGAATCGGAAGATCCAGATAAAGACATTCACCTATACATTAATAGCCCAGGCGGCGTGGTAACTGCAGGTATGGCAATTTATGATACTATGCAGTACATTAAACCTGATGTATCTACCATATGCGTAGGTTCAGCGGCGAGTATGGGTTCCTTGTTGCTCACAGCGGGAGCACCTGGTAAACGGTATGCGTTGCCACACTCTCGCATTATGATTCACCAACCTTTAGGCGGTGTGCAAGGGCAAGCGTCTGAAATTGAAATTCACGCTCGTGAAATTTTACGGTTACGAGAAGAATTGAATGGCGTATTAGCACATCATACAGGTCAGCCAATAGAAATCATTGCGCAAGATACAGATCGTGATAACTTCATGTCTGCAGAAGCGGCAAAAGCATATGGTTTGATTGACGAAGTGTTAACGCGTCCATCCTCAACAGAAAAATAAGGAGACAGGGGTTTGAATAAAGACGATAAAGAAAGACGTTGTAATTTTTGCGGTAGAGCAGAAACTGAAGTCGAACGATTGATAGCAGGTCCTAATGTGTTCATTTGTAATGAATGTATTGATGTATGCCAGCATATTATTGAGGAAGACAAAATTGAAGAACTACCGGAAACGTTTGATTTAAACGATATCCCGACTCCAAAAGAAATTAAAGCTCATCTTGATCAGTATGTCATTGGTCAAGATGACGCTAAAGTTTCCTTGTCTGTAGCCGTATATAATCATTACAAACGTTTGCAACATGATAATGTCATTGATGATGTGGAACTACAAAAGTCCAATGTCCTGTTTATTGGGCCCACAGGTAGTGGTAAAACATTATTGGCTCAAACATTAGCAAAAATGTTACAAGTACCATTTGCCATGGCAGATGCTACTAGTTTGACAGAGGCAGGCTATGTGGGGGAAGACGTAGAAAATATTCTTCTTAAACTAATCCAAGCTGCCGACCATGATATAGAGCTAGCTGAACGCGGTATCATCTATATTGATGAAATCGATAAAATTGCTCGTAAATCAGAAAATCCGTCCATTACTCGCGATGTATCTGGCGAAGGTGTACAACAAGCATTACTGAAAATCCTAGAAGGAACAGTAGCCTCTGTGCCACCACAAGGGGGACGGAAACATCCTAATCAAGAGATGTTACACTTAGATACAACAAATATCTTGTTTATTTGCGGTGGTGCTTTCGATGGCATGGAAAAAGTGATCACGAAACGGACTGCAAAAAAAACATTAGGGTTTGGTGCAGATATTCAAAAGAAAGAGGAGAAAGATGTAGCCTCTATCTTGAAAGAAGTTGTGCCAGAAGACTTACAAAAATTCGGATTAATTCCTGAATTTATCGGACGATTGCCAGTGATGGTTACGCTCAGCCCACTTGATGAAGAGGCATTAATTAAAATTTTGACAGAGCCTAAAAATGCATTGACTAAGCAATACGAAAAAATGCTGTCTTTAGATGATGTAAAATTAGTCTTTGAATCAGATGCACTCCGTGAGATTGCGAAAGAAGCCTTAGAACGCAATACGGGAGCACGCGGATTACGGGCCATTATCGAAAAAGTTATGAAACGTGTGATGTATGAAGTACCATCTATGAAAGATGTAAAAGAATGCATTGTAACAGACAAAGCGGTTCGTGGCGAAGAAGAGCCAATACTCAATAAATGAGTCCACGCTGAAGCAATCAGATAGTAAAGGCAAAGAAACTCATTTCAAAGGCGGAATGGGTTTCTTTTTATCATATAGTACTGGGAGGTTCAATGGAAACTAAACCTATGACATTACCGATGGTTCCCCTACGTGGAATTGTCGTATTTCCCAAAGTAGTGACACAATTAGATATTGGTCGTACTACATCGGTGCAAGCTGTAAAAGCAGCTATGGATAAAGATCAATATTTAGTGGTAACTGCTCAGAAAGACGAAAGTATCGAAACTCCTACCTTGGAAGAGTTAGGCAAGGTTGGGACAATTGTTAAAATAAATCAAATGCTCCGTTTACCAGGGGGCGTAGTTCGTATTTTAGTAGAAGGAGTAAGCCGTGTTAATGTGGATACTATTCTTTCTACAGAACCATTCTATGAAGCCACAGTAACTCCACTAGAATCGATACATGAAGATCCGATGGAAGAGGAAGCATACCGTCGTATTTTGCAATCGAAATTTGCCCAATGGGTAGAGGTAATCAAACCGAATACGGATGAAGGCTTAGATCATGTATTGGGGAGCGCGGATGCTAGTGAATGGGCTGACCAAATAGCCTTTCTCGTGCCTCTCCAACTGAAAGTGCGCCAAAGCATTTTAGAAGAGCTGTCCATTAATCGCCGTCTGAACATGGTTGTAGGTATTTTGAATACCGAACTTCAAATTTCGGATATGGAAAACTCCATTAATAACCAAGTTCGACAATCTATGGAAAAAGCACAAAAGGAATATTTCTTGCGAGAAAAAATTCGTGCAATTCATGATGAACTAGGGGATAAAATGGACCCTGATCAAGAGGCAGAGGA
Source organism: Veillonella sp. VA137 (assembly GCF_003992015.1). Lineage (GTDB taxonomy): Bacteria > Bacillota > Negativicutes > Veillonellales > Veillonellaceae > F0422. Next base: position 45,134 of record NZ_RQVK01000012.1, read on the forward strand.
ACTACGAGAACAATTGGTAAAATTAGAATTACCTGAAGATATCCATGCACGTATCGATAAAGAGATTACTCGTTATAGCCGTATGCCACAAATGATGCCAGAATCCAATATTTTGCGCAATTATATTGATTGGTTATTACAACTTCCTTGGAACACCTTGTCTGATGATCGTTTAGAATTGAAAGAAGCTAGTGATGTACTGGATGGTGACCATTATGGTTTAGAAAAAATCAAAAAACGCATTCTAGAATTCTTAGCAGTGCGCAAATTATCTGGTAAACAAGGTGGATCTATCTTGTGTTTAGTAGGACCACCGGGGGTAGGTAAAACATCCTTAGCAAGTTCGATTGCCAAAGCTATGAATCGTAAATTTATCCGTGCATCCTTAGGTGGTGTACGTGATGAAGCTGAAATTCGTGGTCATCGTCGTACCTATGTAGGAGCTTTACCAGGTCGTATGATTCAAGGACTTAAAACTGCAGGTACTCGTAACCCTGTGTTCTTGCTTGATGAAATTGATAAATTAGCATCCGATTATAAAGGGGATCCATCTTCCGCTTTATTAGAAGTGTTAGACCCTGAGCAAAATAGTACATTCAGTGACCATTATATTGAAATTCCATTTGATTTCTCTGATGTATTTTGGATTACTACTGCTAATGTAGCAGGTAATATTCCTAGACCATTATTGGATCGTATGGAAATTATCGAACTTAGCAGTTATACAGAAGAAGAAAAATTAGAAATTGCTAAACGCTACTTAGTGCCAAAACAAATTGAAAAACATGGCTTACAAGATCAAGGTGTCAAACTGTCAGATGCAGTGTTAAAACGTGTGATTTCTGAATACACTCGTGAAGCCGGTGTTCGTACATTAGAAAAAACAATTGCTAAAATTTGCCGTAAATTAGCATTTGCTGTGGTTACGGAAGGTGAAAAAGTACCTAAAGTAACAGTGAAGAATTTAGAAGACTACCTAGGTACTCCTAAATTTGTGGAAGAGTCTCGGGAAAAACAAGCACAAGTTGGACTTGTATATGGTTTAGCTTGGACTTCCGTAGGTGGTGTTGTTTTGCCATGTGAAGCGACGACAATGCAAGGAACAGGCAAATTAAGTTTGACTGGTAGCTTAGGCAAAGTGATGCAAGAATCTGGTCAAGCGGCTATGTCCTACATTCGTCATCGTCAAAAAGAATTGAAATTGCCAGAAAAATTCCATAAGGAACTAGATATTCATGTGCACTTACCAGAAGGGGCTACGCCTAAAGATGGCCCATCTGCAGGGATTACGATGACATTGGCTATCGTATCTGCTTTGACGGGCAAAAAGGTGCGCTCTGATATTGCTATGACAGGGGAAATTACTTTACGTGGTAGAGTATTGCCAATCGGTGGTTTGAAAGAAAAATTATTAGCAGCCCTTCGTTACGGAGTGAAAGAAGTACTCATTCCAGAAGGCAATAAAAAGGATATTCAAGACTTACCAGATATCGTAAAAGAAGGGTTGATTATCACTCCTGTAAAGACGATGGAAGAAGTACTAGAAAAGGCATTACTATGAAGAAGAAACCAGCTGTAAAACGCCATCCAAAACCAGTGTATACTAGAAAAGAGACGACAGGTCCACGCATCATCGCAGCGAAATATATAGCATCTGCGGTGAAGGCGGATCAATACCCAGAAGGTGATACCATAGAAATTGCCTTCTTGGGACGATCCAATGTGGGAAAATCTTCTTTGATTAATTCTTTGTGTAATCATAGAGGATTGGCATTGGTTAGTGGTACGCCAGGTAAAACGAAAACGATTAACTTCTTTAGTATAGAATCAAAGGAAGATTTACCAGATGATATGGAACGTCGCTTTGATTGGTTCTTAGTGGATTTACCAGGGTATGGATATGCTAAAACAGGTGGATCCAATACTAATATTTGGTCTTCTTTCATTGCTAATTATATTTTACAAAGCGAACGGATGATGCTATTGTGTTTACTCATTGATGGGCGTCATCCAGAGTTACCCATTGATCAGGAGGCCTTTGATTGGTTGCAATCACATGGAGTCCCTTTACAAATTGTGGTAACAAAAGCGGATAAATTAAAAATGAACGAGCGACAAAAACAGTTAAAGACTATTGAAGAGCGATATCCAACAGGATATCCACCAATTTTGTACAGTTCTTTAAAGCATACAGGTCGTGATCGTTTATTAGCGCGTATTAATGCGGTCTTATTGGGGGAAGAGGAATGAGTATTCTTACAGATGCACAAATGAAACTGCGCGTATCTAAAGATTTAGAGCGTGTAGAAACATATTTGCAACAATCTCTACAAACTGGTGCAGAAGATTTTAATGCACTCATTCGTCCTCTTTCAGCAGGGGGCGGCAAACGATTACGGGCACAATTGTGTTTGTTGATTGCCTTGAGTGGAGATTCCAAACAAGAAGATAGAGTTCGTATGGCAGCAGCGATTGAGATGTTGCACTTGGCTACTCTCATTCATGATGATGTATTAGACCAAGCAGAAGTGCGACGAGGAGTTACTTCTATTCATTGCACAAAAGGCAATAAAGTGGCAATCCTTAGCGGAGACTATTTATTTGCCAAAGCGTTTGGTATTGTAGCTGAAATCGGATCCATTCCATGCTTAACCATTTTTTCTGAAATTATTTCTGCCTTAGTAGAAGGCGAATTTATGCAAATGGAAGATGTATACCGATTAGATCAAGGTACAGACCGATACCTATTAAAAACACAAAAGAAAACAGCGGACTTCATTGAAGGCTGCTTGGCATTAGGTGGCATTCTTGGCGGATGGTCAGAGGAGCATATTTCATTATTACGCACCTATGGTCATGGCTTAGGTATGGCTTTCCAAATTACCGATGATGTGATGGATTACCGTGAGCAAATGGTAACAACAGGAAAACCAGTAGGTAAGGATGTAAAAGAAGGTATCTTGACCTATCCCTTATTATCTATCGTAACACCAGAAAACACCTCTCGTTTGACCACTATGATAGAAGAGATTCGTGAGGGAAAAGATACAAAAGAATTGTTGGCTTATGTGATTGCTAAAGGCGGTATTGATCAAGCGTTAGCTCTTGAAGGGATGTATCGCAGACAAGCAGAGATAGCATTAGAGCAATTACCATCCTTTAAAGGAAAAGAGATTTTAGAAACTGTTCTTGAAAAGTTATCGAACCGTAAGGTGTAAGAATGAAAGAATTTCAAGTAAAAGACTTTACTATGAGTGCGAAACGTCCATCCTTGAATAGTGTAATAGCGCAAAGAAAGCGTCTTGCTCAGCAACAGGCAGAGCAAGACGCCTTGTTACAACAGGACAACTATACAGAGACGGAAGCAAAACTTATGGAAGAAGCATCTTCTATGTCTGTGGTAGACCATTTAGATGAACTTCGCATGCGTTTAGTAGTAGCCATTGTAGCGATTATTATAGGCACTTTGGGGGCCTATTATTATGTGGAAGACATTCTTCAAATCTTAGTGGCACCAGCTGGAACATTGTATTATACAAAACCAACAGAAGCGTTCTTTACATATATGAAGATTTCCTTAGTAGCAGGCTGTATTCTATCGAGTCCTATTTGGTTTTATCAGATTTGGGCATTCATTGTGCCAGCCTTATCAAGAGGTGAGAAAAAAGTAACTTTTATGGTGGTGCCTGCAGCCGTTACCTTATTCATAGTAGGTGTACTGTTCTCATATTATTTAGTACTGCCAATGGCCATACAATTTTTTATTGGCTTTGGTACAGATGAATTACAACCATTATTTTCTATAGGTCAGTATATCGATTTTGTCATTGCCTTTATATTACCATTTGGTATTACCTTTGAACTTCCACTTATATTGATTGCTCTGGGCGTGATTGGTATTCTTTCATCTGACCGATTACGACAATATCGGAAAATGTTTATTCTAGTGGCCTTTGTTGTGGGTGCAGCCATTTCACCGACACCAGATATGCTATCCCAAACTATGATTGCGGGACCTATGATTTTGCTCTATGAAATTAGTTATGCTGTATTGCGATATATTCTGAAAGTATGAAGTAGGGGTTCATTTTACTTTCATAATGATAGTGTATACTATGGGAGAAATTATTTAGTGTGTAAAAAGGATGCCATATGAAACGAAAGATACTCATAAGTATCCTAAGTATTTGTGCTATTGCTTCTGTAGGGACAATTTCATGGTATGCATGTTGTAGTGAAAAAGAAACCGTTTCCACAACTATTACATCGCCAGATGCAGAGCCCATTACGATGAAGAAGGTGCCGTTACCTGAAATAAAAGTAATACCTAATTCGCAGGATAAGGTGGAGTCTACGGATGGGGAGGGCCCCATATTAGTCGATGCCAAGGGGGCTGTAAACCTGTATAAGAGGCAATATCCAACAGCACAAGTGAAAGGGATAACATTTGAAACGCAAGATGGCCGTAAAAGCTACGAAGTAGAGGGAGTCTCCTCCGAAGCAGGTCATAGCGTGACCATAGATGCTACTACAGGACAGGTATTAAATGCTGCTGTAGAGAGTGCACAAGAATCAATGGTGCAATCTGCTGCCATTGATTTAGGCAATCTTATCAATCCTGATGAAGCAACGCAAGTAGCGATTGCTATATTAGGCAGTGAAGCTCGCTTAATTCGTTGGGAGCTGGAAACAAAAGGATATGTTGCTCTATACCATGTTGTATTAGATATGCGTGGAGAGACGATGTATGTGACGATTGATGCAAATTCTAGTCAGGTCATAGAAGTGACGAAAGAACGATAAAAGCTATTCATTCCGTTAGGTTTGAATAGCTTTTTTGTGCTTTTGCCCGTACCAAATGGACAGGGCGCTCACATTGTCTGTGCCGAGAGCATCGATGGCCATGGCTAAGCAGGTGGTGGAATCTACACCGCCACTAGATAATACTAATGCTTTCATGGAAATCCTTTCATGGAAATAAAAAAATTATAAGTGAGTACTGACATAGAACAGATGATGTACTATAATAGTAAGGATAAGATTGTTATAAAAGGAGATAGTATGCGTTTACGGAGAAAACCATGGATTGATGATGCAATCCTAGAATATAATACATATACTGTACTAGAGAATCACGAAGTTTTCAAGGGAAAATGGCGTGAAAGTTTTGCAGATCCGTCTAAACCATTATATATGGAGCTAGGAACGGGTAAAGGCAAGTTCATAGCTGGCATGTGTGAAGCCCATCCAGAAGCAAACTTTGTGGGCTTTGAAGTGCAAATTGGCGTGCTATATTATGCGGCTCAAAAATTGTATGAACAAAAAGCAGAGAATGGTAAAGTGAGTTTGTTTGATATTGCAGGCATTGAAGAGGTGGTAGCACCAGGTGAAGTTGACCGTTTCTACATCAACTTCTGTGATCCGTGGCCAAAGGCGAAGCATGCAAAACGCCGTTTGACCTATCATACATTTCTAGAACGCTATGCGCGATTGTTGAAAGAGAATGGAGAAATCCATTTTAAAACAGATAATGAAGGATTATTTATGTTCTCCTTAGAGGAGTTTGCAAACTCTGGTTGGACATTAAAAAATGTAAGTTATGATTTACATAGTACAGATATGCCAAATGTGCGCACAGAATATGAAGAAAAATTCAGCGCTAAAGGCCAACCAATTTTCCGCTTAGAGGCGATTAAGCCAGCTAAAGGAAGTGATACGACAGATGCAGGAGAATAGCAGTTCACCTAACAAAAATTTCGGTATATTTCAACAAATTAGATCCCTTTATAAAAGTATTATCAAGCATGATGGACAAGGTATATTGGTACCTCTCTTCGGAATTATCTTAATAGGTTTTTTGAACGGATATAGTGCGACCTATACGACGACCTTGCATGGGGGAGACAACTGGAAACCATTTTGGTTTCTATTAGGGAAGCAAGCTTTGTTTTTAGGGGCAGGCGTTTTTGTGGCGTGGGCTTTCTATCGTTTTGATTATCGTAAATGGGGAGACCCTAAGGTACAACGTAAATTGTTGGTGATTGTACTTATCCTCATGGGTATCGTTTTTATACCGTTTCTTGGACATGGTGCGAATGGAGCACGACGTTGGATTAGTTTGCCTCTAGGGTTAACGCTACAACCGTCGGAGTTTGCCAAGTTAGCGGCCATGCTTTGGGCAGCGTACCGTATTGATAAACAAGTAAAAGAACGGGGCATCATGCATTTGTTTGAGCCACATGAATGGGGGAAATCTAAAGGTTTGGGCTGGCTTTGGAAAGTGTGGGCCTTCATTGTATTCCAAATCAATAGACTGTGGAAACGATTTCGAGGGACTCCGGGCAAATTACATCCAAACTTTCTATTGCCATCTGCGTTTTTTGTACCCATTCTATATGCGGGGATTACCATGAAGCAGCCAGATATGGGAACAGCGGTGCTGATTTTATTGTTTCCTACCTTAATGACGTTTTGCGTAGGCTATCGAAAATCGGACTGGAAATATTTGGTGATCGTCTTTAGCATTCTCGCTGCTATTGCATATCCTTTAGTCCGCTATGAACAGTATCGTTGGGATCGTGTAGTAGCCTTCTATGATCCATGGTCGGATACGACTGTCAATGGATACCAAGTAACGCAAAGTATATTGAGTGTGTCCATTGGGGGATTCTGGGGAGAAGGATTTACGCAAGGAATTTCTAAATATAATTATTTACCAGAAGCTCATACAGATTTTGCCTTTTCCATTTTCTCTCAAGAATTTGGCTTTTTAGGTGTTTGCTTGGTAGCGTTTTTCTTCTTATGGTTTACGAAATATGGCCTTTCCATTGCTCGTCAATCTAGAGATGTATTAGGCCAAATATTAGCGATAGGACTTACATTTTTTATTACTATTCAAGCATTTTTTAATATTGCTATGGTGGTAGGTTTAGTGCCGGTAACAGGGGTTCCCTTGCCATTTATTAGTTATGGCGGGTCCTCATTGGTAACGAATTTTGCTGTCATAGGGATATTATTAAATATTGCGCGTCGCAATGAATATGCACGCAAACAAATTGGAACGACCCGTCATTTACCATCTATTGGTGAAGAAACACGGCATCGGTTTCAACCTAGGTCTTAATGTTTTAAGTGTGATTCACACAGAAAGAGATGAACCATGAAAGATTTTATTGATGTTCACGAACGCCCGTCTTTCGCTAAGTTATTACCACTTAGTTTCCAGCATTTATTTGCTATGTTCGGGGCTACAGTATTAGTACCATTCTTATTGAAAGTTGATCCAGCTACGTCCTTATTCATGAACGGTATTGGCACTATTTTATACGTATTAATTTGTCAAGGAAAGATTCCTTCCTATTTAGGCTCTAGCTTTGCTTTCATTGGACCTGTAGGTGCAGTAGTAGCATCTGGTATGACCTATGGAGCAGCGCAAGGTGGTTTCATTGCCTTTGGTGTGTCTTTTATGCTATTGGCTTTATTAGTTAAATTTATTGGTATTAAATGGATTGATGTATTATTTCCACCAGCAGCGATGGGCGCTATTGTTGCGGTTATCGGTTTAGAAGTGGCCCCTGTAGCAATGGGGATGGCAGGCATCATTGGAGATCAATGGCAAACATTTGGCATGACTCATGAACAAGTGTTATTCTTATCTTTATTTTCCTTAGCAGTGACTATCCTAGGTACTGTATTATTCCGTGGGTTCTTTGCGGTAATTCCAGTATTAATTGGCGTAGTATCTGGCTATGTAGCGGCTGCGATTATGGGAGTAGTAGACTTCACAAGTGTAGCCAATGCACCTTGGTTCGCCCTTCCACATTTCTATGAGCCAGAATTTAATATCAATGCTATTTTAATGATTATGCCAGCTTTGTTCGTAGTATTTGCGGAACATGTAGGGCATATTGTAGTTACAAGCAATATCATTGGTCGTGATTTAATGAAAGATCCAGGTTTGAGCCGTTCTTTATTTGCAGATGGCTTATCCAATGTGTTATCCGGTTTATTTGGTGCTACACCAAATACAACATACGGAGAAAACATTGGTGTAATGGCAATTACACGTGTATTCAGCACCTTCGTTATCGCTGGTGCAGCAGTACTTGCTATCTTGTTCTCCTTCGTTGGTAAAGTAGCAGCTTTAATCCATGCCATCCCTGTTCCAGTAATGGGTGGTGTAAGTATCTTATTATTCGGTATCATCGCTGCTTCTGGTTTACGTATGTTAGTAGAACGTAAAGTGGATTATACAAAATCGTCTAACCTAATCTTAACATCTGTAGTACTAGTTATTGGTTTGAGCGGCGCTAAATTAGCCATCGGTCCAGTGGTATTGCAAGGTATGGGATTGGCAACAGTAACAGCCATCTTATTGAGCGTTATCTTTGCCATCTTCCGTAAAACAGGACTTGGAAATTCTGAACTCAAAGACTAATCTTGCTCTGCTATGTAGCCTGTGGCGGTCTTAACTGAATATAATAAAAGGAAGAGCACGGTATACTCCTCACAAACGGTATTTCATAATGTTTGTTCGGAGAACACCGTGCTCTTCTTGTGTTTGTATAATTTTGCTAGTAAGGGACGCCACGAGGCTACTATACATAACTGCGATTGAAGGAGATATAGAGGTATTGGGCTTTTTTAGATCAGTGCTAGTTAAGCAAATTCTCAATCAAAAGATACAGGTGGCTTATATAGTTTTTTTTGAAGTATGTTATACTTAAAGAGAAAACCTTAGAAGATATATTTAAAGATTAGGGAGGATTAAGATTGATAACAATATCAAATTTGAAAGATGTTCTTAATTCTATTGGGTATAAAGAAGATAAAGATACTTTTATAAAGGAATATCAAGAATTTGGATGTGCTATTATAGTTAATTTTAAAGAACAAACTATACAATATCCAGAAGAAAGTGGACTAAAGGTTCATAAAAAAACAACGTGTAATTTTAGTGAGTCAGAAAATTTTGTGGTTTTGGAATGTGTGACAAGGTTATTAGATAAGGGATACAGACCAGAACATATAGAGTTAGAAAAGACGTGGACATTAGGACATGAACAAAAGAGTGGTAGAGCGGATGTATTAGTAAAAGAAGATACTGGTAAAACACTCTTTATTATTGAATGCAAAACCTATGGAAAAGAATATGAAAAGGCATTAAAAGATACGATACATGATGGTGCTCAACTATTTTCATATTGGCAACAAGAAAAACATTGTAAATGGCTGGCGCTTTATACATCAACACTGAATAAAGGGAAAGTTGAATATAAAGTTCATGCGATAGATTGTAGTGATGATAAAAATTTAGAAGAATTAGCAAAAAAGGATTCCTCTATACAACTATATAAAAATGCATATACTGTTCCTGATCTTCATAATGTTTGGAAGGAAACACATGAAAGAAGACTATTAGGCGATATTTTTTTTAGAGATGATTCTGTGGCTTATCAAGTAGGAGTAAAACCATTAAGAAAAAGAGATTTAGTAGATTTTTCGGGAGATGATAAGGTTGTAAATCGCTTTGAAGAGATTTTGAGACATAACAATGTCTCTGATAAAGAGAATGCATTCAATAGATTAATTGCACTTTTTATTTGTAAACTGGTAGATGAATTGCAAAAAGCTGATGATGATATCGTTGAATTTCAATATAAAGTAGGTACAGATACCTATGAATCTCTACAAGATCGCCTACAAAGACTTCATAAGGAAGGTATGGAGGAATTTATGCGTGAAGAGATTTACTATGTGTCTGATGATTATGCAGAGAAGCTTGTAAAACAATATACCAGCCAAAAACGAGTAAAAATGATTGAAGAATTAAAGAATACGCTTCGTATCCTAAAATTCTATACCAATAATGATTTTGCATTTAAAGATGTTCATAACGAAGAACTTTTCTATCAAAATGGTAAAATTTTGGTTGAAATGGTACAGCTCTTTCAGGATTATAGAATTATCGGTTCCGCAGATCTTCAGATGCTAGGAGATTTATTTGAGCAATTGCTTAATAAAGGTTTTAAACAGAATGAAGGTCAATTTTTTACACCTACTCCTATCACTCGTTTTATATGGGACAGTCTTCCGTTAAAAGAAATAATGACTAAAACTGATGGCATTGAATACCCTAAAATTATCGATTATGCCTGTGGAGCAGGTCATTTCTTAACGGAGGGATTTGAAGCGATTCAGGTCAGTGCTAATACAATCAATAATAATGAAAGCTCATCCAATCACTGGGTAGAGAAAAAAATATTCGGCATTGAAAAAGACTATAGACTAGCAAGAGTCTCTAAAATTTCCCTATTCATGCATGGCTCCGGTGGCGGAAATATAGGCTCTCTGTCAAATGTTGGGGTATTCACCCTACGAGTCTTCTTTGGCACCAATCATATGTATGGTTGGTGCCATTCTTTTTGCTCAAAAGTAGAATACGTACTCTAAATCTACCAAAGTGGCGAAGTCCATAGC
>NZ_RQVK01000013.1 GCF_003992015.1 Veillonella sp. VA137
AGTTTGTGTTGCAATAAAATATAGATATTTAGAAAACAGAAGATTTATATTATTTATATACTATATTCATATATTCTATATACGGAAAAAACATATAGAGTGTATATAAATAACTATTTAATACTTCTAAGCCGTGGGTCGGGGGTTTGAATCCCTCCTGGATCACCACTAACAAAGGATTCTATGTTTTCTAGAATCCTTTTTATGTTGAAAGTATTAAAAATAGATTTACTATGTAAATGCATGGTAGTACAATAAAGAAAAAAGTGCTTAAAATAGTGATATTACATCTTATTTCACTAAAAAATATTCTTGAAAGGATGTGAGGTGGTGCAAGAAATATATTTCTATTTTGATGACTCTGGAGTGTTACATCCCTCCAACGATACGGGAATTTTTGTGTATGCAGGGTATGTATTTTTGAGTAAATCTGACAAAGAATCTGCTAAACGTAAGTATAGGAGTTTAGTCAAAAAAATTCAAATGAGTTTAAATACAATGGATGAGCTAAAAGCTTGTAAACTTAAAAACAGTCATAAAAGAGCATTATTTAATGTGTTGAAAGCCTACGAATCTATGTCGTTAATTGTTAGAATTGAACATGTATATGAAAGTATTCTGAGTGATATTAAATCTATATGTAGATATAAGGACTATATTTTGAAGTTGCTGATAAAGGAAGTGCTAAAAGCATGTATTCGCTCTGATAAAATAAGTTCGATGGAATCGGTTCGTATATATATAAATATAGATGAACAATTAAGATCTACAAATGGAATATATAATTTAGAAGATACTATTTATGAAGAGTTAAAACATGGCATTGTTAATTACAACTATGGAAAGGTTCATGAGCCTATTTTTTATGGAGATGTTGAGGTTAAAGTTAAATATTGTGAATCAAAACATGATTATTTAATACAAGCATCAGATATTTTAGCGAATAGAATTTTTACTTCTTATAGAGATGAAGAAGTAGAACTGAGAAATCTTGATAATCATAAAAGATTGATTTTCCCATAGGAATATGGTACACTCTCATTACAGACAACTTGTACTGTTTACATCTAGGATGTGATATGTAATATATTAAGCGTGCTGTGTGTACGCCTGCCTAGTTGGCAAAAGAGCCCTTAAGGGCTCTTTTTGTTTAAAAAATATAAAATGTAGTTTTATGGATGCAGGGAAAATTGAGTTGATAGGATGTAGTGACCCTGATAGTATAATAAATACTACGATTTGGCTCTTAAGAGCTCTTGGTGATGGAGGCATCACCTACTGGAAAAGGACAACACTTTGTGTTGTCCTTTTTTGGCGATGTATGCGATATATAGAAAAGATTAAGAGGTCTCTTTATCCTTCCAAAATAGTAAAGCTCCCATGGCATTGACTATGTAGAATATGTATTTTCCAACGTTGGCAAAATTGCCTTGGGTGAAAGCTTTCAATAACTGTACGATATTATAGATCATCCAGAATGGCCATTGTGTGTCTAATTTTAGAGCATTAAACAGGTTCGCAATGAGTGAGAAAGCAAATACGATGGTGGTTAGGATAGATAAAAAGTTCATAGGACCGCTAAAGCCTATATAATTGGCAACGCCTGAAATTGTGAAAGCAATAATGGTGATGATACCGGCAACTAATCGTTTTTGCGAAGGATTCATTGTATTAGGAATACCTTCGTGAGATGCTTCCCATTTTTTGATAGCAAAGGTATAGATAATGAAAGTAACAGGATAGGTAATGATAGCTGCTTTATTTCCTAAAATAAAATCGATGGCACCGGATAGAATAGTATTCACAATGCCGAGATAATTTCCCCATTTCTTGAGCTGTCCTGTAAATCGTGTAGACAACATAGAAATGCCAACGTTGATGACAGAAATAAGTCCAAAGGGAACGAGAGCCGTCCAAGGCCCCCAATCTACAAATTTTTCGAGACGTGAGTTAAGGTAACCAGCGGAAATAGCAATCCCCACAACAAGTGCGACACCGAGTACATCAAACCATTTGGAAGTAGCAAATTGTTTTAAATACTGTTTCATAGAGATATCCTTTCTATGAGAATATAATCTTTTACAAATACGTTCTGCCTAGATAGATTAGGTATCAGTAGTAAATTAAATTGTTTTAGTAAAAAAAGATTATTTACTTATATGATAAATATGATTTCTACCATATGTTTAATCATAACATAGTTAGTAGGAATATATCAAATAATGGTGGGGACTGCTTGTAAGCTAGTGATGCTAGTGAAAGTCTCGCGAAATCGGTCACAAAAAGAATTGTCTCTTATTTCGCGATGAGCCTTGTGAAGGGTTTAACTGAATATGATAAAGGGAATCCCATGGCATACTCCTTCTCAAACGGTATTGCATAATGTTTGTTCAGGAGTACACCATGGGCTTCTTGTGTTTGTGTCATTTAGTTAGTAAGAGGGGCACAAGGTCTCTACGCATAACTGCGTTCCTCAAGTTTTTGCCAATTATTATCAACGTTTCGTGTGATTTATATTATAATAAAATTAAAGAGTCATTAACGTGTTGTTGGGTTCATCTCTCCCTGTTAGGGGAGGAGGTGATACTATGACGAAGTATGAAAAGATTAGTTTAATCATTTCTATTTTGACATTGGTAGTTAACATCATTGCCCTATATAAGTAAGCAATGAAAACGCCTAACGTAACAGAGGTCTAGACCACCTCAACACGTTAGGCATCATCATAATTCGAATCTTTGAGATGAGCCTAACGCCACAGACACGTTGATGGCTCTTCTTATTTACATCTGTATTATAGCATATGTTAATTAAAAATACTATTTCTTTCTACGCATCACTGCCTTCCTTCTGAAAGCGGAGTAGTGACTCTAGCTACATACAAACCACCGATCCTCATGGTATAATACATACGATACAAGGAGGGCCTATGACGATACGAGATAGGATTATTGCCTACTGGAAAGGGCGCAGTGCTGAGTTTGGAGTGCTTCGCAAGAAAGAATTGACTTCTGATTTGGCACCACGTTGGTTACGTGAGATTACACCGCATATTAAAGATCATCACCAACGAATTTTAGATTTGGGAACAGGCACAGGTTTTTTTGCATTTTTGTTAGCACAAAAAGGATACTCTGTGACAGGGATTGATCTAACGGAAGATATGATTGCAGTGGCAAAGGCACAGGCGACAGAACTAGCGGGTTCGTTAGCAGGTACGGTGGACTTTCACTGTATGGATGCGATGCAACTGGACTTTCCGGATCAATCCTTTGATGTGATTCTGGCCCGGAATTTGACGTGGACTTTGCCGGATGTGGAAGCAGCCTATAAGGAATGGTATCGTGTGCTTGCGCCGAAAGGGGTGCTCATCAATATTGATGGCGACTATGGAGTAGAACTTAAGGTGCCTGTAGTGGCGAATCATCACATTCACGAAGGAGTTTCCAAGACAACGATGGAGGAGTGCATTGCCATAACAGAGGAACTTTCCATCAGTCGCATGGATCGTCCCCATTGGGATGCACATATGATGCGTAAAGCAGGCTTTTCCAGAGTGTATTTAGATATGGCGGTGAGTAGCCGTATTTATAATGAAGAAGATGAATTATATAATCCAGTGCCACTCTTTTCCATTGTGGCAAGGAAATGAGGAGTAATTATGCAAACATTTGAAACTTTCAACGTAACAGAAAAAAATAAATTCGGTATGGCGTCTGCGCTAGCGATGACTGATTTTACAAAGTGCTTTGAGCCAGTGCTACTTATATTTGGACAACCTGGTGTGGGTAAGACGCATCTATTGAAAGCTATGGAACAAGAGGCGGTAAAGGGAAACCCTAACATCCGTGTACGTTATGTGACAGGGGCGCAGTTTATAAAAGAATATAACGATAGCGTGACCTATGGCGAAGTGGCAGATTATATGGAAGAGTACTGTAAATTACACTTGTTACTAGTGGATGATGTGCAGGACATTGTATATAGCGATGACGAAGGGGCGAAGAAGATGTTTATGCGCCTTGTGACAGGAATGAAAGCGAAAGCACGTCGCATGGCGGTAACGTTTGATGATACTTTTGACTCTGAAGATCGTTCTAATGAATTGCAGAATGAATTGACCGATGGAGTTGTAGCTTTCATCGAATAAAAAATGAATAGAAAGCGGTTATTACACTGTATAACTAAGTGATATAACCTATGAAAAGAGGCGGATTTCAATCTATAGAAATCCGCCTTAATATCTGTTATACTTGGGAAGAAGAGTTTTCTATTGAGCGAGTGCTCAGGAGAGGAGAAAGTATAATGGCTATTTCAGAAGAAGTACGACAACGATTTGCAGGGGAGTTTGAAAAGTTTCAAAAGGGAATTGAAGGTTTCTTTTCCAAAGAAATTGCGCCTAAAGATTTCAAAGGCATTGGTGGAGGGTTCGGCAGTTATGCAGAACGAGGCTTTGAAAGTGCGATGTTGCGGTTACGTTTTTTTGGATCTCGTATTCTTCCATACCAAATGAAATTTTTAGTGAATGCAGTTAAAAAATATGATTTAAAACAGGTGCATTTCACAACCGGTCAATGTATTCAATTCCATAAATTGCAAGGTGAGCAAATTTTAGAATTGTACAAAGAATGTTTTGAACATGATATTTATAACCGTGGTACTGGAGGAGATAATTTACGAAATGTAACAGCTAGCCCATTGCATGGGGTACATCCAGCTGAACCATTTGCTGTGACTCCGTATTTACAAGCGGTAAGTGAATATGCTGTATCTTTGATTGGTACATTAGCATTGCCACGTAAATATAAAATTGGTTTTTCTGTGGTTGATAATGAAGGTCATGCGAACTATAAAGACTTAGGATTTTTGGCAAAAGAAAATGGCAAGTTTGATGTCTACGCTGGTGGCGGTATCGGTGGCGGATCTGCATTCGGATTCTTAGTGGATGAAGATATTAACCCTAACGAAGTATTACACCACGTGGAAGGTATGTTACATTTGTATCATGAGCTAGGTGACTTTAAGAATCGTGGTAAAGCACGCTCACGTTTTATTGCACAACGTTTAGGAGAAGAAGAGTTCCGTAAAGCGTATCATGAATATTTGGCAAAATCTAAAGCAGCGCATGATTTAACATTGTCTGTTGAGCCATATACGGTGAATAAAGTAGGTACTACTACACCGACAACAGTGTTAGCAGAACCTCAAAAACAGGAGGGATTGTATTATATTCAATACAAACCATTGGTAGGTACACCACCTATGGATGTATTTGTAAAATTATTTGATTATGTAGGTGGATTAGAAGAAACTGAAATCCGTATCTGCGGTGATGAATCTGTATATATTGTGAACTTAACTGGCGAAGAAGCAGATGCAGTGGCAGCTATTATCGGCGATACTCATGCGAAAAATCAATTCGAGCATACGGTATCTTGTGTAGGGGCTACGATTTGTCAAATCGGTTTCCAAGATTCTTCTGGACTTGTGAAAGTCATTAAAGATACCTTAGAAGCAGAAGGATTATCAACAGATAAGTTACCACAATTACATGTATCTGGTTGCCCGTCTTCCTGTGGTACTCACCAAGTAGGTAAACTAGGTTTCCATGGATTTACAAAAGTGGTGGATAAACAACCTCAACCGGCTTTCAAAGTGTTCGTGAACGGTAATGGCGAAGTAGAAGGACAACGGATGTCTGATGAGTTAGGCGTTATCACTGTAGAGGATATTCCTAAATTCTTCGTTGACCTTGTGAATACCCTTGAAGCGGCTGGTCAAGATTATGATGCTTGGAATGCGGTGCATCCAGAAGGATTACAATCTGTATTGGCAAAATATCTATAATGTATATAAAAACGTTCTTACTTAGGTAAGGACGTTTTTTCGTTTCCGCCTCGTGAGTGTTGGCTGATATAGGATCTGGATTGTATTGAAGAATTACGATAGATACGGTATAATGAAAGAGATATCTCAAGATTGAGAATGCAAGCTTCATGGAGTATAGTCATGTAAGTTTTGTTCATAGAATTGTATATATAGGAGAGTCCAATGAAAAAAAGTACATTAGCTTTAGTAGGTGCTATGGCATTTGCTACAACCTTTGCAGTGGCACCGCAAGCACATGCTGAAATCAATGAATATTCTAATCTAAATGATAAAACAGTAGTGGTGCGCCAACCTGGTCAATCTATGGTATTGTCTATGCGTGAAGTAGCAGGTATCTTTGTGGGTCGTTATGTAAAAGCAGCTGTTAGCTCGATTACATTAGATCCATCCAAAGGCAATTACCAATATGTGGTAGTAGGTTACACGCCAAAGCAAAAAATTACTATCGACGTGGATGTGATTACTGGTAAAGTAGTACGTGAATTCCGTTCTAGCAAAGCAAAAGATGTAGCTTCCAAAGTGTTCAATCCATTGAAAGTGATTTCTCCAAAAGAAGCAGAAGTAGCAGCTCGTGGCTTAGTGGGAGAAGGCTCTTTCACTAGAGGTTGGGAAATCAAGGCGGAAAACAATGAAGTGGTATATATTGTTCGTACCCAAGATACAGATGAAAAAGAATATAGTGTAAAAGTAGATGCTGTCACAGGGAAAGCGCTTGAAAAAGGGGCGCCTATTGACTGGGCTAAAATTAAAGCAGATCGTTTGCGCAATGATGGGGTAGGTAAACCGTTTACATTGCAACAAGAACCAGAAGATACTGAGGCAGATCCTACTAAAACACTGTAATAGGTGATGTATGACGTATAATAATATTTTATTTACTATCGAAAATAATGTGGCTACCATCACATTTAATCGTCCAGAAGTACAAAATGGTTTTAATGTGCCTATGTGCCAAGAAATTCTGGATGCTATCCGTGTGGTAAAGGAAACTGATGAGGCCCGTGTATTAGTCTTCAAAGCAGAAGGTAAGGTCTTTTCTGTAGGTGGTGACTTAACAGAAATGAAACGCGCTGTAGAAGAAGATGATACAGAGTCCTTGTTTGAGATTACTCACTTGGTGATGGAAATTTCTTTAGCTATGAAGCATTTACCAAAACCTGTTGTGATGTGTACCGACGGTGCTGTGGCAGGGGCGGCTTTCAATATGGTGTTGGCAGCAGATATGTGCGTGGCATCTACGAATAGTCGTTTTATTCAAGCTTTTGTCAATGTAGGCCTAGCACCTGATGCAGGTGGTATGTACTTGCTAAGTCGTGCGGTAGGCATCAACCGGGCTATGCAACTGGCTATGACAGGGGAAGCGGTAACAGCAGAAAAAGGTAAGGAATATGGCTTTGTCTATAAAGTGTGCGAGCCAGAGATTTTGGAACGTACCACGAATCGCTTAGTACAGCGATTGGCAAAAGGACCAGTTAATTCTTTCCGTGCTATGAAACAAATGATGTGGGCTAGTTTCTTCACAAACTTTGAGGAATATGCGGAATTAGAAGTGAAAATCCAAAACTCCTTAGGAGAAACAGAAGACTTCCGTGAAGGCGTGCGGGCTTTTGCTGAAGGAAGACGACCAAAATTTAAATAGTGCATCTGATGATGTAAGTGTGAAAAGAGCTATTACGACAAAGTAGAGTCGATAATAGCTCTTTTAGTATTGAGGGATATGTATGTTTGTAGGAGATGATCTGAGTAGAGTGTATTCCTATACAAAACGAAAGACATAGTTCAAAAGTAGCGGAATAAAAAAAGGACTCTCCTAGAGAAGAGTCCTCGCATATATGTGATTAACGGTCGCCGTTAAAAATAGAGTTTTTAACGATTACGTAGTCAACTTTTTTGATCGCTTGTAGTGTAGTACCACCAGCGTAGGAGATAGAAGATTGTAAATCTTGTTCCATTTCAGTCAATGTATCGAAGATACTGCCTTTGGACTGAATTGTGATTTTTTTGCCTTCTACATTTTTGCGTTCCCCTTTTTGGTGTTCAGAAGCACTGCCGAAGTATTCTTTATATGTAACGCCATCGATAGTTATTTCTTTACCTGGGGATTCGATATGACCAGCGAATAAAGAGCCAATCATGACAAAGGAAGCGCCGAAGCGAATAGATTTTGCAATGTCCCCGTGGTCACGGATACCGCCGTCAGCGATGATAGGTTTTGTAGCCGCTTTGGCACACCAACGAACAGCGGACAATTGCCAACCACCAGTACCAAAACCAGTTTTTAGTTTTGTGATACATACTTTACCAGGTCCGATACCTACTTTGGTAGCATCAGCACCAGCATTTTCTAGTTCACGAACTGCTTCTGGTGTACCTACGTTACCAGCGATAACGAAGCTTTCAGGAAGTTCACGTTTAATGTGTTGAATCATGTTGATAACGCTGTTGGAATGACCGTGAGCGATATCGATGGTAATATATTCTGGGCATAGATTTGCTTCTTTTAATTCCTTCACGAATGTAAATTCCTCTGGTTTTACACCGATGGAAATAGATGCAAATAAACCTGCCTCATGCATGTCTTTTACAAAAGCCAAACGTTTTTCAGGTTGGAAGCGGTGCATGATATAGAAGTAGTTTTTAGCAGCTAATTCTTTGGCTAACTTTTCATCGATGATAGTTTGCATATTAGCTGGCACAATTGGTAAACGGAACGTACGATTTCCCAGTTTCACAGTTGTGTCACATTCGCTACGGCTAGATACGATACACTTGTTCGGTATCAATTGCACGTCTTCATAATCGAAAATGTTTGTAGTATTGATCATTATTTGTTGCCCCCTAAATAGACAGAATTAGGATTACGACATAATCCTTATCTATTATACATAAGACCTCTTATCTTGGCAACAAGGAGACGGATATACTTAGTCATCTTTGATATGCTAATTTGTACTAGGGCAATACCGTGTTTTGTGAAAAAACATATAGATAAAAATAGATTAAAAGTGATACAATATAAGGAATAAATAAAAGTAATTTGATAATGCATTTCAATGTATCATAGTGTGAAAAGGAGATAAGATATGAGTTATACAAGTTCAAGCAAAACAAAAATGTTAGTAGAAGGCGGTCTAGTCATCGCTATGGCTCAAATTTTAAGTATGTATGTCATCTATCAAATGCCACAAGGTGGCGCTGTGAAAGCAGCTAACTTGGTGCCATTGTTAATTTATGCCTATCGTTGGGGTGGTCGTGCAGGCATCTTAACTGGTATTGCCTATGGAATTATTCACTTCCTATTGGGATTTAAATTTTCGATTCATTATATGAGCATCGTATTGGACTATATCTTAGCCTATGGTGCCATTGGTATTGCCGGTTTCTTCGGCGGTTCTGGTACAGTGAAAGCTTTCTTCGGGGCTATCTATGCGATTTTAACACGCTTCGCTATGTCTGCCATTAGCGGTGTGGTCGTATTTGGGTCTTATGCACCAGAGGGAACAAGCCCTTGGATTTACTCTTTAACGTATAATGCAACATATATGTTGCCAGACATGGTGATTAATTTAGTGGTATTAGCGTTGTTATATGTGCCAGTGATGCGTGGATTAGGTCGTGTGACACCGACTCATAAATAAGAAAGCATCTAGGACAGGAGATATATATGATTTCTGAATTAGGAATTATTGTGTTAGCGGGTGGACTTAGCACTCGTATGGGAACAGATAAGACGAGATTGCCTTGGGGTAGCACAACTTTGTTAGGGGAAATGCTCCGCAAGGCGGTCCTTACAGAATGTGGAGAGATTTTAGTTTCCATCAATCGAGAATTAGAAGAGTCAGAGGCACATATTATTGAAGAAGCTCGTTCCTTTGGGCGAGATATTCAATTAGTGCCAGATGCGATTGCTATGAAAGGTCCTTTGAGTGGATTGCAGTCAGCCCTTTCAATAGGTACCCGAGAAGCCTATATCGTAGTATCTGCAGACATGCCATGGTTTTCCTTTCACTGGTTGCCATCTTGGGAAGTACACATAGATTCATTTTTGCAAGGCGAATTATTAGCTATGGTCCCTTATGTAGGACTGCAAGAGTACGAACCTTTGGCAGCTATTTATAAACGGTCTGTACTAGATACGATTCAAGAGGCTTTAGAGGGCGAAGATGTATCTATGCATGGCATCTTAGAGAAGATTCCTTATATGGAAATGGACATGATTGAGGAAGCAGAGCTATATAGCAATGTGAATACTCGCTTATCTTATAAATTGGCGAAAGCGAAGGCGGTCAATCGGGATCGGTCTGTACCGATTGTGACCATTAGTGCGAGCCAATCTAAATCTGGTAAAACAACGGTGGCTGCGGCGTTGATTCATCAGCTTTCACAACGAGGCATTGTGGTGGGCATGGTGAAAAGCGATGGTCATGGATTTTCCATGGATAAGGAAGATACTGATACATGGAAGGCTAGCCAAGCTGGAGCGAAGGCGGTGGCGATAGCTGGACCTAATGGATATGCGATGGTGGTACATGGTGAAAGTATGCAACGTCAACAACAATTAATTCGTTTGGCCAATGAGATGCCAGTAGATTTGGTGCTTTTAGAAAGTAGAAGTCATGGGGTGGCACCGATTATTGAGGTAGTCCGTGCCAACCATAATGATACACGGTTACCACAATTAGAGGATATTGTGGCCGTAGTTACAGATATAGATGATACATTAGAAGGAAATACGATCTGCGAGCAATTCAGTTTCAGTGAAGAAGATATGGAACGCTTAGCAGATTGGATTGTAAAGGAGTTGTTATAATGCAAGTAGTAAGCGTAGAAGAAGGCTTGCAACTAGTGGAATCTCCTTTTATAGATAGTGAGTATAGGGTAGAGGTAGAATCTGTACCAATTGGACAGGCCTATGGCAGAGTACTGGGTACAACGGCTTTAGCACAGATGAACTATCCTCCTTTTAGAAAATCTGCAATGGATGGCATTGCGATTCGATATACGCCAGATACAAGGACCTATCGGATAGTAGATACCATTGGAGCAGGAGAGGTCTTTCAGGGGCAATTGGCACTTGGTGAAGGGATTCAAATTATGACAGGCGCCATGGTACCAAGCACAGCAGATACGGTAGTAGTAAAAGAGGCGCTAACTTGGATTCAAGAGTCAGAAGTAACGGTGCCTAGTCGAATCGAAGTGGGTCAACATATTATCCTCGAAGGGGAAGATATACAAATTGGTCAAGAATTATTACCTGCCGGTACTGTGTTGGAAGCAGAACAAGTAGGAATCTTAGCTGGGCAAGGATATAGTGAAGTATCCGTATATCGCAAACCGAGAGTGATTGTGTTAACCACAGGTCGTGAAGTGCAAGATCCGACAGAGCCACTTCGAGAAGGTCATATTTATAACTCTAATCGATATTTATTAGAAGGAACGTTGCATACTCTAGGTGTTGATGTGGTAGGAGTAGCCCATCTATCGGATGCACCGGGTACAGTAGATGATAATATTGTTACTGTACAACATATGCTAGATACATTGGGACCGGTAGATATGATTATCAGCACCGGAGGGGTATCCGTAGGAGACTATGATACCATGCCAGAATTATATGAACGATTAGGAGCTAATACCTTGTATCGACGATTGCATATGCGACCAGGTGCGGCATCTTTTGGTGGTATCATTGCTACTGAGGGGCATATTACATGGTGCATGGGCTTATCTGGGAATCCTACGGCAGCGATGAATCAGTTCTATTTGCTGGTGTTGCCTGTATTAGAGCGGTTATCTGGACGGGCAGTTATGACTAGCTGGATAGAATGTCACCTAGGTGAAGTTGTAGATAGAAAATATCCTCTTGACCGTTATTATCAAGGGCATATTAGATACGAAGCAGGGTCCTGCTGGGCATACCCTAACTTAGGGATGACATCGGGAGGTTTAAAATCTTTAGCTGTAGCTAATGGTTTAATTAAAATCCCAGGTAATAGTGATCGCTTAGAGATAGGGACATTAGTGAAAGTGTTACCTTTTACTCGATAAAAGGAATAAAGAAACAAAAATGTGAATAAATACCCTGTTTTATGGGTGTTAATCTTGTAGGATTAGAAAAAATCTGTTATAATAATTCTATAGAATTTTATAAGTAAGGTCTACAAAGAGACACATCGTATACGTACCCTGTGCCTCTTTTTGTATGGCTTTTAACGGGTAGTATTTATGAAAAAGGAGATTTTATGGCAGTACTAAAAAAATTTGGCTTATCTGGTTGGATTGTCATTGGCCTATTAGCGGGCGTACTAGTAGGTTCGGTAGCACCAGATTTTGCAAAACAATTAAAACCATTAGGCGATGTATTTATTCGTATGATTAAAATGATCGTAGTACCATTGATTTTTAGTTCCCTTGTAATGGGTATCGCTGGTACAGGTGACTTTAAGAAATTAGGGCGTTTAGGGGGCAAAGCCATTTTATGGTTTGAAATTGCCACTACGATTGCATTATTTGTAGGTTTATTTGTGGTTAACGTATTTGAACCGGGCGTAGGAGTGAACCTAACAGCTACTGGTAATGCCGTAGACATTGCTAATAAAGCGGCTGCGAAAGGCGAGATGGATCATATCCAAATGTTGGTAAACATCATTCCAACGAATATCGTGGATGCTATGGCTCGTGGTGATATGTTGCAAATTATCTTCTTTAGCTGTATGTTTGCTATTGCAGCAGCAAGTATTGGTAAAGAAGGTAAACAAATTGTTGAACTTTCCAAAGACTTGGCACATATCATGTTCAAAGTAACACACTATGTGATGTATGTGTCTCCTATCGGTATCTTTGGTGCTATTGCATACACAGTAGGAAATTTTGGCTTGGGTATGTTAGTGCCGTTGATGAAGTTAGTATTCACGTTATACGGTGGCTTGGCATTATTCTTAATCCTTATTATTGCTATCGGTTCTTTCTTTACAAAAGTAAACTTGTTTAAATTAGGTAAAGTGTTGAAAGAGCCAATTGTGTTAGCATTCTCTACAGCAGCGTCTGAAGCAGCATTACCAATTGCGATGGAAAAATTGAAAAAGGTAGGTATTCCTAACCAAGTTGTAAGTTTTGTGTTGCCTTTGGGATATACATTTAACTTGGATGGATCCACATTGTACTCCTCTTTGGCAGTTGTATTTATTTCTCAAGTGTATGGCGTACCATTCCCGTTAGAACAACAATTATTGATGGTCTTAACATTGATGTTGTCCACGAAAGGGATTGCCGCAGTACCAGGAGCATCCTTGATTGTTATTGCCGGGACGGCAGCGGCTTTTGGCTTGCCGGTAGAAGGCTTAGCGTTAATTCTTGGTGTAGATCGTATCTTAGATATGGCTCGTACTGTATGTAACCTATCTGGTAACTGTTTAGCAGCAGCCATTGTAGGTCGTTGGGAAAACGAAGTATCTGCAGAGCGATTAACAGAGTTAATCGAAAATCCATTGACGGATGAAGAAGTAGAAGCGTTAGAACAAGCAAGCTTTGAACACGTTGGCGAACAACACGCATAATGAGTTTTGCTGATAGCATTGAAATAGTATATAAGGGGTTGTAACAAAATAGCTCCCAATAAAACAGAGGAAAGTTGATCAAAAAGTATCAACTTTCCTTTGTTTTTTATATTTTATAAGCAAATATAAATATGTACATTTTGTTACAGACCCTTTTGACGTATCGTGATAGTAGATTATATAGTTACGTGTAAGGAAATAGGGAGGTAGAAAGGTCCTGGGAAGGGGGGATAAAAAAGTAAGCCGGACAAGAAAAAATACCATGACCATCTTTTAGATGTTCATGGTATTTGTTGATAGAGTTCTTTAGGTCGACTGTAGGGAAGAGTAGAGGAGAAGACCTAAAGATGTGAATGAAGGATGTATATTTGTGCACGACATACCGTAGAGGTAGCATGGTAGAGGTAGCTGGTTATGTCGCATACATATATTATGAGGCCCTATAAAGGAGTTGAGGAGTTTATAATATACGTACATCACTTCACAAGAAAGAGAGTATCAAAGTGTTGTTACTCTTTATGTGTAGTATAAACTAGAAACGTCAAAAGAATGTCAAAATTAAAAAGTTTTTATAAAATTTTTTTGAAAAAATATTTTTGTATCCACTAATTGTACTATTGTATCTCTGTAAAGGATTTGTTATAATACACTCTATAGAATTTTAGGATAGGTTCTGAAAGAGACATTCTGTACTTGTACACCATCGCCTCTTTTTATATAACCTAAGCAAGTATTGGTATGTAAAAAGGAGATTCTATACTATGTTAAAGAAAATTGGACTGTCCGGGTGGATAGGCATCGGTCTTTTGGCTGGTGTGCTAGTAGGTGCAGTGGCACCAGATTTTGCGAAACAGTTAAAGCCTTTAGGTGATGTATTTATTCGCATGATTAAAATGATCGTAGTACCTTTAATTTTTAGCTCCCTAGTCATGGGTATTGCTGGCACAGGGGATTTTAAAAAATTAGGCCGCCTTGGGGGAAAAGCGATTCTATGGTTTGAATTAGCTACTACATTGGCATTATTTATTGCATTGTTTGCTGTGAATGTAGTAGAACCCGGAGTGGGTGTGAATTTGACAGCTAGTGGTAGCGCTACGGATATCGTTAACAAAGCAGCCTCTAAAGGTCAAATGGACCATGTGCAAATGTTAGTGAATATCATCCCAACGAATATTATTGACGCCATGGCTCGTGGAGATATGTTACAAATTATCTTCTTTAGCTGTATGTTTGCGATTGCAGCAGCAAGTTTGGGTAAAGAGGGAAAACAAATTGTAGACTTATCAAAAAGTATAGCCCACATCATGTTTAGAGTAACTCATTATGTCATGTATATTTCTCCTATTGGTATTTTTGGTGCTATTGCGTATACAGTAGGTGCCTTTGGGATTGAAATGCTGATTCCATTATTAAAATTAGTGTTTACTTTATATGCGGGGCTAATTGTGTTCCTTGCCATCGTACTGGGTATCGCATCGGCTTTAACAAAAGTGAACTTATTTAAATTATTCTTCGCACTGAAAGAGCCTACTATCCTAGCATTTACTACAGCTGCATCAGAAGCCGCTTTACCAATTGCTATGGAAAAATTGAAAAAGATGGGGATTCCTAATCACATTGTAAGTTTTGTACTTCCTTTAGGTTATACATTTAACTTAGATGGCTCTACATTGTATTCTGCATTAGCAGTTGTATTTATTGCACAAGTGTATGGCGTGCCATTTCCGATTGATCAACAAATTTTAATGATGATTACCTTGATGTTATCTACTAAAGGGATTGCAGGGGTACCAGGAGGTTCCTTGATTGTAGTAGCAGCTACTAGTGCAGCTTTTGGACTGCCAGTGGAAGGCTTAGCTTTAATTTTGGGGATAGACCGTGTGTTAGATATGGGTCGTACTGTATGTAACTTGTTGGGTAACTGCATTGCGGCGGCTATCGTAGGCCGTTGGGAACATGAAGTGTCTGCAGAAACATTGAGTCGACATATCGAGCATCCATTAACAGATGAAGAAGTAGCGGCGTTAGAGCAAAAACACTTAGAAGCTATGGCGGAGACCCACGCATAATAGAATATAAAATACCTAAACACCATATGTATCTTTCACAGGTATATATGGTGTTTTTATAACTTGTTATAGATATGTTTTTTGCATTTATTAATAGACGAAATATGTAAATTCGTTGTATGATGTTCATAATAGACTATTTCTTTACTATAGTACTAGTGAAAAGTATGGTAGTTTGGAAAGATAAAGAATTGTAGTAAAGTTGTCACAGTCATGCAAGTGCATGACGATACATAAGGAGGGAGACACATGTTAAGTGATATTGAAATTGCCCAACAGGCACAAATGGAACCTATTGTGGAAATTGCAAAACGATGCAATTTAGCAGAAGATGAATTAGAATTATATGGAAAATATAAAGCAAAAGTGTCCTTTGATGCGATGGAACGCTTACAGGATACACCGAATGGTAAGCTGGTACTAGTTACAGCCATCACACCTACACCAGCAGGAGAAGGCAAGTCTACCACTACTATTGGATTGACACAAGCTTTGCAACAAATTGGTGTGAATAGTATTGCTGTATTGCGCGAACCATCCTTAGGACCAGTATTCGGTGTCAAAGGTGGTGCTGCTGGTGGTGGATATGCGCAGGTAGTGCCAATGGAAGATATTAATCTTCATTTTACAGGGGATATGCATGCCATAACGGCGGCGAATAACTTGTTATCAGCAATGATTGATAATCATATTTTCCAAGGCAATGCACTACAAATCGATGTGCGTCGTATTAGTTGGAAACGCGTATTAGATATGAATGATCGTGCTTTACGTAATGTGGTCATTGGCATGGGTGGACCTATGAGTGGTGTACCACGGGAAGATCATTTCATGATTACCGTAGCCTCTGAAATTATGGCCATTTTATGCTTGGCTCGTGATTTAGAAGATTTAAAAGCACGATTTGGTCGTATTGTCATTGGTACAAACCTGTCTGGAGATCCTGTATTTGTTCACCAATTAGGTTGTGAAGGCGCCATGGCGTTACTCATGAAAGATGCTATCAAACCTAACTTAGTACAAACCTTAGAACATACACCAGTATTGATCCATGGTGGTCCATTTGCGAATATTGCCCATGGATGTAACTCTATCATTGCTACCAAGCTAGGATTAAAATTAGGCGATGTAGTCATTACAGAAGCGGGATTTGGGGCGGATTTAGGAGCAGAGAAATTCTTGCATATTAAGTGTCATTATGGAGACATCTTCCCTGATGCAGTGGTCATCGTAGCCACTATCCGCGCCTTAAAAATGCATGGAGGAGTGCCAAAATCAGAGTTAACCAAAGAAAATGTAAAAGCACTAGAACGGGGCTTTGTGAATTTAGGGAAACAAATCGCCAATATGAGAGCCTTTGGGTTACCAGTATTAGTGAGTATTAATAAATTTGCTACGGATACACCAGCTGAAATCGATGCATTATTGCAATTATGTGATCATTACGGTGTAGATGTAAGCCTTAATGAATGCTGGGAAAAAGGTGGAGCCGGCGGTATTGATATGGCAAAACAAGTGATGGGTATGTTGGAAGGAACAGATATCAAGCCAACTGCTTTATACGATGTGAAAGATAGTATTCCTAATAAGTTAACGGCTATTGTAAAAGAAATTTATGGTGGCAATGGTGTAGAATTTACCAGTGCAGCGAAAAAGCAAATTGCTCAATTGGAAGAATGGGGATTGGCAGACTTACCGGTATGTGTGGCAAAAACACAATATTCCTTAAGTGATAATCCGGAGTTACTAGGAGCCCCTACAGACTTTACGATTACTGTGCAAGATGTACGAATTGCCAATGGGGCTGGATTTATTGTGTGTCAAACAAGCAATATTATGGTCATGCCAGGGTTACCGAAACAACCAGCAGCTCTTGGTATGGATGTAACAGCAGAAGGGACTATTAAAGGATTGTTTTAGGAGGAATGATGGAATTACATAACGCATCTGTATTAGAGTTTATTCGTGACCTTGGTTCTAGTGCACCAGCCCCAGGAGGTGGCAGTGTGGCGGCGATGAATGGCGCTATGGCGGCCGCTTTAATTGAAATGGTAGCAAATTTAACAATTGGGAATGCAAAATACGAAGCGGTCCATGAGGAGATGAAGGCTATTCAAAAAGAAGTAAGCCAAGTCAAAGAAGACTTTGTTCACTATATTAATAAAGATAGTGCTGCTTTTATGGAGTTAATGGGAGCTTTCAAATTACCAAAAGAAACAGATGAAGAAAAAGTATTTCGTAAAGCTGAAATACAACGTACAACGAAACAAGCAGCCTTAGTGCCTTATGAAATTGGTAAATTAGCATATACTTTATTACCCTTGACGGAAACAGTCATTGTAAAAGGAAATACCAATGCCATTACGGATGGGATGATTGCTACGATTAATGCAAGAGCTGCTGTAAAGAGTGCCTTTTTAAATGTGAAAATCAATTTAGGATCTATACAAGATGCAGAGTTTGTGAAACAATTGGCAGATAGCATGGAAGAGATAGAAGCTGTGTTAGATGTAGAGGAACAACGATTGTTAGGTCTTGCTAAGGTATAAGACCCATCATAATGGAATGAAGGAAATCATATGGGGATAGAAATTCATTTATTAGGGACACCACGGATACAAGTAGATGGGAAAGATATCTTTTTTACCTATGGAAAAGTACAAGCACTCATTTATTATATGGTGGTAAAAGGAGTAGCCCTCCGAGATGAAATTAGCGGTTTATTGTGGCCTGAAAAATCGGAGGTCAATGCCAGAAAAAACTTAAGAAATGCCATTTATGAGGCAAAAAAGCTATTGGGGGCAGATGTATTTGTATCACCGAGGAACGCTGTATTACAATGGAATCCTACGACACAAATCTATGTGGATGTACATCAGTTTCAAAGGAACCCTAAACAATATATAGATATTTACAAAGGGGAATTTTTACAAGGATTTTATGTAAAAGATGCAGTGGCTTATGAAGATTGGTATTTAGGGGAACGAAGTCGTCTTAAATCTATATACATGGAGGCGGTCTATGATTTAGTAGATGCAGGGATTGAGGAAAAAAATATCGCCTGTATTGAGCGATATATTCCTGTCCTATTGTCCTATGACCCCTATAACGAAGAGCGGTTTAGTGCGATTTTGGAACTGATTATGAGCCAAGGTTTCACGACCATGGGGAAACAGTTATACCATCAACTGCAATGTATTTACGCAGATGATTTAGATGAAAGTGTACCTAACGCTCTTCGAGAAGCCATGCATTTATCAAAAGTACAAAAGCAAGAGGCAGTGTCCTTTGTAGAACATACGATGTTGAAGGGCCGTGATGCAGAAGCAGGAGAGGTGCAGAAGTATTTGCACTTCTTTGAAGATACTCCCTTAGCTCTGCGTATCACAGGAGATACGGGAAGCGGTAAAACGAGCCTCGTAGAATATATACGAGATAAAGTAGAGCCCTACAGATGTGTGTTAGATAGCCAATGTTATGAAGAGGAACAAGGCTTGCTATTGCATGCGTGGATTCCTATTGTAGGAAAGATACTTGAAGAAATCGAATTACAAGGTCTGGAAAACATCGAATTACGGCGTATTTATGAAATCTTTCCACAGTTAGATCGCCGTATGGCTCGAGACTTGGGCTTTTTAGAAGTAACGGAAGCATTACCTTTTGATGTAGTGTACCAAGCAGTATCAAATTTGCTAGAACAGGTGTCGGAAGAAATTCCTTTTACATTGATCTTTGAAGATGTGCAATGGATGGACTCCTTAAGTTTTTCTTTGTTAAGTTTATTGCTGTTACATCATAGGTCTGAACGTCTTATGATCATTGTTACTGACGTAGAGGAAGTAAAAGGCATGCATCAACGAACCTTGCAAAGTTTAGAACAGCAGAAAGCATTGCAAAGTATTTTCTTGTTGCCTTTACCAGATGAACGGATGCGAGCTTTTATCTTAGACCGAGAACCTACGTTACAGGACACAGATATAGTGGATCAATTAGTGGAAGTCAGTCGAGGCAATCTGTTAGTGCTCATAGAAAGTATGCAACTATGGAAAGAGTATGGTTCCATTTATGGTTTGACTAAAGATATGGAACTGCTCTATAGCAAGAAATGCGATGCGTTATCTGAAGAAGAACGTAAATTGGCGGAGTTTATCAGTTTATTCTATAATGAAGCACCATTAGGGATGATTGAACAATATATGGGCTTGGATAAACTGCGTCTGTTGCAAACTTTAGAGGAGTTGGAAAGAAAAGGATTCATTGATTACCGTACACAACATGGTGAAGTGCAATATAGTTTAAAGCAATTCAAGTGCAAAGAGTATTTACGGGATCAAATGGCTATCGATCGCCGTCAAATTTTGCATGCCTATTTGGGGGAAGCCTGGGAAAAACGGTTAACACACTCCAAGGAAGATATGATTCGCTATAAGCAATTAGAATTTCATTTCCGTGAAGCAGGACAATACCAAAAAGCTTTGATGTATAAATTAAAATCTTTTATGCATTATTTGAACTTTAATAAAGATGCCTCTCCAGAACTTGGCGTAGGGGAATTATCTTCTGTCTATGCAGGGTATTTTATGGGAGAGGCCACACAGAAGGCATTGCGAGAAATTGAAGATGATTTGGAACATGCCTATGCATTATATGGTGATACACCGGAAATGAAGGCTTTGGAATTGCCCTATTTATATGGTGTTGGTAAGTATTTTATGAGTCGAGGCGATGCAGGTGGGGGTGTACGATACTTTCAAGAGTTACTAGAAGAAAGTAAACTCCAAGATGCAGCGAACTATACATTGAAAGCCTACAAAGAGCTTATCTATTACCATTTGCAAAAGCGTCATGTTCTAGAGATACATCAATATACCACAAAGGCTCTTGCATTGGCAGAGCAGTACCATTTCAAAAAGGAGATCGGGGTTATATTAAGACTGAAAGCATTGGCTTTCATTATGGAAGGTCAGCCAGAACAGGCAATTCCCCTCTTAGAGGAATCCATACGATTATTCTCGGTAACCCAAACTGTGGCCCGCAGATATGCTATTAATATCGCGGCGGCCTATAACTATTTAGGAGATATTGGAAAAAGTCAATCTCGTCTGGAGACGGCATTAGAGATGTATCAAAAAGCACTGGACTATTGCGATAAAGCAGAGCTATATAGTTCGTGGATTGTATTTGCCACCAATGCGGGTATGACAGCTTTTGCATTGCAGGAATATGAAGTAGCATCCACCTATTTTCAACAGTCCTATGAATTATGCTTGCAATATACCATAAGTCGACGAAGACCGACTATTGAGGCATACCTTGGTTTGTTAGCCCGAATTAAAGGAGATGCGCAGACAGCTGTATCCTATTTGGAATCTGCCCAATCTCATGGTGTGGTCGAGCAACATGGACAAGAAGTTGGTCGTGTGCATTGGGCTATTTGTTTCCTCAAAACTGAGTATCCTAGTGCAGAGGTGAATCAAGCTTTTTCTGAAAGTTTGGACACCTATGGTACAATAGCATTGCAACAATTAGATGGCTATGGAGATGTGTGGGAACGGACGTACCTAGAACAGTTGCTCCAAGCCGAGTAAGTACAAAAGAAGGAGATCCTAAATGGATATAGTGTTAAACCCCATAGTGTTATCAGTCATCGCCATGTCGATTCTGTGTTTGCTGCGATTTAACGTGTTATTATCGGTTATCGTAGCTTCCTTAGTAGCAGGCTTGGCAGGTGGCATGACGGTAACCACTACCATCGAATCCTTAATCGGTGGTATGGGTGGCAACTCAGAGACTGCATTTAGTTATATTTTATTGGGCGCCTTAGCCATTGTTATTGGTCGATCTGGGCTAGCCACAGTAGTCACTAAAAAGATTACGAATATTGTAGGTACAAAAAAAGTGGCATTTACATTGCTCATCGCCTTTGTATCCTGTTTTTCACAAAACTTAATTCCTGTGCACATTGCCTTCATTCCTATTTTGATTCCACCCCTATTAGTGGTGATGAATCGTATGAAAATAGACCGTAGAGCGGTGGCGTGCGCCTTAACATTTGGACTGAAAGCGCCGTATGTATCATTGCCAGTTGGCTTTGGTTTGCTATTTATGACTATTATCAAAGATCAAATGGTAGCGAACGGTGTGAATGTATCGATTTCAGATATAGCTTCTGTTATGTGGATTGGTGGCATATCCATGGTGGTAGGATTATTACTTGCCATTGTGTACTATAGTCGAAATCGTGAGTATGAAGATATTGCGGTGGAGCAAGAAGAATCTACAGAGCATACAACTCGTATGACGACGGATTGTTGGAAAGGATTAGCAGGAGCAGCGGTGGCTTTTGTGGCACAACTGTATTTTAAATCTTTACCAATTGGTGCGTTGGCAGGACTAGCTGTATTCTTTGCTACGGGACTTATCAAATGGTCTAAAATGGATGAAGATGTGGATGGTGGTATTCGCATGATGGGGACCATAGCATTTGTTATGTTAATTGCTGCAGGTTATGCGAATGTATTGCGAGAAACAAACTCTGTAGAACATTTAGTATCAGCCACAGTATCTATTATTGATTCTAAATTAGTAGGGGCTATCGTGATGCTTATCGTTGGCTTGCTCATTACTATGGGTATCGGTACATCTTTTGGTACCATTCCGGTCATTGCATCCATATATATTCCTATGGGATTACATTTAGGTTTTTCAGTACCGGCTATCATCTTATTAATCGGTATAGCAGCTGCATTAGGGGATGCGGGATCACCTGCATCGGATTCTACATTGGGACCTACATCGGGGCTTAATGCAGATGGACAACACAATCATATATGGGATACTTGCGTGCCCACATTTATATTTTATGACATTACCTTGCTAGTAGGTGGTGTTGTAGGGGCATTGGTGTTATAAAGTAAAAGGACTGTAACTTATGTAGAGTTGCAGTCCTTTTGTATAGGCTCTATACCATATTATGATTTTATACTATATTTTGAGGCGGTTCTCCGTATAAGCGAGTCATAGCTTTACGGGTAACAAGCCACGTCTTACCTGATTGGCGACATTCTTCTTGAGTGAAAGCCAAATCCCCTTTTACCCTACCGATGCATTTTTGTTTTAATGTATCGACGGAAACATGCCAAAGCTCAGCACATTCCTTTAATGTTAAGACCTCATGTAATGGGTTCATTATTTTCACATCCTTTCCATGATATATGTTAGATGTATTATACAGGAAATTATTGACTGTATATAGTGGATTGTGTTTAAATAGGGAAAATGATTTATTTTAATTTCCGAGTCCTCTTGCTGTTAAAGTATCGCATATGTATGGGATCTAGGGAATTAGAGATTAATTATGGTAATGGGCAAAATAAAAAGATGATATTTACAAGAGAAGGTGCGAAACATGACTGAAAATAATAATGGTTGGGGTGGTGTTCGTGAAGGAGCTGGTCGAAAAACTGGATGGAGAAAAGGATTCTCTGAAGAACGGAAACAACGGCAAGTACGAGCCCACGAAGATGAATGGGAAATGATTAAAGAGTTCGTGCAAATCGTAAAGAAAGATAAAGAACGAGCCCAACGAATATTAGAAACAGAATAAAAATAATGCACGTAGTTTCACGAATTAGCAAAACAGCTAGCCGTGGACTACGTGCATTTTTCAAGGAATCAAGTAAGCTGGGGTCAAGCTGGGGTCAAGCTGGGGTCAAAATGGGGTCAACTTGAAAAAGTTACGTCAATCAATTATAGTGTTACAAAACAAAAGAACCGCACTGTTGTACGGTTCTAGGCGTGGTGGAACACCAGGGGTTCGAACCCTGGACCCTCTGATTAAGAGTCAGATGCTCTGCCAGCTGAGCTAGTGTTCCATAAGACGAGATAAATTATGTTTTTATTATAGACCTATCATTCAAATTTGTAAACGAAAAATTTATAATTTACATAGGTAACTGCTTGCTATTTACGAGGTTCTATGTAATAATAGAGGAGTCAGGAATTGCCTGGCTTTTTTAGATTGCATTTGACATAGGCTTCCACTTGTGGTAGTCTATATTAGTATGTTTATGAAGTAATAGCCGTCTAGGCACTTTAAAGAGAGGTGTAAACTGATGCGTAACGCAGTAACTATGGCTTGTACTGAATGCAAGCAACGTAACTATCAGACAAACAAAAACAAAAAAAATAACCCAGATCGTATTGAAATGAATAAATTCTGTAAATTCTGTGGTAAACACACGTTACACCGTGAAACAAAATAATTGTTAATTATTTGTTGACGTGAGGAATGTGATATCATGGCAGGAACTAATTCAAAAGCTCAAGCACAACAAAACAATAACGGTAAATTCGTTCGTGAAGTGCGCTCTGAGCTCAAGAAAGTAGTCTGGCCTACCAAAAAAGAGCTTGTGAACTATACGATTGCCGTATTTGTAGCAGTAATTTTAATTTCTGCTATTATTGGTATCGTTGACACAGTATTTGCAGAACTTTTTAAATTGTTAAAGAGTGCTGTAAGGTAGGAGGCTTTTTTAATGGGAACAGATAAAAAGTGGTATGTCTTACATACTTACTCAGGCTACGAAAACAAAGTAAAAACCACTTTGGAGTTGAAAGTTCAAGCGATGGGAATGGAAGATGTGATTTCACGCATCTTAATTCCAATGGAAGATGAAATCGACGAAAAAGATGGCGTAAAAAAAGTAGTAAAACGCAAAGTCTTTCCAGGCTATGTGCTGGTAGAAATGGAAGTGAATGACGAATCTTGGTATGTGGTGCGTAATACACCAGGTGTTACAGGATTTGTTGGTTCGGTAACAAAACCAGTGCCACTATCTGATTCTGAAGTAGCCTATATCTTGAAGTCTCAAGGTTTAGACCAAGAACCAGTACAAACTCTTGATGTTGAAGTAGGAGAAACTGTCCGAATTACATCCGGTGCCTTTGAAGATAGAACAGGCGTTATTACTGAAATCAATCACGATCATGCAAAACTACGTTTGAATGTAGAGATGTTTAATCGTGAAACCCCAGTAGAGGTAGAATATTCTCAAGTTGAGAAGATTCTTTAATATATTATATAACTCTAACCTTTTTAGGCGGCCGGGAGGTTGCCAGTGGGAGGGGCAATTTCGCTCCGTTACCACCACATTTTGACGCAAGGAGGTGTAATCACCATGGCTAAAAAAGTTAGTAAAGTTGTGAAATTACAGTGCGAGGCTGGTAAAGCGAGTCCAGCGCCACCGATTGGTCCAGCTTTGGGTCAAGCAGGTGTTAACATCATGGGCTTCGTTAAAGAATTTAACGAAAGAACAGCTCAACAAGCTGGTCTTATCATCCCAGTTGTTATTACTGTATACGAAGATAGAAGCTTCACTTTCATCACAAAAACTCCACCAGCTGCAGTTTTATTGAAAAAAGCAGCAGGTATCCCAAAAGGATCTGGAGTACCTAACCGTGATAAAGTAGCTAAAGTTGGTCGCGATAAAGTTCGTGAAATCGCTGAACTTAAAATGCCTGACTTAAATGCTAACACTGTTGAGCAAGCTATGCGTATGGTAGAAGGTACTGCACGCAGCATGGGCATTGAAATCGTTGATTAATTAGCGTACGGTATGTGACTCACATATCGGTGGGAGGGACATCCCGTTACACCACATAAGGAGGAATAAAAATGGCAAAAGTAGGTAAGAAATATGCTGAAGCAGTAAAACTTATCGAAGCAGATAAATTCTACGAACCAGTAGAAGGTATTGAATTAGTTAAGAAAACTGCCACTGCAAAATTCGACGAAACAATCGAAATCGCTTTCAATTTGAACGTCGATCCTAAATACGCTGATCAACAAGTTCGTGGTGCCGTTGTATTACCACATGGTACAGGTAAAACTCAACGCGTACTCGTATTTGCGAAAGGCGACAAAATTAAAGAAGCTGAGGATGCTGGCGCAGATATCGTTGGTTCCGAAGAATTAGTAGCAAAAGTACAAGGTGGTTTCAGCGACTTCGATGTTGTTGTAGCTACTCCTGACATGATGGGCCAAGTTGGCCGTTTAGGTAAAATTTTAGGTCCTAAAGGCTTAATGCCAAACCCTAAAGTTGGTACTGTAACACCTGATGTAGCTCGTGCTGTTAGCGAAATTAAAGCAGGTAAAATCGAATACCGTACAGACAAAGCTGGTATCATTGCTTGTCCTATCGGTAAAGCATCTTTCGATGATGCGAAATTACTTGACAATTTCCGTACAATCGTTGATACTATTGTTAAAGCTAAACCTGCAGCAGCTAAAGGTCAATACATTAAAACTGTGACACTTAGCTCCACTATGGGTCCTGGCGTTCCTATGAACGTGTTTAAATTAACAAGCACTAGCAAGGAACAATAATTATATATGTTCTCTTAGCTGTAGACGGCTGGCATCATTTGATTTAATGAGGAAACTCGCCCGCTGAGGCTGAATCCAATCTATTATGGAATGGTTCTCGACCTCAACGTCTTCGTTGAGGTCGTTTTTACGCTAAGATAGTACATAGAAAATCACCAAAAATCTACAAGGAGGTATTCTAATGGCTGTCACTCAACAAAAACAAGCAGTTGTAGCTCAAATGAAAGAAACTCTTTCTCAAGCGAAAGGTGCTGTATTAGTTGGTTATAGCGGTTTGACTGTTGCTCAAGTAACAGATCTTCGTCGTAAATTCTTGGCTGAAGGTGTAGAATACAAAGTAATCAAAAATACTTTGACTCGCATCGCTGCTAACGAATTAGGTTACGAAGCTTTCTCTGAGCATTTAGAAGGTCCTACTGCATTGGCAACTTCTAGCACAGACGCTGTAGCTCCAGCTCGTATTCTTGAAAACTTCATTAAAGACACAAAAACTGAAGCTTTAACTGTTAAAGCTGGTATTGTGGAAGGTGAAGTTCTTGACGCTGCAAAAGTACAAGAAATTGCAAACTTGCCGAACCGCGAAGGTATGCTTTCCATGCTTCTTTCCGTGCTTCAAGCTCCAGTTCGCAATGTAGCGTACGCAGTAAAAGCTGTTGCGGAAGCAAAAGACGAAACTGTTGCATAATAGCAACACAATTAACTAAGAAAACATATATCAAAAATGGAGGATATCAATCATGGCATTGAACATCGAAAACATCGTTGCTGAATTAGAAACTGCAACTATTTTAGAACTTAACGATCTTGTAAAAGCAATCGAAGACAAATTCGGCGTAACTGCTGCTGCTCCTGTAGCTGTAGCTGCTGCTGGTGCTGCTGCTGGCGGTGCTGACGCTAAATCCGAATTCGACGTAATTCTTAAAGACGCTGGTGCTTCCAAAATCAACGTAATCAAAGTTGTACGTGAAGCTACTGGTTTAGGCTTAAAAGAAGCTAAAGCTATCGTTGACGGCGCTCCTGCTGCTGTTAAAGAAGGCGTAGCAGCTGCTGACGCTGAAGCTTTAAAAGCTAAATTAGAAGAAGCTGGCGCAACAATCGAATTGAAATAATTGATTCGCTAGTCAAGAGCCCCTTGAACACTTGTGTTCGAGGGGTTTTGTGTTATAATACAATTGTTAGACGTAATTCTAAGTTGTAGAAAATTAGAGGGAGGAAATGGTTATGATTATAGTATTGAATATAGTTTGGCTTATTGTTGCGTTTATTATCTGTGGATTTTTACTAGATCCATTTTATACTGGATTATATCGCATTAATCATTTTGGACAATATTTAGCAGAATGTGTGGTTCTTGCTATGATAATGTTGCTTCCTGCAAATATTGCTCATAGAAAAGGTAGATCATTTAGTTTATTTGCTATTTACGGAATATTGCTATGGATAGTTGCTATTATACATTCTATTATGATGTCTTCTGATAAGGTTAAGGCAGAGCCAGATAAATATAAGTCTTGTCCATATTGTGGAGAAACAGTACTTAAAGTTGCTACAAAATGTAAACATTGTCATGAACAACTTTAGTTTGTAAATAAAAAGCTTAGAAAATTAGTAACAAGTTTAAAGGTAGCTTATATAACAAAAATGATGAATGACGGGCAAATTAGCCCGTCTTTTTATATTAAAACTCTTCGATATATGGTATACTTAATAAATATGATATAATCGCAGAATCTATTGTGAAGGCTGTAGGATACAAGTGCTGTTGTATGGATGTACTGTATTCTTGATAGATATTTTATATATAATGATAATAATGTTAATTAAGTAGAGGAATATTATGAAAATTATTATATCCCCTAGTAAAACAAAAGATATAAAAGGCACATCAAGTGCACCTCAGTTTGCACCACATATGACGGAACAAATTGTGGAACACATGCAAGGCATGTCAAAAGAAGCACTAGGAAAGGCTTTGAAGATAAAAGATACAGTTTTAGATGAAGTATATGCTTTTTATCAAAACTATGACAAGGAAGTAGAAGGTATGGCGGCGCTTAGCTATGACGGGCTATCTTTCAAAAATTTTAATTATGATGGACTTTCAGAGGAAGGAAAAGCATTCGCCAATACCCATGTATGGATAGGGTCTGCCTTGTATGGCTTAGTAGCCCCTAATAGTGGTATCAAAGGATATCGGCTGGATTTAATTGATCCTGTATTGAAAGAGAAAAAAACAAATCTCTATGCCTGGTGGCAACCTTTAGTGGATGCCGCTGTAGGTGAGGAAGATTGGATAATCAATTTGGCATCTAAGGAATATTCTAAATGGATTAACCATCCTAAGATGGTAACCATAGAATTTTTAGAGCATCGTAATGGTGTGTGGAAGCAGCTTAGTACATCATCAAAACAAATGCGTGGCTCATTGGCACATTATATCTGTGAACATCAAGTGACAGAACTTTCACAGTTACCAAAAGAATTAAAAGGATTTGTATTGGATCCTTTGCCTACAGCTATAGATGGGTCAATTACCATTGCCTATCGTAAGGAATTATAAGTATTACATGTGTTCTAATAGAGGAATTATGACAGTAGATAGCATTTTACAAAAAGACCTTGTCGGAGACGAGTGGTTAACGGAAGAGGAGTTACGATTTCTCATGACCATTACGGATGAGGGAGAATTACAAAAAATATATAAAAAAGCCTATGAGGTAAAAGCTGCTTATGTAGATAAGGTAGCCTATTACCGTGGACTCATTGAGTTTTCCAATCGTTGTATCAAAAACTGTTTATATTGTGGTATCCGACATGAAAACAGCAAGACAGAACGATTTGATATGTCTCGTGATGACGTATTAAAAATGGCACAATGGGCCTACGACCATGAGTATGGCTCTTTAACATTACAGTCCGGAGAACGCACGGATGATGGCTTTGTAGATTATGTGGTGGATTTAATTCGCGATATTAAAAAGTTAAGCAACAATGAGCTAGGCATCACCATGTGTGTAGGGGAGCAATCGGAAGAAGCATACCGACGTATGCGTGAGGCTGGTGCAGACCGATATCTTCTTCGCATTGAAACGACGAATAAAGAATTATTTGAGATGATCCATCCAAAGGATGCATTGCATTCCTTTGAGACACGTGTGAATTGCTTGAAGTCTTTGCGCAAGGTAGGCTTTCAAGTAGGTACAGGCGTAATGATCGGACTTCCAGGACAAACGTTGGATGATTTGGTTAACGACATTTTATTCTATCGTGATATGGACATCGATATGATTGGAATGGGACCCTATGTGGTGCATCATGATACTCCTCTAGGGCAACGTGCTTTGGAATTAGGCATAGACTCACAAGAGGGTAAACTAGAGCGGGTGCAGTTAGGATTAAAAATGATTGCCTTAACACGTCTATTCTTAAAAGATGTTAATATTGCAGCTACCACAGCATTGCAAGCTTTAGACAAATTAGGTCGTGAAAAAGGATTGGCGGCTGGAGCGAATATCTTAATGCCAATCATTACAGTACCAGAGCATCGTGCGAAGTATTTATTATATGATAATAAGCCATGTGTGGATGATAATGCAGACCAATGTAAAGAGTGTTTAACTCGTCGTGTTATGTCTATTGGTGATCGTGTAGGTTGGAAACAGCAAGGCAATTCACAACATTATAAAAAACGTATACGATAAGAGGTGAATGATGAACTTATTAAATGAAATATTACGACATAATCGAGAATTTTTGGACAGCACCACCCAAGAACATGGGGGCGAGGCTCCAACAGTAAGTAAGGTGCCAACTCGTGAAATTGCAATTTTGACGTGTATGGATACGAGATTGGTGAATTTTATGGAGCAAGCTCTCGGCATTGAACGGGGTCATGCAAAGGTGATTAAATCGGCGGGCAACTCCATTTCAGGCATGTTTGATAGCGTGGTACGTAGTTTGCTTGTGTGTATTTATGAGTTAGGCGTATCTGAAATTTTTGTCATTGGTCACTACGAATGTGGCATGGCAAAAACGACTTCTGAAAGCTTAACCAAGGCTATGTTATCACGTGGTGTAGCACCTGAGGCGATTCAAATGGTGCGTCACGAATTAGAGCATTGGGCAGATGGTTTCTCTCATCCAGTAGATAATGTACAAGAAACAGTGAGCATGCTTCGCATGAATCCATTGATTCCAAAGGATGTGGCAGTCCATGGACTAATGATGCATCCGAACTCTGGAGAAGTTGAAGTTGTAGAAGTTGGCTATGAATTATAAAAAATGATTGACAAATAGAATCAACTTGTGATATCCTTAATGGGTATCGTGGAGGATTACTCAAGAGGCTGAAGAGGACGGTTTGCTAAATCGTTAGGTCGGGTTACCGGCGCTAGGGTTCGAATCCCTAATCCTCCGCCACAGACAAGAGCACATATGCTGGCATGTGTGCTCTTTTGTTTTCTCTATCATTAAAAATCGTCAAATAAACGTCAAAAAGTTATGGACGATATGCATGTTAGTTATAATTAAATTCGATTTAATAAAAAGACTATAAAAAGTATTATAAAAAATAGTTTATGAGATAATAACTATCTGTCATTTCACAAATGGTCTAGACTCTTGTATACTACAGACATGCAATAAGAACATACACTTTAGGGTGTATATACAAGGAAGGAAGTAACTAATATGAGTTTAGTATCAGCATGGATAGAAAATTTAAAAGAACATCGTTTAGAAGCATGTGAAGCAAGCCAATGCAAAGATAATAGCATTAAAGGCTGGCCACATCCTTGGACTTCTGAATTACAAGATGAAGAAGTTGTAGAAGTATTTGTAGCAGAATGCTGCAACAATTAATTTAGCGTACTTTCCCTTTATATAGAGGACTCCAACAAGAAGCACAAAAAACCACGGTGAAGGAAGACACCGTGGTTTTTTGTTGCATTCTATTACCAATTGCATATATGTGACATCTAAACATCAGTTTTCAGCTATATCAGCAACATATGGTAATTCTACCATGCGAACTTCTTGCAATTGCCAAGTTAGATTGCCCCCGGTTAGGTTGGTCAAATCTGTTTCGAGGGCAGTTACAGCTTCTGGTTCTACGTAGATTTCAATAGATACTAGATCTGTAAACGATGCTGTATAGTGAACCTCTAGAGTTTGTAGTTGGCGCTCTATGGCTCCAAAGTTAGAATAATCTATGGAGATAGTTACAATTTGACGTGGTGCAATGAGTTGTTTAGGCCCTTCTTGAACAGCCTTGGCTGCACTATGAGAGTAGGCACGAATGAGGCCCCCTGCACCTAATTTAATGCCACCAAAATAGCGAGTCACTACGACAGCTACATTGGTGATTCCCGTCTTTTTTAATACTTCTAACATTGGCTTTCCAGCTGTGCCAGATGGCTCCCCATTGTCAGAAGAACGCTGTTGTTCTTGGCGAGGACCAATAGCATAAGCTGTACAGTTGTGAGTAGCATCCCAAAATTCTTTGGATATACGTTGGATGAAAGCTTGTGCTTCTGCTTCAGTAGTAACAGGAGCGATAGTAGAAATGAAACGTGACTTTTCGATAATATATTCAGTTCTAAATTCATTGGCTATGGTGATATAAGATTGTGGAATGTCTGACATAGGAACTCCTGGATAAGAATAATAAAAATGAGTTTACAATCGTTGAATACTTATAGTATAACACAAGTTAGTGGAACACTGTTGCTATATGAAATATAGAGTGTCAGGCCTGTATGTTTGGACAGTGTAACATAGACTAGAGACAGTAGTTTGTGTAAATACGGTGGGTTAGACAATCGATAGCTATCAAATCGGTGTAAGCCACATACTGCAAGATTTGTATAAGAAATATACTGTTAAATTTGTATAGGGTATATACTAGAAAAAAAGATAGGATATATGTTAATATATTCATATCAAGGAATTTAGATACCTTTCAGATGAATGTATATATTATGAGGAGGAACTATGCGTAAAGAAGAGTTTTCTATTATAGGCATGCACTGTGCAGCTTGTGTAGGGCGTGTAGAAAAAGCAGTTAGCAAATTAGATGGTGTAGAAGATGTGAAAGTCAATTTGCTGACAAATAAAGGAACAGTGACCTACACGGAAGATACTGCGATTGGTGCTGCAGAAGTGATTGCAGCCATTGAAAAAATAGGCTTTGGTGCGCATGTGGCTGCGGATGAAGGTGTGATGGTAGAACCGCCATCCCATAAAAAACAATATATACGACTAGGCGTGGCAGCGCTCATGTCTATCCCTATGATGGTATCCATGGTGGGACACTATCTATGGCATTGGCCTATGTTGTCTCATGAGATTGAATTGGTGTTAGCTACGATTGCTCAATTTGGTACAGGTTGGATTTTTTACACGGGTGCTTTTGGGGCCGTTCGGAGTGGTACACTCACTATGGATGTACTAGTAGCATTGGGGACTTCTGTAGCATATGGATTTAGTATTTACCAAATGGCGGTAGGGAATCATGATCTCTATTTTGAAACCTCTGCGTGGCTTATTACATTTATTTTGCTAGGTAAATTATTAGAGGATATCGCTAAGGGCCGTACGTCTGAGGCCATTCAAAAATTAGTGGCATTACAACCTAGCGAGGCCCATGTGGAACGCAATGGGGAGTGGATGGATATTCCTACGAAGGAGATTGTCCTAGGTGACAAGATCCAAGTACGTGCTGGCGAAAAAGTGCCAGTAGATGGAATTATTTTAGAAGGTCATTCCACAGTGGATGAGGCTATGCTGACAGGTGAAAGCGTACCTGTAGAAAAAGGCCAGTCTAGTCAAGTCATAGGCGCCACAGTTAACATGTCGGGCACATTTATTATGAAAGCCACTGCTATTGGGGAGGAAACTATGTTATCCCAAATCATCAAAGTAGTGGAACAAGCGCAAGCATCTAAAGCGAGCATTCAGCGTATCGCGGATGTGGTAGCATCCTATTTTGTGCCGGTAGTCATCGGTATTGCCATTCTTACCATGATTATTTGGTATTTTGCATTAGGATCTACGGTAGGAGAAGCTTTATTATATGGCACAGCTGTGCTTGTAATTGCCTGCCCGTGCGCCTTGGGGTTGGCGACACCCACATCCATCATGGTAGGTTCAGGCCTTGGGGCAGAACATGGTGTGCTTATTAAAAGCGCAGAATTTTTAGAAAAAGCAGGTCATATCAATGCCATCATCATGGATAAAACTGGGACTTTAACAGAAGGAAAGCTATCTGTTACGAAAGTGATATATACAGCAGGTGATGAAATGTATAACTTGGCTTTCACAGTGAATCTTGAAAAAGGTTCTACTCACCCTATTGCACAAGCCATTGCTAAATACGGTGCTAGCAAAGGCGTGCCACAAATGATCGTAAAAGACTTCCAAGATATTCCAGGAAAAGGATTGGAAGGACGTATAGCGGATAAATTGATTCGGGTTGGTCATACTCGATGGATGCAAGAACTAGGTGTTGATATCACGCCATGGCAAGCGGAGATCCACAGTCTGGAAGAACAAGGCAATTCTGTATCCGTCTTGTTAGTAGACGGCACAGTACACGGTATTTGGGCTGTAGCAGATACATTGCGTCCAGAAACTCCTGAGGTTGTAAAGGCTTTACAAGAGCAAGGCATCGATGTGTGGATGGTCACAGGAGACAATGCGCGCACAGCGAACTATATAGCTGCCCAAGCAGGAATTACTCACGTAGTAGCGGAAGTACTGCCACAAGATAAAGCAAATACCATCGCCACATTACAAAGTCAAGGAAAATCCGTTGGCATGGTGGGAGATGGTATCAATGATGCGCCAGCTTTAGCGCTAGCAGATATTGGATTTGGTATCGGTCATGGTACGGACGTAGCCATTGAGGCGGCGGATATCGTATTAGTGCGAAATGATTTGCGCACCTTAGTACAAGCCGTGACGATTAGTCGTAAAACGATGACAAATATTAAACAAAATTTATTCTGGGCATTGATCTTTAACTGCATTGGTATTCCATTGGCAGCCATAGGGTATTTGAGCCCTATCATTGCCGGAACCGCCATGGCATTTAGCTCTGTTACTGTGGTAAGTAATGCATTGCGGTTAAAACGTGCAAAAGTGTAATCATCAGCCTATATGATGATCCGGAGAAGTTCATAACTTTATTGTAATATCTATGTAATAGGACTTACATGAACATTCACCGTATGTCATACAATAGAAAAGGACTATAATAAATACGAACTAGGTACGAT
Organism: Veillonella sp. VA137; assembly: GCF_003992015.1. GTDB lineage: Bacteria > Bacillota > Negativicutes > Veillonellales > Veillonellaceae > F0422. The sequence continues at coordinate 34,178 of NZ_RQVK01000013.1, forward strand.
TTGCTATAGTCCTTTTTGTGGATATTATACAAAATGCTGGAATTATGTATATAAGAGTGATCAGTAATAGTTTTAACACAAAAATAGAACCCCAACTCAAGGGAAGAAGAGTTGGGGTTTTGTTTCGGACATCGTCCTATCTATTTCACTCAAAGGTTGGGGTATATTCTAATAGTATGGGCGTACGTATTTGAATCAACCTTTTTTGTGCTTACATTTACCAGCTGTGTTGCCGCTCATAATGCGGTTGAACATAGCATGGATTTCCTCGGAAGATTGACCTTCTTCACGAGCTGCTTCAATATGACGCATTGCCATATCGTAGCGTGCTAATTTTTCTGGATCGTTCGCGTAAAATTCGCGACCTTTGTGTCCACATGCCATAGGAATAGCCTCCTTTTACAATATAGTTTATACTTATTAACTTGCTCATTGAGAACTCCTGTACATCTAGTACCTGTCCTCTGTTATTATAATAAAGTATATGGTTGTGGTAGAGTCAACAAATAAAAAGAATTATTTTTAAAATTTTTCATATCTGTCATTAACCATTGATAGTATAAGGTTTATAGAACTTAAAAGGTTCTGGACTAGACTTTTTTATGAGAATTAATTTAATAATAGATAAAAATACATGAATGAAGCTCAATATATTAAAAAGCCCATAGTTATGCTATAGTATAGGTGTAGTTAAAACTATATACCTGTAGTTTAGTTTTTATAAAACGCTTATATATTACAGGAAATGAAATAAAAGAAGTATTATAAAGATTACAGATAATACAGAGATGGCAAATATTGTAAATGTATTATAAGCGATATGAGTATAAAAGGCATTACATGCATTACAGGCGTTAGAGGTGTTACATGTAGTAAACTGGTTAGAAAACTTAAAGACCTGTCGGAAATACAGTAGAAAGGATAGTATCTATGCGAAATATTTATATGACGATTGGAGATGTGTCGAAAATTTATGGCATATCAAAACAAACGATCTTATATTATGAAAAATTAGGATTGTTTCTTCCTGCAAAAATAGAAGAGAATGGATACCGCTATTACACATTAGAGGAATGCTATCGATTAGAGATTATTCTGACCCTAAAAAAACTAAATCTATCCTTGAAAGATATTCAAGATTATGTGGAACATCGCGGCCCAGGTATGTTGAAAACCTTATTAGAAGATGCACGCTATGGCTTTGATCGAGAGATTAACGATTTATATACGAATAAGATGAATTTAGAGAGAACCTTATTTAACTTAGAACGATATTTAAAAATACCTAAAAATAGATTGTTCTTTGGTATGAAAGAAGAATCTTTCTATGCACTAACCACGTATGATGCAACAGAAACAGGGAAGAAAAAGTTATTTACTTTGTTAGAACATCAAGCTAGGCTTATAGAGGAAGTGCCTTTTAAAGCCATTCAAATTGGTATGGCTATCGATGGAGAAGACTACGAACAGGGCGATATCATCAAGTACAGCCATTATTGTACAGATGTAGGGTTTGATTATGAAGGAGACATGGAGATTGTTACTCGTCCTAGAGGGATGTATCTAGAAATGTTTTATACGGGTCTTTATGAAGAGCAGGCGCAGTGGATGTACGATAAAGTGAGTAGTTATTTATCTTATGAGGGATTACAAATTGCTGGTTCCGTATATATAGAACCAGTACGGAATTATTGGACAGAGATAAAACGTGAAGACTATTTATCTAAAATTACAGTACCTGTTGAGGAATAGGTGAAACATGTATGCTCGAAAATAGGAAACAAAATATAAAAAATGAATTACCATAAGACGCGATGCAATACAAAATATAAGATGTTGTGGTATAGATTATTTTGTATGTAAAGGTAATTTACTTTACAACTATTGACAAGTTAGGTAAATATTGGTAATATGGGGTGTAAATATTTTTTGCTTGACAGATAATGCTTTCAAAAACGCTTAGAAGGAGGGACCATGGAAGAACGAATGACAATTAGTTTGTTGTTAGATTTTTATGGATCTTTGCTGACGGAGCGGCAACGAGAGTGTTATACTTTGCATCATGAAGATGATATGTCATTAGGTGAAATTGCAGAAGAGTTGCGTGTCTCAAGACAAGCAGTGCACGACAATATTGAACGGGCGAAAGCTAGTATGGAGGGGTATGAACAAAAATTACACCTCATTGAACAATATTTACTACGGCGAAAGATTGTGAAACAGATTAAAGAAGAGCTAGCATCTGCTGCCATAACATCTGAATCGATTCAATCATTATTAACACAATTGGAGGGCTAGTATGGCTTTTGAAAATTTAACGCATAAATTACAAGAAGCCTTTGCATCCTTAAAGGGAAAAGGTAAAATTTCTGAAGAAGATGTTAACCTAGCGTTGCGACAAGTTCGGTTTGCTTTGCTAGAAGCAGACGTAAACTTTGGAGTAGCGAAAGATTTCATTGCCCGTATCAAGGATAAAGCCTTGGGTGAGGAAGTGTTTGGTTCTTTGAACCCTGCGCAAACGGTCATTAAAATTGTGAATGACGAATTGACAGAGTTACTAGGTGGCACGGAAAGTCGTATTATGATTTCTCCTAAGGCACCGACTATCATTATGTTGGTAGGCTTGCAAGGTGCGGGTAAAACGACTACGGCTGGAAAGTTGTCTGTACATCTTCGTAAACAAGGTAAGAACCCGATGCTAGTAGCAGCCGATGTGTATCGTCCAGCAGCGATTAAACAATTACAAGTAGTGGGGGCTCAAATCGACGTTCCTGTATTTGCAAATGAAACGCCGGGTGCAAATCCAGTTGAGATTGCTAAAGCTGGTATTGAAGAGGCAAAACGCTTGTTCAAAGATATTGTCATCATCGATACAGCAGGCCGCTTAGCCATTGATGAAACATTGATGGATGAACTCGCTAATATCAAGGCTGAAGTAAAACCTCATGAAATCTTGCTAGTGGTGGATGCCATGATCGGGCAAGATGCGGTGGGGACAGCTGAAGCATTTAATAATTACTTGGGTCTAGATGGTGTCATTCTAACAAAAATGGATGGTGATGCCCGTGGTGGTGCAGCGCTTTCTATTAAAGCAGTAACAGGAACACCTATTAAATTTACTGGTACTAGCGAAAAGATGGACGGCTTAGAAGTATTCCATCCGGATCGCATGGCATCTCGTATTCTTGATTTAGGCGATTTCAAAACATTGATTGAAAATGTGCAAAGTTCTATCGATGAAGAAGAAGCGAAAAAAATGGCTGAAAAGATGGCCAAAAATAGCTTTACCCTAGACGATTTCTTGGCACAAATGAATCAAATTCGCAAACTGGGGCCTTTGCAAAATATCTTGGGTATGCTGCCTGGTATGGGTAAATTGAAAGACCAGTTAGCTGGATTTGACTTAGATAATAAAGAAGTGCGTCAAATTGAAGCTATCATCAAATCTATGACGATGGCGGAACGTACGAATCCTAATATATTGAATGGATCTCGTCGCAAACGTATTGCGGCAGGTTCTGGTACAACAGTACAGCGAGTGAATCAGTTAATTAAACAATTTGAGGATGCTCGCAAGTTTATGAAGCAAATGCAGTCTATGAGCAAAGGTAAGAAGGGTATGTTCCCTAAATTACCGTTCATGGGATAATATTCTATTTAAGGAGGTGAAAGAAGAATGTTAAAAATCCGTTTAACTCGTTTAGGTGCTAAAAAAGCTCCTTTCTATCGTATCGTTGTTGCTGACTCCCGCGCTCCACGCGAAGGCCGTCCAGTTGATACAGTAGGTCAATACGATGCTACTAAAAACCCAGCAATCGTTAATATTGACGAAGAGAAAGCATTAGAATGGTTGGGTAAAGGTGCACAACCTACTGATACTGTTCGCTCCTTGTTCAAAAAACATGGTGTTATGCAAAAATTTGCTGACGCTAAAAAATAATTAATAGAGAGGCGTACTGTGATGCAAGAATTAATTACATTAATTGTTCAATCATTAGTTAAGCAACCTGAAGCCGTTTCTGTTACTATGGAAGTTCGCGATCAAGTGGAAGTCTATGAAATCCGTGTCGCTCCTGATGATATGGGTAAAGTAATCGGAAAGCAAGGTAAGATTGCGAAAGCGATTCGCGCTGTGGCTAAAGCAGCGGCTATTAAAGAGAACAAGAAGATATCCGTTGATATTGTCTAAAAGGGTGGTAACATGGAAGAAATGACATTACGCGTACCCGTGGCAATTAAGTCTAAGGTTACGGACACTTTAAAAAACAAAATTATTGCTGATTTACAACAACAAATGAATATGGCGGACCAAGATTTACAACAAATCGAATTTCAAGCTAAACGTTTGTTAAGTGAACAAGCAAAAATTGATGCACAAGGTTTAATCCAATTGCGTCAACAAATCGAGGAAGATAAGCAACAACGTATAGCTTTCAAAGCTCAAGTAGCAGAGCATTTGAAAGAAGCGGAAAAGCTTGAAATTGGTTCTGAAATTGCCCAAGGCCAAATGGAGCAAACTATTACTGTGAAAATCGGTGATAACTTAGATGCTCTTCTAGGGTCTGAAATTTTGCTAGAAGATGGCAAAGTTGTGGCATTCCGTAAATAATGGATACTCAAGAACTGATTACCATCGGTGTGATCGTCGCTCCGCACGGTGTGCGGGGCGATGTTCGTATATTGCCGAGAACAGACTTTCCAGAACGGTTTATGAAAATGGATGTGTGCTACATTAATGGTCAACCATACCATATTACATCTGCAAAGTTTCATAAGCAGTTTATATTGGCTACTTTCAAAGAATTGCCTGATCGCACCGCTGTAGAGCGTTTAGGTAAACAAGAAATAAAAGTGCCAAGACAAGATTTGGTGGAATTGCCTGAAGATAGGTATTATATCTTTGAAATCGAAGGCCTTGCCGTAGAAGATACAGAAGGTAATGATTTAGGCATTGTAAAAGAAGTATTACAGCCTGGTGCGAACGATGTTTACGTGGTCGCCAAAGAGGGTGAACCTGATTTATTATTACCAGCTTTGAAAACAGTGGTATTAACCATTGATATTGAAGGTGGTAAGATGATCGTAGACCCTCCAGAATGGTTGTAATAGAAAAGTCCCTTGTACTGAGTGCAATGATGCATTCAGTACAGGGGACTTTTTGTATATTTGGGGTTCTATAATATATTTTGGGAGAGAGCAAAAGCCATCCCCCAAGATATATTCTTTATGCATAAAAATAGGTATATCAATTAGTTTACTTTACAACCTTAGTAAGGGCATATATGAAAAAGCTAAATGTAGACTATATTAGATCTTGCACATACATAGGACTGGTGGTGTAATCATAATGACTGTCACGATAGCGTGGATTATCTACGGTGAGTCGCCATAGTCTACTTGCCAGTTGATCTTGCTTGCACAGTACTTTGGTAATGCCAGTTGCTTGCTGACAGAAAGGAGCCCATTTTTGCACAATTGGAATGGAGGCATGTTTTTCTTTTAAGTATTGACGACCTCGGTCGTTGAAAGCGAGCAGTCGACCATAGGTAGGTCCTTGTTGGTGGCACTCTTGGAACATCTCTTGAGTGCGACTAAAGAGACTGTACGCAGCGATGCGATCGAGACGGGCGTAGGTATAGCGTCTTGATTTTAAACTTTCACGGGCTTGTTCCCAAGAAGAAAGGGTGCTCGCAGTAAGCCAGGCCTCTTCTAAACCGTCGCTCATGTCATGTAAGGTTTGCAAACCTTCTTTTGTTGCTACACGACTAGTGAGGTGGATCATGTCATAATAGCGGTTTAGATTGGCATAATAGTTAGCTTGTACGATGTCTATGGCAAGAGGGGCTACCATAGGGGGGAAGTAGTGATGCCAATTGAAAGTGTCTTCTTCTAAAGAAGAGGCGTCGATTCCTAATTCACCTAACGAGATAGATGCATCGTCTTCTAATGAGGCATAAGGTGCGTAAGAGGTATCAGACATTTGTAGTATGTTGTGAGACCTGGATAGACTGGAAGATGTTTGTTTGGATGTATAAATAGCATTTCGTAAGGCTGTGCCAGATGGAAACGAATCATCTAAGGTGGGATTGTGATGGGAACTAGTTCGTTTCACGGGAATGATGTCTAACTCGATGTGATAGCGATGTAAGGCACGTATGTATTCAATGCCTAAGATAGTGTTAGGGTCAGTGTCTAATATGCGCATATGGTTTGAGTTTTCTAATACACTGTCTTTAGATGATTGTTGTTCTGTTGGTGAAAGTACGGTATCAGATGTGTTTTTGCCTGAGACATCATGGGTATTCATTGAGGTACTTACTGAATAATACTGCTGGATTGCTTTGCGTAAGGCTGTACCATAGGAGTATCCTTGAGTCAAGAGTGTGCGCAATGATTCTTGTGTACTAGGATGGTCTAGAGTTTCTGCAACGGATACAAGTTCCTCTACATCTGTATGGCTGGCACCAAATGAGATAGCGTCACACCCTAGGGCATGTAATAATCTGACACCACCGGATGCAAAATATTCTGCCGAACTAACGGCGAACATAGAAGGTAGTTCAAAGACGATATCAGCACCACCCATAACAGCCCATTGAGCACGGTGAAATTTAGAAAATATGGCAGGTGTCCCCCGTTGCACGAAATCTCCACTCATCACAACGAGCAAGGTTGAGTTAGGATATATACGGCGAAGCTCTTGTAATTGATGGGCATGCCCTTTGTGAAAGGGATTATATTCTGCAATAATTCCTATGGTGTTCATAATCTAGTACCTCCTATTATGTATATTAGTATATCATGAGATAAAACTTTCATAAACGCTGCCCATAGGGTAACTGGTTGGGTGGAAAGGTGATATACTATAGATGTAGAAAGGAATGAAGTAAAATGAATGTTAAAGAGCTTAAACAATTTTACAATGAACAGCAAGATATGTTTTTATAATCTATATAAAAGAGTTACAATACATGAAAGAAGTCATAAAAAGGGGTGGAAAAAAACGTGACATTAATGGTATAATTGACTGTAGAAATTGTGTCTATTAGAGGTAAGTATATGAAACAATATATCATAGCCCTTGGTTTAGGGATGGTGTTGTTCTTGGGTGGCTGTGGTAGTCAACAAGCCATCGATACCTATAGTTTTGGTCAGAAAGTCATCAATGTAGGTCAATCTGAAGTGATTGTGGATTCTCCGTTTGACTTCGGTCAGTTGGATAGAATTACAGCTAATGAAAAGGGACAACCTTTGACCATCTATGCAGGACTAGATAAAAATTATGGTGTCTATGTAAGCGCTACACAAGCTTCTACAGGTGCACCATTGCCAACATTAGAAGAGGGCACAAAATTAGCGCAACAGGAATTGGCCAAAGAATTAGGTCAAGCTGGTGCTAAAGCACAATGGACTCAAGAAGCTGTGCAAGTAGACGGTGTGAATGCCGTTAAATCTAGTACGACGGCGGGTTCCAATGGGCAAACAATTCGGTTCACTCAGTATACTTTCATCAACAAAGGTGTACTGTGGAATATACGCTATTCATACAGTGATCAATCTCTGCAAGGAGAAGATATCAATCAACGTGTGAATGGGCACATTCAAGTTACTAAGAAAGAGGGATAAGTAATGAACGTTTTAGTCGTAAACTGCGGTAGCTCCTCCTTGAAGTATCAATTAATTGATATGGAGCATGAAGTTGTATTGGCGAAAGGTCAATTCGAAAAAATCGGTTCCGATGATGCAATTTTCACTCATCGTCGTCCAGATGCAGACAAATTAGAACGCATCGAACCAGTAGCTGACCACAAAGTGGCGTTACAAGTCTTGTTGGATATTTTGGTAGATCCAGAACATGGAGTGATTGGTTCCATGGATGAAATCGACGCTGTAGGGCATCGTGTAGTACATGGCGCTGAAAAATTCGCTGATTCTGTATTGATTACTCCTGCAGTGATGGAAGCATTGGAAGAATGCGCGAAAATCGCTCCACTTCACAATCCTCCAAACATCCAAGGTATCGAAGCATGCCAAAAAATTATGCCAAATGTACCACAAGTTGGTGTATTTGATACAGCATTCCATCAAACAATGCCAGCTGAGGCGTTCTTATATGGTCTTCCATACGAAGCATACACTGATTTAGGTGTTCGTCGTTATGGTTTCCATGGTACTTCCCACAAATATGTGGCACAACGTGTGGCTGAATTGATGGGTAAACACATGTCCGACCTTCGTATCGTATCCTGTCACTTGGGTAATGGTTCTTCCGTTACAGCTATCAAAGGTGGCCGTTCCATCGATACTTCCATGGGTTTCACTCCATTGTCTGGTTTGATCATGGGTACTCGTTGTGGTGATATTGACCCAGCTATCGTACCTTACTTGATGGAAAAATGGGATATGACATACCATGAAATCGATGCTATCATGAATAAAAAATCTGGTGTATTCGGTATTTCTGGCGTTTCCAATGACTTCCGCGTTATCGAAGAAGCTGCTGAAGAAGGCAATAAACGTGCGCAATTAGCATTGGATATGTTCCACTACAAAGTACGTGCTACAATCGGTGCTTACGTAGCTGTTATGGGCGGCGTTGACGCTATCGTATTCACAGCTGGTATCGGTGAAAATGGTATTGGTAACCGTGATGCAATCTGCAATGGTTTAGAATACTTAGGCACTCGTATTGACCCTGAACGCAATAATGTTCGTGGTAAAGAAGCTGAAATCAGTGCAGAAGGTTCCAAAGTTAAAATCTTTGCAATCCCTACAAATGAAGAAATCATGATCGCTCGTGATACAAAACGTATTACTAGCCCATTAGTGATGAAAAACTGGTAATCTCCGATTATCTGTGAAAGAGTCTCCTCTATGAGGAGGCTCTTTTTGTTGTTGACAAATACTTTCATCGGTTGCTATTCTAACAGTAGGATGATGTTACTGTTGATGAAAGGATGAGGTCATGTCTATACAATATCAAGAGCAATCGAAACGATCCAAAGCTGGCATTGCATTAGTTACTGTATTTATTGCGATAGCATTGGGAGCGTTGGCATATAGTGTATGGCGCTATGTGGAGTTAGGTAGTATAGCCTTAGCGGAAATATTAATAGAAGGAATGATTCTATTTGTCCTTGTATCGCAGGCAGTGGGGAACTATACATTTAGGTTGACCGAATCGGATCTCATCATTGATGAGGTAGGCTTATTAGGAAAGAAACGAATGGTCATACCGTATGCAATGATCAACGGGGTCTACCAATTTAAACAATCCATGATGCCCCCATTGAAATTCCGCTATAAATATCGTAAATTATCGTCCACTGATGATCGCCCTGTATGGGCCTTAGCCTACTCAGTGGTAGAAGGGAAAAAGTTAAAACATGGCCGTGTGCTATTAAAAGCAGAACAAGAGTTGTTTGATGCTTTAGTGCAGCATGTACCGAATTTAGTGCAGGTGAAAGAAGACCAAGTTGTCTTTCATGCGTACCTAAGAGAAGATGCTTTCAAACATGGAGAAGATTTTGCAATCTATGCAGCCAATGTATATGGGCAAGGTCAAGCGGGTGCAGAGGATGTGAAAGAATAAGCTTTTCTTAGTATAGGTTAGAAAGGGAGTTTACCCTAAGCTGATTGGTATCATTAGACTTCGACTGAGGTGGAATCTGTGAGAGAACTTGGATAAAGTTTGAAGAAAATAAAAGGACTTTTCAAATCTATAGCGAATTATAGTATAAAGAAAGATATATAAGTGCCCACGATGGGTACATAGTGATGCGTCACACTCTTTGGAGTGTGGCGTGTTGTCGTTTACAGGGCTAAAGGATGTACTTTCAAATGTTGGAGGAATTATGTTGGATTTACAATCATATCAAATGCCACGAGAAAAATTCATTGCCTTAGGAGCTGAAGCGTTAGAATTGGAAGAATTATTAGCCATTTTATTACGTACAGGATGCAAAGGTTCCACCGTCTTAGAAGTGGCTCATGAAGTGGTAAAACGCATGGAAGGATTGGTAGGAGGCTTGAACAATGTTACCGTAGATGCTTTGCGAGAGATTGATGGCATTGGGCAAGACAAAGCGGTGACTATTTGTGCGGCTATCGAACTGGGCAGACGTCTAGGACAGATGAAAGTGAAACGAGATTGGGAAGATTTTAGCACTCCGGAGGCGGCGGCTAATTACATGATGGAACGTCTTCGTCATAAAACAGAAGAACACTTTTATGTCTTATTACTGACGGTAAAAAATAAATTGATTAAGCCTGTTCTGATTTCTAAAGGAGGATTGACTAGTAGTACGGCGGAGCAAAGAGCAGTATTTCGCCAAGCTATCGATGCCAATGCGGCGGCTATTATTTTGATGCATAACCACCCATCAGGAGATCCTACCGAGAGTAGTGATGATGTACGGGTGACTAAAATTTTTGCTAGAGCTGGAGAAGTGATGGGTATCCCTGTGTTGGATCATATCATTATTGGTGATGGCATCTATGTAAGCTTATTAGAAAAAGGGATACTATAGGTGCAGATGTTCTATAAATTTGCTATAATTAAATGATTGGAACAATGAAAAGAAATCAGAGGTTATAGCGTGCGAATTATTGGAATAGATCCGGGCTATGCGATTTGTGGATATGGTATTATCGATGTCATAGGAAGCTCTTTAAAACCTGTTACCTATGGAGTGATAACCACAGAGGCAAAAACGCCAGAAGCAAGCCGGTTAGAAATTATATTTAATGAACTAAGCGATATTTTAGAAGAATTTCGCCCTCAAAAGTTTGGTATAGAAAAATTGTACTTTGCCCGCAATGTAACGACGGGTATCGGCGTAGCACAAGCAAGAGGTGTTACCTTATTGGCGGCGAGTCAACAAGACTTACCAATTTACGAATATACACCATTGCAAGTGAAACAATCTGTGGTGGGCTATGGGAAAGCTACAAAAGAGCAGGTAACGTATATGACGATGAACTTATTGGGGATTCGTGAAAAAATTAAGCCTGATGATGCGGCTGATGCTTTGGCGATTGCTATCTGTACAGCCCATAGTTCCCATACGGATACATTAAAGCAAATTTTACAGTTGTGAGGAATTTATGATTGCATATATAAAAGGGATTGTTACCCATCGATTGCTAGATGCGGTGTACGTCAATGTCCATGATGTGGGCTATCGTGTGTACGTACCTAGTTCAGTGCAAAGTCAATTACAAGTAGGCGAGGAAACTTGTTTATTTACGTATACTAATGTTCGTGAAGATGCCATTCAGCTATATGGTTTTTTGACGATGGAAGATTATGAGTTATTTTTACTGCTCATCTCCGTATCAGGAGTGGGGCCTAAATTAGGTCTTGGCATTTTATCAGCTATTAGTCCAGAACATTTTGTAGGACTCATCATTAGTGGTGATACAAAAGGTCTTCAGAAATTGCCTGGTATTGGTAAAAAATCAGCAGAGCGATTGGTGCTAGAGTTAAAAGATAAAATTGAAAGCCTTGGCATTGCTGGAACTTTCACGACGACGGGAAGAATTTCACCAGTAGAACAAGTGCCTGTAGGTGCTACCGAAGAAGTGCTAGAAGCACTTATGGCATTAGGATATAGCGCACAAGAGGTGCAGCCAGTGATCCAAGAAGTTTACGATGGAACACAAGAAGTACCAGTTTTATTAAAACAAGTATTAGCGGCATTGGGTAAAGGGCGATAAGAATGGATCAAGAAAATCGAATTGTAACCATGCAAGAACGGGAGGAAGACAATTGGCAATTTAGTCTTCGTCCCCGCTATTTAAAAGAATATATTGGGCAAACACAGGCAAAGGAGAATCTTCATATTTTTATTGAAGCGGCCAAGCTGCGAGGAGATACCTTGGACCATGTCTTACTCTATGGACCTCCAGGGTTAGGGAAAACCACCTTGGCAGGAATCGTTGCTAATGAATTGGGCGTAAACTTCCGAGTTACCTCTGGACCAGCCATAGAACGAGCTGGTGATTTGGCAGCTTTATTGAGCAATTTGCAACCGGGAGATGTACTGTTTATCGATGAAATCCATCGTTTATCTCGCTCTGTAGAAGAAGTGCTATATTCTGCTATGGAAGATTATGCTTTAGATATCATTATTGGTAAAGGTCCGAGTGCTAGATCGGTGCGCATTGAATTGCCTAAATTCACGCTAATTGGTGCCACAACACGAGCAGGATCTTTGGCGGCACCGCTGCGTGATCGCTTTGGTGTGATTAGCCGTTTAGAATATTACAAGCAAAATGAGCTAGAATTTATTGTGAGCCGTTCTGCTGATATTTTAGATATTCATATGGATCCAGAAGGGGCTAGTGAAATCGCTCGTCGTTCTAGAGGAACCCCTCGTATTGCCAATCGTTTATTGAAACGTGTTCGTGATGTAGCGCAAGTATTGGGTGATGGTGTGATTACAAAAGAAATTGCAGATCAGGCCTTACAGCGATTAGATATTGATAAACTAGGTCTAGACCGTATAGATCGACGTATTTTAAGCACTATCATTGAAAAATTCGATGGTGGACCTGTAGGGGTGGATACGATTGCAGCCTCTGTGAGTGAGGAACGTGAAAGTGTTGAAGATGTGTATGAACCATATTTGATGCAACTTGGTTTGTTGGCGCGCACAAATCGTGGACGTATCGTCACTCCTGCTGCCTATGACCACTTGGGAATCCCTAGAAAGGTGGATGCATGAGAAAGGTAGGATATCGCTATGTGGCGATAGCGGTTATAATAGCTGTATTAGGAAGTGCACCTTTTGTAGGCGCAGCAGCATCGCAAAAGGAAGTGCCGAAACGTACAACAGTGAAAGCTACTTTTGTGAAACCGAATGAAAGAAAAGATTCGGCAGCATCAAAACGGGTGGGTTTTAAGCCTGCTACTAAAGTGACGAAAGCGACGAAAACAACACCTCAAGAGACAATCAGAATGCAAGAAAATACTGACAAACAAACAAGAGTGTCTAATGTTGTACAAGAGGTCAAGAAAGGTTCTAGTGGAGAGCCTGTGATACGAGTGTTGCTTGGACATAGATCACAATCTTTTTCCATTAGTAGTGCTATGCCTATGGTTGTTCTAGATAGCCGTGGACATCAATTGCAAACTATCAAAGAAAATCAGACTGTGACAGTTTCGAGTGGAGGCGGTTCAGTACATATAAATGGACATAGTATTGATAAGTCAATTACTATTCAAAATACACAAGGTAGATATGGATCTGAATTGCAAACATTAGGAAAAACCTATCGAGGCGCTGTGACAGTACATGCTAATACATCAGGATCCATGAGTGTTATTAATGTACTGGGGTTAGAACAATATGTACAAGGTGTAGTACCAGAAGAAGTGGTACCTAGTTGGCCTACGCCGGCCCTAGAAGCACAAGCGGTGGCAGCTAGGACCTATGCTTTGCACTCGATGAAGAGCAAACAAAATAGTATGTATGATATTGGAACTACTACAGCTGACCAGGTATATGGAGGGAAAAGTAGTGAGTTTGTAAGCACAAATACAGCGGTAAAGCGTACACATGGCATGGTTCTCACTTATCAGGGCCAACCGATTAATGCTCTTTTTCATTCCGATGGCGGTGGTTATACAGAGGATAGTGTAAACCTGTGGGGCAATGATTTACCATATCTAAAAGGTGTAGTAGATTATTCTAATCATGAGGGTACAACTGTATGGAATGTCATTACCAGCCGTCAAAGTATAGAACAAAAATTAGCAGCAGGTAGCAAATCGGTAGGGTACTTACAGAAAATTGAATTATCTCCATTGGTAGATCGACCTATGAAAGTACAAGATCGAGGGGTTTCAGGGCGTGTAAAAACAATGAAATTTGTAGGTGAAAAGGGTTCTATATCGCTTACAGGAGAACAGGTGCAAGGGATATTTGGCTTAAAGTCCACCTTATTTGATTTTTATGTAGGACAAACACCGCCGAGTCGGATTCAGGGGTTTTCCGTAAAAGCTAACCATACGTTTAGTAAAGCGAATCAGACGGTGACAATTCATGGATATGGTTGGGGACATGGTTTGGGACTTTCACAGTGGGGAGCGGCGGAAATGGCTAGCCGAAAAGAGGCAAGTCAGCCTGATTATTATAAAGTAATTTTACAACATTATTACCAAGGTACGGCACTTACGAAACTGTACAATTAATAAGAGGAATAGTATGAAAGTATCTGATTTTAATTACCACTTGCCTGAGGAACTCATTGCGCAACATCCAGTAGAACCACGGGATACATCACGATTGATGATTTTGGACAAGGTAAGTGGAGAGATATGCCATAAAGCATCCTTTCACTCCATACTAGATGAACTATGTGAAGGGGATGTGTTAATCTTTAATAACACGAAGGTCATACCGGCTCGATTATATGGAGAGCGAAAAGGAACGGGCGGTAAAGTAGAAGTCTTGTTATTGACTCCTAAGGGGGAACACCTTTGGGAATGCCTAGTAAAGCCAGGAAAAAAATGTCTAAAGGGACAACTCTTATCCTTTGGTCCTAATCTAGAGGCGGAGGTTATAGACCATACAGATTTTGGCGGTCGACTGATTCAATTTAAGCCGAACGGTAATTTTGATGAGATTATTAATGATATTGGGGAAATGCCATTGCCTCCGTATATCCATGTAAAACTAGAAGACAAAGATAGATACCAAACGGTATATGCCAAAGAAAAAGGATCCGCAGCAGCCCCCACAGCAGGCTTACATTTTACACCGGAATTATTGGATGAAATTCAGCGCAAAGGGGTGCAAATTGGATTTGTTACATTGCATGTAGGGCTAGGCACATTCCGCCCTGTGTCGGCAGAATCCATTGAAGACCATGATATGCATAAAGAGTTCTATCACGTGTCGGAAGAAACTGCAGAATTGGTGAATCGTGCTAAAGCAGAAGGTCGAAGAGTCATTGCCGTAGGAACTACATCGGTACGTACATTAGAATCAGCAGCGACTGAGGTAGGTCATGTAAGGAGTGGATCCGATTGGACTCAAATTTTTATTTACCCAGGCTATACCTACAAGATGGTGGATGCCTTGATCACTAACTTTCATCTGCCACAGTCTACCTTGCTCATGCTCATTAGCGCTCTCGCTGGTAGAGAGCATTGTCTGGCGGCCTATGAAGAGGCGGTACGTGAAAAATATAGATTTTTCAGCTTTGGTGACGCAATGTTCATTCGATAAGTTGAAAGTTGTGTTATAATACAGAAGTAATAAAGGAGTGTGTATATGGCGATTAGATATGAATTGCAAAAACAATGTCCCCACACAGGTGCACGGGCAGGGTTATTGCATACTCCTCATGGAACCTATGAAACACCGATGTTTATGCCCGTAGGGACACAGGCAACGGTAAAAACATTGGCCCCAGAGGAGCTGAAAGCGATGGGTTCTCAAGTGATTTTGAGTAATACCTATCATTTATTCTTGCGCCCAGGCGCTGACCTAGTGGAAGAAGCGGGCGGATTGCACAAGTTCATGAACTGGGACCAAGCCATCTTAACCGATAGTGGCGGGTTCCAGGTGTTCAGTTTAGGAAAGCTGCGCAAGATTACCGAAGAAGGAGTGAATTTCAGATCACATCTAGATGGGTCGAAAAAATTCTTATCTCCAGAAGTGGCTACGAAAGTACAGGAACAATTAGGGTCTGACATTATGATGGCATTCGATGAATGTATCCCTTATCCTGCGGATCATCGATATGCAGATGCATCGACAGCACGGACCACACGTTGGGCGGAACGTTGCCAAGAGGCACGTCGTTCTAAGAACCAAGGTATGTTCGGTATCGTCCAAGGTGGCATGTACAAAGACCTGCGTGAAAGAAGTGCCAAAGAGTTAGTGGCTATGGACTTTGAAGGGTATAGCATTGGTGGCCTTTCGGTAGGGGAACCACATGATTTGATGTATGAAGTACTAGAATATACAACACCATTGTTGCCTGCCAATAAAGCTCGTTATTTGATGGGTGTTGGTACTGCTGACTGTTTAGTGGAAGGGGTAGCTCGTGGTGTCGATATGTTTGACTGCGTATATCCAACACGTGTGGCCCGCAATGGTATGGCCATGACATGGAAAGGGCGATTGAATTTACGCAATGCTTCTTTCATGCGTGACTGGGGTCCGATTGAAGAAGGTTGTGGCTGTTATGCGTGCCAAAACTATTCAAGAGCTTATATTCGACATCTATATAAGGCAGAAGAAATTTTGGCTTTCCGATTAGTGTCGTATCATAATTTATATTTCTTACTAGAATTCATGCGTCAAATGCGTAAAGCCATCTTAGAGGATCGCTTTGTAGCATTCCGAGAAGAGTTCTGGCAATATTTTACTAAATAGGAGGACTTATGGATTTCTTAGAATTTTTCCAAGGACAAACAGGGCAAGCGATTTTACCATTATTGATTATGGTCGTGATTTTTTATTTCTTGCTATATCGTCCACAAAAGAAACAACAAAAACAACGCCAAGTGTTATTGAACAGCCTTAAAAAAGGCCAAAAAGTATTGACTGTTGGTGGTATTTATGGTGAAATTGTTTCCTTAACAGAAGATACATTAGTGTTACAAGTGTCTGAAAAAGTGGAAATGAAATTTGCGCGTACAGCCATAGCTCAAGTTCTTGGAAAGGAACAGAAGTAATGGATAAAACGGCATTGCGTAAGAAGTTTTTAGAACGTCGTCGCAATGTACAAGTCCAAGAGGTTCCTACGTGGTCGGCACAATTGGCGGATCGACTGTGGGCTATGCCTAAAGTGGTTGATGCGAAGCATATCATGGCGTACTTGGCTATGCCCAAGGAGGCCAATCTTGATGCTTTCATCATAGAAGCCTTGGAGCAGGGGAAGCATGTTTATGTGCCTGTGTGCGTGACCAAAACAGAGATGGTAGGCGTTCGGATTACTGATTTAGAGTCCCTCGTAAGGGGAACATTGGGAATCCGTATTCCAAATGAACCCTATGACATCGTAGAACCAACACAATTGGATTGTATTCTCGTTCCCGGTCTTGCCTTTGATCGTAGAGGTGGTCGCATGGGAATGGGGGCTGGATATTATGACCGATACTTACAACAGATTACTGTAGAGAACCGAATCGGTATAGCCTGGGATAATCAAATTTCAGAAGAAATGTTACCCATGGCACCTCATGATGAGTGGATGCATACCATTGTGACACCATCAGAGAGTATCCATTGTTATAAAGAATAGGAGGGAATCCATTGAACACAAAAGCAGCTTTACGCTTTTTCGGCGTAGTAGCAGTGATTTTAGGTCTATTTATTTGGCTCATTGGACCACTTGCTAACTCCATTAAACAAGGGTTGGATTTACAAGGTGGTACTCACATTGTATTAGAAGCGCAAGATTCTGGACCTAACGTGGTTACAGATGATGCAGTAGAACGGGTTATTCAAATCTTAGGCCGTCGTATTAATGAAATGGGTTTAACTGAGCCTATCATTCAACGTGAAGGTAAAAAACGTATCATTATCGAATTACCTGGTGAAAAAGATCCGCAAAAAGCCATCGAAACAGTTGGTAAAACGGCGGTTCTTGAGTTCCGTGATGAAAATGGAAAAGTCCATTTAGATGGTAATGACTTAAAAGATGCAAAAGAACAATTAGAAGGTAAACAAGCATCCGTTAATATCCAATTAACAGATGAAGGTGCGAAAAAATTCGGCGCTTTAACAACAGCTAATATTGGTCGTCACATCGGCATTTATTTGGATGGTGAGCAATTGACAAATCCAGTGGTCAACGAACCAATTACTGGTGGTAGTGCTCGTATTACTGGTAGCCGTGACTTGGAAGAAGCGAAAAGCTTAGCTATTTTACTACGTTCTGGTGCATTGCCTGTAAAAGTAGAAGTTATGGAAGTGCGTACCGTTGGTCCTACTTTGGGGCAAGACTCTAAAGATAAATCTGTTGTAGCTTTTGGTGTTGGTATTGCTTTAATCATTGCATTTATGCTTGTGTTATACAGATTATCTGGATTCGTAGCGACGATCGCTTTGTTAGTGTTTGTGTTAATTTTGGTAGCGATCTTAGGGCCGCATGCTTTGAATGCGACCATGACCTTGCCAGGTGTAGCTGGTATTATCCTCAGTATGGGGGTTGCCGTGGACGCGAACATCTTAATCTTTGAACGGTTCAAAGAAGAAGTGGTGGAAGGTAAAACATTGCGCATGTCCATGGAATCTGGTTTCCGCCGTGCTTTTGATACGATCTTTGATGCGAATACATCCGTTATGATTACAGCGGTGATCCTCATTGTTCTTGGTAGTGGACCTGTAAAAGGTTTCGCCATCAACTTGGCATTAGGGGTTATAGTATCTATGTTTACAGCTGTATCCATGAGTCGTACCTTGATGCATATGCTCATTGCGGCACAAATTACGAACCGACCATTCTGGTATGGATCTAACGTATCTCCATCTGTTACGATTGAAGCATTTAAGAAAGGAGATAAGAAAAAATGACATTTGATGTAATAAAACGTCATCGTTGGTGGTTTAGTATCTCCTCCATTGCAGTTATTCTAAGTATCATTTCCATGTTTATGTATGGATTTAACTTTGGTATCGATTTTACAGGTGGTACCATTGTAGAAGTGGAATTTAGTAAACCAGTGCAGGTATCTGCTGTACGGGAAAATTTAAAAGCTTTTGAATTGGAAAATGCAGTGATCCAATTATCTGGTGCAGATGCTACTGAATCAGAAGGTAAAACGGTAATGATTCGTACTCGTAACCTTGAGGCTAGTGAAAGTCAAGCTGTGGTAGCGGCGTTGAATAAAAACTTAGCAGAAGGTACGGTAAAACGGATTGAATCTGTAGGTGCTGTGATCGGTTCTGAAGTCACAGAGCATGCATTGATTAATTTGCTCATCGCTTTCGTAGCGCTAGCACTATATATTACATATCGATTTGAGTATCGTGTAGCCTTGTCTTGTTTGTCTGCTATCTTCCATGACCTTATCATGGTATTAGGGATATTCTCTTTCTTCCATTTAGAAATTGATTCCTCCTTCTTGGCAGCGATTTTGACAGTTATCGGTTACTCTATGAATGAATCTGTCGTAATCTTTGACCGAATTCGTGAAAATACACATACTCATAAACGTACAGATACATTTGCAGATCTTGCCAATGCAAGTATCCACCAAAGTATCCATCGTTCCTGCTATACATTGTCTACAGTATTGTTCGCATGTTGCTCCTTATACTTCTTTGGTGGGGATACAACAAAGAACTTTGCTCTATGTATGATTGTTGGTTTCGTAAGTGGTGCGTACTCCTCCATTTGCGTGGCTACATCTTTATGGGCAATTTGGAAATCCAATAATAAAAAAGATGCACGAAATCGTCTCTAATGAAGCTATTCTGTTTTGCTAGAATGCTTGATTGGTGAAAGGGAAACGAGCAACATATTCCTTCTCAAGCTATACAGTGGTTATGCTTGTTCAGGAACATGTTGCTCGTTTCTGCATTTCGGCATTTAGGTAATAAGGATATAGCAAAACGTTTTACGCAAAGATGGCGTTCCTTGGTGGTGTCATTAGAAACGAGCAATATATTTCTTCTCAAGCTATACAGTGGTTATGCTTGTTTAAAAAATATTGGGAAAGGGGTTGCAAAATGTTTAAAAATATCATATAATACATTCAGTGCTTGAGACACAAGCACTTTTAATTTTCTCAAAAGTTATTAACTAAGAAAATTAAAAAAGATTAAAATAACTGTTGACACGAAATTGTGAATCTGTTATTATAATCTAGTCGTCACAACACGGTGTTG
>NZ_RQVK01000014.1 GCF_003992015.1 Veillonella sp. VA137
TGGTGACCCGTGGGGGAATCGAACCCCCGATACCGCCGTGAAAGGGCGGTGTCTTAACCGCTTGACCAACGGGCCATGTTGAGTAAATGGTGACCCACCCGCGACTCGAACGCGGGACACCCTGATTAAAAGTCAGGTGCTCTGCCAACTGAGCTAGTGGGTCAAAAATGGCAGGGGTGGATGGGATCGAACCATCGCATGTCGGAGTCAAAGTCCGATGCCTTACCGCTTGGCTACACCCCTGTGTTGTGGGGTGAGTAATGGGGATCGAACCCATGCATAACGGAGCCACAATCCGCCGTGTTAACCGCTTCACCATACCCACCACAGGATATTTATTCTGTTTAGCACTGTCGTGCCTTACAACGATATTTAGTATATCAGTTAATGTTTTTTGTGTCAACCACTTTTTAAAAAACTTTTTTAACTGCTATCATATCTCATCTTTGATACTAAGCAATAAAATTATTGCTCTATCGCTGATGTTTTTAAAGTATATCAAAAAACTTTTTACATGTAAACCCCTTTTTTCATTTTTCTTTCATTTTATAACTAAATAGAGAAAGTTAAGGGTTTCCTAACTTTCTCTATTCTCTATATTCTTTTAAGGTATCATTATCTCTATTAATAGTTTACATCACATATCAGTTGACCTTATTGTGTATATACTATCTGTCTTCTTAAATTAATTTAGCTAAATCATTTAAATTTTCACCCATTGTAGGATGTGTAAAGATTTGGTCACGTAAGTATGTATACTTAATATCGTTGTCCATGGCCATTTTAATTATATTAATTAACTCTTCAGAGTTTTTACCGAATAAAGTAGCTCCCAGGATTAGACCAGTGTCTTTGTTAACTGTTAATTTAAATACACCACGTGGATCTTGGTTGACTGCATGGCGCGGCATATTATTTACCGGTAATACCACTGTCACTGCATTTGGATATTGTGCTTTCGCTTCTTCTTCATGTAAACCTACATGGGATAAAGCAGGTGTAATGAAAGTAGAATATGGCACGTGTGCACGATTGCCTAACTTATAACTTTCATCACCATGCAATACACGATTCACAATGCGGAAGTCATCTAAAGATACATACGTAAATTGTGGACCACCATTCACATCACCTACGGCAAATACATTAGGAACAGATGTCATCAATGTATCATCCGTTACGATGGAGCCATTAGGGCGTACTTGGATGTCTGTGTGCTCTAATCCAAGACCTTCTGTATTCGCTTTGCGACCTGTAGCATGCAGCAAGGCATCGAAGACAAACTCTTCTCCACTTTCAGTCACCACTACTACAGTATCACCAACGTTTTTAATTTCTTTTGTAACAGCATTAAAGTGGAAATGAACACCATCTTCTTCTAAGTATTGTTGCGCTAACGCAGCTACGTCTGTATCTTCACGTTTTAAGATTCTGTCGCCACTTTCAAAAGCAGTCACCTCAGCACCTAAACGTGCATATAGATTAGCGAACTCAATCCCAATGTTACCGCAGCCGATAATACCTAACCGTTTTGGTAATGTAGGCAAAGCTTGCAGTTCAGTGCTGTTGTACACAAATTTTGATGTAGATAGACCTGGAATTGGAAGCACTACATTCGTAGCCCCTGTGTTGATGATGATAGTTTCAGCTGTCAATGTTTCCACACCTTCTGCTGTTGTTACCTCTACTTCTTTATTGGAAATAAATTTACCATGACCAGTATACACGGTTACATTTGGATTGGATGTTAACATGTTTAAGTTTTTTGCATTTAATTTGCCTACTACTGTATCACGAGTTGCTTTCGCTGCTTCGTATGTTTTGCCTTTATCCGCACCAACAATCATCGTTTTTGTAGGGATACATCCGATGTTGATGCATGTACCACCATACATAGCCGGATCTTGTTCAATTAAAGCTACTTGTTTCCCTTCTTTGCCAAATGTAGCAGCTAATGTTTTACCAGCTTTACCAAAACCGATAACGAGTAAATCATATTGTTTCATAATTGTGTCCCCTTTTGTTAATTCACATGAATAGAAGTCTATTATATATATTTCATTAGTAAATACAATATTGTTCTTATTGTATACCTATTTACTAGGAATTTCAATACTATATATCACTAATATTTTTTTCATAATTCTATAGTTATAAAAAGTTACTGTAAAGTAGCTACACTTAACTACTATATTTTATATATCTATACTCCTCAAAATACCATGGATTTACCTATTATTTTTAAACACCAGATCCTATTCGATTATATAACCCATACGCAAAACTAGCACTTTCACAAGGAAAATGCTAGTTCATCAATTACTATAGCACTCCTTGCTAAAAGGATTATTCTGCAATACGAGCTTGTAAATATTGTTTTACAAAGGTTGGCAATACGAATGCAGATTTTTGGATGCCATAGTTATAGTATTTAGTTGTAAAATCTTGAGCACGGTTTGGATCCCACTCTAATGGATCATGTTTCTTAGATCCCATCGTAAAGCAATGCATACCTGTTGGATATAATGGAATGAATGCTGTATATAGACGAGTCACAGGGAAATGTTTATTCACATAATAGAACACGTCAGATACTAATTGTTGGTGCATCACTGGAGATTCTGTTTGTTGTACAAACAAACCATCTTCCTTCAAGGCACGATAGGTATTTTGGTAGAATTCTTCTGTAAATAAACCTTCGCCAGGGCCAATTGGGTCAGAGCAATCTACGATGATCACATCATAGAAGTTTTCTTTTTCCGCTACATGACCAATACCGTCACCAATGGTTACTGTTAATTTTGGATCTTGACGAATCATAGCGTCAGCAATAGAAGGCAAGTATTGTTTCGCCAATTCCACTACTTTACCATCGATTTCCACCATTGTCACTGTTTCTACACAGCTATGGCGTACACATTCTCTAGCCACACCGCCATCACCGCCACCGATGATCAATACATGCTTAGGGTTTGGGTGCAAGAATAACGGAATGTGGCTCATCATTTCATGATACACAAATTCTTCTCGTTCCGATGTTTGAAACACTCCATCTAACACAAGCATATTACCGTATTCTAAGCTATGAGCGACTTCTATGGTTTGAAAGTCAGATTTTCCAGAATATAAAATTTCATCCACTTCTGCGCATAACGCAAGATGAGGGGATTGCAGTTCTTTAATCCATTGTGTCATATCTTACTCCTCACATTGTGACTGGATGTATAAAAAAGCTCCACCCAGCAAATTATCTCGTAACCAACGGCGTAGGGAAAACGTTCGCTCCATGCCTTCATCATAGACGACACATCGCGTATCATCGTTGTTGACCTGCATAGATACGATAGGAACCCAATGCCATGTAGATAGACCTTCTTCTTGTCCACGATGACGATTTAAAAAGGCAACAGGGCAATTCTGTTCCAATCCTGCACGAATAAAATCCGTCACTTCTTCCACGCTATAAGGGCTTCCTTTCAAAGGGAAAATAGGTAGACGTTGCACCGTATAGGATAGATTGTGATCCTCCATATATTGGTTCACTCCTTGTTCCCACCAAGTACTTTTATAGAGTCCACCTCCATAGCGAGGGCGCACATATTCCCATACTTGGTTCATGCGCACCAAGGCTTGATCACCATCTACAGCAGTCTCAACAGGTAAATATCCATCGCGGAAAAGCACATAGGAAATAACCTGCGTCGCTGTGGTTGGACCACAACCTGCTAAGCGTTTCCACGCATCTTCGTACCATTCTTGGTCATAGCCGTAGGAAAAATTCCCATCCTTTTTTACTTGTAACCATTCTGGGTGCTCTAAGCGATAGCGTTTAATACCTGCCATTACGCTTCTACTACCTCAACAGTTTGCATGCGGTCGCCTTGTTGAATTTTATCCACTACATCCATGCCTTCGATAACTTGTCCGAATACAGTATGAACGCCATCTAAATGAGGTTGTGGTTCATATACGATAAAGAATTGGCTACCACCTGTGTTAGGTCCACGATGTGCCATGGACAAAGCACCACGCACGTGTTTATGTGGGTTACCTTCTGTTTCACAAGGAATTGTATAACCAGGGCCACCTACGCCAGTTCCCATTGGGCAACCACCTTGCGCTACGAAACCAGGGATAACACGATGGAATTTCAAAGTATCGTAGAAACCTTCTTTAATTAATTTTTCAAAGTTAGCAACTGTACCAGGAGCTTCTTTTTCAAATAATTCGATAACAATGTCACCGTATTCCATATGAATAATTGCTTTTTTCATTACTGTACCTCCAAAAAAGTTCTAATCACATAACCCGCTAAATGCAATCCTGCTACAGATGGAACAAATCCACAGGAACCTGGACTTCTTGAATCGTCATCTCGGTTCGGTGTCATAGGCTGCTCCGTAGAGAATAATACAGTTTGCTTTTTAATGCCACGGCGTCTCAATTCTTTTCTCATCACTTTTGCCAATGGACATGTATGGGTCTTACTAATATCAGTAATCTTCAATTGGTCTGGCCACATTTTATTGCCTGTCCCCATAGAAGATATACATGGTATATGACTATTATAACACGTTTCGATGATAGATAGTTTGGCACTTACCATATCGATTGCATCAATCACAAAATCTGGAGCTATATCGGTGATGAAAGTCGGATGACTTTCACCAGTATATACCATATCATAAGCCTCAATGTGCAGATTAGGATTGATGGATAGAGCTCTCTCTTTCGCCACTTCTACCTTGCGTTGACCTACCGTGCTAGGCAAAGCGATAAGCTGACGATTGATATTGCTCACCGTCACTTGGTCACCATCGACGATGATAATGTGCCCCACCCCAGAACGAACTAGCGCTTCTAGGGCGAAGGAACCTACGCCACCACATCCAAAGAGAAGGACTTTCTTGTTTTGCAAGGTTTTAATTTTCTCTTCCCCCACTAGCCATTGTAGGCGCGTCAACATGTGTTCCATCTTAATACGCCCCTGCTGGAATGATTTCTGTCCAGTATCCATCTGGGTCAGCAATGAAATAGATACCCATTGCTTCATTTTCATAAACTACACAATCCATAGCCTTATGTTTTGCCAAAGCACCTTTGTAATCATCTACGTAGAATGCCAAATGGAATTCATTATCCCCTAAATTATAAGGACGATCCCAATCACGTAGCCATGTCAATTCTAATCGATGCGGATTGGTACCATCCCCTAAATAGACGATTTTAAAAGATCCATCTTCTCCATCGATATGACCGACTTCTTCTAACCCTAATGCTTCTTTGTAAAAGGATAAACTCTTATCCAAATCTTTCACATTAATATTATTATGAGCAAAGCTAAATTTCATACTTCCTCCTTAATTCCTAGTAAATAACAGTATTATTCTAACATAGGTACTACGGGAATACAATCATTGCACCTGAAAGTAGGCTCTGCTTCCCTCATCGGTTTTTGTCACCACCAAGTGTGCACCAATTTGTTGTTGTAATTCTGGCACATGGGATATAATGCCTACCAATCGACCTTGGGATTGTAATGCCACCAAAGTTTCCATCGCCACATCTAATGTATCTGGATCTAATGTACCAAATCCTTCATCAATAAACATAGTATCCAAATGAATACCTCCCGCATAGGATTGGATGACATCCGCTAATCCCATAGCAAGCCCTAAGGATGCCAAGAAAGTTTCTCCACCGGACAAAGTGTTCGCAGGCCGACTCGCTCCCGTATATGCATCAAAAACAGAGATGTCCAATCCTCGGGCGCCACGACCACCTTCTTCTACGGACCGTTCCAATCGATAGCGACCACGACTCATATCATGAAGTCGTAAGTTCGCTGCACTCAATACTTCTTCTAGAATAGCGCCTAGTACATAGCGTTCAAAGCTGACACCTTTCATACCTGAATCACCGCCAATGGCTAAATCGGCTAAGCCGAAGATAAAGGCTCGACGATCTGACAATACTTTAGTGGACTCTTCCAACCCAGTAATTTCTTGTATTGCCTTTTCTTTAGCTAGAACTTGAGATTTCAGGGTACCAATAGTTTCCCCCAATTCTTTTAATTCCTGTTCTATTGTTTCCACAGCCCCCTTGGCTATTTCCTCTGGCACTGTAGTATAGTGGGCTAAATCACTTTGCACTTCTTCTAACAGAGAGCTTAGTCGCAATGTTTCGTTGTTATAGACACTAAAGGTTTCTTTCCATGCTGGCAATTTATCAAATGCATGAGATTCCTGTTTAAATGCATCAATGGTAAGAGATTCCGCTGCTAACACTTGCTCGATTTCCTTATCCAAGAATTCTATATCCTGCGCCATGCGATCCTGTTGTTCTTTAATAGTCCCTATTTCTGTGATGAGCGCCACCTTTTGTTCTTGGCTAGCTTGACGCGCGGCTTCTACCTCTTTACGGTCCGCTTCATACCGTTTCAGAGAATCTGCGAGATCTTTCACCTCAGCCGTATACGTTTCCACCGTAAAAGGAGCTATACTCTTTTCAATACGATGCATTTCTGTTGTCATGTGGTGAACATCTTGTTTAATCGTCTCTATCTGACCAGCTAAAGTAGTCAATTCCAGTTGTTTTGTATGAAAGTTAGCTTCTTCTACTTGTATTGCCTTATGTAATGTTTCTAATCTTTCTTCCAATTCTACTTTAGTGGTTTCAGCAACAACTAACTCATTTTGTATCGTTTTAAACGCTTGGTCTATGGTTTCTATATCTGCAGATGCCTTCCACCATTGGAGGCGTTCAGCTACCCTATCTATGTCCTTGACTTGTATAGCCGATTCCAACATATTCCCCAAGTGAATAATAGCTTTTCTTTGCACACCTTCTGTTACATTTGGATAGCTTTCACATAAACGATTCCATTCTTTACTATATCGTTCTACTTCTTCTTCACTGTGGCTTAGCTTGGTTTCTATCGTTGCCACCTGTGTTTGACTAGCTTGGAACTCTCTGCGGAATCTATCTACCGTTTCTCTAACAATGTCTTCCGACGGGGCTTGTGCTAGTTGTGGATGTTCTAAGGAACCACAAACAGGACACGGCGAATCATCTTCCACTTGCAAACTCACTTCATAGGCTTGGTATTGTCGTAATAATTGCTCATTATGATGATATAGACCTTCACGCGTCTTGCAGACCTGTCGTTCTTCCTCCAACTGTTGACTATGAAGATTTCTAGCATCCCAAGCAGTTTGGAGTTTGTTAACAACCCCCTTTAAGGAATCCCACCAACTCCGCAGTTCACTGGTACATAATTTTTCCTCACCTAAGGAAGCATAATTTTGTAACTCTATCTGTATACCTTCTAATGTTTTACGATGCAACTCCAGCTCTGCCTGACTTGTAGTTATCTCCTGTTGTAGAGCCTGTTGTTGCTCCACTTGCTGTGCTTTCGAAGCCTCTATATCAGTCCTTTTTATCACAAGTTCGCCATACCGCTCCACCTCTTGTTGCAAGGCCTGTAATTGGTGGTATTGCTCTTGTTGCTTTGCATACGTTTCCTCTTGAGCTATTAGCTGTTTCCACTTAGACTCTAAGGTTTGTAAACTTCCTTCCACGGACTGCAACGATGTTTTCAAGGCTTCTAATTTTTCTTTGTCCGTTCTGAAAATATCTTGCAATTTCTCATAGTCTTTCATAGACCTCCGAACTTCTTGCAACCGTTCCCAACGGCTAATAGCCTCCCCTAATGCAAGATGCGCCGACTCTCCTTCTTGATGAGTAGCCAAGGCTTGACTGTATTGATCTTTGCGCGATACTAGGTTGGCATAGGTTTCGTACTTAGCATAGGCTGTTTGCAAAACATCGCACTGCTCCTGTTTCTCCTTACGTTCTTTTTCACGAATCCCTAATACAGCACGTTCTTCTTCCGTCAATGCCACTAAGTCCTGTAACGTATCTACTGTGTAAGTATTCAATAAAAACTCAACCTTTTGCAATGTATCTTGAATCCCTACGGTAGATTTAGTCAATTCTTCCTTCAATACATCTTGCATGCGTTTATACACAGAGGTTTTAAAAATCGTATGTAGCAATACTTCCCGTTCTGATGTGGGGGCTACTAACAATTTTCTAAAATCACCTTGCGGTAATAGGACAACTTGCAAAAATTGATCTACACGAAATCCAATGATCTGTTGTACATAGTCACGAATTTCTTGGGCTTTTGTAGCGAGTAATTTCCATTCTTCATCAATCCATTCACTGATAGAAGCAGTTGCTAATACCGTTCTTGTACCAGTGCCTCGTTTTTTCTGTAATTCTTGTTTTGGAGTTCGCTCCATCCTATATCGATGATCACCTACTTGAAACTCAAACACCACTGATGTAGGTGTAGTAGCATCTGCATAATCGCTACGCATATCTGAACCATCACGAAGGCCACCACTGGTTTGACCATATAGGGCATATACAATGGCATCTAATATACTTGTTTTTCCTGCCCCTGTAGGACCTGTAATCAAAAACATGGATTGATTTGCCAATACGGCAAAATCAAGGATTACTTTCTTAGGATACGGGCCAAAGGCAGTCATTTCTAATCGTAAGGGTCTCATGTTTCTTCCTCCCTTAATACACGATGCCACAAACCTTCCATATACTCTAATTCTTTCTGTGAAAGTTCTTCATTACGAGCTTCCTTAGCAAATTGGGCAAATAAATCTTTCTCATTTAATTCCTTGAATCGTTTAGCACCTGTTGTATCTCGCACCACTTCCATACGACCTACTAATTCTAATCGCATACAATATGGAAATACCTTTCGCAAGCGGCGCATTCCGTCCACTACAGGTGCCGTATCTAACAATCGTACTTCCACATAATCATTATGATGCCGTGTATGAAGACTTTCATCTGCTAGCAAATCGTCAAAATATCCCGTCAGGCTCACAAATTGGCGGCGTCCTACAATAGGAATCTCACTGATTGTTGTAGCTCCTTTGCCGTCTATATCAACAATAGTGAAACTTTTACTATACCCTACCTCGTCAAAGGAATAGGTCAACAAAGATCCACTGTAGCGAATATGGTCCACCCCAATCCGTTGTGGTCTATGCAAGTGACCTAAGGCAGTATATGTAAAATCTTTGAATACCGTTGTTGGAACTTGCCCAGAACCTCCTACTAACAGAGGCCGTTCCGACTCACTTTCAGCACCACCTGCCACAAAAGCATGAGCCATACAAAGACTGCGGTGTCCTTTAGAGCAACGCTTCGCATAATATGACCAATGTTCATAGGCATCTGCGATAGTCCAATTATATTTATTTGTATCAACACCTAACGCACATTCCGCAGTACCGACAACAGAAATCTCATCATTACCTTTATACGAAGAGTTGTCTAAATTTACAATATCTTCATTACTTAAAGAGGCAAATAAATCTGCCGATTCGCATTGCGTTCTATGTTTTTTAGATGCCTTAACAGATTCGATATGCTCTGTTATTTCTATCTTTTCATTTCCAACACCTTGCCGATTCAGAGCACTTTGCATATCACGCACCTCTCCGTAGGGCAATGCCCATACATCGAGTTGACCATACGCATCTTGGAAAGAGATGGGATTTATCCCTTGGTGAGCATGGCCTAACAAATGGATACCATGAGTTTCCCAAGCACTGTGACCCATCGCTAAGCGTGGTCCACTATCGTGATTACCTGAAATGGCCACCAAAGGAATATTCTCGCTAAAAGCCAATCGATGGAGCACGGAATCCCATAATTCAATGGCCTCAATAGGTGGCACTGAGCGATCAAAGACGTCCCCACTGAGGAGCACCAGATCAATCTGTTCTTCTTTCAGTAAAGGGAAAAATTGATGATCCAATACATAGGCTTGGTCCGTTGTTAAATGTTCGTTATAAAATAGTCGTCCTAAATGCCAGTCTGCTGTATGTAGTATGCGCATACTTACACCTCGTTTGCGTAAATCTCCCGTAAGATAGAAATTTCTTTCGCATATCCATCTAGTTCATTTGGCGTTTCTAGATAAAATGGTAAATGACGTAATTTTGGATGGGTAATGAAATTAGCAATGGCCTCAATGCCAATATGGCCTTCCCCAATTTTTTCATGCCGATCTTTATGGGCTCCCCTAGGATTTTTGGAATCGTTCAAATGCACCGCATGGATTCTGTCTATGCCTACAAAATGGTCAAACTCCTCCAAAACGCCATCTAAATTTTCAATGATGTCGTAACCACCTTCGTGGATATGGCACGTATCTACACAAACTCCGATATATTCTTTATATTTCACGCCGTCAATGATGCGCGCTAGTTCTTCAAAATTACGACCTACTTCTGTTCCTTTTCCCGCCATAGCTTCTAATAAAACTGTCGTCTTCATACCTGGAAAAATCACTTCATTCAACATATCTACGATGTATTCGATGCCTTGGTCTACGCCTTGTTTCACATGGCTACCAGGGTGAAAGTTATATAAATGGCCTGGTAAATATTCCAGTCGCTCCAAATCTTCTCTCATAGAGTTTTTCGCAAACTCACGCAAGCCTGGATCCGCTGCACATGCATTCAATGTATACGGTGCATGGCCTAGCAATTTGCCAAATTGATGTTCTTTCAGGAACACATCTAAGGCTTTCATATCTGCTTCATCAAAGGCACGTGCCTTGCCGCCACGTGGATTTCTCGTAAAATATTGAAATGTATTGGCACCAATGGATAATGCTTCCTTTCCCATATGTAAATAGCCTTTGCTGATGGATAAATGACATCCGATTGTTAATTGACTCATATATAACTCCTTCTCTTGATGATTCACTATCTTACTTGTAAGTATATCATGTTATGACTATCTCTTTACAGGCATAAAAATAGAGGACAATTGTTTATATAAGCAATTATCCTCTATTTCTTTTACATGACTAATTAATGTGAGCTTTTACGCAAACATTCTGGACAAATGCCTTCAAAAGACACATGAAGTCCTGTAATTTCATATTCACTGTGGCGCGCCACTTCTTCTCTTAGACAGTTTACTTGTACATCATGTAAATCATTAATACGATTACACATTGTACAGCGTACATGCGGATGATTTCTTATATCCCAGTCATAACGGCTACAATCATCGCCCAAGTCTAAGACGCGAACTAAACCAATGCGTTCAAAAATCTCCATCGTTTTATATACAGTCGCCAAGCTCATACTTGGATGGTCTTCCCGCAAACTTTGGTAGATCATTTCCGCAGTGGGATGGTTGTTTTCTGCGTAAAGAACATTATAAATGGCAATACGCTGTGGTGTCACTTTATAACCTTCTTCTCGCAATTTTTGTGCAATATCCATAAAGCACATCCTTTCCACTTGGAAGCTTAACTGTGAGATTAAAATACTATTACTCTATCTATATTATATCAGAAAGTTCATTCCCAAACAATAATCAGAATTGTTTAATTTTAAATATCGTTACTTAACGAAATTATTCTTTAAAATACGGCTTGAAACCGCTACCTTGATGCTTTTGTTGTTTTTGTCCATCACGAGAACGGCGCTCTCCACTATTGGAACGTTGACTACGATCGCGAGAGGAACGTCTTCTATCTCCGTCACGACGATCATCACGACGGCGACCATCTCTACGACGATCATCACGGCGACGGCCATCTCGACGTCCACTGTCACGGCGACGACGTATGCGAAGTGGCGCTTCTTCTGTAATGCTAACAGGAGTTGTATCTGGCTCTTTTGTCAACAATTTCAAAGCAGCTGCTAATAATGTAACAGAATCGATATCATTCAATAATTCTTCTGCACTAGAACGATAGCTTGCTAATTCTTCACGATTATCTGCTAAAGCAATCAATTTCTCTACGGCAATTTTTTGTTGTCCTTCTAATACTTCTCCCAAAGATGGAGCTTTACGACGAGCAATCTTGCGTTTTGTCAAACGTTCAATGGCATGTAAATGCTCAATTTCACGTGGAATAACGAATGTCATTGCCACGCCCGCTTTACCAGCACGACCTGTACGACCGACACGGTGTACATAGCTTTCAGGATCTTGTGGCAAATCGTAATTATACACATGCGTAACGCCACTAATATCTAAACCACGAGCCGCTACGTCTGTAGCTACTAAGATATCGATAGTACCTTCACGGAATTGACGAATCACAGAGTCACGTTTTTGTTGAGACAAGTCACCATGAATACCTTCTGCCATGTAACCACGTTTTTTCAATGCTTCTGTTACTTCGTCTACACGACGTTTTGTACGACCGAACACGATAGCCAATTCTGGCGCTTGGATATCTAGTAAACGGCACAATACATCAAATTTTTGACGATCTTGTACTTCGATATAATATTGTTCGATTAAATCCATTGTTACTTGTGTTGGTTTCATACGGATTAATGTTGGCTCTGTTAAGTATGTTTCTGCCAACTCTTGGATTGCTTTTGGCATTGTAGCAGAGAACAATAATGTTTGACGCTCTTTTGGAACAGCTGTCAAAATTTTATTGATATCATCTACGAAGCCCATGTTTAACATTTCATCCGCTTCATCCAAAATGACAACTTTTACATGGTCAAAAGAAATAGATTTTCTCTCCATGTGATCCATTAAACGACCAGGTGTCGCTACAATCACTTGTGGATGTTTTTTCAACATACGGAATTGACGTCCAATATCTTGTCCACCATAGATTGGTAAGGCTTGAATGTTAGTATGTTGCGCCATTTTATTTAACTCTTCCGCCACTTGAATTGCTAATTCGCGTGTGGGTGAAAGAATCAATACTTGTGGATCTTGGATTGTTGGATCCACTTGCTCTAACGCTGGGATACCGAAGGCAGCTGTTTTACCAGTACCAGTTTGTGCTTGACCAATCATGTCTTGACCGGACTTCGCCGCTGGAATGGCTTCACGTTGAATCGGTGTTGGTTCTTCAAATCCCATGTCATTTAAAGCTCGTAAAATGGGTTCGCTAATTTGTAAATCTTCAAATTTAATTTGCATATATGAAAGGGTCCTCCTTTAAAATCTTGTTATGTATTATGCGAATTAATATATTATATCACACTGGGCATCGGTTTGTATATCAAAGTATGATAGAGCACTATATGTTTCAATCCTTCACCATGAGGTTCCCTATTGTACTGACCATTATTTCATGGTATACTTTAACGGTATACACGCGCCTATAGCTCAGGGGATAGAGCACCGGTCTCCGGAACCGGGTGCGCAGGTTCGATTCCTGCTAGGCGCACCATTGATATAACTGGATTCTCACCGTTTTTGAGAATCCAGTTTTTGCATTTGAGCCCAATTTAAGTTTCCATAAAAAGTACCGCCCCCATGTTATATCTACTTCAGATAACACTGGGGGCTTATTACATTATACTTTTACTTAAATAATTGTTCTTTGATCAACTCTAATAGGGCATCACAGCTACGACTTATATCGTCATAGGTTTCGTCAAAATTTCCCGTATACCAAGGGTCTTTTACATCTCGACTTTCCCCAACAAACATCATAGCCTTATACACCTTATGGTCAACGTCATCATCAATAATGAGGCGCAAGTTTCTTGCATTATTTTCATCCATGATGATGAGGTAATCAAAGTTACGGTAATCATACATCGTTACTTGGCGGGCCTTGCGACGAGTATAAGGAATATCCATTTCATCTAATTTTTGTTTAGTTCCATAATGGGTATCATTTCCTATCTCCTCACGAGATGTAGCTGCGGACTCAATATAAATAGAATCAGTTAAACCCGCCTTGTTAACGATATGCTTCATATAAAACTCTGCCATCGTAGAGCGACAAATGTTACCGTGACAGATGAATAAGACTTTTACCATACTATCCTCCTTAAATACTAATAGTCCTTACAGCATACGCTATAAGGACTATTAGTACAAGATTTAATTAGAAGTTATACCGTACTCCCGCATCAATACGCCATGTAGTGTCTATAGTAGCACCAAAGTTTTTAGTGAATGTACCATATACATATGTACTTGGACGAACGCTCCAGGAGCCTCCAATTTCAGCATCAAGCCATGTATCTTTCAAATCAAGTTCTGTATGTACTGTTGGATTACCTGGCGCGGAATATGTCGTATTGACCTTACTAGAGAATTCATGAGCCAATGCGAGTTTTGCAAAGATGTTGGATGTTTCTGTTTCTCTACCAATGCCAAGACCCAATCGACCTACAGCAGAGTTAACAGCGTCAGCTTTCACATGCATAGAGCCACCACCAACAAGATTAGCATCATAGGATACGCCATTCAAACGACCTATAATAAATTCTACACTAGGATCCATGTAGAAACCATTTTGTTGTTTAATACGTTTACCGTATTCAGCACTTAAAGAGGTACCAAATGTATGATACTCCCCATTCAATTGATGTCCCCCTAGTGAATGAAGTTTGTAAGTATTGGATAAGCGGTTTCCACGAGCGATGATATCTAAGTAACGTCCATCATCATGTTGTTTTGTACCATATAACCCAATACCAACGGTTTTGCTGTCTCCGTTGCCAACGGCATAGGAATTACTAGACGTACTGTAATCTAGAGCGCCACCAAAAATCCAACCATTGGATACCTTATGATCATAACCAACTTGTACACCATTATATGTCATATGAGCATCAGCACCATTTGTCATGTTAGATTTGCCACCAATGTATTTAGCCCATACACCTTGGTTTGTATTAGTCAAACGAAGGTCCCCTAAACGACGTTGTAAATCGTTCGTAGTATTATGCCAAGCTATCGCTGTAGATGTGAGAGCAGATTTCGCACCACTTACCAAGGAAGATTCACTAGCATGTGTTACCGTCGCGGTATCAGTAACGACAAGATTACCTTGTGCATCAAATGCATTTGTACCAAGTTCCGTCATAGCAGCCGGTCTTGTAATACCTTCATTAACTTGAACAGCAGCAGCTAGTTTCTTATCATTCCCAGTATATTGTAATTTAGTGGCTAACGATTTCATTTCTGCACGATAACTTGCATCATCAGTCAAATTCTTAGCACTATCACCTTGTACAGTGATGTGGCTATGATCAGCGGCATGTTGAATTATGATTTGTCCATTGCCAGCTTCGCTCGCTAGCGCACCTGTTTTATAATCAGCATTTACAAAACCACTATAGTTTTGAATCGTAATAGGACGAGCATCGATAGGATGGATAATACCTGCTGAGGTTAGATTTACACCACCTACAAGATTACGAACTTTACTGCCTTTATATAAGTAGGCTGCATCATCTCCTGATGGACGTGGTTTTTTTGGTGTAGGTCGTTCCATACCAATCCATTCATTATTCCAAGTAGCACCATTTTGTAAATAGATATCGGCACCAGAATTATGCGGATTTTTATTACTTTCAGCATATTCATTTAACACAGCACCAGTAAGCTTAGAGTTAGAGGTTGTAAAAGCTAGTCCTATATTTGCTGGCGCTTCATTAGGATTTGGATTATCACCATAATCTTTATTAATTAACCCTACATTACCAATAGCCACTAAATCTTTCGTACCTGGGTGTTTACCATCGGTACCTGCATTCACATATACATCGCCCTCTTCTGCCACAACAGAATAGATATCTGACGTTGTAACAGGATGCGTTATAATACGACCACCGCCATCAACGATAATATGGCCTCGGTGATTAGCTTGTAATCCTACTCCCACAGCGTCAATATCTACATTGCCTTTCACATGAATATTGCTATCACCATAGTCTCTGTTAGGATTATCATTATGATGTGGCACCTTACCACCAAGACCAGAATAGACAGCACTCATATAATAATGTCCCAATTCACGCTTAGATGCTGGCGCATCATTTTTTAATCGTACAATGAGATCTTTATCTATGGTCAATTGAGATCCGTATCCAATAAAAATCCCTGCTACATTTTTACTTTTACTTTTACCGTTCTCCATTTCCATCAAGCTTTTACCATGTACATTGACGGTCAACGTGTCTTCTATATGCTTAACGTCAGGTTCCGTTTGCTTTTGAGAGCCCATCGATAAACCAATTAAGTTTTCTGCTTTATCACTATACATAGTAATATCTGTAGCCATTACGGAATAAGACATTCCTGTTACTACTAATGCAGCCATCACTGCTGATACATGACGTGTAATTTTCATAAAAGCCTCCACAATCAATAATAGATATCAATAAACTACTGTCATTATACATTGTTATTTATACTTCGTACATACTTATATACCTATAAATATGCTATTATGCATACTTTATATAGTAAAGTATTATTATAACAATTAGTTATAATTGATAAAATTATCATATATCTTTTATGCAGATATTATAAGAATATTTAATTCTCACTGCTGTTGATAATCCTTTTTTGCATTTGATCCTAATTTTGATCCCAATTTGAATTTTTTTCTTGCCAAACTTAAATGAATGGAGTATACTAAACGCAATTATTGAAAGAAAGGAGTCACTACAATGATGAAGCAAGCCAATTTAGCTACAACAAATGCAAATACATTTTTTTGGTTCTTTATCCAAACTACGGGTAAAGAACTATTTGAGCTACGCTAATTTAGGTATCATCACTGAGTGGCTTTAAATAGTGGTAAGGGCTACCCGTACTAGGTATAGGCGGGTAGCCCTTTTTATATATCTTCCTATACCACCACTCACAAATGCCTATACATATTAAGATTTTTAGGAGGATCTTATGATTATTCGATTACACACTACAGCAACAGAAGCACAAATTGCAGAACTACGTCAACAATTAGAAGCCACTGGCGTTACATTACATCCAGTACATGGAGAACAACAAGATATCATCGGTTTGATCGGCGATACATCCCGTGTCGATTTACGCACCATTGAATCCCTTCCATACGTTGAAAAGGTTATGCGTATCCAAGAGCCTTTCAAAAAAGCAAATCGTAAATTCCATCCTCAAGATACGGTGGTTACTATAGGTAATGCAAAAATCGGTGGCGGTCACTTTGCTATCATCGCAGGCCCTTGCTCTGTAGAAACACCAGAACAAGTCATCGAAGTAGCGAAGGCTGTAAAAGCTGCTGGTGCTGACATTCTTCGTGGCGGCGCTTTCAAACCTCGTACTTCTCCATACTCTTTCCAAGGTATGGGCCCAAGTGGTTTATCCTTATTAGAAGAAGCTAAAAAAGAAACTGGTCTACCTATTGTGTCAGAAGTCATGGATATTTCTCAATTAGAATATTTCGACAATGTAGATATGTTGCAAATCGGTGCTCGCAATATGCAAAACTTCAACCTTTTAAAAGAAGTCGGTAAATTAAGAAAACCAATCTTATTAAAACGTGGGCTATGTGCTACATACGAAGAATGGTTAATGGCTGCAGAATACATCATGAGCGAAGGTAACGAACAAATCGTTCTTTGCGAACGTGGTATTCGTACATTCGAAACACGCACTCGTAACACATTGGATGTCACTGCCATTCCAATGATGCACGAGTTATCCCACTTGCCAATCATTATGGATCCAAGCCATGCAGCGGGTATGAGCCGTGTGGTTCCATCCTTGTCTTTAGCCTCCGTTGGTGGCGGTGCTGATGGTTTAATGATTGAAGTTCACAACAATCCAGAAAAAGCATTATGCGATGGTCCGCAATCCTTACGCCCAGAGCAATTCGCTACTTTGGCAAACCAAGTATTCACACTTCGTGACGCATTAGGTCATAAATAGGTCACTCCTATGGATACAATTCATATTCAAGCATCCACTTCTTACGATGTGATTATCGAGCGGAATAGCTTGCCTCGCATTGGTAAGTACTTACACGCTATCAAGCCTCCTTGTTCCGTCATGATTGTTACTGATGACAATGTGGGCCCCCTCTATGCTTCCACTGTTTCAGATGCCCTACAACAGGCAGGTTACACCGTTCACACCTACACGTTTCCTCATGGTGAAAGTGAAAAGAATGGCCATCGTCTCATGGACCTAGTAGAAACATTAGGAAATGCAAAATTGGCTCGGAAAGACCTCATTATTGCTTTAGGTGGTGGCGTCGTCGGCGACCTAGCTGGATTCGCTGCTGCTACCTACTTACGGGGTATCGATTATGTACAATTACCTACGTCACTGTTGGCTGCTGTCGATTCCTCTGTAGGCGGTAAAACAGCTGTTAACCTAGAGTGTGGTAAGAATTTATGGGGTGCTTTTAAACAACCTATCCTCGTTCTCTGTGATCCAGAAACACTTTCTACCTTACCTAAAGAGGAATGGATTAATGGATGTGGGGAAATCATCAAATATGGTTTCTTAGACCATCCAGAGTTACTAGATCAACTTCGAGAACGACCACTCTTACAACATCTAGAAGATGTAGATACTGTCATCGCTCAATGTGTGCGCATCAAAGCCCATGTGGTGGAAGTAGATGAAAAGGAAAGCGGCCTTCGTGCGACGTTGAACTTAGGTCATACCTTTGGACATGGTATCGAGCACGGTAGTGCTTTTACCATCCCTCACGGCAATGCCGTTGCTTTGGGGCTCCTCATCATGGCAAAAGGTGCTGTAGCCAACGAAGAGCTAGACCCTACCATCATTTCTAGTATTGAACAGTTGCTAATGGCCCATGAACTACCCACCACAACGACGATTTCAAAAGATGTAATTTTAGAAGAAGCCAGTCATGATAAAAAAGCCTCTGGCTCTTCCATTACCATCGTAGTTCCTACGGATTATGGCGCATCAGTACTAAAGGAAGTGACCTTCCAAGAACTTGCTACCTACTGTCATATATAACTCAATGTGTTATAGTTAGTATACTTAACTAATTATGATATACACCCATTCTAGAGTTACTATGTATGATATACTAAACAAATTACATTTTATGTTTTACCTTTTATAGTTATACTTGTAATTATCACTTATAGTGGTATGGCAACAATAACAGAAAGGATTCCTATGCAACATGTTTCTAATATGCCCTTATGTGGCACAATCCCAGCCATACCGGCTAAGGCCCATGCTCATCGGGCACTTATCTCAGCGGCCCTTGCCACGAGTCCTAGCTCAATTTTAATTTCCCACTCTTCCAAGGACATTGATGCTACCATGGATTCCTTGCGAGCCCTTGGTGCAACGATTACCCATGAAAATGGTGTGGCTCATATTACTCCTGGCCCTTCCCCTTCTATAGGACAGGTATTACCCCACGAATCAGGTACAACCTTACGCTTACTCTTACCTGTGTCCACCTCGATTTGTGACACTGTGAAAGTAGATGCCAAAGGACGTCTACCAGAACGACCACTAGAACCATTGTTGAGCGAAATGAAAGACCACGGCGTATCCTTTTCACAAGATGCACCGCCTTTCACTATGACAGGTCGTCTACAAGGTGGTACCTTCACCATGACAGGTTCCGTCAGTTCCCAGTTTTTCTCTGGACTGTTATTAGCTGCACCACAGCTAGGACGAACAACTGTGAACTGCACAAGTCCACTGCAATCGAAAGACTATGTGACATTAACCATAGAAACGATGAAAGACTTTGGTGTACACGTAACAGAAGCTTCCACGGAGGAAGGATATCCAAGTTTTACTATCGAAGAGAACCAACACTTCCACGGCAATGAACAATATCCAATTGAGGGAGATTGGTCTAATGGTGCCATTTGGCTAGTAGTAGCTGCTATGACAGGGCAATCTATTTCTGTCACAGGTTTACGTCCTAATTCTGTACAAGCAGATAAACGGATTCTTTCCATTTTAGAAAGCGCTGGTGTCACTTGTACGTGGAATGGATCTACTATCACGGTCACTGGCAAAGCACATCAACCAATCCATGTAAATTTAGAACAAATGCCAGATTTATTGCCGATTCTATCTAGCTTAGCTTGCTCCATAGAAGGTGAATCTTCTTTCATCAATGGCACCCGCCTGCGCTTAAAAGAATCAGATCGTTTAGAAGCAGTAGCACAACTTGTTCGTGATTCTGGCGGCATTATTCGCATAGAAGGAGATAATCTATATATCATGGGAACAGGCACTCTTACGGGTGGCACTGTAGACTGTGTGAATGACCATCGTCTCGTCATGGCTGGTGCCTTAAACGCACTCATCGGCACTTCTCCTATGATTTTGAAGGACAGCGAAGCCATCAGTAAGTCGTATCCTCACTTTTTTGAAGATTGGAAACGATTAGGTGGGCAGACATATACTATATAAATGTATTTAACAAGTAAGGAGTAATTATGGCATCCTATTTCGGTCGCACTGTGAAAGTCTCCACCTTTGGATCCTCTCACGGTCAAGCTATTGGCGGAGTTGTAGATGGGCTTCCTTGTGGGTTTCCAGTCAATCTAGAAACCTTGCAAGCCTTCCTAAAACGACGAGCTCCAGGGCAACATCAATTACAAACACAACGAAAAGAAGCAGATATCCCTGAGTTTCAATCAGGCATCGTACAAGGAAGACTGAGCGGTTCTCCTTTGGCTTTCACTATTCAAAATACATCACAACGAAGTGGGGATTACGATAACCTACGAGATGTACCACGCCCATCTCATGCAGATTACACCGCTTGCATGCGCTATGGTGAGTATGTGGATATGCGTGGGGGCGGTCATTTCTCTGCTCGCCTAACAGCCCCTGTTTGCGTAGCTG
This sequence comes from Veillonella sp. VA137, assembly GCF_003992015.1. Lineage (GTDB taxonomy): Bacteria > Bacillota > Negativicutes > Veillonellales > Veillonellaceae > F0422. The sequence continues at coordinate 20,689 of NZ_RQVK01000014.1, forward strand.
GTGGCATTGCTATACAACTATTAGAATCCATCGGCATTCATGTGCGTGCACACTTAGCACAAGTTGGCACTGTCCCAGATACATCTATCGATTATACTAACCCACCTATGGACAAGCTCGCTAGTATCAGCACTGAAGCGATTCCTATGTTAGACCCTGTGCAACGTCATACAGCAGAGCAATTTGTATTGGAGTTAAAAACATCTGGCGATTCCACTGGAGGCATCGTAGAGATATTTGCCACAGGCTTACCTGTTGGCATGGGGAATCCCAATTATGATGGTATTGAAAATCGCTTAGGCGCTACGCTGTTCGGTATGCCTGCAGTGAAAGGTATTTCCTTTGGGTCTGGTTTCCCTGGCTGTGCGTCCCGTGGAAGTGAGCAAAACGATCCTTTCATCATCACTGATGAAGGTGTTCGTACCAAGAACAATAACAGCGGTGGCATCCAAGGTGGTATTACCAACGGTATGCCCCTTGTGATGCAAGTAGGGATTAAGCCCACACCGTCCATTTATCATGAGCAAAACTCAGTATCCCTCAGTAACCATAGTGCTGAAGTATTACAAATTCAAGGTCGCCATGACCCTTGCGTAGCGCTACGTGCCGTTCCTGTAGTAGAAGCTCTAACGGCTCTTGTCCTCTTAGATTTTGTACTAGAACATGATCCACATGTATTCCGTCATTTCAGTCATCCCGCCTTGGAGGTGTAAATGTTTGGATTATTAGGTCGCACCTTGGGCCACACCTACTCCCCTATGATTCATCAAGCCTTAGGAAATACATCCTATGACATATTTGAAATGGAACCAGACCAACTACAAGATTTTTTTAATCGTTCTGACTTGCAAGGCTTAAATATTACCATTCCCTATAAAATCAATGCTTTACAGGCTTGTCATCGCATCAGTGATATCGCAGAAGCAATTGGTTGTGTCAACACTATGGTGCGCCAAGCAGATGGTTCTTGGTATGGAACCAATACGGACTATGATGGCTTCCTAGCCACCTTAGATTGGTCTGGTATAGAAGTAATACATAAGCATTGTTTAATTTTAGGTGATGGAGCCTCGTCCAATACAGTGCATGTGGCATTGAAAAGATTAGGCGCCGCCTCTATTACCCATATCAGCCGCCATCACTTTCCTACATATGAACACATTGCACAATTTTATGAACGAGCACAGGTAATTATCAACTGTACTCCAGTTGGTATGTATCCTCATTGTCCTGACCAAAGCATTCGATTAGCCCCTTTCACTCACTTAGAAGGTGTTATCGATTTAGTGTACAATCCACATCGTACTGCCATTCTAATAGAAGCGGAATCCTTAAATATACCCCATGTGAATGGCCTTGTATTTCTATTAGCCCAAGCCATTGCGGCGAGTGCTTTATTTTTACATCGTACCTATGATGAAAGTATCCTTTCAGACCTATATAAACAATTCCGGCGAAACCAAGAAAATATCATTTTAGTTGGTATGCCTGGGTCTGGTAAAAGTACCATTGGTGAATCTTTAGCAAAGTTAACGGGACGAACACTTGTGGACATAGACCATCTCATTACCGAGGAAGTCGGTTCCATTAGTGATTATATATTAACCCACGGTGAACCTGCATTCCGCGCCATAGAGTCTAGGATTATCACCGATGTGGGTAAACAGACAGGTTTGATCATCTCTACCGGTGGCGGTGCTATCATCATACCGGAAAACTATGTCCCACTTCGTCAAAATGGACGTATCTATGAAATCTATCGTCCCTTAGAAGAACTCGATACAACAGGACGTGTTCTCTCCTCTGGTGGTCTAGAACGATTGCAACAATTGTATGCAGAACGGTCACTACTTTACGCGCGATTCCGTCAAGTACAAGTTTTAAATACTAGTACTCCTGAAAGCGTGGCTCAACACATCCTAGAGGACTTCCATAGCAACCTAAAATAAACTACTAGTAAGATACATCCGTGTTAGTCCTTGTTTTTCTATAAGCTCTCATCAATGGATGCACTCAAAATTGTATACTATTAAATAATTTTTTAGCTTAATACATACTATTACATCAGATGTATGCTATTTGTCTCTAATCTTAAAGAACAACATATGACATTATGAGAATTAAAGAATAGTATATAATTTTAAGCACACTTTAAATTATTAAATATATATAAATTGGCTTTCATAGGTGTTTTTTAGAATCCTGTGAAAGCCTTTTTTACTGTCTAACTATAGTCTTTTACTAGCAATAATTGACATTCTATAGAAAATAGTTTAGTATTATCAAATATAAAAGTTTATATTGTATTAAGGAGGTTTTACTATGACGGACTCGCAACAAGAGTTAAAGCGTGGTCTTAAAAATCGCCACGTTCAATTATTGGCCATCGGTGGTGCTATCGGTACAGGTTTATTCCTTGGCTCTGGGCGATCTATTAGTTTAGCGGGCCCCTCTATCCTCCTCACGTATCTAATTACAGGTATTATCTGTTTCTTCATGATGCGTGCTTTAGGAGAGTTATTGCTTTCCAATTTGAATCACCATTCTTTCATTGACTTTGTAGAAGAATATTTAGGTGACCGAGCGGCCTTCATTACTGGTTGGACCTATTGGTTCTGTTGGCTTTCACTGGCCATGGCGGATTTAACTGCGGTCGGCTTGTACATGCAGTACTGGATACCGTGGATGCCACAATGGATACCGGCCCTCATCGTACTAGGCATATTACTAGTTATGAATTTGACAGCGGTCAAACACTTTGGTGAAATGGAGTTTTGGTTCGCTTTAATAAAAGTAATCGCCATCGTATCACTCATCATTATCGGGCTTATCATGATTCTTACAGGATTCACTACCAATGCTGGAGCGGCTGCCTTTGATAACCTATGGAATTACGGCGGTTGGTTTCCAAATGGAACCATGGGCTTTATCTTATCTTTCCAAATGGTAGTATTTGCTTTCACAGGCATTGAACTAGTAGGCCTCACAGCTGGGGAAACGGAAAATCCAAAAAAAGTTATCCCTATGGCTATCAATAACATTCCATTGCGAATTATTCTTTTCTATATTGGTTCCCTTGCAATCATCATGAGTATTTACCCATGGATTGCAGTAGATCCAAATTCTAGTCCCTTCGTGGCTGTGTTTAATGCAGTGGGCATACTGGCTGCTGCGAGCATCGTAAACTTCGTTGTTCTAACATCAGCAGCCTCTGCTACTAACTCTGGTATCTTCTCCACGAGCCGTATGATCTACGCCTTATCCAAACGTGGACATGCGCCGAGTCGAATGAAACGATTGACGAACCATGCTGTACCCTATCAGGCAACACTATTCTCCGCTGCGGCCTTACTATTTACCGTAGTCTTAAACTATGTCATGCCTGAAAGCGTATTCATCATGATTACGTCCATCTCCACATTCTGCTTCATCTATATTTGGGCCATCATCGTCGTATGCCATCTCAAATATCGCAAGCAAAGACCAGAATTGGCGAAGCAATCTACTTTTAAAATGCCACTGTACCCATTTATGAACTACCTAATTCTAGCGTTCTTCTTATTCATCTTGGTAGTACTAGCATTACAAAGCGACACTCGCATCGCCCTCATGTTTACACCATTCTGGTTCATCTTACTATGGGCCTTCTACTCCATGTTGGCACCTAGCGATGATGACGAAACAACAAAATAAAACAAAAAAGGTGTGACCATCAGTCACACCTTTATCTTTTCCACAAAATGTGGTATACTATACGTAACAAAAAGAAGGGCCACCAACGTGTCGATGGCGTTAGGCTCATCTCTAAAGCTTTTAGAAATGGATAAGCCTAACGTGTTAAGGTGTACAAGACCTTATCCGTTAGGCTTTTTCCTTACTTAAACAGTAAGTCGATAAATGCTATGATAAGCATACAAATTTGTATCAATAAAGATGCAATTGCTAACTTTTTCATAGTACCACCACCTCCTATAGTTAGGAAGAGATGAGCCCAACTCACGTCGGTGATCCTTCTGTATTTTCATTATAGCATAAAATATGCAAATCGTTATCTTTTAAGCGATATTTTTATAGAAATTAGACAATCTATCCATAAAGAACGCCGCACTAGCGTAGAACATCTTGTGGCGATTTCATTGACTAAATCAAACAACACCAAAAACGAGCAACATGTTCCGGAGCAAACCTAACCACTGTATCAGTTTGTGGAGGAATATGTTGCTCGTTTCCTTTGCTATATAAACACGCGCCACAAGATTTCATAACAAAACAAGTGACGCCCCACCTGTGGATGAGTTCTTTCCGTGAGGCAATCTAAATTAAACTAAACAAGATCCGGGCAACCTCTAATATAGATATGCTATTACGGATAGAGGCCTTGTGGCGTTTCTTTATTACCTAAATACAATAAACATAAGAAGAGCACGACATGTTCCGAAGCAAACCTAACCACTGTATCAGTTTGCGTAGGAATATGTCGTGCTCTTCCCTTTATCCTATTCACATAAGAACGCCACAAGGCATAAACCACAAGTAGTACTTGCTCGTTTCCCTTAACGTTGATTCCGCCGAAAGAACTCATACACAGCAAGCGCCGCTTTTTTGTTCATTCCCTCAACGCTCTCCAATTCTTCCAACTCCGCCACTCGCATGGCATCTAAATTACCAAAGTGTTTATACAGCGCTTTTCTTCGTTTTGGTCCTATGCCCTCTACATGATCTAGAACAGATTCTAAGTTCCGCTTTCCACGCAATCTACGATGATAGGTAATAGCAAAGCGATGGGCTTCGTCACGAATTTGCTGTAGTAGTTGTAATTCTGGCGTATGGTGTTCTAGAATAATACTTTCCGATTCTCCTTCTACGAATACTTCTTCGATTCGTTTTGCCAAGGATATGACGGGCACATCGGTAACACCCATAGCACGGATGACTGGTAATGCTGCATTTAACTGACCTTTACCACCATCGATGATAATCAAATCTGGCATAGGCCAATCTTTTTCATTGCCGTAGCGTCGTTCCATAATCTCCGCCATAGATGCAAAGTCGTCAGGCTTCCCTTGAACTGTTTTCAACTTGAATCGACGATACTCTCGTTTCGCCGGCTTTCCACCTTCAAAGACCACCATGGATGCCACTGTTTCTGCCCCTTGCATATGAGAAATATCGTAACATTCCATACGCTCTGGCAATCTTGGCAAGTCAAGTACTTCTGCTAATTTTTTCACGGCCCCACCGGACTTATCTATTGTGTATTGCCACTGACGACGACGCTCTGCCAAGAAGTTCTGAGCATTTTCCTCCGCCATCTTGATAAGGTCTTTTTTATAGCCCCGTTGAGGTACAGATACGTCCACTTGTTGCCCTTTCATAGAGGAGAACCATTCACTAAACAGTTCACGGTCCACACTATCCATAGGCAATAGCAATTCTTTAGGTATGAACGTAGATCCTCCATAATACTGTTTAATGAACTCCGTCATCACTAGCTCTGGACTATCCCCTTCATGTTGGACAAAGTAATTTTCTCGTCCCAACAGCCTACCACTGCGAATGAAAAACAGTTGAATACATGCCATAGGACCATCGATAGCCATGCCTAGTACGTCCATATCGCCTCTCTGTGTGACCATGCGTTGCTTTTCTTGTACCTTTTGGATGCTCAAGAGGTCATCTCGATACTTAGCAGCTAGTTCAAACTCTAGGTCCTCCGAGGCTTGTTCCATCTTGGATGTAATCTCTTGAATCACTTGGACTTGTTTCCCTTCAAAAAGAGCTACAATATCATCGATGTATTTGCGATAGGATTCTACCGTCACATAGTTCATGCAAGGACCTTCGCAATAATGCATATGATATTGCAAACAAGGTCGTTCTACTTTCATACTTTTACAAGTACGCAATGGATAATAGGAACGCAAGATACGCAGTACATGATGTACTGCTGTGACGTCCGTGAAAGGTCCAAAATACTTGGCTCCGTCACGTTCTAAGCGACGAGTCATAAAGAGGCGTGGAAAGTCCTCTTGCACAGTGATCTTTACATAAGGATATGTCTTATCATCACGAAGCATAATATTATATTTCGGATGATGCTCCTTAATTAAGGTTGCCTCTAGGATAAGAGCTTCCATTTCTGTTTTCGTTTGAATCGTTTCCACATCCCAAGCACGGCGCATCATGGCAGTCACTTTCACAGAGCGATTCACATCTTGCTGCACATAGGACCGCACACGATTGCGCAAGTTGATGGCCTTTCCCACATAGATGATGCGCTGGTACTTATCACGCCATAAGTAAACCCCTGGCGTAGTGGGTAGATGACTGACCTTTTCCAGTATATACGCTTGCTGTTCCGTATCACCCATCATCATATCTTGTTGACGAGATGGCTGAAAGTCTACTTCTTCTGCTTGCAACTGTCTGTCGATAGGATTCATAGTGTGCCCTCAACAGTTAACGGATGTTGTTCCATATAGTTCCTAGTTTTCTCTAACACAGGACCTAAGAATTTGCCCGTGTAGCTTTCAGGTAAAGCAGCAATCTCCTCAGGTGTACCGGTGCCCACAATGGTACCGCCTCGGAAACCGCCTTCTGGACCTAAGTCAATAATATGATCCGCCGTTTTAATGACATCTAAATTATGCTCGATAACCACCACAGTATCACCACCATCTGTGAGCTTTTGCAATACCTCTAAAAGCTTGCGGATATCTTCTACATGCAATCCAGTAGTCGGCTCATCCAGGATATATAAGGTTTTCCCTGTACTGCGCCGAGCCAGTTCAGTGGCTAATTTTACACGTTGTGCTTCCCCTCCTGATAAGGTAGTTGCCGCCTGACCTAAGCGAATATATCCTAAGCCCACTTCTTGTAGAGTTACCAATTTACGGTGAATTTTGGGAATAGCGCTAAAGAAATCTACTGCTTCATCGACGACCATATCCAATACATCGGCAATACTTTTACCTTTGTACTTCACTTCCATCGTCTCTCGATTGTATCGTGCTCCTTTACATACCTCACACGGTACATACACATCTGGCAAGAAATGCATTTCAATTTTGATGATACCATCTCCACGACACGCTTCACAGCGACCGCCTTTAACGTTAAAACTAAATCGCCCTGCTTTATAGCCACGAATCTTCGCTTCATTGGTTTGACTGTATAACTCACGGATGGCATCGAACACACCTGTATAGGTGGCTGGATTCGAACGTGGTGTTCGGCCGATTGGACTTTGGTCAATATTGATGATTTTATCTACGTACTCTAAACCACGAATCTCCTTATGAGCACCTACCTTGTGGTGACTTCTGTAGAGTGCATTGGCTACGCCTTTATATAAAATTTCGTTGATCAATGTCGATTTACCGGATCCGCTGACACCTGTTACAACTGTGAATAAACCAATAGGGAACTTTACGTTTACTTGCTTCAAGTTGTTCTCTTTAGCACCACGGATTTCTAAGCAGGCTTTCGTAGGCTTTCTACGTTCTTTTGGTAATGGAATATATTTTTGGCCACTTAAATATTGACCTGTAATGGATTCTTTCACAGCCATTACCTCTGGTACTGTACCTTGTGCCACGATTTGACCACCATGTTCACCGGCCGCAGGTCCAATATCTACCAAATAATCCGCTGCTAGCATCGTATCTTCATCGTGCTCTACCACTAACAAGGTGTTCCCTAAATCTCGCAAACCTTTCAGTGTTTCAATTAATCGATCATTGTCTCGTTGATGCAAGCCAATGGATGGTTCATCTAGAATGTATAAAACCCCAACGAGTCCCGAACCAATTTGTGTGGCCAAACGAATGCGCTGTGCTTCCCCACCAGATAAAGTGCCGGCACTGCGGTTCATGGTCAAATAATCTAAGCCCACATTATTTAGGAATCCTAAGCGAGCATTGATTTCTTTCAAAATTTGAGCCCCGATGAAAGCCTCTCGTTCCGTCAACTGTAGATTGCCAAAATAGTCCACCGCTTCACTGATCGTGAGTTGTGTCACTTCATCTATATTTTTTTCCCCTACACGGATGGCAAGGGATTCTGGTTTCAAACGAGCACCCTTACAAGCTGTACATGGTTTAATAGACATATAGGATTCAAACTCTTCCCGCATGCTATCCGTAGTAGCCTCTGCATGACGGCGTTTCACCATTGGCAAAATACCTTCATATTCAGTGTGGAATGTTTTCACCTCTCCACGCATATTTTCGTAGTCAAAGGTCACTTTCTCAGTACTACCATACATGACTTCTTTTTGTAAGGCTGTAGGCAGTTCTGAAAAACTTGCTTCTAATGTATATCCATGCGCTTTCAACAAGCCTTCTAATTGACGCATGAACCACGCATTAGGGTTCGAACTCAATGGGGCTACTCCCCCATCTATAAAGGACACCGTTGTATCCGGAATCACTCTGTCCTCATCTACTTCCATCGTGCTACCTAAGCCCAAACAGGATGGGCAAGCCCCAAAGGGACTGTTGAAAGAAAACATACGAGGTTCAATTTCTGGCAATGAAATATGACCATTAGGACAGGTAAAATGCACACTAAATTGATGAGCTGGGCCATCTACCTCTTGAATAATAACAAAGCCTTCTCCATGAGGAATGGCAGTTTCTAAGGAGTCCGTCAAGCGGCTTTCTAAACCTTCCTTGATAACAAGACGGTCTACCACAATTTCAATATTGTGTTTCTTATTTTTATCTAAGTTGATTTCGTCCTCAAAGGTATGTATCTCCCCATTGATGCGAACGCGAGCAAAGCCATTTTTACGGATTTGTTCCAACACTTTTTCATGGCGACCTTTTTTACCCCGTACCACGGGAGCCATCACCATAATCTTAGTACGTTCTGGTAATTTCATGACTAAGTCTGTTATTTGCTCAATCGTCTGTTGGGCAATCTCTTCTCCACAAGTAGGGCAATAGGCACGACCGATACGAGCAAATAATAAGCGCAAATAGTCATAAATTTCTGTCACTGTTCCCACCGTAGACCGAGGGTTACGGCTCGTTGTCTTTTGATCAATGGAGATAGCTGGTGAAAGCCCCTCAATGTAATCTACATCAGGTTTATCCATTTGCCCCAAAAACTGGCGAGCATAGGCAGATAAGGACTCCACATATCTGCGCTGGCCTTCTGCATAAATCGTATCAAAGGCTAGGGATGACTTACCAGATCCACTTAATCCTGTTAATACGATGAATTGATTTCTTGGTAAAGCCACGTCAATATTCTTCAAATTATGTTGACGGGCTCCTTTTATAATTAATTGATCTTTCAAAATAACTCCTATTCTTCATTCATGTCTGACCAAATTTGGCGCAATCTGCCCAATTCATCACGCAACTCTGCAGCTCGTTCAAATTCTAATTGTTTCGCCGCTGCCTTCATGAGGCGTGTGGTCTCTTCAATGGCATTGAACACATCTTCTTTCGTTTCGTATTGTGACTTCGTTGAAAGTGACTGCACCGTTTCTGCCACCATCTCTGTCGGCGCTGTACTATCATACACCACAGAACTATCTACTTTTGGTTTGCGACCTTTTTTAGAAGAAGCAACTTCCCCTTCGACTTTGGTCAACTCAATTAAATCTTTCACTTCCTTGCGCACTGTCCGTGGTGTAATACCATGCTCTGTATTATAAGACTCTTGCAAGGCACGACGACGTTCTGTTTCATCCATGGCGCGTTGCATAGAGCCTGTAATACGGTCAGCATACATAATAACGTTCCCTTTTTCATTACGAGCCGCACGACCTATGGTCTGAATCAAGGACGTATCACTGCGCAAGAAACCTTCCTTATCTGCATCTAGGATAGCCACCAAGGACACTTCTGGCATATCTAAGCCTTCCCGTAGTAAGTTAATTCCCACGAGAACATCAAAAACACCGGCCCGTAAATCACGGATAATATCGGCACGCTCAATGGTAGCAATGTCGGAGTGTAAATAGCGCACTCGAATGCCCATCTCTTTTAGGTAATTTGTTAAATCCTCTGCCATTTTCTTGGTTAACGTCGTTACCAACACTCGTTCATCTGACTTCGCACGGTCTTTAATTTCTCCTAAAAGATCATCCATCTGTCCTTTAATAGGTCGGATTTCGATAATAGGATCTAGCAAACCTGTTGGACGAATGATTTGTTCTGCTACATTCGTCTGTACTTCCATTTCATAGGGCCCTGGTGTAGCAGATACATAGACAATTTGGTTGATTCTCTCTACAAACTCTTCAAATTTTAACGGTCGATTATCCGCCGCTGATGGCAAGCGGAATCCGTAGTCGATCAAATTATGTTTCCGAGCTTGGTCACCATTATACATGGCACGAATTTGTGGCAAGGTCACATGGGATTCATCAATGATGATAAGGAAATCATCTGTAAAATAGTCGATAAGGGTCATTGGCGCTTCTCCTGGTTGACGGTTAGACAACAGACGGGAGTAGTTTTCAATCCCCGAGCAATAGCCCATTTCCTGCATCATTTCAATGTCATATCGTGTTCGTTGCTCCAATCGTTGCGCTTCTAAGAGACGGCCATTTTCATTAAAGTATGCCAAACGTTCAGCCAATTCTGTCTCGATGCGCCCAATGGCAAGGTCTAACTTTTCCTTTGTCGTTACATAGTGAGAAGCTGGATAGATAGCCACGTGTTTACGCTCTACAATCACATCACCTGTAAGCACATCAATTTCCACTAAACGATCGATTTCATCGCCAAACATTTCTACACGAATGGCTCTTTCACTGGTACCAGCTGGGAAAATTTCCAACGTATCCCCTTGTACTCGGAAAGTACCTCGCACAAAATTCATATCATTACGAGTGTATTGAATAGATACCAATTTACGAAGTATATCATCACGGCTATATTCTTGACCTTGTCGCAAGGATACACAAAGCGTGCTATAGTCCTCTGGGTCCCCTAAGCCGTAAATGCAGCTGACGGATGCGACGATGATTACATCTTTCCGCTCAAATAAATTCATTGTCGCCGAGTGGCGCAACTTGTCGATTTCTTCATTGATGGACGCATCTTTTTCAATGTATGTATCTGTAGAGGCAATATACGCCTCTGGTTGGTAATAATCGTAATAGGATACGAAGTATTCCACTGCATTCTTAGGGAAAAAACTTTTAAACTCACTAGCCAATTGAGCTGCTAATGTTTTATTGTGTGCAATGATCAAAGTCGGCTTTTGTACGGCCTCGATGAGTTTCGCCATAGTATATGTTTTTCCCGTACCTGTAGCACCTAGTAATACCTGTGCCCATTCCCCTCCTTCGATGCCCTCTGCCAAGGACTGGATGGCCTTTGGTTGGTCACCCATCGGTGAATAAGGGGCCTCTACTTGAAAAGGAATCCCTTCCTCAGGAAAATGATGCAATCCGCTCATAGTCACTCCTTATATTCTCTATCTGTAAACAAGTAACATTCACTTGTATCTATATCTAGTAACTTCTATATTATACCATGAAAGTCCATTTTATTGTACTGTATGTTCGATACAAATACTATATATACCAACCACCTATGCTTATTAGAAAGCAGCCGTTTTGATTTTCTACTATCTGTTAGATTGTTTATATAATCATACGTATTCTTACTATAATTTTCTGAACTTTAACTAATACGAATATCGAGTATACAAAAAGAAAAGCTGAATCTAAGATCCAACTTTTCTCTCACTGTCTACTATATGATTGTAATAATATGTATATCCGTGCCCTATAGTACTTTTACTACAGACTAAGCGCTATTAGCATTAGTCCTATCAATAGGCGCCAGATATCTACCCTTTGCCACGAATACGGCGCAATTCTTCTTCTGTAATTGGCGTATCTCCTTGCAAGGTTTGTGTGGCTGTGTCATCACCTTCTAACATTTCAATGAAGATGGCAATACCACAATCAGATAAATGATGACTTTCATCACCATGATCATGTTCTAGAGAGTCCTTCATGTTCTCAGCAATACGATGGACAAAATTCCATTGCTCATCCGTATAACTTTCAATACGGTTAGCAATTTCTTTCCAATTGCTCAAGAGTAAGCGTGTAAGAGGACGATATAAATCACCGCCAACAAATTCCATAATATCTACAGCACATTCAATACTGTCCCCATCAATATCATAGCCATTCATTTCATTTTGGTCCACCACATAGTCATATAATTGTTTTCTAGTCATGGTCCACTATTCTCCCTTGTCAAAGAGAGCATTAGCAAATTCTTTTGCATTGAATGGACGCAAATCATCCATTTGCTCACCCACTCCAATCCAACGCACAGGAACACCCAACTCTTCTTTGATAGAGATAACTACACCACCTTTTGCAGTACCATCTAATTTGGTCACCACAATCCCTGTCACAGGTACTGCTTCACCGAATAGTTTTGCTTGGCTTACTGCATTTTGACCTGTTGTACCATCCAGTACTAATAAGGTTTGATGCGGTGCCCCTGGAATTTGTTTGTCTGCCACACGGCCGATTTTCTTCAATTCTTCCATAAGGTTGACTTTGGTATGCAAACGGCCTGCTGTATCTACGATGACTAAATCTGCTTCTTTAGCAACTGCTGAGGCACAGGCATCGAAGACGACCGCTGCTGGGTCTGCCCCTTCCTTATGTTTCACAATAGATACGCCCACGCGATCGGCCCAAATGGATAATTGTTCAGAGGCAGCAGCCCGGAATGTATCCCCTGCTGCAATGATGACTTTTTTACCTTGCTCTGCATAGTAATGAGCTAATTTTGCAATCGTTGTCGTTTTACCAACACCATTGACACCCACCACCAAAATCACTTCTGGTTTGTGGAGTTCCAACACTTCTTCTTGAGCCCCTAGCATTTCTGTAATGCGTTCTTCCATAAAAGGCATCACTTCGCTAGTATTGTTGATAATCCCTTCCGTAACACCACGGCGGATTTCTTTCATTAAATAGGCCGTTGTTTTAGGGCCTAAATCACCAGTCAACATGGTAGCTTCTAAATCATCTAAAAAATCATCATCAATTTCTGCATAACCGATAACGATGGTTTCTACTTTTTTTACAAAATTATTTTTTGTCTTTTCTAAGCCCGCTTTCACACGGTCAAAAAAACTAAATGCCATAATCGCTGTTCTCCTTTACTTCGTCAAAGGCTACTGTTAATAGACGTGACACCCCTCGTTCCACCATAGTCACCCCTTGCAAGACATGGGCTGATTCCATGGTCCGTTTGCGATGGGTCACCACGATAAATTGTGTGGCATCCCCTAAATTATGCAAATATTGGCTAAATCGTTCCACATTGGCATCATCTAAAGCAGCGTCTACTTCGTCAAGTACACAGAATGGAGCAGGTCGATAATCTAGCAGTGCAAAGAGCAAAGCTATAACCGTCAATGCTCGTTCCCCACCAGATAATAAGCTCAATTGTTGGCGCTTCTTTCCTGGCGGTTGGATATAAAAATCAATGCCACTTTCTAAAATTGATTCTGGGTTCGATGCCACGATTTGTGCAGTGCCGCCGCCAAACAGTTGAGCGAATACATGTTGGAATTTCTCACGAATATCACTTAAAACACCTTGCAACTGTTCAGACATAGCCCCATCAATTTCAGCGATAACACCTTCGAGTTGCTCTTTAGCTGTCACCAAATCTTCTTTTTGTGCATGATAGAATGCTAGCTTTTCTTCCGCTTCTTCATACTCTGCAATCGCATTAGGGTTGATAGCCCCTAAGTTTTCAATCTGCCTTGCCAAGTTCGACTGTTGTTGTTTCCACTCATGTACAGAGCCACCTAACTGTATATTCTGTGCCTCTTGTTTAGTATACCCTAAAGCGCCCAATTGTTCCAATGCTTGTTCGCCTTGTAGTTGATATTTTGTTAACCCTTCTTGTAAGTCTACTAGTTTTTTCTGCACAATTCGTTGCCGCTGCTCATGTTGATTTCGTTCTTCTTGCAATTGACTTAATTGCAACTCCCAGGTACGTACTTTTTCTTGTCCACCTTTACGAGCTTCTCCAATGGCTGCTATCCGTTTTTCTATCGCTTGTTTCTCTGCTTCTAATTCTAAAGCAGGTTCACCACCTAAGCGTATAACGTCCTCACCTAATTGGCTTAATCGTCTATCTAAGCTTGCAATATTCACTTCCTTATCTTTGATATGTTGTTCTAATTGAGCTAATTCTTTTTTGCTTTGTTCTAACAACAATCTAGATTGTTCCCATCCTAAGCGTACTCCTTGCAATTCTTCATTTTGCTCACGTTCTCGGTCTTGTAACGTTTGCTCTTGAGCAACTAAGGTAGCAACTTGCTCTTGATGTCCTTCTCTGTCCTCCAACTGTGAAAGTTCTTCTGCTAGCCTTTTAATGTTCTCCCCTAAGGTAGTTTGCTTTTCTTGAACCTTTTGTACTTCCTCATGATAGGTCTGCACCATTCCACTTAAGTTAACTTGTTCTCCTTGGGAGCGTTGTTGCTCTTGCTGTAAGCTACGTAATTGCAATTCTTCTTGTTCATAGGTTTGACGTAATCCCTTACCAGATTGTGTCAAAGCTTCTATTTCTTTGTCTAGTCCTTGTAAATTCTGTTGTAACACCTGTGCTGTATTTCGTAATGCATGTATATCTTGCTGCAATGTATCTTGCTCTTCTTTACGGGACAAGATAGACACTTTTTTCCGTTTTGTAGCACCACCTGTTAACGCACCACCTGGTTGCAATTGCTCTCCTGTTAAGGTAACAATCCGCAATTGTTGATGATATTCTTTTTGCAATGCTAATCCATGGTCCAAGGTATCTACAATCAAAGTACGCCCTAATAGCTGATTAAATACGCCTGTATATTGTGTATCAAATTGAATGCAGTCTACACCTAATCCCAATACATATGGCGATGTTAAGGCTTTATGATCCAGACGTTTTCCTCGTACCATATCCATCGGTAAAAACGTAACTCGACCACCTTGTGTGCGTTTTAAGTATTGTACTGCTTCAGAAGCAATCTTTGCTGTGTCTGTGATAACTTGATGAATAGCACCACCCAAAGCAGTTTCAATGGCCACTAAGAATTTTTCTTCCACAGTGAATACATCACCAATAGCTCCACGAATATGAGAAGACCAAGTTTCTTTCGCTTGTAATACATGTTTTGTGCCTTCCAAATAACCTTCATGCAGCTCTTCCCAGCTATGTAACAGTTCTAAGCGCCCTTCTTTAGCTTGCAGTGTTCTTTGTACTTCTACTAATTCCTGATTTTTTTGTCGACGTGTATCCTCTAGCTGTTGTAATGATTGACGTGCTGTCGTCAATGCTTGCTGTGCTTCACTAACAACTTTTTGTTGCGCCTCTAATTGTGCTTGTACTTCTTCTACAGATTGTTCTATATCTTGTAAAGTAGCCTTCAAACGTTGTGCATCATCTTTCTTTTGTGTTTCTAACTCTTCCGCTCTTGCTAATTGATGGCGAGCTTCTTCCAATTCACGAACCACACGAATATGATGCTCATGAGCATGTTGCTCCGCAACACGCATACCATCTAAATTGGCCTTCACTTGACTAAGAGAGTCTCGAGTATTTTTCAAATTAGATTCAGCCTGTTTCACATCTTTGCCAATGACTTCTAAAGTATTTTCTTCCTCTTTCAAGGATGCTAAATCACGGTCATACTGTTCCTCTTTTTCTTTCAGTTCTTCCTTCCAAGTTCTTAACTGTTCTTCTCCATCTTGTAACTCTTCTACCATATTGGCTTCTTTTAAGCGAGCTACTTCAATTTGTCCAGTCAGTTCCCCTAATTTACCTTGTAAAGTGGCATATTCATCTTCCATACTTTGGTTGGTTTCACGAAATGATTGAAGCTCATTTTGTGTAGTCTTATAGGTCTCTTGGATTGTATCTAAACTAGTTTCTAATTCTTCTTGCTCACGTAGGTAGGATAAGTTTTCATTTTCTTGGCGTGTAAATAAACGATCCGCAGTTTTATATTCATGAAAAGCTATAGCCCCATCATAGCTACGCTTATCCTGTGATAATGTATTGTACTCACGTGTTACATTAGCTTTCGCCTCTAATTCTACTAATTGATCTCCTAGCGTACTCATCACATCATCTAATCGTTCCATATTACGATCTGTACTATTGATACGCCGAATAGCATCTTCTTTATTCATTTTAAAGCGAGAGATACCTGCCACATCTTCAAATATTAAGCGACGTTCTTCTGGTTTACTATTCAAAATAGCATCGATACGATTCTGCCCGATGATGGCCATAGAATCTTTACCTAAGCCCGTATCAGCTAATAATAGATGAATATCTTTTAACCGGCAATTTCTCTTATTGATTTGGAATTCACTTTCACCATTGCGATACATACGGCGTGTGATAACAACTTCTGCTAATTCTTTGCCCAAAGTGCCATCACTGTTATCAAAAATTAAGTTTACCTCTGCCGTATTGTGAGGGCGACGAGCTTCTGTGCCAGAAAAAATAATATCTTCTGCTTTTTGTCCACGTAAATGGCGTACATTCGATTCCCCTAAAACCCAACGAATCGCGTCAGTAATATTACTTTTACCACTACCATTAGGGCCTACAATCCCAGTCATGCCTGGAGAAAAAGACACTACTGTTTTATCAGCAAAGGACTTGAATCCTTTCATTTCTAGTCGCAATAATTGCATGACTGCTTCCTTTCTATGTATACATAGGTATGTTTCAAATTTACACAATATAACATATTGTTCATACTATATCCTAACCTGATACCTATTTCCAACCTATCATCACATACTCTCTCTACAGAATATTAGTTAATCCATTGTTGTATAACCATAACCCACTATTTAAAGAGGCAAGCTATATAGTATATGATCTATCATGACATGCAATACTCCAGTATTATTATTTTCCTGTTTTTCTTGCCAAGTCCATTCTATCTGCTTATATTCCTGTCCAAAATACTCTATATTTCTGTTCTTCAATCCACGTATCTTTGATGTGAAAGGTCTTGGATATTCTACAATGACCTTATGAATCACACCAAATACTTCTAGGTGTTCTTCTATGGTTTGCTGGATAGCTTGAAGCCATTCATAATTGACTACCAATTCTCCAAAGGCAGGAGCATAGGGTCCTCCTACAATACCACGACCAGCATCAAAATCTTCTGTACTTTGTAATCCTACACGTATGATCTGTGTACCTTTGCCTTCTAAATAAGATTTTAAAAAAGAACTATAGGCTACCGCTTGTTCTATTGTTAATGGTACATAACTACCTTCACGGACACGATCAGCTAGTTCGGTATCTTCAATAACAATCACAGGATAAATGCGACATAAGTCAGCCTGCAATTGACCGGCTTTCACCGCCGTTTTTACTAAAGTAGTCCAGGTTTCGCCAGGTAAGCCTGGGAGTAATTGTATACCCAAGGTTATCCCTTGTTCACGTATCATCTTACACGCCTGTTCCACATCTTCTACCGTATGCCCTCGTTTAGCATCTACAAGCATATCCTCATCTAATGTTTGTACCCCTAATTCAATGGTTCTTACACCACTAGTATGGAGCTCTTTCAATCGACCTTCTCTGATGGCATCAGGTCGAGTAGACAAGCGGATTCCTTGAATTAATCCCTGTTGAAATGCTTCTGTAACAGGCTCCAATAATGTATTTTGCACTTCTTGTGGGATAGCCGTAAAGCTACCGCCAAAGTATGCCACTTCCCATTGTCCTTTGTGACCTTGTTCAGATATTGTCTCACGAATGGACCTACGGATAGTATCCACCGATACCATTTCTTGTTGTCCAGAAATACGTGGCTGATTACAAAATACACAAATATAAGGGCACCCAATATGAGGTATAAAAAATGGAAGTAATCTGGTTTTCTCTTTTTTTACTTTCCTCATAGGATCCCCCTTAACTATAGGTATTTCGTGTATGTAAACAATTCTTTATAAACTACATCATACAAGATGATATATGACAATCCTATCAACACTTAATAGGTACTCATCTATTGTATCATGATAGTCAGTTTCATGGTATCACAACCATATAATCCATTTTACTCTTATCAAAGAAAAAGGGAGTGGTTCCCCACCCCTCAATCCTTACTATTGTATAAGCTTTTCATAAGCTTCTTTTGCAGCTGCTTGAGCTGCTACTTTTTTATTTCGTCCAGAACCTACCCCTGATGGAATTCCATCAACGACCACTTCCATAGTAAAAAATTTATTATGATCCGGTCCTTCCTCATTAATGACATGATACCGTATCACAGATTCTCCTTTTTGTTGTACCAACTCTTGGAGCAATGTTTTAAAATCTTTTCCTACTTTTCCTGAAAGTGCCATTTGGAGATATCCATGCAAATGACTCAAAACAAACTGTTTTCCCACTTCGTAACCACACTCTAAATAGATAGCTCCTAAGACAGCCTCAAAAGTATCTGCTAAAATAGAGTTTCGCTCTGCTCCACCACAATGACGTTCCCCTCTACCTAGTCGTAAGTAGGTACCTAATTCCAACGTACGGCTACATGCAGCTAAAGAACCTTCACATACAGTACAAGCTTTTAAACGAGTTAGTTCACCCTCAGTCATTTCTGGATATGTAATAAATAAATATTCTCCTATAATAAGGTCTAACACAGCATCCCCTAAGAACTCTAAACGCTCATTATGATGTTCATGAGATAATTTATGTTCATTCGCATAGGAAGAATGTGTCAAGGCACGATTCAAAGTACCTATATTTTGTAATGGCAATTGTAAATTCGCAATAAGCTCGTGAAGTGATTCTTCACGAGCCTTGCTAGTTACTTTGCTACTTTTAGGCGCACTCACAATTATGCCTCGTAACGACGAACAACGATAGTACCGTTGTGTCCACCGAAACCAAAAGAATTGGAAAGAGCTACATCAACTTTCATGTCACGAGCTCCGTCAGATACATAATCTAAATCCAATTCTGGATCTGGATTATCAAGGTTAATTGTTGGATGCACTTTGCCAGTCTCAATAGCCATTGCCATAACAATTGCTTCAATAGCACCAGCAGCACCTAATAAGTGACCTGTCATAGATTTTGTGGAGTTTACTGCTAATTTACTAGCATGATCTCCAAATAATTGTTTGATTGCCAATGTTTCATTTGCATCATTGATGGATGTAGATGTACCATGAGCATTAATATAATCAACTTCTTCAGGTTTGATACCTGCATCATTTAATGCTAATTCCATACATTTACGAGCTTGTGTGCCGCCTGGTGCAGGAGAAGAAATATGATATGCATCACCATTGGTACCATATCCCACTACTTCTGCGTAGATATGCGCACCACGTGCTTTTGCATGTTCTAATTCTTCCAATACGATCATACCAGAGCCTTCACCCATTACGAATCCATCGCGGTCAGCTGCAAACGGACGAGATGCTTTTGTAGGTTCATCATTACGTGTAGACATAGCTTTCATTGATGCGAAACCAGCTACTGCTGCTGGAGAAACTGCCGCTTCTGTACCACCTGCGAACATAACATCTGCTTGGCCATGTGCAATCATGCGGAATGCTTCACCAATTGCATTAGTACCAGAAGTACAAGCTGTAACAACAGTTTCTACTGGTCCTTTCAATCCTAATTGGATAGATACACGACCAGATACCATGTTAGCAATCATCATAGGTACTGCAAATGGACTTACACGACCTGGACCTTTTTCAAATAGAGTCACATATACATCGTGGATAGAATCAATACCGCCGATACCAGTACCAACTACAGTACCACAACGATCTGCTTCTTCTTTATCTAAATCTAAATCAGCATCTTTTTGTGCAAGCACTGCCGCTGCAATAGCAAATGCTGCAGAGCGGTCCATACGGCGCGCTTCTTTTTTATCAATTCCAAATTGTGTTGGATCAAAATCTTTAATTTCTCCTGCAATACGAGTTGCATAATCACTTGCATCAAATCGAGTAATTGGACCGATACCAGATTCGCCACGTAGCAATGCATTGTAAAAGTCATCTTTACCGATTCCCACTGGTGTCACAGCACCTAAACCAGTAATAACAACACGTCTTTCCATTATTCCACCTCTTTATAATCTCATTTAATCAATGGCTGCTGCCTCTGAAACTAGGCGAGCAAAAATCTCATGCACAGGTAATATGGAATCTACTTTTCGCATATTATTACCTGAGAACACTAATCCCGTTTCCACATCCCCTTGTTGAGCACGTGAAAGGGCTTTAATAATACAGAACTTGTGAGAACAATGCTTCAAGCATCGATGACACTCTGTAGGTGGCGGTACTGTACCGTCTAATACTGTTTCTGCAAACTTATTACGCAACGCTTGTCCTGGAAGTCCTACTGGACTTTGAATCAAGACAATATCTTCTGGAGCATCTGCACGAACGTACATTTTTTTCAATTCATCAGAGGCATTACACTCCACACTAGCAGCAAAACGGCTTCCCATTTGTACACCACTAGCACCAAGTTTAATCATCTCTACAATATCTGCTCCATCAAGAACCCCACCAGCACCAATGACTGGAATGTTTTTTACAGCTGCTACTACTTCTGGTACTAACTCACGAGAGGAGCAGTCTGTACCTAAGTGACCACCTGCTTCACAACCTTCCACAATGACTGCGGAGGCTCCTAATCCTTCAGAAATACGAGCTAATTTAGGCGTGGATACGATAGGTACGATAGGTGTACCAGATTCACGTCCTAAAGCAAACATATCTCTGGAAAATCCAGCGCCAGCTACAACAAGGTCAATGCCCTCTTCAATGGCCGTTTTTACAAGGCCTAAAAATTCTGTAGCGGCTACCATTGCATTTATACCGATAATGCCCGTAGGCGATAATTTTCTTGCTAATTGTATTTCGTATCGTAATTCATCAAAAGGCATGCCAGATGCTGCAATCAGGCCGATACCACCTTCATTTGCAACTGCTGCAGCCAACCGAGCTGTAGACAATCGGATTGCCATTCCACCTTGAATTACCGGTACTTTGGCTACCAATTTCCCTATTCGAAGTTCAGGGAGTTTCACTATTATTCCTCCTATGTGCACATCCACTCAGGGGGCTTAGCCCCCTTTCGTGGTGCATAAGTGCTAAGACTTATTTTGTAGAATCGATGTAATCAACTGTGTCTTTTACAGTTTTGATTTTTTCAGCAACATCATCAGGGATTTCAATATTGAATTCCTCTTCAAATGCCATGATCAATTCAACGATGTCAAGAGAGTCAGCGCCCAAATCATCGATGAAAGTGGAATCGATAGCCACTTCAGATTCGTCAACGCCCAATTGTTCAACAACAATAGCTTTTACTTTGTCAAATGTGCTCATTACATACACCTCCTTTCACATAGTCTATGTATAGGATCTTGCGTTTACATCACCATTCCGCCGTCTACATTGAGAACTTGGCCAGTAATATAACTTGCAAACTCAGACGCTAAAAACGTTACTACACTAGCAATTTCTTCCGGTTGACCCATACGACCAAACGGAACTGTAGCTGCAATACCTTCTTTAATTTTTTCAGGTAATACATCTGTCATTGCTGTTTCAATAAATCCTGGTGCTACTGCATTCACAGTAATACCACGAGTGGCTAATTCTTTAGCACAAGTTTTAGTAAAGCCAATTACCCCTGCTTTAGCAGCGGCATAATTGGCCTGACCCACATTACCTGTAACACCAGATACAGATGTCATGTTGATAATGCGACCAGCACGTTGTTTTACCATAAGCTTAGCAACTGCTTTTGTCACTAGGTATACACCTTTTAAGTTGATATTCAATACATCATCCCAGTCGGAATCTTTCATACGAATCAATAATCCGTCACGAGTGATGCCTGCATTGTTTACAAGAATGTCAATATGACCAAATGCAGCTACTGCTTCATCCACCATAGCCTGTACATCCTCAGCATTACCCACATCAGCTTTAATTTTAATTGCTTTACGACCTAATGCTTCAATGGCTGCTACAGTTTCTTGTGCAACTTCTTCATTACCAATAAAGTTTACTACTATATCTGCTCCAGCTTTTGCTAAATCGATAGCAGTGGCTTGACCGATACCACGGGATGCACCAGTAACTAATGCTACTTTACCTGTTAAATTCATGTTATTCTCCTTGTAAGAATGCAATCGCTGCTGCTAAGGATGGTTCATCTTCAACATTGGCTAATTCCATTGCTTTGTTAATTTTTTTAGTAAAACCTGTTAATACTTTTCCTGGACCTACTTCTACAAATCGAGTAGCTCCGAAGTCTACCATAGTAGCCACGCAATCTTCCCAAAGTACTGGTGCTGCTGCTTGTTTTACTAAGGCCGCTTTAATAGTAGCTCCATCTTTTAAGATTTCCCCAGTAATATTGGCTACAACAGGAATTTGAGCATCTTTTACTTCGATTTTATCTAATTCTTCTTGTAAGCGTTTCGCTGCTGGTTCCATTAAACGACTATGGAAAGGCGCACTAACTGGTAACATAACAGCACGCTTGGCACCAGCTTCTTTCATTTTTTCAGCTGCCACTTCTACGGCTTTTGTAGCACCAGCAATTACAATTTGTCCTGGGCAGTTAAAGTTAACTGCTTGTACAGATCCTACAGTATTATTCACTTCTCCGCAGATACGAACTACTTCTTCACGTGGTAATGCTAAGATAGCCGCCATAGCACCTTCGCCCAATGGTACAGCTTCTTGCATATATTCGCCACGTTTATGCACTACGTAAACAGCATCTTTAAAATCAAGAACACCTGCTGCTACCAAGGCACTATATTCACCAAGGCTATGACCACCTACGATATCAGGTGTAAAGCCTTTTTCTTTTAAAATTTCATAGCATGCCACACTAGCTGTTAAAATCGCAGGTTGTGTGTTTGCTGTTTTTACTAATTCCGTATCTGGACCTTCAAAACATAATTGTGAAATAGAATATCCCAATGCTTCATCTGCTTGTGCAAAACGCTCTCTTACGATAGGATACGCTTCGTACAAGTCTTTCAACATACCCACTTTTTGAGACCCTTGACCAGGGAATACAAATGCTGTTTTCATAAGGTTTCCTCCTGCTTATCGGATAACAGATTTTAAGTTCAACATTACTTCTTCTGCTTCACGAACAATATCTTGAATGATTGTTGCGCAAGGTTTAATATCAGTCAACATACCTGCAATTTGTCCAATCATAACGGAACCGTTTTTAGTTTCCCCTTCAATGGCAGCTTTTCTAAGTGTACCAGCACCTAGATTTTCAAGAGCTTCTTTTGGTGCGCCACTGAACTCAAGGGATTGATATTTACGAGCTAATAAATTCTCAATGATACGAACTGGATGACCTGTTGTCAAGCCTGTCATCACTGTGGAACGATCTTTTGCTTTCAATACAGCTTCTTTATAGTTTTCATGGGCAATACATTCTTCAGATACTACGAAACGAGAACCCATTTGAACTGCACTAGCGCCCAATGCTAAGGCTGCTGCCATACCGCGACCATCTGCAATACCACCAGCTGCAATAACAGGTACGTCCACAGCATCTACGATTTGAGGGATTAAGCACATAGTTGTAATATCTCCTACGTGACCGCCAGACTCAGTACCTTCTGCAATGACTGCATCGATACCGCCACGAAGTAAACGTTTCGCTAATAATACAGAAGCTACTACAGGAATTACTTTTGTACCGATTTCTTTGAAAGCTGGTACCCATGCGGATGGATTACCTGCTCCAGTTGTGATGACTGGTACGCGTTCTTCTAAAGCAACTTCCATAACTTCATTCACAAATGGAGACATTAACATAATGTTACAACCATATGGCTTGCTTGTGCGTTCTTTTAATTTATGAATTTCTGCACGGAATACATCAGGAGGCATATGTCCTGCACCAATAATTCCCAAACCACCTGCTTCAGATACAGCAGCTGCTAATTCAGCTGTACCTAACCAAGCCATACCACCTTGAAGAACGGGATACTCTATCCCTAACAAATCACAAATATCAGTCTTAATCATCTTTTCCTCCTTAGCACCATTTCATTACTAGACTTGCCCAAGTTAATCCTGCACCAAATCCAGCAACGGCAAGATTATCACCTTTTTGCAATTTTCCTGCACGCACTGCTTCATCTAAAGCAATCGCAATGGATGCTGCTGATGTGTTTCCATACTTAGGTAAATTAATAAATACTTTATCTTCTGTCAGATGCAAACGATCTGCTGCAGATTTGATAATGCGAGTATTCGCTTGATGTGGAATGAAGAAATCTAATTCTTCCAGTTCCATATTTGCCATTTCTAGAGCTTTCAATACAGTTTTACCCATCGTTTTTACAGCAAATTTATATACTTCTTGTCCATTCATATGAATGAAAGTAAGCCCCTCTTCACGACGCTCTGTGGTTGGTGGCAATGCCGTACCTCCAGATGGAATACATAGATGCATTCCGCCACTTCCGTCAGCCCCCATATCCATACCGAGCATACCATAGCCTTCTTCTACTGAAGATACTACAGCGGCTCCAGCACCGTCACCGAAAAGAACACATGTATTGCGATCTTCCCAGTTTACTACACGAGATAATACTTCAACACCTACTACAAGCACATTTTTAAACAATCCAGCATTGATATAAGAACTAGCTGTAATCAGAGAGTATACATATCCTGAGCAAGCTGCAGATAAATCAAAGGCTGCTGCTTTTGTAGCGCCTAAATTAGCTTGGACTAAGCATGCTGTAGATGGAATTGCCATATCGCCTGTTAATGTGGCAACAATGATACAATCGATATCTTCTACTGTTAACTTAGCAGCTTCTAAGGCTTTTTTTGCCGCTTCTGTAGCCATATCTGAAGCATTTACACCTTCTGGTGCAATTCTACGTTCTTTAATACCTGTTCTTTCTTGAATCCAAGCATCGCTAGTATCTACCATTTTTTCTAAGTCTGCATTTGTAAGAACTTTTTCTGGCACATAGCTACCGGTACCAATAATTCCGACTGGCTTATTCAGCATTGTCATATGTTAGGGTCCCTTCTTCTTCAATACTTGAGGAAATATGTTCAATCAATTTCCGTTCTACTAGATCTCCAGCAATTTTAATTGCTGTCATAATTTCCTTAGATTTGGAGCTACCATGGCAAATAATAAATACACCATTTACCCCTAATAGAGGTGCTCCGCCATTTTCTGTGTGATCTAGTCGTTTTTTTATTTTCTTAAACACAGGAACAATCAATAAGGCTCCTAGTTTAGAGATAATGCTACTTTGTTTGATGCCTTCTTTTAGAATATCTTGTACCACAGATACAAGACCTTCCGCAAATTTAAGCACCACATTACCTACAAATCCATCACATACTACTACATCTACCGTTCCTTTTGGAATATCACGGCCTTCCACATTTCCTTTAAAAGGGATTGTTTTCAGTTTTTGTAGTAACGGATAGGTTTCTAAGACAACTTCATTTCCTTTAGTGGATTCTTCACCAATATTTAACAAGCCCACAGTTGGGTTAGGTTTACCAAGTAATAACTGCGCATAGTTATATCCCATGATAGCCCCTTGCACTAGATGTTTTGGCTTACTATTCGCATTAGCACCAGAATCTAGCATAATTGTCACGCCATTCGCTGTTGGTAATGGTGTAGCAATACAAGGGCGCTCAATCCCTTTGATTCTTCCCAAACCTAATAGAGCCGATGCTACAGCTGCTCCAGTACTACCTGGTGCAATCACCGCATCACATACCTTTTCACGAACTAAACGTGTAGCCACTGCAATGGACGCATCTTTCTTCTTGCGCAAGGCAATACTAGGATGCTCATGCATTTCTATGACTTCACTAGCATGATGAATGGAAATTCTTGGATTCTCCAGTTCACCTTCTGCTTCTAAAATTTCTTTTATTTTACTTTCATCACCGACAAGCACGATATCCATAGTATCGTATTCGTGCACAGCGGCAATAGAGCCTAAGACTATTTCGAGGGGAGCAAAATCGCCACCCATAGCATCTACTGCAATCTTCATAGTTCACCTTTATTCTATCACAGATTCCATAATGAATTTAGCGCGAAACACTTCTTTTATGTTATCTTTGATTGTTACTTTTATAAAGAATTTTTCTCCTCGTTGTCGCACTAACTCTGCTTTCGCTGCCAAATTGACGTCACTCTTAACAAGGCTTTTATACTTAATGTTTCCAACTCCAGCAATCATCGTAGGTACTCCTACAATGGCTCTCGCCAACGAGTTCGCTTGAGCATATAAATATTGTGCCTCTACGTAACCAGAGCGATCCAGCATATCTTTTGTAGTGCGAAGAACACTGATGCCGTATTGTCCTACTGCTAAATCAATGACATCTCCTACCACATCTGCCCGATCTATATGCTGTCGGTCATCAGAATGCTCCTGTGCCATTGCCTTAATCCGTTCACGTAATTCAGGAATGCCTAGAGCCAACCGATCCAATCGAATGGTAGGAACACTGACACCAAAATATGTGGCCAATTCCTCATCTGTCGTGAAGGGACTTATATTCAGTTTTTCGCGCAATAACTGTTGTCGTTCTTCCTTCTTTATACGACTCATATAACCACCTTTTATGACCAAGTAATAATACTTCCATACAATTATACTCTAAAATGATAATAGCATGCAAGCTTTTCTTTATTACTATGCAAAATATGCATAGCTATTTGAGAATGGTCAAGATCCCTTCATTAGTGTTTACATGGATTGGCGCGCTTCCCTCCGATGCATTAGGTCTATGGTCTACCACTTTAATATACCCGTTTAATACATTTACTACGATAGGATATACATCTTCTTGGTATATGATACCTGCCGTTTCTGGAGTATCCCCACCAACGATATTTTGAATGTGGCTTCCTGTGAAAGCATATCCTTTTCCTGTGCCCAATAGCAATTCTTCATGACCCGTACGATGTCGCTTGGCACCAATCCATTGGTTATGCCATGTGGCATTGTTTTTTAATACTAAGGTGATTCCTGATTGATGAGGATTATCTCCACTTTCAGCAAATTCATTTAATGCTGCCCCAGTCCACACGGAGTCCTTCGTTCCTAAATTCATCATAATATACGAACCATGACGTCCTGGATTAGGGTTCAACCCATAATTTTTGTTAAGCACACCAAGATTACCCATCACTTGTACTGTCGGATACTGATCAACCTGCTCCACAGAAGAAATCGTTGTGCTTGTATAGGTATCAGCTAATCGGTTAGTGCCAATGCCAATGCTACCTTCTTCTACAATAGCACCATACACATCTGCTTGTTGGAACGGCATTGTTTCTATTTTCACAGGACCATCCAACGTAATATAACTATCTTTATTAGCCTGCACGCCATTACCAACAGCACGAATCACCGTCGGACCATGAACCACAACTTTCGTATCGTACTTAGGATCATTAATCTGTTTTCGTCCAAAGCCTGCATACATACCACTCATGTAGTAATGGGCCATTTCATCAGGTTGATCATAAGGAGTAGAGTTTTGCATAGCCACTGTTAACCCTTTATGAATCGTCAATCGAGTACCGTCATGGACATATATCCCCGATACATTGTGATGTTTTTTTAGTGCTGCATCGTAGCCTACACCACTCACCTCTATATGCAAGCCTTCAGGATAGTCTAACACCTCATGATATTTACGCATTCCAACAGCCCGACCAGTAGTTTGTACAGTAATATGCTCTGGCTGTGTTACATTGGCTTCATACACCATATCAGCTGAGGCTCCATACACCATAGGCACTAAACTTAAACACCCTAGTATCGTTCCTATAGCAAGCTTCTGTTTATATTTCATATATACCCCCTTTAGCACGCCCATCATCATCGATGATTATCTTCTTTAGTATACCATTGGTCGATATAGTAATAAAATCTACGTCTATGAATATTAGTTATACCATAACTTGAGCGCCACTCCTATTGTATAGTCTCACTCCGAAAGCTCCCTATCCTTGCATATCACCTCTAACTATTTGCATGCAAATTACTTCCCCACCTAAAAAAAGAGATGCCTCTATATAGAATCATCTCTTTCCTTATAATATGTAATTATTCTTACATTTAGATTTTAGAATTTAAACTTCATCCCCACAGAGTAGGTACGGCCTGGAGCTAGTTCTTTTGTATAGAATTGACGATCAAATAGGTTTTGTATACCTACTTGAACTGTAGCTTCTTTAGATACTTTATAATTCACATATGTATTTGTTATAAAGTAACTATCTTCTGCTCCATATTCACCCAAGGATCTATCTTTACCTTGACGTGCACTCACATATTGCATATCCCAAATCGCATTCCACTTGCCGCTGTTATATTCAAAACCACCATGGAATAGATGTTTCGGAATCTCAAAGTTTTGTTGTCTTTCATCTTTTACATCTGTATTAGCTAATGCTTGGTTATGAAGTTCTCCCATTTGCCATGTATAATTACCAAATACAGACCATTTTGATGACAACCTATGACGTAGTTCCAGTTCTACACCACGACGTGTTTCAGATCCTACATTAACATAGGTTTTATAATCATCTTTACCATCTTGCTTTTTATATGTCACATATTGAATTTTATCTTTAGTTTTCACATAAAAAGCTGCTACATTTAGCTTTGTATTTTCATTCCAAGATTTTTTCAACCCCAATTCAAATGTATCAGAATGTTCTGGATCTAGATTTGGATTGGCTTTAATTTCACTTTTCGATGTTTTTCCATATCGATACACTTGGTATAACGTTGGTGGTGCAAAGGAATGACCATACGAAGCGTACACATTGGTTGTATCATTCATATATCGTTCTACCGATATCTTAGGACTGATTTCTGTGTAGGAACCTTCTTTATGATGTATAATATCATAGGTTTTTGTCTTCTGATTGTATTCCCCATGAGACCCATCATATTTTTTAAAATGATCGAAACGAAGGCCTGCATAGATAGCCCAACTATCATTTGGACGATAGGTATCTTGTACAAAACCGGCAATGTTGCGACTAGCCCCACTGTTTGTTTCACTGATACCATTTGGATATACGTTTGTATCCACAGCCCCTTTATCGCGCCAATGGGAAAGCATGATTTTATTTTGGTCAAATCGTTCTTGTTTCCAGTTCAAACCACTTACGATTTCATGTTTTCCTTGGCTATTCCAAGCTTTTTGCACATCAAGATTATAGGCTTTGCCTGGATAAAAAGAGTGCGTCCCTGGACCTTCATAATCTCCTGAATTTGCTTTTGTTGGCATAGAGTATCCATCTTTCTTTTTATCTAATAGACTCAAAGAAATTTGCAGTTTATTTACATCATTTTTGTATTGCAAGCTATGACTTTGATACTCACGCTCTGCATCATGCCCTAGGAATCCATCGCCTTTCACTTCTACGTACTTTGTATCATCGATTTTGATATTTCCAGTGAAAGTGGGCTTTCCATTCACTATTACTACACTTGTTGGATTATGATACGAGTATTTATGATTTGCATAGGTATACCTATAGGTTAAAGATTCTTTTTTACCTAAGTGCATCGTTATATATGCTGACAAATTTTTATTATGTAAAGATTTATCACCACGATTACCCAATACATAATTACCATTTTTTAATTGTTCTAATGGTACATCTGGCGCTACAGCTTTGACCTTATCTGTCACTTTTTTGCTACTTTCAGTGATAAAGAAGCCTGGGAAGCCTTTTGTACGGCGTTCCTCTGCAGACACACCAATCGTAATTCGATTAGAAACAGATGCATCAAAACCTAAGGCATTATTCCATGTTCCATAGGTTCCCCCATTTATTTTGCCATGCCAACGAATCTCCTTGCGGTCTGCTTTCGGAGCTACTTGCTTCGTTTTGATGCTGACAACGCCTGCTACACCTTTTCCACCATACAAGGAGGAACTAGCACCTCGAACTAACTCAATTCGCTCAATAGAATGAACAGGAATCACTTCCCAATCCACCTTATTATTGAATGAGTTATTCATAGGCACACCATCAACGAATACGGATATATTTTTAGAATCAAACCCACGAATTTGAAGTTCTCCTGCAGAAGCTGCACTTTTATAGACTCCCGGCAACAGTTGTAGCGCATCTGCTACTGTATCTGCTTTACGGTTTTCAATATCTTTTGCCGTCACTACCGATACAGAGCTAGGTGTTTTCGCAATATCTTGTATTGTTCTAGTCGCTGTTACTGTTACATCAGGTAATATAACTGTATCCTCTGCCACTTGTGTATCTGCCGCATATCCATGTTGCCCACTCATAGCTAATACTACCATGGATAACAACATCGCCCGAGTTGTCTTTTGTTTCACTTGTTTCATTCGTACTTCCCTTCTTACTATAAAACAAACATTAAGTTTCCTATTAGTATACCATTCATTTTCAATATTGCAAATCATTTTGTGAAAATATCTTCATATATAACAAAAAAGGCTCTATAATAAATGTTGGGGCTACTCATATAAGAGTAGTCGCCAACATTCTTTTTTTGCAATAAAATAGACA
>NZ_RQVK01000015.1 GCF_003992015.1 Veillonella sp. VA137
AAGGTTTACGTTTCGCGATCCGCGAAGGTGGCCATACAGTAGGCGCTGGTGTTGTTACAGCTATCGAAGCATAATTGAATCGTAGATTCTAAATACGAAAAGCGACCGTAAGGTCGCTTTTTGTGTTTTAATGATCCTTATACAGATATGATTCCAAAAGCGTGCAACTGGTCCAGAAACACATGTATCTTTATCACATTATATTTATTTGCACTTACAATAGTATATCTTATAAAATAGTGTTTGTTGTTACAATGATAGTATTGATGTATAGAATTCTAGAATCATAGATGTGTATAAGTGTTTAGTATGTATAGTTCTATAGATTTTGTTGCCGTAGATACAGCATACTTGCAGGTATATAAGTATAATAAAACTATGAACTGATAATATTTATCATATATAATTTGAAGAATATCATATATAATAATAGTGGTCATATACATGTAAATTATATCTAGCCTATTAAGTATACAGTTATAAGGAGGTTTTCATGAGTACAATCACAACGATGCCTGTTTCTATGGAGGGCTGGCAAGAGGAGCAACAATCTTGGAATCAAACGTCCAAGTTTTTCGTGAATATGCATCAGCGGGAGGATCGTGTGGCACAAGTGGTAGATTTTGTAGCACGATTACAAGAGCTCGGGATTCATCCAGCAGAAGGAGAAACCGCTCTTGATGTAGGCTGTGGCACAGGCGACTATGCCATGGGTCTCGCTCGTAATGGCGTGAAAGTAACAGGTGTTGATCTTTCCACAGGCATGTTAGAAGGTGGCAAAGCCATTAGTGAAAATGAAGGACTTTCACTAGATTTATGGCTAGGACCATGGTCTGAAGAGGCACGGCAAGCCTTAGAGTGGGACAAACAATTTGACTTGGTATATAGTATTTTCTGCCCTATCATGTCGGATACAGCTAATTTGCACGCTTTACATCGGGCTAGTCGTAAGCATTGCTTGTGTATTATGTTCGCCGATCGGAAAGATGAATACTTAGATGTCATCTATTCTGAGCGATATGGTGTAAGCGGAAGCCCATGGGAATCCATGCTACAAGATTGCTTGGACACAGTTAATGAAATCGGAAAAAATGTAAATATTACTTATAAAACAGTAGAAGAAGTAGAAACCTTAATTGTTGATGAAGCAGTCGATTATTTCTGCTTACGTGTGCATCGTAAAGTAGGTGGCGACTTAGAAATGATTAAACAAGAAATCCGGGAGTTCTTATCTGCGAAAGCTGTAGATGGCAAATTAGAAAACCATACAACAGATACCATTGCGTGGATTTCTTGGCGAGTGTAATCTTTTGTACTTATAAGATATAGACTTTACGGGGTTACCCTAGTATATACATAATCTATAGGGATATACGTACTTTATTAGAGCAAACATAGTGTATCAAGTATGTTAGTTCTAACGATATAGACAGGACACAAAACCATACACTATCTATATAATAAAAGACTGTAAACACTTGGGAACACCCTGTGTTTACAGTCTTTTTGTGTTGTCAGTTGCGATGAGGTGTAGGCATGAACGTGAGCCTAAAGACATGCAATATTATAGCATGCTAATCTTTTTAAGGATCTTGAGAGAGAGCTTCGCTACTTTCTACGAATTCACGCAAAGCGCCATACCCTTCTGTTTCTAACTCTTCTAAAGGAATGAAACGCAAGGCAGCGCCGTTGATACAATAGCGGAGGCCACCCATGGACTGAGGTCCATCTTCAAAGACATGCCCTAAATGAGCATCTCCAATGCGACTGCGTACTTCGATGCGACGATGTCCTAAACTATCATCTTGATAGTAACGGATGACATCGCTATTGATGGGTTGCGCAAAGCTTGGCCAGCCACAACCGGAGTTAAACTTTTGAGCAGAGATGAAGAGAGGTTCTCCAGAGGTAACATCAACATAGATACCGGGACGAAACTCGTCTGTATATTCATGAGAGAAGGGGCGTTCTGTAGCACTATGCTGGGTCACAGAATAGGCTAAGTCGCTGAGCTCCTCTTGTAAAATAGTATCGGATTTGCGCTCGTAGGCGCTTTCATCAACGAGTGGTTCATAAGCTTTGGACACATTAATATGACAATAGCCATTTGGATTTTTGTCTAAATAATCTTGGTGATAGTTTTCAGCTGGATAAAAGGATGCTAGAGGTAAGACTTCTATGGCAAAAGGCTCTTTGTAATGGCTGTTAGCACGCTCTAGGGTGGATTCAATGATGGCTTTATCGTCAGGGTGTTCATAATACACACCGCTGCGATATTGCACGCCTACATCATTGCCTTGTTTGTTGATGCTGAAGGGGTCGATGATGCGTAAAAAATATTGTAGAACTTTAGGTAGGGAAATCACAGATGCATCATAGGTGACTTTCACAGTTTCTACATGACCACTGCCACGACATACGTCCTCATAACTTGGATTTGGCTGAGCGCCGTTGCTGTAACCTACCTCAGTATCTACAACACCTGGAATGCGTTGAAAGTAGCTTTCAACACCCCAAAAACAACCGCCGCCTAAATATATAGTTTTGTTCATAATATCACTCCTTTTTATTGTGTATATTAGTGACGATGCATGTGAAGTATTATTTTTATATTACTAGAGAAAATAATGTGATGCTATTGATTAAATGGCATCATTATATACTTGATTTTAATTATAGCATGTATTTGTATGAAAGAGTGTATGAAATAATGCTATTACAGGTATGAGATATATGGTGCAATGATATGTAGAGTAATAAGATTCCTCATACTATATGTTTATAATGGTGAAAGCCACCTGACTCGTATGGGGCCGAGTAGGTGGCTTGTTTGTGATAACTATAGGTGTGTATGGGAAGTCACCGTTATCACATATGTAAGTAGTTTGAAAGGCTGGAACATATGAGGTTTCATAGTTCCTGTCGAGTATCACATCGACAAACATAGTATAGCAAAAGAGTAGGAATAAGTAAAATAAGAATAAAATCTTACTTATTATAGGGTATGACTATATCATATAAGTACTTTTTATGAACTAATATGCATATATTATATGCAGTTATAAAATGTATAATTACAGTGTATATGGCTGTCATATGTATTGGTGTTACTGGAATCTATAAAGAGTAAAATTATTTGGTTGACATCATCTCTATTTCTGAATGTATCTAAGTGTAAGGACTTGGTACTAAGAAAGGAGAAGAATATGGCAGCAAGTACAGTAGTGAAAAAAGAATTACATTTAGTCTTTATGGACACATCTAAGGAAGAGGTAAGTATTGTAGTAGGATTCCCAAAAGAAGGGGTAACTAAATCTGAAATCGACACAGTGGGATAGCTTATGGTAGAAAAAGATGTACTTCGTGGTCGTAAAGATCAACGCTTAACTAGCTTTCAACATGGTACATTAGTGACTACAGAATCCACAGTGGTAGAATAAGGAGGAGTAAGGTATGACTACAACAATGGTGACTAAATTGCAATTACAATTTAAAAAAGGCGAAGGTGCACACAATGTGAAAGTAGCCAATTTTTCCTACGTAAACGAAGCAGCATCCGACGAAGATATCAAAGCCGTGGGCGATGCATTAGGCAAGTTATATGCGTACCCATTGGTAGGTGTGGTTCGCAATAATGCGATCGCTTTGGCGGCGTAATATGGATAAGCTTGAAAAAGTAGTAAAAATCGTTAGAATTGCCTTGTGGGTATACAAGTGGTTAAAACGATAAGGTAGGATAGAGCCTTTAGACAGGAGAAAACCACATATCCCAAAGGTATTGTGAAAGTGTATATGTGACTTAGTACCAAGGATTACCATAGCCATCTTGTTGACAATAGCAAGATGGCTATTGTTATGCTCTATGTAGAAGGCATACCTAGAAAATATACTTAGAAGGTATGGTGTTGATGATGACAAAACTATATGATAGAAATGTAAAAACCTGAATCTCGAAAATGGAGATTCAGGTTTTTTATGATAAGTCCTTAGTCCTTAGTTAAATTAATCTTTAGATCGTTCTAACTCTTGTTGTACCAAAGCGATAGCTTTTTTATACTTTTTGTGCATTGCTTGTCGACTCATTCCATATGATTTAGCCATATCACTAATGGACTTACCTTGAAATAAAATCTGCTCTAATAGGGCAGCGTGCACGGTATCAATCCGTGAAAGTGCCTCTTTCAACGCTGCAATTTGTAAGTGCGCAAGGGCCTCCTGCTCTGTATCATCTTCGGCAGGGATATGGATGATTGGATTCGAGTCATCCTCTTCATGAAGTAAAGATTCATGATTCCATTGATGAACGCTTTTACGGAAGAGATTCATTTCTGTATAATGGATGCGAGATTTTACAAATCCTGCAAAGGGGACTTTCCCTTTCAGGTCGTACATTTGGATAGCGGTTAAGAATGTCTCCCATAAAGTGGCCTCTAAGTCATTTTCCATATTGCGAAGCTGACGTACATGAGAGTACCGTGCAATGAGAGGTACGTAACGATGACATAGAATAACAGTAGCCGATGTATGCCCTGCTTGGGCTAAAGCGACTAGTTCTTCATCAGTATACGAATCTTCTGCGCAATCGGGACATGCATTTTGAAGACCTTTTGTAATGTAGGATCTTTCCATAGTATCCTCCTTGTAGAAAGGACTTATCACTGTTGTACTTTAGAATACGTTATCTGTCCGTTAGTTCTAGTGAACACCTCCTGGTTCCTACAAATTTGAATAAGAAAATAAATTCTGTTACAAGCGCTTATGCTATTGATTAGAATTATAAATCAAAAAGTGATAAAAATCACCAATAAAACAATCAAAACTGCTCATATATACAGAATTGGCATATGGAATTTGAAAAATATAATGTATATGCTAGTTGTTTATAATAGTATATAAGAGGATCACAAAAGTAGATATAATTAAAGGTTAGTCACTTATTCCGCTATGCAGCCTGTGGTGGTCGCATACCGTAATATTGGCAAAATAAGCCCGTACCACACCCCTTCACAAGCTATACAGTGGTTATGCTTGCTCAGGGGGATGGCACGGGCTTTTGTGTTTGTGCGGATAGAGTAGTTAGTAAGCGACCGCCACAAAGGCTGCTACGCCTAACTGCGTTTCTCAGAGAATAGGTTGTGGTGTTTGGTCAGGGGCGTGCCATGGGCTTCTTGTATCTGTGCGATTCAATGAATATAGGTGTCGCAAGTTTTCTACGCTTAACTGGGGACCTTGGAAGAATATATACTAGTAGGAAATTTTAAAGGAGTATAAGTGACAGTTTATGAATTGTATGGATAGGTAGTGCATGGTGTGCTACCGTGCTGCAGTATAGATGTGGTATAATTTAGGTAACTCAAAGAGTGAGGTATTTCTATGCAATTCAAGTCCTTTGATGAGTTGAGTATTCAAGATAATTTTATCTTTGAAAAGGTAATGCGTGAGAAGTCAATTTGTAAGGAATTATTAGAACGGGTATTGGAGATTTCTATTCGGGACATTGCGTATATTGAAACGGAAAAAACGATAGAATCTGGCCTTGATGAAAAGGGGATTCGCTTAGATGTGTATGTCAATGATGAGAAAGGAACCGTCTACAATATTGAAATGCAAACATACAAAAATATGCCAGAGTTAATCAAACGGTCACGGTTTTATCATAGTGCGATTGACCATTATTCTATGGAAAAGGGCGCTGACTATATGACACTGAATGATTGTTTTGTTATCTTTATCTGTACGTTTCCTATATTTTCTGGGAAGCGTCATAAGTATACATTTACAAAAAAATGTACAGAAGAACTGGGCAAAGAGTTGGGAGATGGACTAACTACTATCTTTTTAAGTACTAAAGCAGAAATGAATGATGTTTCGGAATTATTACAGAATTTTTTGGATTATGTAGATGGTAGACCACCAGTAGATGGGTTAATACAACAGATGGATGAGATAGTACATGTAGTAAAGCAAAGTAAAGAATGGAGGGGTGAGTATATGAAGCTAGAAATGGATCGGAAGAAATATTGGCGTGAAGGAAAACTAGAAGGAAAAGAAGAAGGTAGATTAGAAGCTATTATTGGTATGCTACGTGAAAAATTATCGGTAGAGATGATTGCCCGTATTACAAATATGTCTGTAGAGCAAGTTGTTGAAATCGGGAAAGAGCATGCGCTCTTATAAGACGTCTCTTGCGATGCTATGAAAACTTGCGGCGGTCGTAACTGAATAGGATAAAGGGAAGCCCATGGCATACTCCTTCTCAAACGGTATTGCATAATGTATCGTCACTTGTTACGCTATGTAACCTTGTGGCATTTCTGATTAGATAAAAGGATGACCGCAATACACCCCCTCAGAAACGGTATTTCATAATGTTTCTTCGAAGGTATATTGCGGTCATCTTGTGTTTATTTGATTTAGTCAGTAATATGCGCCACAAAGGCTGCTACGCTTAACTGCGTTTCTAAGGGGTGGGATGGGGTACATCGTACTCTTCTGGGAGATATATCATTGTGACTCTAGTGAAGGTGATAAAGGGTTAGTATCTGCAGCGGGGTATTTGCAAATTTATGGACTTACCATTTTGTTATAGGTAATAGCTATATATAATAATATGTATCCTGTATAAGGATAAATGTGCGCATATTGTTGACATATGATGGACATCCTAGTATACTTAATTCATCGTTAATCGATAGGTTTTACTGGAAAGAGAGGTGGATTGAATGCCTATACGAGTAGTGAAAGGATTACCAGCCATAGGGAAACTTTCAGAAGAGAATATATTCGTCATGGATTCGGAACGGGCAGAGTCACAAGATATTCGACCACTCCACATTGTGGTTGTGAACTTGATGCCACGGAAAGAGACCACGGAAATTCAATTGCTTCGTGCTTTGAGTAACACACCGTTACAAACAAAGGTCACCTTTCTTTACACGGCATCTTATACAGCGAGTAATACAAGTCAAGAATACTTGGAAACCTTTTACAGGACTTTCGAGGAAATCAAGGATCAATATTTTGATGGCTTGATTATCACAGGTGCTCCGGTAGAGCAAATGCCCTTTGAGGAAGTGAGCTACTGGGATGAGCTTTCAGAAATTATGGAATGGAGTAAAACCCATGTGTGTTCGACCCTCTACATTTGTTGGGGAGCCCAAGCAGGGATTTATAAGCATTTTGGTATCCACAAGGAAGATTTACCTAATAAGTTATTCGGAGTGTACGAGCAAGAAGTGCAGAACACGAAACCCATGCTGATGCGTGGTCTAGATGAACTCTTCTATATGCCTCATTCACGGCATACGACGGTGAGTGAAAGCGAAATCAACGCTCACCCTCAACTAGAAGTGCTAGTCCGCGCGGATAAGACAGGTGTTGGTATTGCCAGGTCCTATGATAATAAACATGTGTTTATCTTTGGGCATCCTGAATATGATAGAGATACCTTATACCAAGAGTATGATCGGGATAGAAAGCAAGGGTTAGAGATTGAGATTCCAGAAAATTATTTCCCTGGAGATGACCCTACTAAGACGCCGATGATACGATGGCGTTCGGCATCGACTATACTCTATACAAACTGGTTAAACTATTATGTGTACCAAGAAACGCCATACGAAGTCAGTGAATTACAATCAAGACCGATTGAAGAAGCATATATACAAGACTGGGTCATTTAATCCTAGTTACTAGATAATAAAGATTTAAGAATAGTGAGGAAAGTAACATGAGCAATTACAAATTTGAAACATTACAATTACATGCAGGTCATACAGTAGACGCAACAGGTTCCCGTGCAGTACCAATTTATCAAACAACTTCTTATGTATTTAAAGATGCAGAACAAGCAGCAGGTCGTTTCGCCTTAACTGATGCAGGCCCTATCTACACTCGTTTAGGTAACCCTACACAAGACGTATTGGAAGGCCGTGTAGCGGCTTTAGAAGGTGGTGCTGGTGCTATCGCTGTAGCATCTGGATCCGCAGCGATTACCTACGCTATCCAAAACGTAGCATCTGCTGGTGACAATATTGTAGCAGCATCCACATTATACGGTGGTACATACAACTTGTTCAGTGCTACATTACCACGTTTCGGTATTACTACGAAATTCGTAAATCCAGACAACTTAGATGAGTTCAAAGCAGCGATTGA
Source organism: Veillonella sp. VA137 (assembly GCF_003992015.1). GTDB lineage: Bacteria > Bacillota > Negativicutes > Veillonellales > Veillonellaceae > F0422. The sequence continues at coordinate 8,158 of NZ_RQVK01000015.1, forward strand.
TGACAACACAAAAGCTGTGTATGTGGAATCCGTTGGTAACCCAGGTGCTAACCTTGTGGACTTAGAAGCGATTGCTGAAATCGCTCACGCACACGGTATCATCGTGATCGTGGACAATACATTCGGCACTCCATACTTGTTCCGTCCATTTGAACATGGTGCAGACGTAGTGGTTCACTCCGCCACAAAATACTTAGGCGGTCATGGTACAACTATCGCTGGTGTTATCGTTGAAAGTGGCAAGTTCGACTACAAAGCAAGCGGTCGTTATCCTGGATTCGTAGAAGGCGACGTACATTACAATGGTTTAGTATACGGCAATCTTCCAATTCCTTTCACTGTGAAAGTGCGTGCTCAATTATTGCGTGACACTGGTGCATCCATTACTCCACTAGCAGCATGGTTGATTATCCAAGGTATTGAAACATTGTCCTTGCGTGTAGAGCGCCATGTAGAAAACACTCGTAAAGTAGTAGATTTCTTGGTAAATCATCCAAAAATTGCTTACGTAAATTACCCAGAATTACCAAACAGCCCATACAAAGCATTGGCTGATAAATACTTCCCGAACGGTGTTGGTGCAGTGTTCACATTCGGTGTAAAAGGTGGTAAAGAAGAAGGTATTAAATTCGTTGATGCTCTTGAAATCTTCTCTAACCTTGCGAACGTGGCGGATGCTAAATCCTTGGTTATTCACCCAGCAAGTACAACACATGCCCAATTGAGCCCTGAGGAACAATTGACAGCAGGTGTAAAACCAGAACAATTACGTGTATCCATCGGTATCGAAAATGTAGATGATATCATTGCTGACTTAGCACAAGCATTGGATAAACTATAAGATATAGAATTACATAATACTATATAAGGGAACTCACAATAGTGGGTTCTCTTTTTTGTTGTGCAAATAGGGATAGACATTTTCTAAGAACGTTATCGTTACAAGATGGGTTATAGGATAATATAATCTAAGAGTATCATAAGATATATGACTAAATTAATAGGGGGAAATCTGATTAAAGACATCAATGTTCATATATGTTAGGATTTTATCATATATGATTTTATACTATATTCGGCGTTGATAGTCGCATCTAAGTATATTTTTATAGTGATTATGGGAGCATTGTCGGAACTGGTGCTGATATGTATGAATGTTGGTTTGGAGATACACAAAATCATACAAAAAAGGTGTGATGTAGTGCTTAGGTGCTTATAATAGGCCATTTTATGGTATACTAGATATATATTTGTATTAAACACGAAGTGATATAGCAAAAACTATTAGAGGTGTATATAGATATATGCTGACTTTAAAAGTGTATAGAAATCAGTATAGGATATAAAGGGCTACGAAGAAAGGAAATCAACGAATGAACAGTAAACTAGTTGAAAATACGTGGTGGAAAGCTGTGGCATGTGGCATGGCGATGGTTACTCTCACCGGTTTTGTAGGTATGGCGTATGCTATAGAGGGAACACCGGTGAGGACTTTCACAAAGGAGTTAGGGAGTGTACAAACAGTAGATGCTCAAGGAATAGATGGGGAACACTTCGTATTACAACAGGAGAATGCTGCACCAGAGAAGAGAGGGCTCTATATTAGCCACCGACCAGCTCATTTTCGGGTGAATATGTATGGTACTGTGAAAGATATTCATTGGATTGATAAGGTAGTTCCTACAGATAGTGGACATATAGTGGGTATTTTATTAGATTTTGATAAAAATACTACTATGATGATCACGAGACGAGATAATACACCAACGCAAGGTGTTTCTCAGGAGCGATGGAATACGACCTGGTATGATCAACCGATCCAAGGAATGACCGATGAGGAGTATATGGCAATTTGGCGGCGCGAAGATCCGCATCTATCTGAAAAATATACACAGCTCGAAGGTGGCTTGTTATGGAGAGAAGATATGACGGCGGCTCGTTGGGATCGGTCTGTACAAATGACATCAGAAGGACCGAAAGTGCGTTTTACGGTAGACATGATTTTGAAAGACGATCCTACGCATCGGTATGTAATTACGTTTACCTATGATGATATCCAAAAGTATAGTATAGAATCATTGAAACACCTAGTGGATATTCTGGAGTATTTGCCAGATGAAAGTGATGCAGATGCTCAGCAAAATGAAAAGCAAGAGCCTAAGGAGCAGAGCCCCCCTTCACAAGCAGACGAAGAGTATAACCTACCATCTGTGTTGCTGTCAGACATGTGGATGGAAACGAAGGATGTAACGGATCTTGAAGATTTATACCATCAGGAGTTAAGCCTAGGCAAGCCATCGGTGCGTAAAGAGCAGAAATTAAGAATTACAGAAGAAGGGATTACGTCCCAATCCACTTGGGAAGATATGAGCAAAACGCAGGCCAGCATCGAACGGTCTGGTCGAATAGAGCTGGAGAAAGAATGAGTTAGCGAAAATAGTTGGTGCAAATTGGCAGAGACTAAAGGGGAACATTACTAGGAAGAGAAAAAGCGGGAGGAATGATGCAACAATGGATAAGACAGTTTGGAAGGCTTTAGCCTGTGGTATAGCAATAGCGACTTTCACGGGCACCGTAAGTCTAGCAAATGATATACAGGTAAAGCCTATGGTTACAGTCATAGACCAGGGAAGAATGCAAAAAGGAGTACCATTTTATATAGGAGACCACTATTCAAAAAACAGTTTGATAAAAAACAATAAAGAAGCAGAAAATATACCACACTATACGTACATCAATAGTCGTGAAGGGCATTTCCGCTTTGCGATTCCTTGGGCAATACAAACTATGGTATGGATTGATACGACCGAACTTAAAGGCAAGGGACATACAGTAGGAGTTCTGTTGCATTTAGATAAAGATGTAAATATGACGGTAACTCGTATAGATAATGTAGCACCGAAAGGGGAATCCCAGGAACAGTGGAATACTACATGGTATGACACACCAATTCAAGGAATGACGGATGCGGACTATATGGAAGTTTTGCGTCGAAAAAGTCCCGATGTTTTTAAAGAGTTCACAGTAGTAGAAGTGGGGGCATTATCTCGAGATGATATGACAATGGCTCGCTGGGAGCGATTTGAACAGCCTACACCGGATGGAGCATATGTAACGTTTACCTTGGATATGATTATGAAAGCTGATCCTACGCATCGATATTTGATGGAGCTTGAATATGATGATATTAATAGATATGATTTGCAGACTTTGTTGCACTTATTAGACAATTTTGTGTATACAGGTGCTACTGAAAGTCGAGGAGCATCCGTCTCATCACAGTAGAACAGAATTTTAGAAAACCATCTTATTAGATATGGCCTTGATTTATGAATTTTGCCTATATATAATGTGAGTAGAGCAGTTCGGTCGTATACTTTTGAAATGAGGTGTATAGATATGGGAACGCATTTACAATCAATGGAATCAATGCCAGAGTATGAAGAGTTTTGTATTTGTTTAGGCAGAAAAATTGCTTGGGTTAGACGGTGTCAGGGACTTTCACAAAAAGAGTTATCTAAACGATGTGGTATTAGTCCTAGCTATTTGGCGAAAATTGAAGGCGCTAAAGGTTCCCTAGGGACATCGGTGCAGGTATTGTATTTAATTGCCAAGACTTTGCAGGTGGATGTGGCAACTTTGGTGTGTCATGATGAAATCGATTACCAACGGGTACGAATGTATAAGATCAAGCAACGGGTCATGGGATGCGAAATGAATCAGTTGCACTAACAAAATGAGGCCTTATTTGTGTTCTAGGATGCTAGTTGATAATATAATTATTATCAAAATTCATATTGAGAAGAAATAATTGAGAATATGAGGGGCTATAGTTATTGTTTGTATGTTTAGTTAAATACAAATGATAAACTCTATCAAATAGCGTAATATATGGACTCAGTGATATAAAAAATGCAACATCACTTGTAAAAATTCGATACAAAAAGTATATAGAAATATTTGACAAGACTAAAAAAACGTGCAATAATGAGAATGTAAAAAAGGTAAGTACCTTAGTTAAATGATAATCATAAAGTTGGCGAATTTCTATTTTTTTATGGAGGTGTCTCATGCGCGTTATTGGTGATGCATGCATTAAATGTGGTTCTTGTGCTTCTGTTTGTCCAGTAGGAGCAATTGCTGAAGGCGAAGTTAAATACGAAATCAATGAAACTTGCATTGATTGCGGTTCTTGCGAATCCGTTTGCCCAGTAGCAACAATCACAGCTGAATAATTCAAGCGAATAATAAACCCCGTAAACATACGTGTTTACGGGGTTTTCTCATTTTCGATTTACTCTAATTTTAGGCGGTTTCGATGCGGTTGCTCAACCGTTGTTCAACCTTTTTTGAGGCTCTCATCATATTACTTGTTTTGTTTGTGTATGATTCTGTCAAAATCAGAGAATACTTTCTGCGTACGATTAAATTCTTTATACTCAGTAACTGCTTTCTTATCAGCTTGTAGTTTTGAAATATGCCCTTTATTAGTGAGCACTTCATATTCGTTGAAAGATAGGAATTTATCTACGCTTTCAGCAAAGGCTTTCATGGTGAAAGTATGTTTTCGTTCAATGATGCCTTCGATATAGTCAAAAAAGGAGGATACAGTTCGTTCTAGTTTACGTATTTCGTCTGCGGTTAAATAATTTTTTGCGATGGTTACATCGGATTTATGAATGCGCCCATGAGGGGAGCTTTTCCAAGTTTGTAATCCCATGTGTGGTTTATCTCTATCAACGGCATTATAAATAATTTCAGCTGCAGTTTTGCCTGTGATAGCATAATGGAATTTGTTTTGCACCATAGCGTAAAATTGACGAGTGAAAGGATCCTGTACATCGTAGTCAATGGAGCATTCTGCGAATATATCTGTAATTTGTTGATAGATTTGACGTTCGCTAGCTCGAATGGATTGAACTCTACGTAAAAGTTCTTTGAAATAGTTTTGACCAAAGGGAGTTCCGTTCTTTAACATTTCGTCATTGAGAGCAAAACCTTTTACAATATATTCGCGCAATACCTTTGTAGCCCAGATGCGGAATTGTGTAGCCTCTTTTGAGTTTACACGGTAGCCAACAGCTATGATGGCGTCTAGGTTGTACAGTTTTACTGTTGAGCTTTGCGTTTTCTGGGCTAAAGCTCCGTGTTTAGTGGTTATTGCAATTTCTGCAATAACCACTGATTCATCTAATTCGTTGGATTCAAAGATATTTTTTAAATGGCGACTGACAGAAGATAAAGATACTCCGAATAACGTCGCCATATCTTTTTGTGTCATCCAAAATGTTTCGTCTTTAAATAGAACATTGGTAGAAATATTTTCTTGTCCTGATTGGTAAATGATTACATCTCCATGTAAAGCAGAATCGATAGGAATCATGGTAGGCCTCCTTGGTGTCATGTACTGCTCTTTCTTTTACTTATATTACATCTCATTAGCGAGGCAAAGTCAAGAAGAGATAGGATAGTATTTATATAGAGGCAGAGATATCTAAAGTATTAGGGGTAGCGTGATATTGCAAGTCTATCAAATTTGTGGGATAATAAAATAAATAAAAAATCGCTGTTGGTCTACTGGCACGACGATAACATATTGTTATAAAGATGTGGTTCGAATCTGCATACAGCGCTTTTTGGTACTCTAAAGTAATGGGGTGCTTTTTTATCATCGATATAAGATGAAAATAGTATAAAAAACATAAATGAATATACACTCATATTATAATTCATAAGGAGATACGATGGAACGCATTTTTAAACTACAAAATTTGAATTGTGCCAATTGCGCTAGCGTGATTGAAGCAAAATTAAATCAACTAGAATCTGTGTCAGCAGCAACTTTCACGCTTGGCACTCAGCAATTGCGCATTACCTCTAGTATAGAAGATACAGACATGTTACGAGATCAAATCCAAGCGGTGTGCGATGCTACGGAAGATGGCGTAGTAGTGGTACCATTTGTGCGTGCACCTAAAAAAGCACAACAAGTAGATGATGACCATGAGCATAATTCTAGTTTAGTGGGGATTATTATAGGCGCTATCGTGATAGTGGTAGCAGAGTTTACAAATTGGGTGCCAGAGCAATACCTGACTCCATTATTAATTGTAACCTTTGTTGTACTAGGATGGCGCATTGTATGGGCAGCAATTAAAAATTTCATGAAAGGTAAATTATTCGATGAAAACTTCTTGATGTCTGTTGCTACTATTGGTGCGTTAATCATCGGTGAATATGTAGAGGCTGTTTGGGTTATGTTGTTCTTCCAAATGGGTATTTATTTTGAGGAACGTGCTACAGAACGCAGTCGTAATGCGGTTATGGATGCAGTGGATCTTCGTCCAGAAGAAGTGCGTTTAATCGTTTGTGATGGTAGCGTGCAGGTGGTGAATCCAGAAGATGTACAAGTAGGGTCTCATATCGAAATTCGTCCTGGTGATCGTATTCCATTGGATGGCCGTATAGTAGAAGGTACTACGCGTATCGATACAGCAGCGGTAACTGGTGAACCAGTTCCAGTGAGCGCTACCGTAGGTACAGAAGTGATGTCTGGGTGCATCAATGTGGATGGGCGCATTGTCTTAGAAGTAACGCATGAATTAAAAGATTCCATGGTTATGCGCATTCTTGATGCTGTGGAACATGCAGCGGCATCGAAACCAAAGATTGATCGTTTCATTACTCGTTTCTCTCGCGTATATACGCCAATCGTAGTGGCATTGGCGATTATTGTTGCCGTAGTACCTCCTCTATTTACAGGAGAATGGCAATATTGGATTTATACAGCTTTAACATTCTTAGTAGTATCTTGCCCATGCGCCTTAGTATTATCTGTGCCTTTGGCATTCTTCTCCGGGATCGGAGCTGGTTCTAAACAAGGTATCTTGTTCAAAGGTGGCAAGGCGATCGAGGCAATGAGTCGCGTGAAAGCGATTGCCTTCGATAAAACTGGTACTATCACAACAGGTACTTTCAACGTACAAACAGTAGAAGTAGCTGGTACTTATACGGATAATGAAGTGTTGCAATATGCAGCGGCTCTAGAAGCTGGTTCTACACACCCGATTGCTATGTCCATTGTAGAAGAAGTACAGCGTAGAGGAGTAGAGTTTAATACGGCTAAGGATGTAAAAGAAATCTCTGGTCATGGTATGGTAGGCATTGTAGAAGGCCATACCGTATTGGTTGGTAATGGTCGTTTATTAGAAACAGAACATGTAACGGTACCAACCATTGAACATGTATATGGCAGTGAAGTATTTGTAGCTATTGATGGTCAATATGTAGGTCGTATCGTCATTGCGGATGCTGTGAAAGAGGATTCTAAAGAGGCCATCCGTCGTATGAATGGAAAAGGATATCATACAGTGATGCTCACAGGTGATGTGGCATCCAGTGCGAACCATATTGCCCAAGAAGTAGGTATCCAAGGTGTGCGTGCCGAGTTATTACCACAAGATAAATTAGAAGTGGTGCAATCTCTTCGCAGCGAACATGGTTCTGTCATGTTCGTAGGTGATGGTATCAATGACGCGCCTGTGTTAACTGGTGCTGATGTAGGTGGTGCTATGGGGAGTGGTGCAGATTCTGCCATCGAAGCAGCAGACGTAGTATACATAAACTCCAACCTAGATTCCGTATGGCGTTCCTTAAATATTGCAGAACGTACCTTGTCCATTGCATGGCAAAATATTTTCTTCGCTATTGCTGTAAAAATTATCGTTATGGTGGCTGGTGTATTTGGCTTTGCAAATATGTGGGTGGCAGTTTTTGCAGATACAGGGGTATCCATTCTTTGCATCTTTAACTCTGTCCGTATTTTCTACAGTAAATAATATAAGTCCTCCTGCTAGCATGTACGCCCAACTATGTAGCAGGAGGCATTGTGATATCTTCCCCTTCTTGCAGTTATGCAAGACATATATCACTACATAATAACTATACAGCGAAGAGGACTTGGTCATTAGGCTAAGTCCTCTTTACCGTGTAGGGGCATAGTCTACCAACTCATTTTGTCCTATAACCCTGAAAGCTAGCAGAACATAGGGACTGCTGGCTTTTGTGTATAGATCTACTTGTGTTGCTTTAGAAGTAATTTGTCGAAGTCCGAGAATACTTTCTGCCTTTGTAGCCCAGATACGGAATTGTGTAGCCTCTTTGGAGTTTACACGGTAGCCAACAGCGATGATGGCATCGAGGTTGTAGAAGTCAGTGCTATAGATTTTTCCATCTCTGGAAATAACTGAAATAACATATTGTTATAAAGATGCGGTTCGAATCCGCATACAGCGTTTTTTAGCACTCTAAGTAATAGGGTGCTTTTTTATTATCGAAATGAGATAAAACTAGGGATAAAAAAATACAAATGAATACAAAATCATATGTTGACAAAATAGAAAATTGTAGATATAATAAAAATATGAACAGACGCTCAAGTATTGAAGCGGTGTTAAAACAAATGTTAAAACAAGTAGTTAAGGTTACATATTATAATTCATAAAGGAGATACCATGGAACGCATTTTTACATTGCAAAACTTGAACTGTGCAAATTGCGCTAGTGTCATTGAAGAAAAATTAAATCAACTAGAATCTGTGTCGGCAGCGACTTTCACAATTGGTACGAAACAATTGCGGATTACTTCTACCGTAGAAGATATGGATGCTTTGCAAGAACAAATCCAAGCGGTATGTGATGCTACGGAAGATGGTGTAGTAGTGGTACCATTTGTGCGTGCATCTAAAAAAGCACAACAAGCAGAGGATGACCATGAGCATAATTCTAGTTTAGTGGGGATTATTATAGGCGCTATCGTGATGGTAGTAGCAGAGTTTACCAATTGGGTGTCTGAGCAATATATGATTCCATTGATGGTGGTGACTTTTGTTATACTAGGATGGCGCATTGTATGGGCAGCAATTAAGAATGGTATGAAAGGTAAACTGTTCGATGAAAATTTCTTGATGTCCATTGCTACTATTGGTGCGTTAATCATTGGTGAATATGCAGAGGCAGTTGGGGTTATGTTGTTCTTCCAAGTGGGCATTTATTTTGAGGAACGTGCTACAGAACGCAGTCGTAATGCGGTTATGGATGCAGTGGATCTTCGCCCAGAAGAAGTACGTTTAATCGCTTGTGACGGTAGCGTACAAGTTGTAAATCCAGAAGATGTACAAGTAGGATCTCATATTGAAATTCGTCCTGGTGATCGTATTCCATTGGATGGTCGTGTTGTAGAAGGGACTACACGTATCGACACAGCAGCGGTAACTGGTGAACCAGTTCCTGTGAGTGCTACGGTAGGCACTGAAGTGATGTCTGGTTGCATCAATGTAGATGGTCGCATTGTCTTAGAAGTAACGCATGAATTAAAAGATTCCATGGTTATGCGTATTCTAGATGCTGTGGAAAATGCAGCAGCATCGAAACCAAAGATTGATCGTTTTATTACTCGTTTTTCTCGTGTATATACGCCAATCGTAGTGGCATTGGCAATTATCGTTGCCGTGGTACCACCTTTATTCACAGGAGAATGGCAATATTGGATTTATACAGCCTTAACATTCCTAGTAGTATCTTGTCCATGCGCCTTAGTATTATCTGTGCCATTGGCATTCTTCTCTGGCATTGGTGCTGGTTCTCGACAAGGTATCTTATTTAAAGGTGGTAAAGCAATCGAGGCTATGAGCCGTGTGAAAGCGATTGCATTTGATAAAACTGGTACCATCACAACTGGTACTTTCAACGTACAAACAGTAGAAGTAGCTAGTGGCTATACAGAAAACGAAGTGTTGCAATATGCAGCAGCCTTAGAAGCCGTATCTACACACCCAATTGCGATGTCTATCGTAGAAGAAGTACAACGTAGAGGGGTAGAGTTTAATGCGGCCAAGGATGTAAAAGAAATCTCTGGTCACGGCATGGTAGGCACCGTAGAAGGTCATACTGTATTAGTCGGCAATGGTCGTTTGTTGGCGAAAGAAAATATTGCAACGCCATTGATTGATTATGTGTATGGTAGTGAAGTATTCGTAGCTGTTGATGGTCAATACGTAGGCCGTATCATTATTGCTGACGCTTTAAAAGCTGATTCTAAGGAAGCTATTCGTCGTATGAACGGCAAAGGATATCAAACAGTGATGCTTACAGGTGATGTGGCAGCGAGTGCGAAGTACATTGCTCAACAAGTAGGTATCCAAGGAGTATGTGCTGAGTTATTACCACAAGATAAATTAGAAGTGGTACAGTCTCTACGTAATGATCATGGTTCTGTCATGTTCGTAGGTGATGGCATCAACGATGCGCCTGTATTGACAGGGGCTGATGTAGGTGGTGCTATGGGTAGTGGTGCAGATTCTGCTATTGAAGCGGCAGACGTGGTATACATGAACTCTAACCTAGATTCTGTATGGCGTTCCTTAAGTATTGCGGATCGTACTTTGTCTATTGCTTGGCAAAATATTTTCTTCGCTATTGCTGTGAAAATTATTGTCATGGTAGCTGGTGTATTTGGTTTTGCAAACATGTGGGTAGCGATCTTTGCAGATACAGGGGTATCCATCTTGTGTATCTTGAACTCTATCCGTATTTTCTATAGTAAATAATATAAGCCCTCCTGCTAGAATGTACGCCCTACTATGTGGCAGGAGGGATTGTGATATCTTCCCCTCCTTGCAGTCATGCAAGGCATATATCACTACATAACAACTATACGGCAAAGAGGACTTGGTATTAGACCAGGTCCTTTTTGTTGTGTAATAAACTTTCACAAGAAATCATAAAAAAATTGACGAATCGGCCTCGATTGATTAAGATAAAGGGTAGGGTTATTAAGACGTTAAGGAGGTGTCACATGTTAACGGTACACAAACACGTAGAGGGGGAATTATTTACAGATTCCACTGTACAAGATGCTACAAAAGGTTCATGGATAAATTTGGTGAACCCAGACCCCGATGAGTTGGCTATCGTCAATATGATGACACAGATTCCAACGGACGTACTGAAAGCAGCTTTGGATACGGAAGAACGGTCTCACGTAGAAATTGAAGATGAATACATTTTCGTCGTTATTAACATTCCAGTACTGCGTGGATCTGACGTATATGATGCAGTTCCATTGGGTGTATTTGTGACAGAAGATTTCTTTATTACTATCTGTTTAGAAGAAGCAGAGGTGCTGTATCCGTTCTTGAGCAATCAAATGCCAACCTTCTATACTTTTAAAAAGACAAGATTTCTGTTCCAAATCATGTATCGCACAGCGGTACTATATTTGCGATACTTACAACAAATCGACCGCCGTACGGATGACATTGAAAAAACATTGCGACATACGACACGGAATAAAGATTTGTTTCAATTGTTGGAATTACAAAAATCCATGACCTATTTTACCTCTGCACTGCGTGGTAATGGAACGGTAATGGAACGGATTTTGCGCATTCGTCGTCATGATGATGTGCGTTATTTGTTGAAAATCTATGAAGAAGATGAAGATCTATTAGAAGATGTAATCATTGAGAACAAGCAGGCTGTGGAAATGGTTGAAATGTATTCTAATATTTTGATGAATATGATGAATGCCTTTACATCAATTATTTCTAACAATTTAAACTTAGTTATGAAATTATTGGCAGCTATGACAATTATGCTAGCGGTACCAACGGCAATCTTTAGCTTGTGGGGTATCAATGTACCGGTGCCATTTGCTGATATGGAATATGGCTTTGAGTATGTGATTGGTATTGGCATAAGCTTTGCAGCGCTGGCAGGCTATTGGCTTTGGAAAAACGATTTCTTTTAATTGCATAATACAATATAACACACCTAAGGGGCTAACCTTTTAGGTGTTTTTTGTGTCGTTATTCAGGTTAACTATGAAAGTTTTTTATATCTACCTTTGAAAATCATGAATATTATACAAAGTGAATAAAATTACTGTATAGATATTTTTCAATTTGCGTAAAAATAATGATTGAAAATGATATAAATCACAGATAAATGCCTATAAATGTACACTTTCAAACAAGCATGCATTCCATGTCTTGCAATATTCACATTAGTCATTTGACAATTTTGATAAAAGAAATTAACATATTTATGTAATATCTATAATATAGTTGGGCGTAGATATTGACTATGAATGCCTTAAATAAGGGAAGAATATTTTGGGGAAGATATTGCTAAAAGTTGTATAGGGTTATGGGCAAGATGGAGCAAGATTGTCTAAACTATAGCCCTTGCTAACTTAATGTAGATCCACCCAAAGGGTGGTTTTTCTTTTTTTGGTATGTATTAATTACATCAATGTATGCTCACTAACATTAAGGAAAGGATGTGGATGATTGAAAACCATATTAAGTAAGGTGTCACAATTGCTAGTCACATTAATTGGGGTTACATTTTTGACATTTTGCTTGACCTACATTGCTCCTGGGGATCCAGCTTTGATGGTATTGGAAGCAGGGGACACCATTGTGTCACAGGAAATGATTGATGCTACACGAAAAGAAATGGGCTTAGATCGTCCATTCATGGAACAGTATGTGCGCTGGGTAGCAGGTGCCGTACAAGGTGATTTGGGAACCTCCTATTCAGGGAAAAAACCAGTGACCGACAAATTATTAGAAGGCTTGGGCGGAACAGCCTTATTAGCAGTGTCTGCCTTTACGCTAAATGTTCTTATTTCTATACCCATGGGGATTTATTCGGCGGTAAAAGCGAATAAACTGCCAGACTTTATCATTCGATTCTTTTCTTTTGTGAATGTGTCAATGCCAAGCTTCTGGTTAGGTATGCTTTTACTGTACATCTTCGGATTGAAATTACATTGGGTACCGATTGCTACGTCTGCGATTAGCTTTAAAGCTTTAATTTTGCCAGCGATTACATTATCTTTTGTAATGGCAGCTAAATTCACACGTCAAGTACGGACTGTGATTATTGAGGAGTTGCATCAAGACTATGTGATGGGGGCTCGTGCCCGTGGCATGAGTGAATCTCAAATTTTATGGAAACATGTCTTACCAAATGCTTTATTACCATTGATTACGGTTATGGGTATAGGTATTGGTTGGCTCTTGGCAGGGGCTGCGGTGATTGAAATCGTATTCTCTTGGCCAGGGATGGGGAAAATGGCGGTCTATGCCATTGCCATGCGCGATTATCCACTCATTGAGGGCTTTGTATTGTGGGTGGCCCTTATCTATACAGCCATCAATTTCTTGGTAGACCTGTCCTACTCTATTTTGGATCCACGATTGAAAGCGAGGGGATAAGATGAAAGAATTTATTTTGCAACACAAGCGCTTTTCTTTCTACTCCCTCTTAGTGGCTATTGTAGTAGGAATTGCTATATTTGCTCCCTATATCACACCACATGATGCCTTTCATGCAGATATGTCAAAAGCTTTCTTAAAGCCCTCTGCAGACCATCTGATGGGCACTGATAAATTGGGGCGTGACACGTTCTCCCGTATCATTTACGGTACACAAACTTCCTTGTCCATGACTATCATCCTTGTTATCTTAACGGCCACTGTTGGTACAGTGATAGGGATTTTCTCCGGTTTCTTTGGAGGTAAAGTAGAACTCGTATTGATGCGCTTTACGGACATTATGCTATCCTTCCCAGGGGTGGTATTGGCCATTGCCATTGCCGGGATCTTGGGTGGTAGTGCCATCAATGCGATCTTAGCTCTTGTTGTGGTGAGCTGGGCGAAATACGCACGATTGATTCGATCTGCGGTAATCAAACTTCGCCATAACGACTTTATTGCGGCAGCTAGAGTGAATGGTACGAAACAATTAACCATTTTATGGCGCCACATTTTACCGAATGTATTGCCTTTGGTTATCATTACAGGGGCAATGGATATCGGGTCTATGATGATGGAAATTGCGGGACTTTCATTCTTGGGATTTGGGGCACAGCCTCCGACGCCAGAATGGGGCTTAATGCTCAATGAGAACCGTCAATATATTTTATCGTCACCAGAATTGATGTTATATCCAGGGATGGCCATTTTCATTGTGGTTACTATCTTCAATTTATGGGGCGATTCGCTACGGGATATCTTAGACCCACGTAGTACAGATTCACATTAATGTGTTAGTAGTCAGTTTTGTAGAAAGGAACTTAACATGAAACAAAGTTGGAAAAAATGGCTTCGTAATGCTACATTTGGTGTTATGGCAGTAGCGGCATTAGGTGTGATTGCAGGTTGCGGTAGCGACAATGCGGCACCAGCTGACAAAAGTGTAGTAAAATTTGGTGTTACAAACTTCGCAGATACATTGGAGCCAACACAAAATTACTTCGGTTGGGTAGTTATGCGTTACGGTATTGGCGAAACATTAGCTAAATTCGACGAAAAAATGAACACACAACCTTGGTTGGCGGAAAGCTGGTCTGTATCTGCAGATAAATTGACTTGGACTTTCAAAATTAGCGATAAAGCGAAATTCTCTAATGGTAATAAAGTAACTGCTGAAGCGGTAAAAGAATCCATTGAACGTGCTTTCGAGAAAAATAAACGTGCCGCTACATTCTTCAAATACACAGATATCAAAGCAGAAGGTCAAAATTTGATCATTACTACTGATAAACCGTATCCAAATGTACCTGGTTTCTTGGCTGACCCATTATTCATCATTGTAGATGTGTCTGCTGAAAAAGCTGGCCGTGACTTCGCTAAAGAAGGTCCTATCGGTACTGGTCCGTACAAAGTGAAATCTTTCACTAAAGAAAAAGCAGTTGTAGAAGCTAACGAAAATTACTGGGATGGGGAAGTTCCATTCAAAACTGTAGAAATTCCATCTATCGATGATCCTACAACTCGTGCGTTGGCATTACAAAATGGTGACGTAGACTTCGCAGTTAATATCGGTGCGGGTGACCTTGAAACTATGCGTAATGACAGCAAATTCAAAGTAGATGAAATTGCTTCCTTGCGTACTGTATTAGCTCGTATTAACCAAAAAGGCGTATTAGGTGACGAAAAAGTTCGTGCTGCCTTCATCAGCGGTACGGATCGTAAATCCTACAACGAAGTATTGTTAAAAGGTACTTTCATTCCTGGTAAAGCGCCAATTCCACCAAGCTTGGATTATGGTTTCGATGGTTTGAAAGACCCTAATGCATACAATCCTGATCGTTCCAAACAATTGTTGGCAGAAGCTGGCTGGAAAGATACTGATGGAGACGGTTACGTAGATAAAGACGGTAAAAACTTAGAAGTGCGCTTCGTAGTATACAACAGCCGTCAAGAACTTCCAATCTATGCAGAAGCTGTTCAATCCGACATGAAAAAAATCGGTATCAAAGTGAATATCGAGTCTGTGGACTATAACTTAATCGATAAAATGGGTATCGATGGCGATTATGACTTATTGATCTCCAACATTGTAACAGCGAATACTGGTGACCCAGAAATCTTCTTGAAATGGTACTGGAAAACTAACTTGAATGGTGAAAACCCTCAAAATGGTTCTGGTTACAGCAATCCTAAATTCGATGCAATCATGGATCAATTAGCAGTTGAGTTCGACAAATCTAAACGTCAAAGCTTAATTATCGAAGCACAACAAATCTTATTGAATGATGGTGCGGCATTGTTCTTAGGTTACCCTAAAACAAATATCGTCAATAATAAATGGTTAACAAATGTAGTGATGTATCCAACAGACTACTACTGGTTGACTAAAGATATTAAACCAGCAAAATAATCCTTTGCAGATGTCCGCAACAATCGGGAGGCAGGTTTGCCTCCCCTTGTTGTATGTAGCAGTCGCTTTCAGTAGCATTGTTAAGAAATATACAGAAGGGATATATATGTTACTTAGTATTAAAAATTTAGCAGTTACCTATGGAAATAACCCGAATCCTACGATTGCAGGGGTTAACCTAGACCTAGCAGAAGGGGAGATTGTTTCTATTGTAGGGGAGTCCGGCAGTGGTAAGACTACGGTCATCCGTGCACTGTTAGGTGTATTGCCAAATACAGGTCGTGTTTCTGAAGGGAGTATTACCTTTGATGGACAAGACTTATTAGGGCTTTCCACAAAGGATTGGTTGGATTTGCGAGGCAATCACATTGCTATGATCTTCCAAGATAGCGGCAATATGATGAATCCTATCCAAACAATCGGGAAGCAATTTGTAGAGTTCATTCAATTACATAGCACTATGTCTAAACAAGAGGCAGAGGCAAAAGCTATCGAAATGTTGGCGCTCACCAATTTGCCACATCCTGAAGCAATCATGAAGTCTTATCCCTTTGAACTCAGTGGCGGTATGCGTCAACGGGTAGGGATTGCCATGGCTATTACATTCTCTCCTAAACTATTGCTAGGTGATGAACCGACATCGGCCCTAGATGTAACGACGCAAGCACAAATTGTAGAAGAATTATTGCGTATCAATCGTGAAAATAAAACATCGATGATTATCGTAACTCATAATATCGGTGTGGCGGCTCACATGTCTGACAAAATTGTGGTTATGAAGCAAGGGGCTGTGGTGGAATATGGAACGGCTGAGGAAGTGATTCGTAATCCACAAGCGGAGTATACGAAACAATTACTCAATGCAGTGCCAGAAAACGGAGGGAAACGCTATGTCTGATATTATTATGCAAATTCAAGATATTGTGAAAGAATTCCCTCTCGCAGACGGTTCTACTTTGCGTGCTTGTAATGGAATCTCCATCGATGTAGAACGGGGAGAAACCTTAGCTATCGTAGGCGAGTCTGGGTGCGGTAAATCTACCTTGGTGAAGACTATTATGAATATGCATGCACCTACATCTGGGTCTGTTATTTTCCGAGGTAAAGATATTACGAAGTTGACAGGTGAAGAAAAACGCCAAAATTATCGTCATATTCAAATGGTATTTCAAGATCCAACAGCCGCTTTCAATCCGAAGATGAAAGTACGTGATATCATCTGTGAACCATTGCGTAATTTTGGATTAATCAATAAAGCAGATGTAGATGCGAAAGCTAAAGAATTATTGAAAATGGTAGACTTACCGGAAGATTTTGCAGACCGTTATCCGAATAATATGAGTGGCGGACAACGACAACGTGTGGCTATTGCTAGAGCCTTAGCATTAGAACCAGAAATTATCGTTTGCGATGAAGCCACGAGTGCTCTAGATGTATCTGTACAAGATACAATCATCGAGCTATTGGTACGGTTACAAAAAGAAAAAGGCATTACCTACCTATTTATTTGCCATGATTTGGCATTAGTCCATTTATTCTGCCACAAAGTTGTGGTCATGTATAAAGGGGAAGTGGTAGAACGCCTGAATGGAGATGCCTTAGCAGAGGCGAAGCATCCGTATACAAAACAATTATTAAGTGCGGTTTATAATTTAGATCGGTAATCTATGGCTAACATTATTTTTCTTTAGATGAATAGATTGTTTTGTAATATAACATAAATTGTATGAATAAGATATATTTGTGTTACATGAACGGCCTTTGATACAATGAATGTATCAAATGGTGTATGAAAATGTTTCAAGAGGAACACCTAGGTGTTCCTCTTTTTTGTGAGGGTAAGATGGAAGAACGATTGACCTACAAAGACTATTTAAAAGTGACAATTCCATTTATGATTTCTACTGTGACCCAACCTCTCTTAGGGGCGGTGAATACTGGGATTATGGGGCATATGGATAATGCTATGTACATTGCTGCCGTAGCATTAGGAGTTATCTTGTTTAATAATATGTATTGGCTCTTTGGATTTCTGCGGGTGGCTACTACGGTGTTTTCCGCACAGGCTTTGGGAGAACAATCGAAGGAAAGTACATCACTCAGTTTCTTTCGACCTCTTATCATTGCCTTATTCATCAGCGCAGCCTTTATCATCGGCTATCCTTGGATATTTGATTACTATGCAAGTTTTATGCATCCCGACCCAGAGGTGATCGCTTTGATGGCAGATTATACAGATATTTTAATCTGGGGAGCTCCTTTCGTATTGGTCAATTATGTTACGTTAGGTTGGCTTATGGGGCAGATGATGATTCGCGCCACTATGATTATGCAAATCTCCATGAACGTGCTAAATATTGCTTTGTCCTTCCTTTTCGTATTTGGCTTTGACTTTGGAGTAAAAGGGGTGGCTTGGGCATCTTTGATTTCCCAAATCTATGCGTTCTTAGTAGGCCTAGGTGCTATGTACTTAGTTCGTGAACGGTTAGACCTAACGGCCCATATATGGAATGCCTTAAAACGGGTGAAACCATTCCTATCTATTATGAAAGTTAACACAGACCTGATGCTTCGTACCTTTTGCTTGCTCACAATTAATAATTTGTTTGCCAAGGCAGGCAGTGCCATGGGTAGTGATGTATTAGCTACAAATGCAGTCATTTTAGAGATTATCTTCATCATGGCATACTTCACAGATGGACAGGCTAATGGAGTTAGCGTATTTACTGGAAAAGCTTTTGGTAAGCGTGACTTGGTGCTTTGGAAAGATACGTTGAAGATTTCCCTGCAATGCTTAGCGGTATTTGTGGTCATTGTAGAAATCGTGCTGGGATTATTCCGTAATGATGTTATTATGGTTATGACCTCAGTACCAGAGATTTACACGATGGCCTTGGAATATTCCCATTATCTATTGCTCTATCCTATCTGTGCGGCAGTAGGATTATTATTATATGGTATGTACAATGGCATCGGTCAGACTGCATCTATCCGGAATATGATGTTCATTGCAGTGGTCTTCTTTGTAGGCATGCAAGAATTGCTCATCCCTCCATTCGGTAATGACGGCGTGTGGATGACCTATGTGCTCACGTACCTATTAGAATCTATCATTTTAGTGTTGTTCTTGCCGTTGGCAAAAAAACGGTTTTCCTTAGCGGTCTAATATGTTTCTAATGAAAATTGCTGTTTTACAAAATAGCGTAATCAATAGTAGATGGATGTTTTACATTCTAGTCGGCACAGCAATATGCCATAAAGAATATCTTAATGATAATTAAAAACATATACAGTTGATGTTATATAATAACAAGGCGCTACCGATGAGCGAGTATGCTCAAGGTAGCGCCTTGTTGTATGTACGGAATTATTCGTGTTGATGTTCTAAAATCAATGGTTCTGTAATATGGTAAAAGTATCGTGACATATCTTCGATGGAGTATTGGCGATCATTTTCTAACCACCAAAGTACCATTTCTACAAAAGATCCGGCAATGTGATTAGAAATAAAATCGTGAGGGATGTTATTGTGAGGACAAGTTTGATTGTTTAAGAAATGACTTTGGATGAGTTCTTTTAAACTATTCTTGAAATGACGAAGGAAGAGCTCGTTACTTTCACAGGAAAGAAGACCTAAAATATTGTTATCGTTGTCCTCTAAATGCTGCAAGATATGGAGGAAGATGGCTTCCTTGATGTGACTATTTTTATATAAGCCATGAGCATGAGAGAAGTCTGATGCGGTGTCGATAATATGAGAGAATAATTCTAGACATAGAGCCTCTAACAGGTCCTCTTTTGTTTCAAAGTGTGCATAAAATGTACTACGGCCAATGAGGGCTTCATCGATAATATCTTGTACGATGATAGCATTATAATTTTTATGTTCTAAGAGCCTTACAAAGGCGTCGAAAATCGCTTTTCTAGTTTTCACTTGTCGTTTGTCCATAGGTCCTCCTTACTATTATGAATCAGACAAAATGAGATACTTGTTCAATATAGGATACTTTTCTATATATGTTTCGTAAATAACAAAACAGAAAAAGTGATTCTTGTAAAATCTCTCAATTTCACTATACTAATAGTATATCATAAGTGACAAAGTGTTTCATATCTTTGTTGTTATGAAAGATAGTTTAGATTTTTAACTGAGAGCATCTACTACAAAGACTGGGTGCAGTGATGACTTTCAGCCATATAAGGTAAGAGATTAGAGAGGATGTGTTCTTATGTTAGAACGAATTGATGCGATTATGAGCAGTACTACTGCAACCGTAATTACAGGAGCCATGTTTTTAGCCGTTGCACTACAGACAAAGGTTGATGTGTCTAGTTGGATTCATACATCTTGGACTGCGATTTTGACATACCACGCCGGCTTATAGTTGTAACATGAATTTTCTTGTGGTATACTAATCTTATAATTGAATAAATTCGATATAATACATCGATTCGATGAAAGGAGTATACTATGAAAGAAATTTTAGGCTTCCATTTACATCATTGTCCATATTGCGCTAACGCATTCCGCGCTATCGAAGAATTGCAAGCAGAAAACCCTGCGTTCAAAGAAATCAAAATTAACTGGGTAGAAGATCAAGATGCTGTAGAATTGTTCAAAACACATCCATATGAATACTATCCAAATTTGTGGTTCGATTTGGACAAACAATATGAAGCACAACCTGGTGAAAGCTACGAACAAACAAAATCTTTAATCAAAGCAGTGTTTGAGAAAGCGATTCAATAATCGATTTTACTTTCATTAAAAATACTATATAATAAAAGCAGATGCTATGATGCATCTGCTTTTTCTTGATGTAATCGCAGATGTTAAAGTCTTGCGTGAGGAGGATATATGTTAAATTTTGTGGCCTTAGATTTTGAAACGGCTAATGAAAGTAAGAATAGTGCTATTTCCTTAGCGGTGGTGACTGTGGAAGATGGAAGGATCACAAAACGTGGCTATAGTTTAATCAAGCCACCAGTGATGCAGTTCAACCAAGAGTTCATTGGTATCCATGGTATCCAACCGGAAGAAGTGTTGAATAAGCCTACTTTTGACCAATTGTGGCCGGCTATTTATAACAATCATTTAAAAGGAAAACTATTGGTGGCTCACAATGCGAAATTTGATATCGATGTGTTGCGTGCTACATTGGACCATTACAATATTGAATGGCCGGATTTGGAATATACTTGCACCGTCCGCATCACACGAAAAGTGTGGCCTGATTTGGTGAATCATAAGTTGAATACTTTGGGCGGATTTTTAGGCATCAAATTTAACCATCACAACGCGCTGGACGACTCTGAAGTATGTGCTAAAGTAGCCATTGCAGCAGCGAAAGAAAAAGGTGTAGATTCCATGCGGGGCTTATTACACTTAATCAATATGAAACCAGACTCCTTCATCACCGATGAACGACGGGCCCAAATGGAAGTTAAACAAAGCGGCACACAAGATACTTTCTTCTAGTGAGCGATAATATCTACTAGGGCTTTTATAGGTAAGAGGAGTTTATATAGTTGTTAATGGATACCAGTGTTTCATAGGGGTATTCAAGAGCAGGAATACTCCATATAGCTATTACATTTAGTCATGCTAGCAGTAGTATATGTTTGCGTATGTATAAAGAATGAAAAGAATAGTAAAAATAGTAAGAAATAAAAGTATTTTGTATAGCATGTAGAAGAGGCTTATAGGCATCGAAACGATGAATGTCTATTTAGATAAGGAAAATAGACCAGCCCTAAGCACTACTTACCTTCGGGAGAACAGATACCAGCAGATACACTACATTAACCCATACCCCTCCCTAATAAGCCACCATATGATTGACTCATAATTTGGGGTGTTAGAGAAGTTTTGCTAAGTGTTCACACGCCAAAATAAATAAAAAACAATGCCATATTCCCCTGAACGAACATTCAGAATGCAGTGAGAGAAGGGGGATGTGGCATTGTTTTGTATCATAGGATATCAAAACAAGTGGAAAAACATGTAAAAGATTAAATTATGAGTAAATCATATAACTTATATTCAGAATGCAGTGAGAGAAGGGGGATGTGGCGCCGGTTTTGTATCTCATAAGAGAAAAATTGTGATAAAAATCATGCTGCTCATCAGATTATGAGTAAATCATATAACTTATTATTTAATTAAGTATTGAAAAAAATGTTAAAATATGAAAGAATAGAACTATATAAAAAATTATCTTTATTTATTAACATGATATAGCTATAGATTGGAGGTATTCCATGTCGGAATTACGATGGAATCCTTTATTGCGGACTTGGACAATGGTCGCTTCAAATCGTAAAGCACGCCCAACGATGCCAAAGGATTGGTGCCCATTCTGCCCAGGTATTAACAAAAAAGTCCCAGCAGATTATGATGTGTTGAAGTATGATAACGACTTTCCAGCCTTAACGCAAACGCCAGAGGCTCCTTATGAAGATGGTAATGACTTTTACAAAAGCCAAGAAAACTATGGAAAATGTGAAGTTATCTTATATTCTCCGGAGCATACTGCTAAATTTTACGAATTATCCGAAGATCATATTGTTAAATTACTAAATCTTATTAAAGAGCGTCATAGTGAATTAGCAAAAGATGAAAAAATTAAATACATCTACCCTTTTGAAAATAAAGGCGAAGCAGTAGGTGTGACAATGCCACATCCACATGGTCAATTATATGGCTATTCTTTTGTACCACAAAAATTACAAGTAGAGCTGGACAGTGCTAAAGACCATCATCATGAACATGGTGAATGCTTATTCTGTAAAATGAATCAAGTTGAGAAAGAAAAAGATGCTCGTATTGTGGGAGAAAATGACTCTTTCTTGGCCTATATTCCGTTTTTTACAGATTATCCATATGGTGTATTTGTGGTGCCAAAACGTCACATGAATTACATTACAGATTGCACGGAACAAGAAACCAAAGATTTAGCGCATATGTTAAAAACATTAACAGAAGCCTTTGATCGTTTATTTGATATGCCATTCCCATATATGATGGTATATCATCAAAATCCTGTAAATAGCCCTGAATATGCAGGACATGAAGAATATTATCACTTTAATATTCAATTCTATCCTCCTTTCAGAGAAGCAAATAAAATCAAATACTATGCATCCTCTGAAATGGGAGCATGGGCAGCAGCGAATACGAGTGCTGTAGAAGAAACAGCACCGGAATTACGCAAACTATATAGTGAGGTTGAACAAGAAAATGAATAAAGAAGAATTACAGCAGCGTTTTCTGTCCTTCTTTGGCGAAGGTTCAGGAGATGTGCATTGTTATTTTGCTCCAGGTCGTGTCAATGTGATTGGTGAGCATCAAGACTATAATGGTGGTCATGTATTCCCAGCGGCACTTAAAGTAGGCATTTATGGAGCCATCCGTTTACGTGAAGATAGCAAGGTACGTCTACACTCTGATAATATGGAAAAGACAGTAGTGGTTGATGTAAATGAACCTTTCCAATATAATATTGAACACGATTGGGCTAATTATCCATTAGGTGTGATCCAATTCTTAAAAGA
This sequence comes from Veillonella sp. VA137, assembly GCF_003992015.1. Taxonomy (GTDB): domain Bacteria; phylum Bacillota; class Negativicutes; order Veillonellales; family Veillonellaceae; genus F0422. The sequence goes on from NZ_RQVK01000015.1 coordinate 31,444, forward strand.
TAAAGGGCACACAGTGCCAGGTATGGATATTTATTTTAATGGTAATTTGCCAGCTGGTGCAGGGCTGTCCTCTTCTGCATGTATGCTAGATTTAACTGGCTATATGCTGCTTTCAGAGTTGGGTCTAACTCCAATTGATCGCACGGAACTGGCAAAAATGGCTATGCATGTAGAATACCATTTCGTAGGTGTAAAAGTAGGCATTATGGATATGTATGCTATCGCACATGGTAAAGAAGGCCATGGTGTCTTGTTAGATTGCACAAAAATGGAGCGAAAACTGGTTCCATTAAATTGGCATGGACATACCCTTGTCATCATGAATACAAATAAACAAAGAGGTCTTGTAGACTCCAAATTTAACGAGCGTAAAGGTCAGTGCGATGCGGCTCATGAAATTATCCGCAAGCATAAGGATATCTCTGGCTTGGCATTGGCTACATTGGATGATTTGGAATTTATTTCTGATGATGTGTTACTGCGTAGAGCTCGCCATGTCATCACTGAAAATTTACGTGTATTAGATTTCATGAAAGCTTTGGAAGCGGCTGACTTAACAGGCATTGCGCATTGCTTGAATGAATCTCACAGATCCTTACAGGTTGATTTTGAAGTAACAGGTAAAGAATTAGATACGATTGTTGATTTAGCACGATCTCAAGAAGGCTGTATTGCATCTCGTATGACCGGTGCAGGTTTCGGTGGTTGTGCCATTGCCCTTGTAAAAGATGAGCATATTGAGGCTTTTATGAGAGCTATTCCAGAAGAGTACGAGAAACAAATAGGTGTTACCCCTAGTCTATATATTGCTGATATTGGTGATGGGGTGTATTCGCTGTAAAGGAGATAGAATCATGATAAAGCCACAAATAAGCAATGATGAAATTATTTTGAATTACATCAGGCGTCATGGCCCCGTATCGAAGGCATTGATCGCAAGACAAACCAAAATAACGCCTCCCACAGTGACTAATATTTGTACGAATTTAATTCGGAAAGGATTGGTCTACGAAGATCGTCAAGAACGATCTGCATTGGGACGCCCATCAATGTTATTAGACTTTAATCATGATATTGAAACCTATCTTATCGTTCATGTAAGAACTCATGCCATTGTGTTTTATGTGGCTACGGTAGGACGGCAAATCCTACATCAAGAAGAAACATCGATTATTGGCTGCAGTGCTGATGAAATTATGCAGCATATGTACCGAGGCATACAGGATATCTTTAAACAAGAGTATAAGATAAAAAGTATAGGGCTGATTTTACGTGGCCCTGTAGATTCAGGAAAAGGAATTTCCATTTATTCTCCAAATGGGAAGTGGAATAATATTCCTTTCAAATATATCTTAGAAGAACGATTCCATGTGCCTGTCTATGTAGAAAATGATGTCCGTTGTTTATCGACGGGTGAATATTATTATGGTAGTGGTAAAGAAATGGATAATCTCATAGTCCTTAAATTCAGTTATGGACTAGGGATATCTCTAATTTATCACGGTGAACTCTATCGCGGATTCAACGATAGTGCTGGTGAGATTGGATATGGTGTGATTCGATTAGATGAAGCGGGCAATGAAGTGCGCTTGGAAGACATCGCATCGGAAACATCGATCCACACGTATGTATTGGAACAAATGGAAAAAGGCCGATATACGTCGGTACAAGATAACCCATTGGTTGTGAGCAAAGCATTTCGTGTAGAGCCTATTTATGAGGCCGCAGTAGAAGGTGATGAAGTGTGTTTAGAGGCTCTTTCACGAGTAGGGCATTATTTAGGAATTGCTTTAGCCAATATAGCGAACTTATTTAATCCAGAGCGGATTATTTTGAGCAGTGCTATGGGTAATGCAGTAGGAGTAATGGACCCTATTTTACGAGGTGTATTAGAACGCAATTCATACAAAGCACATACGATTAATTTAGAATATTCCGGCAATGGCTCTTATTATACATTGTTAGGTATGATTGATATTGTCAGTGCAAAACGAGCTGAAGAAGCTTGGTTACGGTAGGTACCACGACTAGATACACTAGTCTTATAGGTATATAGGATATCTAAAAGGAGGATATTATTATGAAACGATCTTGGAAAGCAGCGATGCTTGCATCTGCAGCAGTAGGTGCACTTGTGTTAGGTGGTTGCGGAAGCGATCAAGGAGCAAGCGGTGACAAACCTCAAATTGGGGTTGCTATTTACAAATTTGATGACACTTTCATGAGTGGCGTTCGTGCAGAAATTGATAAAGCTGCCAAAGACAAAGCTAAAGTGGATATCGTAGATAGCCAAAACTCTCAACCAACACAAAACGAAAAGATTGACTTATTCATCAATAAGAAGTACAAAGCAATCGGCGTTAACGTAGTAGACCGCACAGCAGCAGGCGTTATCATTGATAAAGCAAAAGCAGCTAACATTCCGTTGGTATTCTTGAACCGTGAACCATTAAAAGAAGATATGGCGAAATGGGATAAAGTATACTATGTAGGTGCGAAAGCTGAACAAAGTGGTGAAATGCAAGGTAAAATCTTAGCAGATTACTTCAAAAAACATCCTGAAGCATACCATAGCAATGATGGTGTTATCCACTATGTTATGATCACTGGCGAACCAGGTCACCAAGATGCTGTACTTCGTACACAATACTCTGTAGAATCCCTTAAAAAAGAAGGTATGAAAGTAGAAGAGTTAGCTAGCGATACAGGTATGTGGGACCGCGTTAAAGGTCAAGAAAAAATGGCAGCGTTCTTGAGCCGTTACGGCGACAAAATCGATGCTGTTATCTGTAACAATGACGACATGGCATTAGGTGCTATTGAAGCGTTGAAAGCAGCAGGCTACTTCACAAATGGCAAATACATTCCAGTAGTAGGCGTTGACGCTACAACTCCAGCAGTACAAGCGTTGAAAGACGGCACATTATTGGGTACAGTATTAAACAATGCTAAAAAACAAGGTCAAGCTGTATTTAATCTTTCCTATGTGTTAGCTAAAGGCGAAACACCAAATAAAGACAATACAGGTTTTGAAATTGTTGATGGTAAATATATTTGGGTACCTTACGAAATCGTAACAAAAGAAAATGCGGATAAGATTTTAGGTGACAAATAAGAAAATGCAGTAAGGGGGCATTTTGCCCCCTTTATTATCTGATTAGTAGGAGGAAAATGTATGGGCGAGTACATATTAGAAATGCGCCAAATTACGAAGGAATTTCCTGGCGTAAAGGCCTTGGATAATGTCACTTTCAAAGTCCGACCAGGCACCGTACATGCTCTAATGGGAGAGAATGGCGCGGGGAAGTCTACTCTTATGAAATGCCTGTTCGGTATTTATAAGCCTGATCAAGGGGACGTGGTCATTGATGGCGAAGTAGTAGAAATGACAGATTCCCGAAAAGCTCTTGGAATGGGAATTTCCATGATCCACCAAGAGTTATACCCTGTATTACAGCGTAATGTTATGGAAAATCTATGGTTAGGTCGATTCCCAACCAAAAAAATTGGTCCTTTTACATTTGTGGACCATAAAAAAATGAAAGAAGACACACTAGCCTTGTTTAATGAAATCGATGTAGATATCGATCCAGAACAATTAGCTGGTGATTTATCTGTTTCTAAGCTACAAAATATTGAGATTGCAAAAGCAGTTTCTCACCAATCTAGAATTATTGTTATGGATGAACCTACCTCTTCCCTAACGAGTGATGAAGTAGAACATCTTTTCAAAATCATTAACTCCTTGCGTAAAAAAGGAGTTGCAATTATATATATTTCTCATAAAATGGAAGAAATCCTGCGCATATCTGATGAAGTAACGATTATGCGTGATGGTCAATATATAGGTACTTGGCATGCTGATGAATTAACAACAGATCTTATCATTCAACGAATGGTAGGTCGTGAAATGACACAGTTATTCCCTGAAAAAACAAATACTCCAAGTGAAGAAGTATTACGTGTAGAAAAATTAACATCTATTCATCCACATTCTTTTAAAGATGTAAGCTTCTCTCTTCGTAAAGGTGAAGTCCTTGGTGTAGGTGGTCTAGTAGGGGCGCAGCGAACAGAGGTTATCGAAGCCTTATTCGGTCTTCGTGGCATTGAATCTGGAAAGATTTACTTGCACGATAAAGAAGTGCGTATTCGTCACCCACGGGATGCGAAAAAACTGGGTATGGCATTGCTTACAGAAGAACGCCGTACTACAGGAATTTTCCCAATGCTCACTATTGTAGATAATACAACGATGGCGGCTCTACCAAAATATGAAAACAAGTTTAAACTATTAAATGATGCAAGACGACTAGACGATACAAAAGATGGTGTGGCTTCTTTACGAGTGAAAACACCGTCTACAGAAACGAAAATTCAAAGTCTTTCTGGTGGTAACCAACAAAAGGTATTGATTGCCCGTTGGTTAAATACGAACCCAGAAATCCTACTCTTAGATGAACCGACACGGGGCATCGATGTAGGAGCGAAATATGAAATTTATTCCATTATTAATGAACTGGCTAGTGCTGGTAAAAGTATCATTATGATTTCCTCAGAAATGCCGGAGTTATTGGGTATGAGTGATCGCATTATGGTGATGAGTAATGGATATATGAGCGGTATTTTAGATGCTCATGAAGCGACTGAAGAAAAAATTATGGAACTAGCAACAGCTGGTTTAGTCTAGGAGGTATTGTATGAGCCAAGGTAAGTTAGGAAAGTTTCTTTCCCAAAATATTATCTATTTGGTACTAGTAGTACTAGTAGCGGCTATTTCTATGTATAGCCCGAACTTTTTATCCGTCACAAGTTTTCGTGATATTTTAATTCAATCTTCTCCACGTGTTATTATTGCGTTAGGTTCTGCTATGATTTTGATCACCGCAGGTTGTGACTTGTCCGCAGGGCGTGTAGTAGGCTTGACAGCGGTTGTATCTGCATCTTTAACACAGTTGCCAGATTATCCACGTCCATTCTTTGAACATTTACCAGAATTACCATTGATTCTGCCAATCGTGATTGCTATCGTGGTAGGTGCTATCATCGGTTTAGTGTCTGGTGTGATCGTAGCGTATTTAAAAATCGTACCATTTATTTCCACACTAGGTACCATGGTTATTACCTATGGTATTTGTTCCTTGTACTTTGATATGGAACCAAATAACTCTCAACCGATTGGTGGTTTACGTCCAGAGTTTACACAAATTGGTACAGGCTCTTTAGACCTAGGATTTATGACGATTCCATATATTGTTATTATCGCTGCTGTGATTTCTTTAATCATGTATGTGGTATATAACAAAACAATTCTTGGTAAAAACATGTTTGCTATTGGTGGTAATCCACAAGCAGCTGTAGTATCTGGTATCAACGTAGCAGTAACACTTGTTATTATCTATGTCATTGCTGGCGCTTTGTATGGCGTAGGTGGTATTTTGGAAGCAGCTCGTACTGGTGGTGCTACTAACAACTATGGCAACATGTACGAGTTAGATGCTATCGCAGCATCTGTTGTAGGTGGTGTATCCATCACTGGTGGTATCGGTACTGTACCTGGTATCATAGCAGGTGTGTTGATCTTTACAGTTATTAACTATGGTTTAACATTCGTTGGAATGGGACCATACTGGCAGTTGATTATCAAAGGTTTAATCATTGTTGTAGCGGTTGCCTTCGACGTACGTAAATCCATGGCACGTAAATAATCGAATATTGAATTGATTAGCCCTCGGCTTTCACAGGATTGTGAAAGTCGGGGGTTTTGTGTTACCTTCAAATGTTGAAAGCTTAGATTAAAACTCATTACAGTATCTTGTAATGAGTTTTTGTAATATTTAATATTGTAGGAGATATTTTAAATAGATTCCACAAAATGTATATAATCAAATAAATGTAGATTATTATCCAATTGGAAAAATTATTCGAATTGTATATTATATATTTCGTGAATTTTATAA
>NZ_RQVK01000016.1 GCF_003992015.1 Veillonella sp. VA137
ATGTCTATTTTATTACAAAAAAAGAATGTTGGCGGCTACTCTTATATGAGTAGCCCCAACATTTAGTATAGAGCCTTTTTTTTGTAATAAGAAAGTGCTTACTATTCTTAAAATTTACTCTACGCAGTGCCCATTCTCTATGCTATAATGTATATTACGTATCAAATAATGTAGTATATATTATTCATAATGGAAGGGAAGACAAATAATGCCACCAGAGCTAGAAGAACCGCATCAAGGGCTCGGTTCCAGACAGAAAAAACGTATTATAGGAGTGAAACCAGGTCAGTTTGTAAAAGGTCTTGACGGACTAAAAGGGTTAGCCATTCTAGGCGTCACGATCTTTCATCTATTTCCCCATGCAGCCAGTGGCGGGTTCATGGGGGTTTCCCTTTTCTTTGTATTATCGGGGTATTTATTAGCTTTCACCACCAATCAACAATGGAAGTTGGGAAATTACAGCATTTCAAAATTCTTTCAGCGTAGGGCAGAGCGGATTCTCATTCCCTTAGTGTTGATGGTGGCAGTCATCTTAGGACTGTGGCATTTGCTGTTACCTGACAAACTAGCGGGCATACGCCCAGAAGTGATGTCCATTTTGCTGGGCTATAATAACTGGTGGCAAATCGCACAAAATGCAGATTATTTCACCCGTTTAGTGAACACATCGCCATTCACCCATATGTGGTTCTTAGGGGTAGAAATTCAGTACATTGTCATTTGGCCCATCCTATATTGGACCTATGTAGCACTGAAAAAACAGTGGAGTTACATCATCGGTCTAGTATGGATGCTAGCATTGGCGTTAGGATCCTCTGTCATTATGCCACTACTATATACAGAGGGTATGGACGTATCTCGTTTTTATTACGGCACAGACACGCGGCTATTCGCTTTGTTATTGGGCGCCTTTTTGGGATTGCATCGGAGTGAACAAAAACTATATCCGTTGGGTACTATGAAAGGAAATGTCATCAGCAGTATATTCCTATTGGCAGGCATCATTGCCACCGTAGTAGGATATATCTATTTAGATGGACAAAGTCCTTCTCTTTACACCTATGGCATGGTAGCATTTACTTGCTTATTTGGTTTCATGGTGTGGTTAGTAGAACGTCCTAATGCGCCACTTGGAAAATTGATGGATATGCCTGTCTTATCATGGTTTGGTAAACATAGTTATGGATTGTTTTTATGGCAATATCCAATGATCTACCTTTTTGAACATATGGGGCTTATGGAATTTTTTGCATCGCCTATAGCCTACTATTTCGTCTTAGTGATGGCTATCATCGGTCTTACACTTTGGTCTGAAGCGGTGACGAATTGGTGTGTCCGTCAAGACAGTGTTCGTGCCATTGTGGATGTCATTCGTTCCTACTATGTGAAAGTGCTATCTATCGTTGGGACTGTTTGTATTGTCCTAGGTGTGTATGCCTTCGCTACAGCACCTGCAGAGAAGCAACAAGACGTGACAGAGTTACAAGTGCGATTGGCGAAGAATGCAGAATCCCAAGCTGCAGAAAATGCAAAGGTCATCGACCTTTCTACTGTCAGTGATCCACAAGATATGGTGCATATGGCAGCCATTGGTGATTCCGTCATGCTTGGCTCCGCTCATGCATTGCGACAAGATTTTGCAGGTATCCAAATTGATGCTAAAGTATCTCGCTATGTAGGAGCAGGTTTAGGGATTGCGAAACAAATGGATGCGAACCAGCAACTAGGAAATGCGGTACTCATCGGTCTTGGTACCAATGGTCCTATTACAGGCTATTATGAAGATGAAACAAAAGCGTTGGTGCAGTATTTAGGTTCAAATCGTCAGATTTTCTGGATCAACAATTATGCGCCAGGCATTCAGTGGATTGAGGCCAACAATGTGTACTTAACTAAGCTTGCGAAAGAACATCCGAATGTACATATCATCGACTGGGCTAGCCTAGCAGCGAAACATCGAGATTGGCTCGGAGATGATGGTATTCATCCGAATGATACAGGGGTGAAAGAATACTCTAAATTCATCCATGATGAAGTGAAAAAAGTATTGCTCCAACAGGGAGAAACAAATAAAAAACAGAAAAAGCGCTAAGTACTTATCTTACGATAAGAGGGATTAGCTAGACATGCCAATATATAAGGGTTGTAACAATATGTAGATTCTACATCTTTGTTACGACCCTTTTTTGATTAATATCCCCTAAAATAGCACTACCAGTCAACGTTGACTGGTAGGAGTGTTTTCTAGGATTTTAGCGGGTGCATAGAGAAATCCTAAGTACGCAAGTAAAGGAGGTGACATTATGTACCATGTGGAGATTGAGCTGAATCATTTCTTTCAGCGTGCCTATGAAAGTGGAGCCAGTGATATGCATTTTGATACCTTAGAAAAAGAGGTGCAAGTACGATTCCGCTTGGATGGTCGTTTGCAAGAGATAGCTCGGATTCCCATGCCAGAAGGTGAGCAAGTGATGAATCGTTTGAAAGTGTTAGGGTCTTTAGATATTAGTGAAAAAAGATTGCCCCAAGATGGGCGGTATGTGTGGACTCATGAAAATCACTCAGGAACGATACGTATGTCTTCCTTGCCGTCTGTGTATGGTGAAAGTCTTGTATGTCGTCTCTTTTGGCATGATGAGCAGATAAAATCCTTAGAAGAATTAGGCATGCCGGATTATATTAGTGCAGAGGTGCGCAGGTTATTGGCACGTCCACATGGGTTACTGCTTGTGTGTGGGCCCACAGGGTCTGGTAAAAGTTCTACCTTGTATGCATTATTGCAAGAACTTAATGGAGAAGAGGAACAAATTATTACCTTGGAGCATCCAGTGGAACGTATCGTAGAAAAAGCTGTTCAAATTGGTGTACAGCCACAGATTGGTATGACTTTCAGTAAAGGATTACGTGCCATTTTACGACATGACCCAGATACCATAGTGGTCGGTGAAATTCGTGACCAAGAAACGGCACAGCTGGCGGTACAGGCAGCGCTTACGGGGCATCGTGTGTTATCTACGATTCATACGAACCATGCCATAGGCGTAGTGGAACGATTGGTAGATATGGGTGTAGAAGACTATCTTGTACGTGCCACCTTGACCGGTGTTATCTCGCAACGATTGGTACGAACTCTAGTAAATGGAGTGTATCATGGTCGTTGTGGATTGTATGAGTTGTTAGCCATTCCGAACCATGATTGCTGTTGGGAACAGCTAGATTCTTATCTGCTTTGTTCTTTGGAAGAGTCCGCACGTCGAGCCATCGAGGAAGGATTGACTACAGAAGAGGAAGTTCGTCGTGTGGGGGTAGTACTATGATTTTGTCACAGCTAGTGCACGAAGCTATCGAGCGTGGGGCTACCGACATTCATATACAAAGTGGGACAGTCTTTTGGCGTTTAGGCATGGATGTAGTACCTACAGAGTACGAATTATCTGATGAAGACATGCTTACGTTTCTAACCGACCAAGTACATACCATATCGGATACTATGATGTCCTATGATGGAGCCATGACCTTTGAAGGCTTACGCATTCGGGTACATTTATTCCGTTGGCGTTCTGGTTGGGGCGGTACCTTACGTATTTTGTATCCACCAAAAACAGGGCTAGACACTTCGGAAGAGGGCAATTTATTGCGCCGTATCTCTTCTTTTAAAGAGGGGCTGGTTATCATCGCTGGTGCCACTGGTTCAGGAAAATCCTATACTCTTACTTCTTGTTTAATGCATATTAATGAAAGTATGCGCCGTCATATTATTACGTTAGAAGATCCCATTGAATATGTCTTAGACCATCAACTGTCCTTGATACATCAACGGGAATTGCATACACACTTTCATCATATGGCGGACGGTATCCGAGATGCGTTGCGAGAAGATCCAGATGTGATTTTAATCGGTGAGGTACGGGATAGGGAAACCTTGGAAGCAGCATTACATGCGGCAGAAACGGGACATCTCGTATTTGCTACCTTACACACGCAACGTGCTACCATGTCAATAAACCGGATGATTTCGATGTTTCCAGCACATCAACAAGAAGAAGTGCGGACGCAGCTTTCACAGATATTACGAGCTGTCATCTGCCAACGACTGGTTGTTATCGATGATAGATTTATACCGGTGCGAGATATTTTGATTAATACCCCAGCAGTGGCAAATTTGATACGGCAACGAAAGGAGCCGCAAATTGTATCCTTGCAAGAAACGCAAAGACCGATGAAAACATTGGAAATGGCAGTCGCTGAGTTGCGGGCTATCTATGGTTCATCGCCAGTATTAGAGTCTGTATTACAGGTAAATTAGTGGAGAACATCTATGAGTTGGTATACCTATGAAGGATTTTCGACGGACAAAAAAATAGTGTCAGGCAAAGTATGGGGTGATTCAGAAGAAGAAGTGCAGGCAAAGCTAGCCTATCAATCCATAACGCCGATTCACTTGGAATGTGTTGTGGGGAAGGAAAAAAAGAAACAATGGAAAACAGCTCATATGATTCACTTTGCCTATCGATTGCATATGTTGTTGGGTGCAGGTATATCGTTACGAAAAGCCTTAGATATGATGACCAATACGAAAGGATCTACTATCCCCTATGAAGATATTCGTGAAGATGTAGGACGTGGTATGGCATTGTCAAAAAGTTTAGCCAAGTACCATTGCCCTGTCATTGTTACAACTATACTGGAAGCGGGTGAAGCATCAGGAACCTTAGTGGAATCCTTAGGTATGATTCAAAGCATGTATGAAGAGGAGCACCGATTGCGACAACAATTGGTATCAGCCATTACGTATCCTTCTTTTTTGGTAGCACTGATGATGATATTTGTAGGGGTAGCAGTAGGGTTTATTTTACCTCAATTTAAATCTGTTTTCGAAAGCATGCAAATCGAATTACCACCTCTTACAGCAGCGCTTTTTACAGGGGGCACTTGGTTACAACAAAAAGGAGTATATCTCTTGGTTGCTTTACTAGCATTGGGTATGGTTTTGTGGAAATTGTACCAACGAGAATCTGTGAAGTTTAGCGTACATCGTAAGGTTTGGCTATGTATGGCAAAAAGGGAATGGCTTATGGCGTATACGTTGGTACGCATGTGTCAGATTTGGAAGCTACTGTTAAAAAGCGGTATACCTTTGTTACAACTGTTGGATATGACAGAATCGCTGTGGGGCAACCGTTGGGCAAGCACCTTACAACAAGAGGTAAAAACTCGTATTTCCCAAGGTCATGGATTCACAGACTCATTAGAACAAGTACAATTAGGGACTCCGTTTGTATGGGATTTACTTCGTATTGGAGAAGAAACGGGTGACCTAGAAAGTATGTTAGATCAAGGGCATGCGTATTATAAGGGAATTTTGGAACGGACCGTAAAACGAGGAGAACAATTATTAGAACCTATTATGCTCAGTATTATGGGCAGTATGATCGCTTTACTTGTGGTAGCAGTAATGCTACCGATGTTTAATTCAATTTCAGCTATTCAATAGGAGGAAGTATGGAAGCACTTCGACAACGTTTATCCTTACGACAACGTAAGCAACAAGATGGATTTACATTAGTGGAATTAATGGTTGTGGTGGCAGTCATTGCCATTTTAGCATCCTTGGCAATGCCACAATTTTTAAATGCCTCAAACAAGGCGAAGGAAGCGAAAGTTAAATCGGATGTGACAACGATTTCCAACGCAGCACAGCTGTATATGATGGAACAATCTACCGATACAGTACCGACTGTAGATACATTATACAAAGAAGGGTATTTGACAGAACATGTGAAAACTCCTAAAGGGGGAGAGTACACAATCACCAGTGTACAAAATGAAGGTGGTAAAGGTAAACATATTGCTGTCACAGCACCTGATGCGGACAAGTAATTAGTAGAAGGAAGAGGGAAATATGGAGTATGTACTAGGAGGTATTGCTGGTGTCACAGGAGTTGCAAGCCTCTATCTCATTGTTTCTTGGACCTATATGAAAACACACAGTATGTGGTGCCTTATGACCATCTTTGCTCATATCATAGGGACAGTAGGGCTTTGCTATGCCTATCAAGTTGGATACATTACGAATATCTATGAACTGGGACTTCTTTATATGCTGGAGGTAACGCTCTTTTGGGGATCAACCATCGATAAGCTATATTATATTCTTCCCGATGAGGGAGCTATTCTAATTTGTATATGTGGATTTGTTTACCAGTGGATAGGTAATGGTGATGTGCTGATGATAGTCGTCAATGCTCTCTGTATGGGCGGATTGTGGTGGTCATTACGGTGGTTTAGCCATGGTGGTGTGGGACTGGGTGACATCAAATGGTTGATGGCCATTAGTTGTTGGCTCACATCAGGGGAATGCTTGGCATTATGCGGACTTTCCTCTATGATTGGCATCTTGTACAGTTGTGTGTGGCGTCTTACATCTCCAAATCATACCTATATTCCCTTTGGTCCTTCTTTCAGTGTGGCAACGATTCTACTATTCATCTATCCTTTTGAGAGGTGGCTATGATGAAAGTAGTTAGGCACACAGAAACAGGCTCCTTGTTAGTGGAAGTCTTGCTATATATGACGATTTGCTCTCTTATCATCGGCATGGTGTTGCTCTTAAATAATGGAGAACAACGAGAGTACTACCATTTTGATCGAGAAGGACGTATTTTATTTGCGCATATCAAGCGTATGCAGATAGCTACCTTATATGGGAATTTACAGCGTGTTGGAGGTGGTAATCGTATAGTATTAGACGGAACTAGATATGGATATATCAATGGGTCTAGTACTATGGTCTATCGTGAGTTACCTCCCTCTATGCATATTGAATTTACAGGTACATCTCAGGTGTTGCGCTTTGCAGGTCATAAGGGGGTAGGGAAAGTGTTTACCGTCACCTTAGTGGATTCTGTGATTCGCTATAAACGAACCTTTATTTTTGCTCGACAATCTGGGCGTATACGTTGGGAGGAATCAAAATTTTGAAAGCACAACAAGAGGGATTTCTCTACATGGATGTATTAGCCTCACTGTTTGTCATGAGCCTATTATGCTCTACTTTATTTGTGCTCATGATGAGCAGTATCCAGCAATATGGGAAAATGATGGAGGAAGATAGAGCACTGCAAGCTATGATTTTATATATGGAAGAGGGGAAAGCTAGTTGGGCATACAGAAAAACTCTAGAGTCTGATGAACCTCCAAGTGTAGGGACTACAAGCTTTCAGAGGATAGAGGAAGAACATCGAGATGGAATACATGTATTGACGGTAATCGCTTATCGGCATGGAGAGGAAATACATCGGTTCACTACCTATTTGTTGGAACCTAGTCAATGAGTTGCATCATGGGTACTACAAGAAACAGGATAATCAGTTAATATAGTGACAATGCAATCAGATGAGATATAGAGCATACTGGAAGTAAAATATATAAAATACATGAGAGGCCATAGAGAGGTAGGTATATATGGGTGAAACGTACAATGTTGAGTGTAAAAATTGTTAGGCCTTTCTATAGGTGTACTAATCGTACAGGTAAAATAGACGGATTTTTACTAGTAGAAGCACTATTAGGTAGCTTGTTACTAGTGACCATAGTGACGGGATTTTTCCTTATCACATCACATAGTGTGAAGTGGCTACATATGTTACATCACCGTCATGAATTACTATTAGATGCTAGGTTTAGTCGCATACAGATTATGAATCGTCTTCGTTATAGTGAGAAAAAAACACGAGTCAGTGAAGATGGCTCCTGGTTAGTATCTCCTTCCAATTGGCGGATACGGGTCTATCAAGATGCTTTCGTGACTATCCTATCTGATGGACAATTACAGGATATTACGGAAAGTGAGATCAGTCCCAAGATAGGGAAAATACATGTATTTTCAGAAGGTTCTACATTTTTTCAGGAACGATCAGATGGTCTCGTTGATTTACATTGGTACTCAGAGGTACGACCTTATTGGAGACGAGATTACATTCAACTTATGGAAGGTGGACAGAACCGATATCATGTACAGACTGGGATTTTGCCGTATGCCACCTATCTTCAGAGATTACACCATACGGCAAAGTAAGGTGGTACTTTGTCATAATAGATAGAAATACGCATATGAGCAGAAATACTGAGCATACATGTTACTATGCATAATCTATCTATAGGGGTGTGAATTAAGTCAGAAGCTGTAAAAATATATGCAAAAAAACAGTTAGTTAAAAATAGATGCTCGTAGAGCACTTATATTAGGTAATGTATGCGAGGTTAAATATTATGTTGTGCTGGAAAGAGCAAAAGAAAAATGGGCAAGGAAAGCAGTTGTAGTTAGAAATAGATATTGTAGAACGGTTATATTGAGGAATGCATGAGAGGTTAGCTAGTATGTTCCGCTGGAAAGGGAGAAAGAAAAATGGCTTTGTGTCGTACATGATTTTGCTGATAGCCATGATGACTATTGGTACTTGGATAGCTTGGCAACAGACGATGCAGATTACGTATCATAGCATGATGGATGAATATCGGTTTGTTAGATGTCAATATGGCATAGAGCGGGGCATAGTATTAGGTACAAATAAAAAATTCTTTTTAGCACATCAAAAGGAAATAATTGGTAGTGGTTCACCGAAATATGTACTAGAAGAAACAGATACGGAACGAATTGAAGCTATTATATATAAAGAGCAAGAGCCACAACGATATTGCTTACGGCTTATATGTATCGATGTAGGCACAGAAACAAATGTGAGGCAAGACGTGTACTTTAGAACAGTATATAAACATGATGTATTGGATGCTATACGCATAGAAGGAGTGCAAGAATAAGGGGGTCAATATGAAAACCAATCCAGTAATGGCTATTGCCATTGGACATGATGAAATTGTGGGAGTGAAAGCCTACAAAATTGAAGGTACTGCTGTGCTAGAAGATGTTATCGTTCAAAATCGGCATAGTGATATGGGGACGGATATAAAAGAGTTTTTTGACTATTATGGAGAAACAGGCATATCCATCGGTTGTGTCTTTGTATCTCCACTACAATCAGTGTACATGGAAACACCAATGATGCATAAAATAGATCAATACTTATTTGCCCAACGTGAGGGAAAACGAATCTTTCAGAATGAAGAATTTCCTAATGCCATTGATTTCGCCTCTAGACCAGGTACGACGGAGGAGTTAATGTTCATTCTTATCGTGGCCTTAGAACGTAACCAAGTTAAACAGGTGGCGCGAGGGATTCAACAAGGCGGGGGCAATCTTTGTGTTATCGATTACTGGCCAGCACCGCTTGCGTTCAGTCGTGGTCGAGAATCATCTATGCTTTGTATCACTCCAGAAGAGGATAAGGTGCGAGTATCGTTATGGAATGATAAATTCTGTACGGGGCATACCTTAGTGTCATTAGGTGTGAACGAAGTATTGGAAGCATGTGAAACGGTCTATGAAGATAGCAAACAATTTCAAGTGCCCTATCCTAAGGGAGCTATAGTAGTTGGTTTTGATGAAACAAGAGTTAAAGCCTTTGAGCCTATTTTAGAAACTTATGGAACAATTGATCAGGTACCCCTTCATATTGTAGATAAAGGAGAAAACTATAATCCACAGAATATAAATCATGAAATGGCATTTGGTTTAGCGATTAGGTTACTTACTGATGGAAAATAAGGCAAATCTTACTTTCATAGAACCGGATATACAGTGGATGTGTTGGTATATTCGGTACAAACACATATGGTGGGCTTTATTGGTTCTATTGATTGCTGGTTTAGTAGGTGCAGTAGCGATGGGTACAAAAGCATATATACAGTATCAAGATATAGTAGAAAAACAAACAGATGTAACTTCACACCATATTGATGCTAAGGAGGCACATAGTGTGTACGAAACCATGGTTCAAGAAAACAAAAAAGATGAACCATCACCACAGGGAACGTTGAAGGAATGTATATACTTACTAGACGCATCGAATACATATCACATCCAATTAGTCGAGTGGTCTACCATGAATCAATGGTATGTGGAAGCTAGAGGGACTAATGAAAATGAATTACATCAGTTTAGTTCGGTATTGAGTCGATTAGGAGGTCACCGTCACTATGATGAAGTGGTGGAAAAAGAATCCGGAACTACACTATACCGCAGTCGTATTACAGGCACTGTGGAAAGCCCTGCCCATTCCCAAAAGAAGTCTGCTCCTAGTCATTAGTATGTACTGTTGTGTGGTAACTATAAGCATTAGTATGACGGTGTACTTTCAGGGAGAAACGAAACGAATCTCCGCAGAGATTGATGAAGAGATACTTTCACAGGAGGCAGAAACAACATTTTTAAATAGTGAAAGTTATCAATTTGTGAAACAATTAGATGATACTGTATTAGATCTAGAAGGGCTGTATCATTTGGTGCTATCCTCCATAGAAGATACACCTCTAATCATGGTCAGTACACATAAAGAAGAGGGAGCTCTAGATGTGGTAGTGCAAGGGTCTACCCTAGATATGGTGCAGTGGCTAGTAGGGATGCAAAAGATACATCCTACTTTACGTTTTAGGATAGAAAAAATTATTCACGCACAAGGTGTGACTACTTTACAATGTAAGATTTATGAAAATACTAAAAAATAGCCCTAATGGTTTGTCAAAGTATAGTCGAGTATAGTAAAATAAAGTTAAAATTTACTACTAGATGGAAGAATGAGATATTATACAACATGAAAACGACTATCAAGAGAAACATTATCCTCATTGGTTCTATGGGGAGCGGAAAAAGTCACTTAGGTCGAAATTTAGCGGACGCCAAAGGCTGGCAATTTGTTGACACGGATCGTATATTAGAAAAACGATATAATATGCCTATTGCTGATATTTTTAAGACAATAGGTGAAAAGGCATTTCGCCGTGCGGAATTTGAAGTGATTAAAAAAGTGGCTATGTATCATGAAGCGGTGATTTCCGTAGGTGGAAATTTCCCAGTGGATATGCGTACACTACGATATATGCAAAAATATTCATTTATTGTGGGCATTCGTGCTTCACATTATCGAATTGTGAATCGTGTTAATCGTTGGGTTGGTAAACGACCGACCATGAACTATGATGATGTATCTGGGTATGTAGCATGGATGATGCGTAGGTGGAAACCATTGTATCGGAAATGTGACCATGTGTTAGATACTACATACAGCCATACCGATGAATTAGTCACAAGTATTGACGGATCTATAAAGTCTAAGGGCATATATTTTAAGCGGCGAAAAGTACACCAAGGTGAATAATATGAAACGTATAGCTATTTTGACAAGTGGTGGAGATGCACCAGGAATGAATGCAGTCATTCGTTCCATTACAAGAAGTGCAATATATGAAGGCCTCGATGTAGTAGGAATACAACGAGGCTTTTTGGGCGTTTTAGAAGAAGACTTTATTCCTTTGACTCGACGTAGTGTAGGGAATATTGTGAACAAGGGAGGAACGATTTTAAAATCCTCTCGTTGTCTTGAATTTAAAGAACTTGAACATCAGCAAAGGGGCTATGACAATTTACGTCGTCACGGTATTGACGGATTAGTCGTTGTTGGTGGAGATGGTTCTATGTGTGGTGCTAAGGTGTTGTCTGACCTGGGATTACCTACGGTGACAATTCCAGGCACTATTGATAAAGATATGAATGGTACTGATTATACAATCGGTTTTGATACAGCTCTTAATACCATCATTGATGGGGTGAGCAAAATTCGTGATACCTCTACAGCTCATGATCGTGTAGCTATTGTAGAAGTGATGGGACGACATGCAGGTCATATTGCTGTCTACGCAGGCGTCGCATGCGGTGCTGAGGTGGTGCTGACACCAGAGGTGCCAATGACATTAGAAGAGGTAAAAGAATCATTAGAAAATACAACCCGTAATGGTAAAAAGAATAGTATTATCATCGTGGCGGAAGGAGCCTATAGCGCTTTTGAAGTAGCCCAATATATTAAAGAGCATACATCCTATGCGCCTTCTGTTACTGTCTTAGGGTATTTACAACGTGGTGGCTCACCGTCTGCGTATGATGCACTAATGGCTGCTCGCTTAGGAGAGGCGGGAGTACGTGCCTTGTTAGAGGGGCATACACATCATCTGATAGGAGTTCATTGCAATCATATTGATGCCATAGACTATGAGGAAGCTGCAACGTGTGAGTATCCTTTAGATACTTCTTTATACCAATTAATACGTGTATTAGGACAATAATTCCATAGTTGTTTTACTATTGTATTGTATAAGATAAAGAAAACTAACTTTAGTTTTCTTTTCTTTTTATCCTCTATCTATGGTATATTTTGTTTTATACTATAGTAAAAGGCTACTTATAAAAGGAAGCTATCAGCAGGCGTAAACCAGTTTAAGGAGATGAAAGTCTATACTATATGTTGAAGGTTACTCCTATTAGAGTAAGGAAACACTATGTTGGTGTATTTTATATACAATTGATAAACGAAAGGAGATATTTCATGTGGAAAAATAAAAAATTATGGATTGCCATTGTGGCTATCTTAGTGGTAGCTATTGGTGGATGGCAATGGTATAGTAGTAGCCAAACGAAAGATGCGCCTATGTATACAACGGGTAAAGTAGGAAAAGGTAGTATTTCATCTACTATTAGTGCAACGGGAACCATTAATCCGGTTCGTTATGTAGATGTGTCTACAAATATTCCTGGTAAATTAGAGTCTGTGCTGGTAAAAGCCAATCAGCATGTAACAGCAGGGCAAGTTATCGCTACTATTGATTCTCGTCAATTACAAGCTTCTGTAGATAATGCAAGGGCTACGCTCAACCAAACCGCCACAGATTTGGATCGATACCGTACGCTAGTGTCACAAGGTGCCATTTCACAGCAAACCTATGACAATGCCTTAGCAGCCTATGAAAAAGCAAAAGCTAGTTATGATCAGGTGGCAGCGAACTTAACAGATAGTACTATTACAGCTCCTATGGATGGGACCATTATTGGAGAGCCTTTGAAAGCAGGTCAAACTATCGCCACTGGTATTTCTACACAAATGATCATCGCCACTATCGCTGATTTATCTGATTTAGAAATTTATTTAACAGTTGACGAAACAGATATTGGAAATGTAAAAGAAGGTGCCAAAGTAGATTTTACAGTCGATGCGCATCCAGGTCAGACTTTCACAGGTACTGTTAAAAGTATTTCCTTAGGCACAAAAGGTAGTATGGGAACGACCAGCTCGTCCGTAGTGTACTATACAGTGCGTGTAGCAATTCCAGCAAGCGATGTAAGTCATTTCTTCCCATCTATGACAGCGCGGGCAACAATTCATGGCGAAGAACGACAAAATGTGTTGGTAGTTCCATTGGCTGCTGTTCGCTCCGATAAAGTAGGAGAATTTGTGTATGTCATCAAAGATGGCAAACCTGTTAGAACCAGTGTGAAAACTGGCATGACGGGTGATTCTACAATTGAAATTATATCTGGAGTAGCAGAAGGCGATGAAATCATTATCAGTGGTGATGTAAGTGCGACGAAAAAACAACAACAGAGAGGGCCATTCTAATGGAAACTCCAAAAAAAGCAGTCATTACCTTGGAGGGGATTACGAAAACCTATGTGAATGGAAAGTTAACGGTACCAGTATTACATGGTGTTGATTTGTCCATTTATGAAGGGGAGTTTACCTCTATCATGGGACCTTCTGGTTCGGGGAAGTCTACGTTTATGAATATCTTAGGGTGTCTTGATAGACCTACCAGTGGTTCCTATCGATTAGATGGAGAAGAAGTAGCCCATCTGGGGGACGATGAATTGGCCTATGTACGAAATAAACGAATTGGGTTCGTGTTCCAAAGTTTTAATTTATTGCCTAAATTAACGGCTCTAGATAATGTAGCATTACCGATGGTCTATGCAGGAGTGTCTAAAGCAGAACGTAAAGCTAGGGCTAGTCAGTTATTGATAGATTTGGGGCTCGGTACTCGGTTGGATCATATGCCAGCAGAATTATCAGGGGGACAACGACAACGTGTTGCTATTGCGAGGGCATTGGCAAATGACCCAGCGATTATTATGGCGGATGAACCTACAGGTAACCTTGATTCAAAAGCAAGTTTAGATGTGATGCATATCTTCACAGAATTATATCGAGAAGGGCGTACCATCATTTTAGTCACCCATGAGCCAGATATTGCTGAATATGCAGGTCGCAATGTGGTTTTAAAAGATGGTCTTATTGTAGAAGATAGAATAAATCCCCATATGAAAGGATTGCAGGTAGGAGGTGAAAGCCATGTATAAGGAAGGTTTCTTAATGGCTTGGTCATCTCTAATAGCCAATAAGATGCGATCATTATTGACGATGCTAGGTATCATCATTGGTGTAGCTGCGGTGATTGCACTTGTATCCATTGGATATGGGGTTCGTCAACAAATCACAGAATCTATTTCCAGTTTGGGTAGTAATCTATTAATGGTTTATCCAGGGGCTCCTAGAACACCAGGGGTACGCCCGGTATCTGGTGCTAATAAAACGTTAAAAATGGGCGACTATGAAGCTATTTCGAAGATGGATAGCGTGCAAGCAGCTTCACCAGTAGCAGCTAATTCGTATTTAACTGTGTACATGAGCAAGAATTGGACCACAACTGTGAATGGTGCTAACGCTGACTTTCAGTATGTAAACAATTGGACTATGAAATCAGGTCGTTTTATTACAGATAGTCAAATTGAACGCCGTGAACGGGTGGCAGTCATAGGTGCCACAGTGGCAAAAAACTTGTTTGATAATGAAGATCCTATTGGTAAGGATATTCGGATTCATAAAAATTCTTTTAAAGTAGTAGGTGTCCTTGATGAAAAGGGTTCTGGTACTATGGGGAATGATCAAGATGATGTCATTGTAGTACCGTATACAACTATGATGGAACGTGTGATGGGTGTTGATTATTTGCGTATGATCTACATTCAAGCTAAAGAGGGTGAAGACTTGGAACGGGTGCAAGCAGATATAGAAAATATTTTGCGTGTTCGTCATGGCATCAAAAATCCTGATCTCGATGATTTTAATGTGAATAATATGGCATCCATTATGAAGGCGGTAGAAGAAAATACAGCTACCATGACCTTATTCCTAGGTGCTGTGGCAGCGATTTCTTTATTAGTTGGTGGCATTGGTATTATGAATATCATGCTTGTATCTGTCACAGAACGTACTCGAGAAATTGGTGTTCGTAAAGCCTTAGGTGCTACGTATCGTACGATTATTACACAGTTTTTAATTGAAGCCGTCGTTATCTCTCTCGTAGGTGGTGCCATCGGTATTCTAGTGGGGATTGGTGCGTCACAGCTGATTGCTACAGTAGCTAAGTTAAAAACTGTAGTGACCACAGGGCCTATTTTATTATCCTTTGGATTCTCTATGACGATAGGTCTTGTATTTGGTTTATATCCAGCTAGAAAAGCAGCGAAGTTAAATCCTATTGATGCCTTACATTATGAATAGCTGACTAAATACCAATATGTATAGGAAACTAGACCTATTATATATTGGTATTTTTCATTTTCCCGATAGAATATGGTATAATATATAAATTGAAAGGATGTGTGTCTATGAAAATTAGTCAAGAGGAAATTAAGAATATTGCCTTATTATCCCGATTAGAAATTAAAGATTTAGAGGCTGCTGAAAAAGCTCTCAGTAATATCCTTACCTATGTTGAGGAATTAGAAGAATTAGATTTAACAGATGTAGAGCCAATGGCTCATGCGGTGCCATTACAAAATGTGTATCGTCCAGATGAGATGAAACCATCATTGCCACGAGAAGCGGCGTTACAAAATGCACCTGAAGAAGAGAATGGGTATTTCAGAGTACCTCGTGTTGTACAGAACTAGGAGAAGATACATGACTCTTTTTGAATTACATCAAAAATTAGTAAATAAAGAAATTTCTGCCCTAGAGCTTACAAAAGCTGTATTGGCACATAAAAGTAATGTAGAGCCAACAGTACATGCGTACTTGTCTGACTCTCATGAAGCGGCGTTAGCACAAGCAGAGGCTGTAGATGCTAAAATTGCAAAAGGAGAAACTATTTCGCCATTAGCAGGGATTCCTGGGGCGATTAAAGATAATATTTGTACAAAAGGGGTGGCTACTACATGTGGCTCCCACATGTTAGAAAATTTTGTGCCTCCTTACAATGCAACGGTTATCGAAAAATTACAAGCTCAAGATGCTGTTATTTTGGGTAAATTAAACATGGACGAATTTGCTATGGGTAGCTCCACAGAGAACTCTGCCTTAGGCAAAACGACAAATCCATGGAATCCAGACTATGTACCAGGCGGTTCTTCTGGCGGTAGTGCGGCTGCTGTTGCCAGTGGTAGTGCAATCTGGGCATTAGGTTCCGATACAGGTGGATCTATTCGTCAACCAGCATCCTATTGTGGTGTGGTTGGTTTGAAACCGACTTATGGAAATGTATCTCGCTATGGCTTGATTGCTTATGCATCTTCTTTGGACCAAATTGGCCCTGTTACGAGAGATGTGCGTGACGCAGCTATCGTGTTGAATGCTATTACAGGCCATGATTTCCATGATTCTACATCCATCCCAGGACATCGTGTCGATTATACAAAAACTCTTGTGAAAGATGTAAAAGGCTTGCGTATTGGTGTACCAAAAGAATATTTTGGTGAAGGCTTACATCCAGAAGTGCGTGCAGCTTTGGAAAAAGCTATTGAAACGTATCGCAATATGGGTGCCACTATCGTAGATATTTCCTTGCCAACTACAAAATATGCCTTGTCTGCGTACTATATCATCGCTTTAGCAGAAGCTAGTTCTAACCTAGCTCGTTATGACGGAGTTAGCTATGGTCTTCGCGTACCAGCAGATAATTTGGTGGAAATGTCTACCAAAACTCGTACCCAAGGATTTGGTGAAGAAGTACAACGCCGTATCTTGTTAGGTACCTATGTATTGAGTTCTGGTTATTATGATGCATACTATTTAAAAGCTCTAAAAGCTCGTCGTTTGATTAAAAATGAGTTTGATGCAGCATTCCAAGAATGTGATGTATTATTAACACCAACCGCTCCGAATACAGCTTTTAAATTTGGTGAAAAAATCAACGATCCATTGACTATGTATTTAGAGGATGTATGTACAGTGCCAGTTAACTTGGCAGGTATCCCAGGTATCAGTATTCCTGCTGGATTTGGTTCTAATGGTATGCCAATCGGTATGCAATTATTGGCGCCTGCTATGGGTGAAAGTACATTGTTGCAAGCAGCCTATAGCTTTGAACAAGAATGTCCTGAATTTACAAAATTGCCAACTATGGGAGAATTGAAACTATGAAATATGAAACAGTAGTAGGCCTTGAAGTTCATACTGAACTGAAAACAAATTCAAAAATTTTCTGCTCCTGTACAACGGCCTTCGGGGGCGACCATAATACACATGTATGTCCAACTTGCTTAGGTTTGCCAGGAACTATGCCTGTATTTAACCAAAAAGTGCTGGAATATGCTATCAAAGTCGGTTTAGCATTAAACTGCGAAATCGTACTATTCAATAAATTTGACCGCAAAAACTATTATTACCCAGATTTGCCTAAAAACTGGCAAACTTCTCAATTTGACTTGCCTATTTGCGTAAACGGTCATCTTGATGTAGAGGTGAATGGTGAAACTCGTCGCATTCGTATCAACCGTATCCATATGGAAGAAGATGCTGGTAAATTAGTGCATAGTGGTGCTACTATTTCTAGCTCTGATAGCTCCAATGTAGACTACAATCGTACAGGTGTACCATTGTTAGAAATCGTATCAGAACCTGATCTTCGTTCTGGTGAAGAAGCGCGCCAATATGTGGATAAAATTCGTGCTATTGTACAATACTTAGGCGTATCTGACGGACGTATGGAAGAAGGTAGTTTGCGTTGTGATGCGAACATTTCTATTCGCCCAGTGGGAGAAACAAAGTTAGGTACGAAAACCGAAATTAAAAATATGAACTCTTTAACAGGCATCCAAAAAGGTATTGAATACGAAGCACTTCGTCAAGCAGAAGCCTTGGAAGATGGAGAAACGATTGTTCAAGAAACTCGTACTTGGGACGATAGCAAAGGTATCACTCTTTCCATGCGTAAGAAAGAGAAGGAAAATGACTACCGTTTCTTCCCAGAACCAGACTTGGTGCCTATCGTGGTAGATCCTAACTATGTAGAAGAAATCCGTCAATCCTTACCAGAATTGCCAGAAGCGAAACAACAACGCTTCATGGAATCCTATGGATTGTCCAGTGAAGATGCACGTACATTGACAAGCCAACGTGCTACAGCGGACTATTTCGATGCTGTCGTAGAGGCTGGAGCAGATGCAAAAACGGCATCTAACTGGATCATCGGTGATTTGGCAAAACTTGTGAACGATGCTGGTATTTCTTATGCGGATAGCAAAGTACAACCAAAACAATTGGCTGATATGATTAGCCTAATTGAAAAAGGCACGATTTCTGGTAAAATTGCAAAACAAGTGATTGTCAAAATGTTTGAAACTGGTAAAAATCCAGACAAAATTGTAGAAGAAGAAGGCTTAGTTCAAATTACCGATACAGGAGCTATTGAAGAAATTGTAAAACAAGTCATTGCAGATAATCCAAAATCTGTGGAAGATTTCAAATCTGGTAAAGGTAAAGCTATCGGATTCTTGGTGGGCCAAGTGATGCGTGCCTCTAAAGGTAAAGCCAATCCTGGCGTAGTGAATGAATTGTTGGAAAAACATTTACAAGCTCTATAGGAGTGACTATGAGTCAAGAACAAAAGTATGATGAAGGAACGCGCGTTCTTTCAGAAGAGGAATTGCGTGACTTTGATGGTACAACAATAGATGAAGAGGGGCGTACATATGACGCTCCTCGTTATCAATCTTCTCAACAGGAACAAGACCAATTTCAAACCATTCCTAATATGAAGATATTTTTGTGGAATGCTCTTAGCTGGAACTGGAAACTAGGCATAGCAGTAGGCATCGTGATGCTTATTATAGTGTTATTTGCACTAGCTAAATTTATCATTGCTGGTGCTTTTGTGATTATTTTAGCTTGGCTAGTGATGCGTTTGTTGGGGAAACTATTTTTTTAAATCTGAATACAGAGGTTGTATTGCTATGGAACAAACATTTTCATGGAAGCGGTTTGCATGGCTAGGGATAGGAACGTTTTTGTTCTACTTGTTTATGGCATGGGCGTTGCCTGTGACGGATACAGTGGAATCAAACTACGCTTTGTCTGCCGTGACCATGATGAAACATGGAGAGTTTTTGTCTCCTATGATTTATGACATGTATTGGTATGATAAACCAATTATGGCATATTGGGGGCTTATACTGTCCTACTCTTTGTTTGGTATCTCTGATTTGGCTGCTCGATTGCCATCCATTGTCGTTTCTACTTGTACAGTATTAGCGATGTATCGGATGGCTTTCAGTATATATCAAGTAGAACGGATTGCCATGTGGAGTGCCATTGCCCTAGGAACGGCGTTAGAATTTTGGTACATCGGTCATGCTGTCGTGACGGATGGATATTTATTTCTCTTTTCTATGGGGATTTTTTACTATTTATATCGTGGTATCACAGGTGAAAGTCATCGCCATATGGTCTATGCATATCTGTTTGCTGGGTTAGCGGTACTTACCAAGGGCCCTGTAGGGATCGTGCTACCAGGGATTATTTTAATTCTATATGTGGCCTTGAATCGTCGTATGGATTGGTTCAAATATGTCTTTTCTTGGAAAGGTATTCTTGCTTTTATCCTAGTCGTAGCACCTTGGTATGGATATATGTACCATGTTCATGGAGATGCTTTTATCCAAGGATTTTTAGGGCTACATAATGTGACGAGAGCGACGGTACCAGAGCATCCAGAGCATAATTGGTGGTATTTGTATTTTGCCTTATTACCAATCTGTATGATGCCTTGGACTAGCTTTGTAGTTCGTGGTATTAATGAACAGAAACACGCCTATATTTGGTATTGGTCTATTTTCTGGTTTGTAGGAACTGTTCTGTTCTACACGTGTATGGCCACTAAATATGTTACCTACACATTTATTATGCTGATTCCTTTGGCATTATGGGCAGGTATGGGCATTCATGCTTGTATAGAAGGATACAAAGATCGTAAGATGACATGGAGGGTGTTTGCCCTATATGCACTGGGTGGATTTCCATTTTTACTAGGATTAGTCATAGTGGGATTAAGCATCTCTTTATCACATAGTGCGTATCTTTGGATTAGTTTAGCGGTAACAGTGGTGAGTTGCATCTACGCCACTAGTAAACGAACAGGGAAAACCATAGTGTGCAGTATGGCAACCAGTGCTATTGTATTCTATCTAGCATTAGTTCCTAACTTAGTGCCAGTTATGGAAGACCAATCTGCTAAGGTATTAGCTAATAAAGTGGTGGCACTAGAAGGTGTTACGCCACTAGATGTGTATCAATATGGTAACTACCGTACTTCCTTGTCCTATTATTTAGGGCGGACGACTTCCTATATTCATTACAAAGAACATGAAAGTGTATGGGAAGATGGAAAGAATATTATGCCTATGGTGAAACCTATTGCGCTCGCAAAGGATGCAGAGAAGCTATCTCGTGCCTTAATTTATGTGCCGAATAAATACGCAACGTATTTTAAAGAAACAAGTTTATATGACCAGGTTCAGCCTATAGAAAAAGATTCTCGAGGAGTCTTCTACAAAGCGAAATAATGGTAACCATATTATTGGGGATGCTCCTAGGGAGTGTCCCCAACATGTTTCTGTTACTATAGGACAGATAGTATGAGTCCTCTATGTGAGGTATATTTTTTATGCCTCGATAATAATTGGGGGAAGGACTGTAAAAGATCTTCTCAAAGACTTATATTTATATAAAAGAAGGCTCTATAATATATTTTGGGGGACAGTAAAAGCCATCGCGCTAAAGTATATTTTTATGCATAAAGAGACTGAACTGATTAATTGCTACCCCAAAACTTGACAAAGAGATTATAAGAATAGATATGAAACAGGCACCAACTTCAATAGCTGGTGCCTGTTTTGTACTTGTAGTAGTTTATTTCGCATCAGGATCTAAGGACAATGGTTGTGTACCTAACATTGTAGTTAAGTTATTGACATTAAAGCGATAGGCTTTATTGGAGAAATCTCGTGTTACATCATAGTTACCAGATGGAGCATGTATGATGCCCACTAGCATATCATACAATAAGTCATTGGTGAAATATTGTTGTTCATGATTGCGTAGGGTAATTGCTGTTTCTGGATACGCATTACGATATGTAGGAGATAAGTACACCCACATTGGTATCCGTGTCATTCCAAAGTTGAAAATGTCTGGATTGTGAGATGTTTTAATATTTTCTCCGTGGTCAGAGAAATAGACCATGGCTTGTAAGTTTAAGTTATCCTTAGCATAGGTGTAAATTTCTTGTAACAGCCAATCAGTATATAGTTGGCTATTGGCATAAGCTTCAATTCCTTCAGGGTTTGGACCTTGTTTCCATTTGCTGAACTCGTGAGGATATCTATCGTTGTAGTAGATATGACTACCCATAATATGAATGACAATAAAATTATTTTGGTTCTTTGGTACGTCTTTTAACAGTGGTAACAAAGCGCCATCATATTGATCGGAGAAAGCATAGGATTCGTGAGCCCATCGAGGGGTATCACTAGCCTTAGCAATGAGGGAGATAGCCGTATCGTATTCGCCATACACACCTTGGTTAGACAGCCAAGAGGTGTGATACCCAGCTTTTTTCGCCACATCGATAATAGTAGTAGCATCAAAGAATGGTTTGTCGTCATATTGATTGCGCTCTGTTAAGGCTCTTTCTAAAGTCGGTACAGTCTGCACATAGGATGAGTAAGCGTGTTTAAAGACATTGAAGTTTGGATTTTGATACAGGGAACCTTGCCATGGAGTATCATCGTAAGGGAAGTCAGGAGTATACATTTTCATGTAATCTCTAGAAGAAGATTCTCCAATGACTAAGATGACAGTACCTGGAGTTTTTTGCGCCGCTGTTTCGGTAGTGCTTAATTGTAAATTGTTAAATACACTAACATGCTTATCATTATAAGATTGCAACTCTTTCATATAGGCTCGAACTTCTAGCCAATTGCTGACAATATCTGTACGAGGGAAAAGGTAATATCCACCATACACGATGAGGGCGATGGATAGAATCCATTTTATATCATCTTGATATCGCTGAAAGAAAGAGGAATAGAACACAGTAGGCTCATCGTTCGTTTGAGCTTTTACATTGGCAAAGTATAAAAGACCAAGTATGATAGCGATACCTATGATAGCCCCTCCGATGCCACCTACGCCGATAATATTTTTTACAAATCCTAAGGCTTCCTCGGGGTTGGTTTGATACAATGCCATCATAGTGGCAGGAGTAATACAATGCCAAGTGGATAGATAGTACCCGATTTGACCAACTGGTATAAGGAGCAATGCTACGTCAAGGATGCTGTATAGAGCAGACCAAATACGTTTTGCCTTTCCCCATTGTAGTAGCCAATAGTGGGTGACACTAAGACCACAGAATAAGACTAGACCAAATAAAAAATCGTTGGCGAATTCGTAGAAGTAAAAAGGCTTTTCATAAGACCAGTGAAATAAGAGCGGGAATGTTAATGCCCAACTGATACCTACGATGCCATGACCAATGATATATCCCTTTTTAAAGGAACTACGAATGATCGATTGTAAGACTGTTAAGCCTACAATAGTAGGAACGAATAAGGTAAGGATATCTTCTATGTCAAACCCTAAAGTAATTGGTTCGTAGATGTAAAATAGTGCCACTGCGATGATAGTGGACACGATGGTATACAGTCCCAACTGTTTCCATCTTTGACGATGCATAGTGTCGCCTCTCTTTCTGGGTGTAGCAATTTTCGCCCATTTCATTTATAATACTTATTAGATACATACGTTGGTATGTCTATGTATTATTCTAACTGTTTCTAATAGGAAATGCAATTTTTTCATACAAGGTGTGGTGAAAGCCATACCTTTATTTTTGGTAGAAAGGAGTTTTCATGAATACCTACGATTTTAAACTGGATATTTTTGAAGGCCCTTTGGATCTTTTGTTGCATTTGATTGAAAAGAATCAGATTGATATATACGATATTCCCATTGTGCATATCACCTCACAATATATGGATATACTCAAAACTTGGAATCAATTTGATATTGCCTATAGTAGTGAGTTTTTAGTGATGGCAGCTACGTTGTTGCAGATTAAGTCACGCCTTTTATTGCCTAAGATAAATCATAAGGATGAAAGTGATACAGAAGATCCACGAGACGAATTGGTGAATCGATTGGTGGAGTTTAAACGCATCAAAGAATTGACGGAGCTCCTAGAAGAACGTGTATCCGATGGATCCTATGTATTTAATAGACCGGAAGAGCTTAGCCAAGTGGGATTAGATCTTGTTTGTACTGTGGAGTGGGATGCATTAGTGGCATGCTTTCAGAAAGTGCAGGAACGATATGATCGACCTGAGGTAGAAGCTCCCAAAGTTATGATGGAACGTGAAGAATATACATTGGAACAAGGGATTGAAGATGTATTACTAGCGACGAGGAATCAACAAGTGCCCTGTGTAAATTTATTTGCTTCGGTACAGACGAAGGAAGAAAGTGTGGTTACATTTTTGGCGTTATTAGAGTTAATGAAACGTCAACTATTGCGAATTATAGTGGGCAATCACGATATATATAACGTGATTGTAGAAGGTATAGAAGAAGGAGATGCGCTGTGAATAGCATTGAATTTCAGCAGTTAGAGGCTGTATTATTTGCAGCAGCTACCCCTTTAACGATAGATACATTAGCAGATATTTTTGAAGTCTATGCACCAGAAGTTGAAAAAGCTATCAAAGGTTACGAAGAAAGGTTAGTACAGGAACGGCGAGGAATTAGGATTCGTAAAAGTGCATCGGGCATAGAACTAGTGAGCGCCCAAGAATGCAGTGAATTTGTTACTAAAATTCGCCATAGAGATGAAAAGCTATCTGGAGCGGCTATGGAAACGTTGGCTGTAATTGCTTTCAAACAGCCTATCACAAAAGGTGAAGTAGAAGAATTTCGTGGTGTGAACTGTGAAAAAGTATTAAAACAATTATTGGCCCGTGACATGATTGTAGAGTTAGGACGAAAGGAAACTATCGGACGTCCTGTGATTTACGGAACATCGGATAACTTTTTAAGGACTGTAGGTGCCAATTCTATTGAAGAATTGCAACAGTCTATGCCTCTTTCAGCGGGGTTATCCATAGATATAGAAGGAGATTAATATGGAACTAGAACGTTTGCAAAAATATATTGCCCGTTGTGGTGTGGCATCACGACGAAAAGCAGAAGAATTGATTACTTCTGGCAAAGTACTTGTGAATGGTAAATATGTAAAAGAACTGGGTGCAAAGGTAAATCCTACACGGGACCGCGTTAAAGTGGATGGACAACTATTGGAGCCAGAGGCATTGGAATATTATATTTTTAACAAGCCAAAAGGGGTGATTACATCCATTACAGATCCTGAAGGACGCAAAACTGTTATGGATTATATTAACTCTGTAAAAGTTCGTATTTATCCTGTAGGCCGATTAGACTACCATACAGAAGGATTATTACTATTGACGAATGATGGAACTATGGCGCAAAATTTAGCCCATCCATCAAAAGGTGTGACGAAAACCTACGAAGTAAAAGTAAAAGATCGTGTGCTTGATGAACATTTAGAACAGTTAGCAGTAGGTATCAAACTAGAAGATGGTATGACGGCGCCTTGCGAAATTACAGACTACGGATTTAATGGAAAAACAGGTCTTACCACTGTAGAAATTACCATCCATGAAGGGCGTAATCGTCAAGTACGCCGTATGTTTGAACACTTTGGGTACTCTATTCATAATTTGAAACGCATCAATTATGCGGGATTGAATTTGAAAGGGTTGAAACGTGGGGCTTTTCGTAAATTAACTCGTGAAGAAGTGAAACAATTACAAGCGATAAAATAAGGATACATATGAAAAAAATTATTGTCATCGGTGGCGGCGCTGCAGGTCTTATGGCTGGCGTTCGAGCTGCACAATTAGGTGCCTCTGTGCGCATCATTGAAAAAATGAAGATGGTGGGCCTTAAAATGGGGATTACAGGCAAGGGACGCTGTAATGTGACGAATGCGGCTCCTATAGAAGATTTTATTAAGCAAACGCCTGGAAATGGTAAGTTTCTATATAGTGCGTACCAACAATGGACGAATGAAGATATGATTCATTTGCTCAATAGTTGGGGTGTCTCTACTAAGGTAGAGCGAGGTGGCCGTGTATTTCCAGAGTCGGATAAAGCAACGGATGTACGCAATGCCTTTATAGACACGTATTGTAAATTAGGTGGACAACTTCATTTAGAAGAAACTGTTAAGGATTTAATCGTACAAGATGGCGCTATTACAGGTGTTATAACAGATACAAGAACCTATGAGTGCGATGCAGCCATCATCGCTACGGGAGGGATGTCCTATCCATTGACTGGCTCCACTGGAGATGGCTATGAATTAGCATCTTCGGTGGGACATTCCATAGTGGAACTTAGGCCATCCTTAATTCCTTTGGAAACAAAAGAACATTGGGTGAAAGACTTAATGGGGCTGAGTCTAAAAAATGTAGAAGTCTCTATTATTGCGAAAAACAAAGTGCAAACAAAACAATTTGGAGAAATGCTATTTGCCCATTTTGGAGTGACGGGACCGATTATTTTGTCTGCTTCTCATACAGTGACAAAGTTACTAAAGAAACAAGTAGATCCTATTATCGTTGAAATTAATTTAAAACCAGCTTTATCTCGAGAGGTTTTAGATAAGCGAGTACAACGTGATTTCAGTGAGTCTCAAAATAAGCAATTAGTGAATGTATTGAAAGGTCTATTGCCATCCAAGTTAATTCCAGTTATATGTCAACTAGCAGAATTGGAAGGAACGAAAGCCATTCATGATATTACAAAAGAGGAGCGCTTACGACTAGTGGACACAATTCAACATATGCGACTTACCGTACATAAACCTCGTCCTATAGCAGAGGCTATTGTGACAGCTGGTGGCATTTCTGTAAAAGAAGTAGATCCCAAAACGATGCAATCTAAATTGGTGCATGGTTTATATATGGCAGGAGAAGTCTTGGATGTGGATGCGTTCACAGGGGGCTATAATCTGCAAGTTGCGTTTTCTACAGCCTACGTAGCTGCTACTCATGCAGCAGAAGGAGGAGTCTAATATGAATCGACGAATTTCCGTAGCCATTGATGGTCCTGCTGGTGCAGGTAAAAGTAGTATTTCTAAAGTAGTAGCCAAGAAATTAGGGTATTTATATATTGATACAGGAGCTATGTATCGTGGCATTACCTGGGCACTACTGAATGCGGGTATATCTATTGATGATGTAGATGCAGTAGAAGCTGCTTTGTCTAAGATTCAATTAGAACTACGTGTAGAAGAAACGGGTTTATCTGTATGGGTAAATGGAACAGATGTATCCCAAGATATCCGTACGCAATATGTGACAAGTCACGTGTCTCAAGTGGCTGCACAAAAAGCAGTGCGCACTAAGTTGGTAGAAATGCAACGTCACATGGCATCAGCGGGCGGTGTGATTCTTGATGGTAGGGATATTGGTTCTATTGTGTTACCTAATGCGGAATTAAAAGTCTATCTAACAGCATCTGTGGAGACTCGTGGGCATCGACGTTGGTTGGAGTTGAAAGATTCCGAGAATATCTCTTTGGAAGAAGTATGTCGTACTGTAGCAGAGCGAGATGCCATGGATATGAATCGAAAGGAATCTCCTCTTGTATGCGTAGATGATGCAGTGGTTGTAGAAACGGATCATCTTAGTATAGAAGAAACTGTTCAAACTCTTGTTGACTTAATTCGTAAAGCGGAACTAGGAGGGCATCATGGATAAATTTTCTGAATGCTTATGGAGATCTGCGTTTACCATCGTTTATGGATGGTGGTATGGCACAAAGGTATATGGGAAAGAAAATGTACCTAAAGAAGGGCCGGTCATCATTTCTCCAAACCATAAGAGTAATAATGACCCTCCTTTATGTGGCTTTGCATTACCACGTCATGTGAACTTCATGGCAAAAGAAGAGCTATTTAGAAATCCAATTTCTAAATTAGTTTGTACTTGGCTAGGAGCCTTTCCGGTGCGACGAGGTGGAGTCGATAAATTAGCTATTCGTCATGCTATGAATTTATTGAAGGATAATTTAATGCTTGGTATTTTTCCAGAAGGGACACGACAAAAGGGTGATTCTTTAGGGCGCTTTCACGATGGCGTAGCTTCGATGGCGTTGCGTACAGGGGTGCCAGTAGTACCGATAGCCATTGTAGGAAGCGATAAAATGATTCGTGGAGAAGTAGCTGTTATTATTGGAAAACCGATTGTAGTAGCAAAAGCAAAAGCAACTGTAGAGGCTATTGCAGACGTGAATGATGTGGTAAAAACAGCTATCCAAACTATGATTGATGAATATAAAGCAGGTAAGTATAAATAGGGGAATGCTATGTTTACAATACGATTAGCAGAAAATTGTGGGTTTTGCTACGGCGTAAAGCGTGCTGTTACTATGGCAGAAAAAGCAGCAGACTCACAAGATTTGAGTTATACATTGGGACCAATTATTCATAACCCTCAAGTAGTAGGTCGGTTAGAAGATAATGGTGTCTATGCCATTAATGAATTGAGTGATGTAGAAGAAGGTACTATTATCATTCGCTCCCATGGGGTTGGTCCAGAAGTATATGAAGAGGCAGAAACAAGAGGTTTACCAGTTATAGATGCCACCTGTCCTCATGTGCAAAAAGCACAAAGAGATGCGAAGTCAGTTGTTGATGAAGGGCTTACGCTCATTATCTTGGGTGAAAAGAAACATCCAGAAGTAAAGAGTATTAATCTATGGGCAGGTAATAAAGGTATTATAGTAGAAACAGAAGAGGATGCTAGAAATATTCAATTCGTGGAAAAAATTGGAGTTGTAGTACAAACTACCTTTTCACAATTTAAGTTTCAAAGTATAATAAAAATATTAGAACAAAAATCTAATGATCAAAAGATCTTCAAGACAATTTGTCAGGCTACTGAGGAACGTCAAAATTCTGCTGTAGCTTTGGCGAAAGAAGTGGATCTTATGATCGTGGTAGGTGGGAAGAACTCCGGCAACACGACTAGATTAGCAGAAGTATGTCGTGATGTAGGGTGTACTACATACCACATCGAAACTGCTACTGAAATACAAATGACGTGGTTGAAAGACGTCACAACAGTAGGAGTCACGGCTGGTGCATCGACACCAGACTGGATAATTAAGGAGGTCATTCAGACGATGGAAAATTTTGCAGAATTATTTGCAGCATCAGAAGCGCAAGCAGAAGAATTTAAGAAAGGTAATGTGATTGAAGGGGAAGTTGTACAAATCGATGACGAACGTGCATATGTATCCTTTGGCTACAAAACAGAAGCACAACTAGAGAGAAAAGAAATGGCATACCCTACACCAGCTTCTGCTAAAGATGTATTAAAGGAAGGCGATAAAATCAAAGCTGTTATCCTTAACCACATCAAAGAAGATAGCCCAATTTATCTTTCTATCACTCGTTTGGCTAAAGATGAAGATTGGCAATATGTTATTGAAGCACAAGAAAAAGATGAACCAATCATCTGTAAAGGTGTGGATGCAATTCCTGCAGGTTTAGTCGTAACTGTTAAGTCTTTACGTGGTTTTATTCCACTTTCCCAAGGTGACATTCACTTCGTGAAATCCCTTGATAACTTAGTAGGTACAGAATTCGAAGCTAAAGTACTTGAAGTTGAAGAAAAGAAAAACCGTTTAGTTCTTTCTCGTCGTGAAGTACTTGAAGTGGAACGCCAAGCTAAATTAAAAGAAGCGTTAGCAAATGTAGAAGTTGGCGGTACTTACAAAGGTACTGTTCGTAAAATCATGCCTTATGGCGCATTTGTTGATATCGGAGGAATCGAAGGTTTACTTCACATTTCCGACATTTCTTGGCAAAAAATTAAACGCGTTGAAGACGTGTTAGCAGTAGGTCAAGAAATCGACGTTAAATTACAATCCTTTGATGAAGAAAACAGCAAAATCTCTTTATCTTTAAAAGCGTTATCCAAAAGCCCATGGGACGTTGCAGAAGAAACTATCCATGTAGGCGATAAAGTAACTGGTAAAGTAGTTCGCACAGTTCAATACGGTGCATTTGTTGCTATCAACGATGACATCCAAGGTTTACTTCACATCTCTCAAGTGACTAAACAACGCAATGCGAAAGTAGAAGATTACTTGAGCCGCGGTCAAGAAGTAGAAGTAGAAGTAATTTCTTTCAACAAAGACGAAAAGAAATTAGGTTTAAAATTAACTGAGTTAATGGAACCAGTAGCAACTGAAGAAGAAGCTGAATAATTTCTACATAATAGAAGAACAGTAGGTCCAATGGACTTACTGTTCTTTTTTTGCTTTCGTTTATGTGATACAATATAAGTTGATAAACTATGTGTTCTTACTCTTCCTTTGAGGAAGTTGAAATATGAGGTGAAAGTATGTCAAAACCATTAGTTGCGGTCGTAGGAAGACCGAATGTAGGAAAGTCTACATTATTTAATGCCATTGTTAATAAACGAATTTCGATCGTAGAAGATATTCCAGGTGTTACACGTGATAGAATTTATTTTGATGCAGAGTGGTTACAACGTGAATTTACCATGATCGATACTGGTGGGATTGAGTTCATCACTGCGGAAAGTCATGAAATCCCTAAGATGATGCGTTTTCAAGCTCAATTAGCCATTGAAGAAGCGGATGTGATCCTTTTTGTTGTAGATGGCAAGCAAGGTATTACGATTGCCGATGAAGAAGTGGCAAATCTATTACGTGCTAGTGGTAAGCCTGTGATTCTTGTAGTTAATAAAATTGACAGTGTGAACCAAGAAGCCAATATTTATGAGTTCTATAATTTAGGCATAGGCGATCCAATCGGTATTTCTGCCAAAAATTTAATGAACTTAGGTGATTTGCTAGATGATGTGGTGAAACATTTCCCTCCACAAAGTGTTAGCGAGGAAGATGAAGATACAATTCATGTGGCCTTGATTGGACGTCCTAATGTGGGTAAATCATCTCTTACAAATGCTTTGTTAGGTCAAGAGCGCGTTATCGTCAGTGATGTGGCGGGTACAACACGAGACTCTATCGACACTCATTGGAGTCATGATGGACAGGATTTTGTGTTAATCGATACGGCTGGGATGCGTCGTAAATCTCGTATTGATGCACCTGTAGAGCGTTATAGTATTGTTCGTTCTCTTCGTGCTATTGATCGATCTGATATCGTGGTTTTAGTATTAGATGCTACCGATGGAGTGACTGAACAAGATAAAAAAATTGTTGGCTATGCTCACGAATCTGGTAAAGGCTTAGTTATCGTTGTCAATAAATGGGATTTGATTGAAAAAGATGACAAAACTACACTACGATTTACAGAAGATATTTATGATGAAATGGCATTCCTACGGTATGCACCAATCTTGTTTGCTTCTGCGTTAACGAAACAACGTGTTCATCGGTTAGCAGAATTAATTAAATATGTGTCTGAGCAACAACATATGCGTATTTCTACGAGTGTATTAAACCAACTGTTATCAGATGCACAAACAGTGAACCCAGTGCCATCTCGTGGTGGACGGATTCCTAAAATTTACTATATGACACAGGCAAGCGTAAAACCGCCTACGTTCATTTTATTTGTGAATGAACCAGAATTAATCCATTTCTCCTATATGCGTTTCTTGGAGAACCGACTTCGTGAATCATTTGGCTTTGAAGGGACTCCAATTCGATTAGTACTTCGTGGTAAGAAGGGAACTGATGAAGAATGATAACGATGGAAATTGCTGTATTAGTTTTGGTAGCGTACTTAGTAGGTTCTATTCCTACAGGTTTAATTATTGGAAAACTTTGTTTCCATACTGATGTGCGCCAATATGGTAGTAAAAACATCGGCGCTACTAATACCTATCGAGTATTAGGTATGAAAGCTGCCTTACCTGTGTTCTTGGGTGATGCGGGGAAAGGTGCTATTGGTGTACTCTTATTTTCGCCGAACCCAGAATGGATGATTGTAGGTGGATTATGTGCTATGATTGGTCATAATTGGTCTATTTTTCTGGGATTTTCTGG
Source organism: Veillonella sp. VA137 (assembly GCF_003992015.1). Classification (GTDB taxonomy): domain Bacteria; phylum Bacillota; class Negativicutes; order Veillonellales; family Veillonellaceae; genus F0422. Next base: position 31,350 of record NZ_RQVK01000016.1, read on the forward strand.
CGGTAGAGGAGTGGCTACAGGATTGGGCGTGCTCATTGCATTATCACCAATAGCAGCGTTAATTTGCTTTGCTGTATGGGCCATCATTGTTAAGTTTACTTCCTATGTATCCTTAGGGTCCATTGTAGCAGCTACACTGGTGCCTATCGTGATGTACTGTTTATCTGAACCATTGCCATATATTATTTTTGGCGCTGTAGCGGCATTGTTCGTTGTATTCCGCCATAGAGAAAATATTATGCGTCTTTTACAAGGAAAAGAGTTAGCTGTGAAACGTATTACAAAGGATGAGTAATTATGAAAATTGCAGTTATTGGATCAGGTAGTTGGGGTACTGCACTAGCTCTGAAAGGGATAGAGGCAGGTCACCAGGTGACTATGTATTGCCGTACGGAAGAGAAAGCAAATTACTTGCGTGAATATCGTATTAATCCTTATTTGCCAGAAGTTGTATTGCCTAGCTCACTAGAGTTTCAACATTCTTATGCAGCTACCTTAGTAGATGCAGAAGTGGTGTTACTGGTAACGCCATCCAGTTATGTGCGAAGTACTTTACAGGAGTTGAAACAATATTTACAACCAGCTATGATTATCGTAGGATGCTCTAAAGGACTGGAAAAAGAAAGCGAAAAACGATTATCTTTGGTCATTGAAGAAGAAGTTCAAGACTTAGTGAAAGCGACGGCTATTTTATCTGGTCCTAATCATGCGGAAGAAGTAGGTCGTAATTTGCCAGCTGCCACAGTAGTAGCAAGCCAACAGGAAGGGGCGATTTGCACATTACAAAAAGCCTTGGGTGGACCGAGATTTCGAGTATACGGTAATACAGATGTAATCGGCGTAGAGCTAGGGGGAGCCACAAAAAATATTATCGCCTTAGCAGCAGGAATTGCCCATGGTATGCAGCTAGGTGATAATTTATTGGCAGCCCTACTGACTCGTGGACTTCATGAAATGACGAAGTTTGGTATTGCCATGGGGGCAAAAGCAGAAACTTATGCAGGACTTTCAGGAATGGGAGATTTAATTGCTACATGCATGAGTCCTCATAGTCGAAACCGTCGAGCCGGGCAAAAATTAGCCGATGGAGAGACGATGGAAGATATTATCAACAATTCCCAGATGGTGGTGGAAGGTTTTTTTGCAGTTCGTATTATTTATGATTTAGCCAAAGCAAAGGGAATCGATATGCCTATCACTAATGCTTTGTATGAGGTGTTATATCATAAGGTTCCACCGGCAGAAGTGCTAATGCAGTTGATGATGCGTGATGTAAAACAAGAAGTTTGCAGTGAGTCATAGACTATGAGGAAGATTTCATAAAAAATCTATTGTACCCCATAGTAAAATCATGTAGAATATACAAGTACAGGTAGTAAAATATATGAGAATTATTTCAGGGACAGCTAAAGGGCATACCATACAAGCTCCAAAAGGTATGGATACAAGACCTACACAAGATCGAGTGCGTGAAAGTATTTGTAATGTCATACAAAGTCGAAGAGGATTTTTTGAGGCGCAGGTGCTAGATTTATTTTCTGGAACAGGTGCGCTCGCCATCGAATCTTTGAGCCGCGGTGCTAGTCATGCTATTGCGGTAGATACGCGCACTGATACGTGCATTAGGAAGAATGCACAACATTGTAAGGTAGAAGACCGATTGGAAATTATGAAATGTACTATGGAATCGGCACTTTCACGGTTACAAGGAAAGCAGTTTCAGTTGATATTTTCTGATCCCCCTTATGAAAAAGGGTATGTCCAAAAAACATTGGACTTAGTGGAAGAGTTACAATTACTTACCGAAGATGGCTTTTTAATTTTAGAACGCCATAAGAATGAAATATTAGAATTATTGCCCAAGTGGATGCTTGTAAAAGCCCTATCCTTTGGGTACACTCGCGTTGACATTCTGTGTCGAGAACCGTAGAAAGGGGCTTATATCGTGAGAATTGGGGTTTGTCCAGGTAGTTTTGATCCTGTTACAAATGGACATATAGATATATTTGAGCGCGCTAGTAAATTAGTGGACAAGCTAATCGTAGTGATTTTAGAGAATCCAAATAAAAAGTACTTGTTTACCTTGGATGAACGAGCAGAGTTAATTCGTCAGTCTGTGTCACATATTCCTAATGTTGAAGTGGATTTTGGGGCTGGTTTGTTGAATGATTATGTAAAATCGAGAGATAGTCATATTATCATTCGTGGTCTCCGTGCGCTGAGCGACTTTGAATATGAATTTCAACGAGCTTTATTTTCAAAATATTTAGATGATGAAATTGAAACTGTTTTTATTATGACCAACAATAAATATGCCTTCGTAAGCTCTACGGGGATACGAGAATTAGCTAAATTTGGTGGTAAATTAGAAGGTTTAGTACCGGATGTTGTGAAACAAGCACTAGAAGATAAATTTATTACAGTACAAGAAAAATAGGAGGACGCCATGAGAACAGAAAAATTATTAGAAGAATTGGAAAATTTGATTGTTACTAGTAACAATATGATTATGACAAATAAAAAGTTAATTGAAGAAGAAGAGATTATGCGTATAGTAGATGCGTTGACAGAATCTTTGCCACTTGAATTAGAAGAATCTCGTCGCATTGTGGCAGAACGTGATCGTATCGTAGCGGAAGGTCAAAAACAAGCCGATGCATTGATTGAGCAAGCGAAAGAATACATTCAAAAATTAACAGAAGAAAGTGAACTAGTGAAACAAGCACAAGAACATGCTAATCATATTATTGCAGAAGCTAATAAATCTTCTGAGGAACTTAAAAATAGTTCTATTCAATATGCTAGTGATGTGTTCAAATACGTGGAATCTAATTTAGAACGTGCATTAGAAGCTTTAGAAGAAAATCGTCAAACATTATATAAATAATTAGGCTCTTTGTCAAATGTGGGGGCTACTCATGTAAAAGCTTTTAGCGCTAGCTATGGAAATAGCTAGCGCTATTCT
>NZ_RQVK01000017.1 GCF_003992015.1 Veillonella sp. VA137
GGCGTTTATTTATCAAAAATGTAGGCTTTATGCGTTGTATAAAGTCTAGCAAACTAGTATAATATATAGTGAATGTGTATACATAAAGATATGGACATATCGATTTAAATTAATCGATTTGAAAATATTACTCTTTTTGTATATTTATTTCAAGATTCAAAACAACATAGGTTGAAGATAATTTACGAAGCATGATGAATGTGCAAGTGTTCATACAAATTGCGTAGTATGACTGTGCAATGAGTTAGATGGTTAGGACACTATGAAGCATATACATGTGATTTCAGATATATGTGATCGTGAAGGTATATATCCATATCTATGTGTATACATGTTGTTTACTATTACACCATACATAACAGCGGTACCAAGGAGTACGCTGTAACGATAGAGTAGGGTAGTGATGAATGGTTTTGCTTGTAAAAGCAGAAAGGATAGGCTTATGGGAAAGAGTTTCGAGTTTAAGGAATGCGAGCGATTTCTGAAACGCGTGTTGAAAGACAAAGGGATATACAGCAAGGGGGCAGTTATTGCGTTCTTGATCACTGGTGGTATTGGATTTTTTGCGCCACCAGCACAAGCGATTATTTATGTGGAAACGGACCTTGATTCAGGTGCTACGGGGGCTTCCAGTTATTCTAATGGCAATGGCAATATTCATTTACCACGTAATTCTGTTGTATTCGCGCCGATTAGAAATGGTAATGTCTATGGTGACTTGAACCGTACGGCGAAGAACTCTGTTATCATTGGTGCCGGCTCTTATGCGCATGGTATTGTTGAGGGTGCCAGAGAGGAAAAATTTACTGCCGTTGGTAATAACGCCCATGTAGCAGGTGGCCAAGGTACGGCGATCGGTAGTAACACGTTTGCTATGAAACAGGCGACGGCTGTCGGTAATGACGTGTATGCCGCAGGGGACTCCTCTATCGCCATCGGTAATGACGATATTTCCACAAAATATAAGGACTCCTTGAGTAGGGAGACCTTAAAAGGTATATTCGGTAATGGTGAAAGCAACAATCCGGCTGTTGCCAAACTGTTTAGAGAAGGTAAATGGTACTCTTCTGAAAATGATGCCAAGGGACCTTTTAAATTAACGTCTTGGTCAGATTTTAATCGTTCCTATTTATCAGATGGTACAGAGATGTATAGCCCTACCTACGCTGGTGGTGTTGGTGCCATCGCGATCGGTTCTCGTTCCATTGCCTATAAAGATGGTTCCACAGCGATTGGTACTTTGTCCTATGCCTTCGGTGAAGGTTCTACAGCCATGGGTCTTCGTGCTTACACAGCAGAGAATGCAAAGGGTGCCGTTGCGATCGGTGAACAAAGTCGTTCCTTCGCGCCTCAATCCTTGGCGGTAGGTAACCGAAATGAATCTACCGATGATGGTGCTATGTCCTATGGTTATAGTGCGAAAGCCGTAGGTAAAGGTTCCTTGGCTTTCGGTTACAAAACGTATGCCAATGCGAGTATTGCAAATAATATCGCTGCAGCAGATGGTCATAGTGCAACGAACCCATTGCGTCAAGCGGTGCGTAGCAAATTAGGGAATTATTCAGAAGCACAATTAGCGGCATTAGAGACGTATCAAAATAAAGCACGTGAGTATTATGCAAAAATCGATGCTAGAGCTTCAGAGGCGGCTATTGCTGCTGCAAAAACAGCTATGGATAACGCAAAAGCAGACGTGGATGCTATCACGTTGACAGATGTGAATGCAATGGCTCTTGTAGATGGTGGTCAAGTATCGCATCAAAGTTGGAATACAGTGGGTAATACCATTAAAAGTGTGGTAGACGCCGTTGAAGATAAGAATGCAACAAACAAATTAACAGTTGAAAAGCTAGATGGTGTATACTTAACTACAAAAGATGAGGATGGCAATACACAAACTGTACAAAAATCTAAAAAGAGCGGTGACAATGCCATTGCGATTGGTTACTATGCGTCTGCCAAAGGGACATCAGCCATTGCCGAAGGTTCTGGTTCCGTAGTAGATTCCTTAAGTGGTATCGGTATTGGTTCCTTATCCTATGTAAGTGAGAACTCCGCTAACTCTATTGCTGTTGGTGTAGGGGCACAAGTACGGAAAGAAAACTCCATTGCTATTGGTACACAGTCCCAAGTGTTTGGGGCAGGTGCTATTGGTATGGGCCCTGGATCTCGTGTTATGGGTGATAACAGTATTGCTATGGGTTATGGTACAGATATCCGCAGCGTTTCCTCTATCGGGTTAGGGGTACGTGCTAAGATAGGGTATGGTTCCATGAATGCTACTGGGTTAGGTGCGAATGTTAACATCGGTACCGATGCGGGTAACACCGTAGCTCTTGGTAGTAGTGCAAGCATTGGTGATAACTCCTTGAACTCTATGGCGGTCGGTTATAATGCGAATGTTGCAAATAATACACCGAACAGTATTGCCTTCGGTACACGGGCTCGAATTGCAGAAGGTGCTACCAGTTCTTTGGCAGTAGGTGATTTGGCAGCAGTTACAAAAGCATCTTCCACAGCATTGGGCCGTTTGGCGACAGCAGATTTTGAAAACTCCGTTGCTTTAGGTTACCGTTCTACTACTCATTATTGGGGGAATCCGAATACTCGTCAATCTAACTTTAGTGCCAGTGCATCTGCTACTAATGTACATGGTTTATCTATTGATCCATACTTGCCACAAGGATCCACATTGGGTACAGAGTTAGCGAAATTAAATGCCGTAACGGCTGGTTATGTATCCGTTGGTGGCTGGGATGAGAAAGGTGCTGATGGTAAGTCTACCGGTCGCCGTGGTCTTCGTCGTATCGTCAACGTAGCACCAGGTGCGTTAGATACCGATGCGGTTACTGTGGCACAGTTACGTGACTGGACTGATAAATCCGCCCATTTCCTTTCCATTGCAGGGGCATCTAATAAAGAGGCCAAAGATTATCCAGATATCAACGATCCAATGGGTACAAAGGTAAAAAATGCTGTTGTTAAAATTAAGTCTAACTTCGATAATGATACAGCCACAGGTACCAATGCATTAGCGTTAGGTGTATATGCCTATGCGAATGGTCAAAAATCGGTAGCTATGGGTCCTAATGCCTATGCAAACGTTGACCACGGTGTAGCCATCGGTGATAATGCGCAAGCTTGGAGTGAAGGCAGCAATGGTAATGGTGGCGTGGCTATCGGTAAGGATGCAAAAGCCTATTACTGGAATGCGTTAGCACTGGGTACAAACTCCAACGTAAGTGGTTGGAACTCCTTAGCTATGGGAGCGAATGCACGTGTGGGCGTTGTGAAAACAGTAGATGCTGCAACTGGTAATGTCACTAATGCAGGTACGAGTGTCAATGATGGCGTGGCTATCGGTCGTGCTGCAGCAGTAGATGGAGCTAGCTCTATCGCATTGGGGGCAGCTTCAAAAATTACGACAGCTACTAATGCAGTGGCCATTGGTCCTGGTGCACAAGTACTAGAAGGAAAAGATGCTAATAATAATGCAGCAGCAGCGACAGGAGCAGTGGCATTAGGTTCTAACGCTAATGTTACAGGGTCGAAATATTCTGTAGCCTTGGGTTTAAATTCTGCTGTTGAATATAATGATACAAAAGCTCCAACAAAAGCAGCTTTCACCAATGAGGATATCAACGACCCAGGTAATGGTGTTGTGTCCGTTGGTAATAACGGCACTGTAAAACGTCGTATTATCAATGTAGCTAGCGGTGTTAATGATAATGATGCAGTCACTGTAAAACAGTTGAGAGCCGTAGCTCCGAAGTACTATTCTGTGAACACAACGGAAACTGATAATCGAACTGTCAATGGTGTGGCTGATGTGAAATCTAATATAAACAATGACGGCGCTACCGCTGCAGGGGCACTAGCAGTTGGTTCTTATACGAAAGCTAGTGGAAACTATTCTACAGCCCTAGGCCGTGATGTTATTACTTCGGCGCAATTATCTACAGGTATCGGTACGAATGTTACTGTCAGTGGGGAAAAATCTGTAGGTATTGGTTCCAATGTGGAAGTTAGCAATCATAGCGCTGTCGCGATTGGTTTAGAGGCTAAGTCGGACCATGCTCGTGGTATTGCCGTGGGGTATAAAGTAAATACCAATGAGTCTGATACATTTGCAGGCGGTTCCGAAGTCAATGTAACTGGATATGGTTCTGTAGGTATTGGTAAAAAAGTTGAGACTCGAGCGAATAATGCAGTAGGTATTGGTGCTAGTACTAATGCATTAGGTAGCGAATCCATTGCATTAGGTTATGCTGCGTACACAGGATATACGACAACAAAAGACTCAAAAACGGTATATAATGGTGCTACAGAAGGTATTGCGGTCGGTAAAGAAGCTGTTGTTGAAAGCAACTATGCCATCGCTATCGGCGGTAATGCAAAAGTAAAACGTGATGGAACTAAGGATGCAGAATCTTCTGTGGCAATTGGTGCTGGTGCTAAGGTAACAGGTGCTAAATATTCTGTAGCATTAGGCTTGAACTCTCAAGTAAATTCTGCTGATACAGCTACAAAAACAACAGCTGCTTTCAGCGGTGAAGTAAACGATGATCCAGGGTACGGCGTTGTATCTGTTGGTCAGTCTGGTAAATATCGTCGTATCCTAAATGTAGCAGGCGGTGTGAACGATAACGATGCAGTTAACGTGAAACAGTTGAGAGCAGCTGCTTGGGGATTAAAAACGCAAAGCGGTACAGCAGCTGCAGCTGATGTAACACCTGATGCAAATGGTAAAGTAACTTTAAAAGCAGGCAACAATGTAACTATCGACAATGCAAATGGCGTTGTGACAGTTAATGCTACAGGTATTCAATCTGTATCAAGTGGTAATACTAATGCATTAGGAGTGACGACTACTAACGGTGCTGTTACAATTACACCTAACTTGGCGGGATCCGTTACTAGTACTGGCGATGCGAATAAATTAGTGACAGCTGGCGTTGTGAATACGGCATTAAATGCGAAGGCAAATGTATCTGATCTTGCAGCTAAATTAGATAAAACAGCAGAACTTCATGTAAGAGCAGGAGACTATACTGTAGGAAATAATGGTGAAGTATCCTTAATTCAAGAAGATGCAAGTGGCACGCAAAATAGTGGCAAAGGGTTCAAGATTAAAGGACTTGCTACAAAAGGTGATATTACTAATATCAACAATACATTAGGAGATAAAGCAGATAAATCCTATGTAGATACTCAAATTGGCACAGTGTCTAACTTAGGTTACAAAGCGAATGGTGGAACTGCTAAACAAGTGGCTGTTGGCACAGGCTTAAACTTTGTTCAAGGTGATGGTACTGCGACGACAGCGGCCACTGCAAAAGCGGGTATTGAAATCGTAGCTGGTGACGATGGCAAAGTAACATTTGGTTTAAATGAAGCCACACGTAATGCCATCGATAATGCAGCAAGCAAAAATTATGTAGATACTCAAATCGGTAACGTAGCGAATAAAAATTTAAGTAATCTAAATGATGCTGGTAAAGCGGCAGTAAAAGACTTAGCAGCAGAAGCTGTGAAAGTAGCTCAAGGTAAAAATGTTACAGTCACACCTAAAACAAAAGATCATGTAACAACATATACAGTAGATGCTATCGATACGACAGTAGCCGCTGGCGAGGGCTTGTCTGTTACAGGTGGAGATACAGTAGATACAGCTACGAATAAACGTAACTATACAGTGGCTTTGTCTGCAGATACACAAGCTAAATTAGCAAAAGTAGAAAATTTAGCTAACACAGTAGGCACAATCGGCGCTGACGGTCGTGATGGTAAAGCAGGTACTGGTAAAGCTCCAGAAGCAGCTGATGCAACAGCAGGTGACAAAGGCTTAACTGGCAAAGACGGATTAAATGGTAAAGATTTAACTACAAAAGTGAATGCACTTCGTAACGGCGAAGCTGGTACAGTAGTGTACACTGATGAAAACGGTAACCGTTTAGCAAAAGCTAATGATGGTCAATACTATCCAGCGAATAAAGTTAATGCAGATGGTACAAAAGCTGCTGATGCAGTAGCAGTGGCAACTCCACAAGCTCGTCTGGTGAACCCAACTGGTTCTACGACAACCGCAACTAAGTTAAGCAACATTGCAGATGGTGACATTAAAGCTGGTTCTACTGATGCGATTAACGGTGGTCAATTACATACTGAATTAGCGAAAAAAGCGGATGTAACAGCATTAGACGGTAAAGTAGATAAAGCAGCTGAGTTCCATGTAAAAGCAGACACATATAAAGTTGGTGACGATGGTGTTGTGACTGTAAAACAAGAAGCTGGTACAGGCGCAGAAGCTACTGATAAAGCATTCAAAATCAGTGGCTTAGCTACAAAAACAGATATTACAAATATCAACAATACTTTAAACAATAAAGCGAATGCATCTGATGTAGAAGGTTTGAAAACAAACCCAATTACTTTCACAGGTGACGATGCACAAGCTGTAACTCGTGCATTAGGTACTACTCTAACTGTAAAAGGTGCGGAAAACTTCACACCAAGTGCTACGAACCCAGCAACAGCAGCAGGTGTTAACATCCGTGTGGAAAAAGATCCAACTACAAATGCTAACGGCTTAGTGGTGAAATTAGCAGATACTTTGACCAACATGAAAGGTATTTCTGGTAATGGCACAGATCCATTGACAATTAAAAATGGTGACAATGCAGTTATTACAGTGAAACCGGGTTCAGCTGGCGCTAAAGGTGAGGTAGACTTCGGTGGCTCTAAATTAACGAATATTGGCACACCAGGTGCTAATACAGATGCAGCGAATAAGGCATATGTAGATACAAAATTTGGTAACGCAGCGAATAAAGATTTAGATAATCTAAATGATGCTGGTAAAGCGGCAGTAAAAGACTTAGCAGCAGAAGCTGTGAAAGTAGCTCAAGGTAAAAATGTTACAGTCACACCTAAAACAACAGACCATGTAACAACATATACAGTAGATGCTATCGATACGACAGTAGCCGCTGGGGAAGGCTTGTCTGTTACAGGTGGCGATACAGTAGATACAGCTACAAACAAACGTAACTATACAGTGGCATTGTCTCAAGATACAAAAGATACATTAGCGAAAGTACAAAAAGCAGTTGATGCAATTGGTACTAATGGATCTGATGGCCGTGATGGTAAACCAGGTACAGGCGCTGATGCTGGTATGGGCAAAGATGGCTTAACAAAAGAAGATGGCCTAAACGGTAAAGACTTAACTACAAAAGTGAACGCATTACGTAACGGCGAAGCTGGTTCCGTGGTGTACACAGATGAAAACGGTAACCGTGTTGTGAAAGCGAAAGACGGTAAATGGTACTTAGCTGACAAAGTAGGTGCTGATGGTACAAAAGCTGCTGATGCTGTGGAAGTAACAAAACCACAAGCTCGTTTAGTGAACCCAGATGGAACAACAACTGGTGGTACAACTAAGTTAAGCAACATTGCAGATGGCAACATTGCAGCTGGTTCTACAGATGCTATCAACGGTGGTCAGTTACATACTGAATTAGCTAAAAAAGCAGATGTAACAGCATTGAATGAATTAGCAGACAAACCACTTACTTTCAGTGGAGATACTGGAACGAATGCGGCTCGTAAATTAGGCGAAACATTAGCTGTAAAAGGTGCGGCAAACTTCACACCAGCAGCAACTGCAACACCAGGTGTGAACATCCAAGTAGCATCCGACCCTACGAATGGTTTAACTGTGAGCTTAGCAGATACGTTAACTAACATGAAAGGTATCTCCGGTAATGGCGCAGATCCATTGACAATTAAAAATGGTGACAATGCTGTTATCACAGTGAAACCGGGTGCAGCTGGCACTAAAGGTGATGTAGACTTTGGTGGATCTAAATTAACAAATGTAGGAGCACCTGGTGCTAATACAGATGCAGCGAATAAGTTCTACGTAGATGAAGCTATCAAAGCGGTCAACCAAACAGCAGCTGGTAATGCTAACCTAGGCTATAAAGCAAATGGTGGCACAGCTAAAACAGTAGCGGTAACAACAGGTCTAGACTTTGTTCAAGGCGATGGCACAGCGAATACAGCAGAAAGCGCAAAATCTGGTATCGAAATCGTAGCTGGAGATAGCGGCAAAGTGATCATTGGCTTGTCTAACGATGCGAAAACAAAATTAGATAAAGTAAATGACATTGCTAAAGCAGTAGGCGCTAACGGTGTAGATGGTCGTGATGGTAAACCTGGTACAGGCGCTGATGCTGGTATGGGCAAAGACGGCTTAACAGCAGCAGATGGCTTGAACGGTAAAGACTTAACTACAAAAGTAAATGCTCTTCGTAACGGCGAAGCTGGCTCCGTAGTGTACACAGATGAAAACGGCAAACGTGTTGTAAAAGCTAACGATGGCAAATGGTATCCTGCTGGCAAAGTCAATGCAGATGGTACCAAAGCAGCTGATGCTACGGAAGTAACAGCAGTACAAGCTCGTTTAGTAAACCCAGATGGTACAACAACTGGCGGTACAACTAAGTTAAGCAATATCGCAGATGGTGAAATCAAAGCTGGCTCTAAAGATGCCATCAACGGTGGTCAATTACATGACGAATTAGCGAAAAAAGCTGATGTAACAGCTTTAGCAGGCAAAGTAGATAAGGCTTCTGAACTTCATGTAAAAGCAGATACATATGCTGTTGGTGATGATGGCGTTGTGACTGTAAAACAAGAAGATGGTACAGGCGCAGAAGCTACTGGTAAAGAGTTCAAAATTAGTGGCTTAGCTACGAAAACAGATATTACAACTATCAATACTGCATTAGGCCAAAAAGCAAATGCGGCGGATCCAATTACTTTCACAGGCGACGATGCGCAAGCTGTAACACGTGCATTAGGTACTACATTAACTGTAAAAGGTGCGGAAAACTTCACACCAAGTGCTACGAATCCAGCAACAGCAGCAGGCGTGAACATCCGTGTAGAAAAAGATCCAACTACAAATGCTAACGGCTTAGTGGTGAAATTAGCAGATACTTTGACCAACATGAAAGGTATTTCTGGTAATGGCACAGATCCATTGACAATTAAAAATGGTGACAATGTAGTTATTACAGTAAAACCTGGTGCTAATGGCGCTAAAGGTGATGTAGACTTCGGTGGCTCTAAATTAACAAATGTAGGAGCACCTGGTGCCAATACAGATGCAGCGAATAAGTTCTACGTAGATGAAGCGATTAAAGCGGTCAACCAAACAGCAGCTGGTAATGCTAACCTAGGCTATAAAGCCAATGGTGGAACAGCTAAAACAGTAGCAGTAACAACAGGTCTAGACTTTGTTCAAGGCGATGGCACAGCGAATACAGCAGAAAGCGCAAAATCTGGCATCGAAATCGTAGCTGGCGATAGCGGCAAAGTCATCATTGGCTTGTCTAACGATGCGAAAACAAAATTAGACAAAGTAAATGATATTGCTAAAGCAGTAGGCGCTAACGGTGTAGATGGCCGTGACGGCAAACCTGGTACAGGCGCTGATGCTGGTATGGGCAAAGACGGCTTAACAGCAGCAGATGGCTTGAATGGTAAAGACTTAACTACAAAAGTGAATGCACTTCGTAACGGCGAAGCTGGTTCCGTAGTGTACACAGATGAAAATGGCAACCGTGTTGTGAAAGCTAACGATGGCAAATGGTATCCTGCTGGTAAAGTCAATGCAGATGGTACAAAAGCAGCTGATGCGGTGGAAGTAACAAAACCACAAGCTCGTTTAGTGAACCCAGATGGTACAACAACTGGCGGTACCACTAAGTTAAGCAATATCGCAGATGGCACGATTGGAGAAAACTCCAAAGATGCAATCAACGGTGGTCAATTACATACTGAATTAGCGAAAAAAGCAGATGTAACAGCTTTAGCAGGCAAAACCAATACAAGCCTAGATAACCTAAGCACTGCAGGCGAAGAGAAAGTTAAAGACTTAGCAGCGGGTGCTGTAAAAGTAGCGGCTGGTAAAAATGTTACAGTCACACCTAAAACAACAGACCATGTAACAACTTACACAGTAGATGCTATCGATACGACAGTAGCAGCTGGAGAAGGTCTTGAAGTCACTGGTGGTACGGAAGATACTAATAAGGTACGTGCTTACACAGTAGGATTGTCTCAAGCTACAAAAGATACATTAGCAAAAGTAGGCGATATTGCCAAAGCAGTAGGCGCTAACGGTGTAGATGGTCGTGACGGCAAACCTGGTACAGGCGCTGATGCTGGTATGGGTAAAGACGGCTTAACAAAAGAAGATGGCCTAAACGGTAAAGACTTAACTACAAAAGTGAACGCATTACGTAACGGCGAAGCTGGAACAGTGGTGTACACTGATGAAAACGGCAACCGTGTTGTGAAAGCTAACGATGGCAAATGGTATCCTGCTGGCAAAGTCAATGCAGATGGTACAAAAGCAGCTGATGCTACGGAAGTAACGAAACCACAAGCTCGTTTAGTGAACCCAGATGGTACAACAACTGGCGGTACCACTAAGTTAAGCAATATCGCAGATGGTGAAATCAAAGCTGGCTCTAAAGATGCTATCAACGGTGGTCAATTACATACTGAATTAGCTAAAAAAGCAGATGTAACAGCACTGAATGAATTAGCAGACAAACCACTTACTTTCAGTGGAGATACTGGAACTAATGCAAGTCGTAAATTAGGTGAGACATTAGCTGTAAAAGGTGCGGCAAACTTCACACCAGCAGCAACTGCAACACCAGGTGTGAACATCCAAGTAGCATCCGACCCTACGAATGGTTTAACTGTGAGCTTAGCAGATACGTTAACCAACATGAAAGGTATCTCTGGTAATGGCACAGATCCAATGGTTATCAAAAACGGTGACCAATCCATTACGATTACACCAACAACAGCAGCGGAAACAAGTCCTGACGGCACAGTAACGAAACCAGCACAAGTTGGTAAAGTAGATTTTGGCACTTCTAAAATCACAAGTAGTGCTACACCTACAGATGCTAATGACCTTGTTAACAAAGGCTATTTGGAAAAAGCAATTGAAAATGTAAATAATGTTGCTACAGGTAATGCTAACCTAGGCTATAAAGCCAATGGTGGAACAGCTAAAACAGTAGCAGTAACAACTGGTCTAGACTTTGTTCAAGGCGATGGAACAGCGAATACAGCAGAAAGCGCAAAATCTGGCATCGAAATCGTAGCTGGAGATAGCGGTAAAGTGATCATTGGCTTGTCTAACGATGCAAAAACAAAATTAGACAAAGTAAATGACATTGCTAAAGCAGTAGGTGCTAACGGTGTAGATGGCCGTGACGGAAAACCTGGTACAGGCGCTGATGCTGGTATGGGCAAAGACGGGTTAACAGCAGCAGATGGCTTGAACGGCAAAGACTTAACTACGAAAGTCAATGCTCTTCGTAATGGCGAAGCGGGTTCCGTGGTGTACACAGATGAAAACGGCAACCGTGTTGTAAAAGCTAACGATGGCAAATGGTATCCTGCTGGCAAAGTCAATGCAGATGGTACCAAAGCAGCTGATGCTACGGAAGTAACAGCAGTACAAGCTCGTTTAGTAAATCCAGATGGTACAACTACAACAGCAGAAGGTGCAACAGGTACGAAATTATCCAACATTGCTAATGGCACGATTGCTGACAAATCGAAAGATGCTGTCAATGGTGGCCAATTGTATACTGCTAAACAAGAATTAGCGAATGCTCTTGGTGGTAATGCAACAGTTGGCAATGATGGAACATTAACAAAACCTGCATACAATATCACAAAAGATGATGCAGCAGGTGGCACAGACACTGTTAACAATGTAGGCGCAGCAGTTGAAAAATTAGATGCTCGTATCAATACAGTGAAAGAAAATGCAGCTAAACCATTAACTTTCAAAGGCGATGATAACCAAGGTGTAGAACGTAAGTTAGACACTACATTAACTGTAAAAGGTGCTACAAACTTCACACCAAGTGCAACAACTCCAGCAACAGAAGCAGGCGTTAACATCCGTGTGGAAAAAGATCCAACTACAGATGCAAACGGCTTAGTAGTGAAATTAGCAGATACTTTGACCAACATGAAAGGTATTTCTGGTAATGGCACAGATCCATTGACAATTAAAAATGGTGACAATGCTGTTATCACAGTAAAACCGGGTGCAGCTGGCGCTAAAGGTGACGTAGACTTCGGTGGATCTAAATTAACAAATGTAGGAGAACCTGGTGCAAATACAGATGCAGCGAATAAAGCCTATGTAGATACAAAATTTGGTAACGCAGCGAATAAAGATTTAGATAATCTAAATGATGCTGGCAAAAATGAAGTACGTGACTTAGCAGCGAGCGCTGTAAAAGTAGGGGCTGGTAAAAATGTAACAGTAACTCCTAAAACAGCAGACCATGTAACAACATACACAGTAGATGCTATCGATACAACAGTAGCAGCGGGAGAAGGCTTGTCTGTTACAGGTGGCGATACAGTAGATACAACTACTAATGCACGTAACTACACAGTAGGATTGTCTCAAGCTACAAAAGATACATTAGCAAAAGTAAGTGATATTGCTAAAGCAGTAGGCGCTAACGGTGCTAACGGTATCGATGGTCGAGACGGTAAATCTGGTACAGGCGCTGACGCTGGTATGGGCAAAGACGGCTTAACTGGTGCAGATGGCTTGAATGGTAAAGACTTGACTACGAAAGTAAATGCTCTTCGTAATGGCGAAGCTGGTTCCGTAGTATACACAGATGAAAACGGCAACCGTGTTGTGAAAGCTAATGATGGCAAATGGTATCCTGCGAATAAAGTCAATGCAGATGGTACAAAAGCAGCTGATGCGGTGGAAGTAACAAAACCACAAGCTCGTTTAGTGAACACAGATGGTACAACAAGTGGCGGTACGACAGTATTGAACAACGTAGCGTCTGCGATTCCAAATACAGCTAAAGATGATGCAAATCAACCAATTGCTAACCCTACATTCTTAGATCGTTTGAATACAGCAGCGGGTGATGCAAACACACAAAACGCAGCAGTCAACGTAAGTGACTTGAACAGCGCAGCTACTGAAATCATTGCGAAAGGATTAACATTCCAAGGTAATGATAAACAAGGTATCAAAAAACAATTAGGTGAAACCTTAGATATCGTTGGTGAAGGTACAGTTCCTGCAACGGCAACAACAGCAGCGAACAATATCCGTACTAAGAAAGCAGATAATAAATTAGAAATTGGTTTGGCAAAAGACTTAGTAGGTATTACTTCTATTACGAATGCAGCAACGACTGACGGAGCAGGCACTAAACTTGCTTTAGATGGAAATAACTTAACTATTACGAATACACAAGCAGTGCCTGAAAATGCACCTGCTGGTACAGTACCAACAGTGACAACGGTGACTATCGGTAAAGATGGCATCAATGCTGGTGGCAAAGTGATTTCTAATGTAGCAGCTCCAAAAGCGAATACAGATGCAGCGAATAAAGAGTATGTAGATACTAAAGTGGGAGAAGCGACGGCAGCTGCCACAGGTAATGCTAAGATAGGTTACAAAGCAAATGCTGAAACAGAGACTAAAAAAGTTGGCGTAGCTGATGGTTTACATTTCAAATCTGGTACAGGTACAATTGCGCCAACAGATTTAGCACCTAATACTGAAAGTCCTACAAAAGATACAGATAGCAAAGAGGCTAAAACTGGTATCGCTATCACTACAGAAGAAAATGGCGTTGTGAACATTGGTTTAGATGAAGCAACTCGTAAAGTCATCGACAGTGCAGCGAAACTTGGCGACACAGCAACTGATGGCCGTGATGGCAAAGCAGGCACTGGTAAAGCAGCTGATGATGCAACAGCAGTGGCAGGCGATAAAGGCTTAACTGGTCAAGATGGCTTGAACGGTAAAGACTTAACATCTAAAGTGAATGCACTTCGTAACGGCGAAGCTGGTACAGTGGTGTACACAGATGACAAAGGCAACCGTGTTGTGAAAGCTAATGACGGCAAATGGTATGATGCTAAAGCTGTTAATGACAAAGGTGAGTTAAAACCTGCAGATCAACTTCCACAAGGTGTAACTGCTACTCCAGTAGATGCGCCACAAGCTCGTTTAGTAAATCCAGATGGAACGACTACAACAGCAAAAGGTGCAACAGGTACTAAGTTAAGCAACATTGCAGATGGCACGATTGGAGAAAACTCCAAAGATGCGATCAATGGTGGCCAATTACATACTGAATTAGCGAAAAAAGCAGATGTAACAGCATTGAACGAATTAGCAGAAAAAGCACTTACTTTCAGTGCAGATACTGGCACGAATGCAACTCGTAAATTAGGTACTACATTAGCCGTGAAAGGTGCAGCAAACTTTACACCAGCAGCAACTGCAACACCAGGAGTGAACATCCAAGTAGCATCCGACCCTACGAATGGTTTAACGGTAAGCCTAGCAGATACGCTAACTAACATGAAAGGTATCTCTGGTAATGGCACAGATCCATTGACAATTAAAAATGGTGACAATGCAGTTATCACAGTAAACCCTGGTGCTAATGGTGCAAAAGGTGATGTAGACTTCGGTGGCTCTAAATTAACCAATATTGGCGAACCAGGTGCTAATACAGACGCAGCAAATAAAGCGTATGTAGACAGCAAAGTTGGTGGCGTAGCTAACTTAGGTTATAAAGCAAATGGTGGCACAGCTAAAACAGTAGCGGTAACAACAGGTCTAGACTTTGTTCAAGGTGATGGTACTGCTAACACTGCAGAACCTGCAAAAGCTGGTATCGAAATTGTAGCCGGTGACGACGGTAAAGTAACATTTGGCTTAAATGAAGCGACTCGTAATGCTATCGATAATGCAGCGAATAAAGATTTAGGTAACCTAAGCGATAATGGCAAAAATGCAGTCAAAGATTTAGCAGCAGGCGCTGTAAAAGTGGCAGCTGGTAAAAATGTTGCAGTCACACCTAAAACAACAGACCATGTAACAACATACACAGTAGATGCGATCGATACGAAGGTTATCAAAGGTGATGGCATTGAAGTCACTGGTGGCGCTGAAGATACTGATAAAGTACGTACGTATACAGTAGCATTGTCTCAAGCGACAAAAGATACATTAGCGAAAGTAGCTGATATTGCTAAGGCAGTAGGCGCTGATGGTGCTAATGGTATCGATGGCCGTGATGGCAAATCTGGTACAGGCAACAATGCTGGTATGGGCAAAGACGGCTTAACTGGCGCAGATGGCTTGAACGGTAAAGACTTAACTACGAAAGTGAATGCGCTTCGTAATGGTGAAGCAGGTACCGTAGTGTACACAGATGAAAACGGCAACCGTGTTGTGAAAGCCAGCGATGGCAAATGGTATCCAGCTGACAAAGTAAAAGCAGATGGTACAAAAGCAGATGATGCTGTAGAAGTGAAAACTCCACAAGCTCGTCTAGTGAACCCAGATGGTTCTACAACAGGTGGTACTACAGTCATCAACAACGTAGCCTCTGCAATTCCAGCTGCACCAAAAGATAATGCTAACTCTCCATTCTTAGATCGTTTGAACACGGCAGCAGGTGATGTGAATACAAAACATGCAGCAGTGAATGTAAGTGACTTGAACAGCACAGCGACTGAAATCATTGCGAAAGGATTAACTTTCCAAGGTGATGATGTAAAAGACGTAACACGTGCATTAGGTACTACATTAACTGTAAAAGGTGCGAAAAACTTCACGCCAAGTGCTACAACTCCAGCAACAGAAGCAGGTGTTAATATCCGTGTGGAAAAAGACTCTACTACAGATGCAAACGGCTTAGTGGTAAAATTAGCAGATACTTTAACAGATATGAAAGGTATCTCTGGTAACGGTACAGATAATCTAGTGATTAAAAACGGTACGAATACAATCACTGTTACACCAGGTAAAGCAGCGGATGGAGCTACAAAAGCAGATCCAGGCAAAGTAAACTTCGGTGATGCTACTGTAACTGTGAAAGACCTAGATGCTCCTATTACGTATCGTACGAATGGTGATGCCGATGAAAAAGCGAAAACAGTATCCTTGAAACAAGGATTAGATTTCGTTACTGGTGATGGTACAACAAACACTGCAGAATCTGCTAAACCAGGCCTAAATATCGTAACTGGCGAAAATGGCAAAGTCATCATTGGCTTGTCTGATGATGCAGCAACGAAATTAGGAAAAGTAGATGGCATTGCTGCGAAGGTAGATGCTGTTGAAAAAGCCCTTGATAACAAAGCAGATAAGTCTACTGTTGAGGATCTTGCGAATAAGTTAGCTGATAAAGCCGATAAAGCAACTGTTAAAGGTTTAGCGGACAAAGTGGATGGCAAAGCTGATAAATCCACTGTTGCAGACTTAGCGAAAACAGTAGAAGGCAAAGCTGACAAATCTGAGTTAGACAAAAAAGCAGATAAAGGCGAAGTGACAGCATTAGCTAATAAAGCAATGACTTTCACAGGCAACAAGGCGGATGAAACAGTTGAACGTAAACTTGGCGAAACATTGCACTTAGTAGGAACTAACAATATCACTGTTGAGAAGGATGCGACGAAAGAAGGTACATTAAATGTTACGTTGGCATCTACATTGACTGGTATGGAATCCATTACTACAAAAGCTGTGGATGGTTTAAGTAATACAACCTGGGATCCTACGAAAGTAGCCTCTGCTGAAGAAGCAAAAGCTAAACCTGATTCTGATGCAGCTAAAGAACGTTCCAAAGCAGCTACACAGGGTCAATTGAAAGATGTAGCCGATCGTGTAAGCAAAGGCCGTGTATTCACAGCGGATACAAAAGTTGGCGATAAACCACTAGCAGCTGAAGTTGGCTTAGGCGATACATTGGCTATCCAAGGTGGCGCAACATCTGGATTAACAGATAACAACATCGGTGTTGAATTGGCTCCAGCGAAAGATGGTAAACCAGCTACGATGACTGTGAAATTGGCGAAAGATCTTAACATGGCTGATGGTAAGTCTAAGTATGACCGTTACTTACCTGAGTTTGAAAAAACTGACAAAGGTCTATTAAAATTAGATGCTAAGGGTAACCCTATTCCTAAGAAAGATAAAGATGGTAATGTAATCCTTCAAAAAGATGGTAACGGTAACCCAATTGTTAACTCTTCTACAGTGGTAAACGGTAATGGCACAACATACACGGTTAACAACTTACTCAGTGATGGAAAGGTTCAAGTAGACAATGCGAATAAACCTGTAGCAGGATTGGTAACGACTACAACAGCAGCAGGTACTCGTTATGAAGAACGGTTAACAACAGAAGATGGTCACGTTATCTTTAAACAAGATGACAATACAAAAGAGTTGAAACCAGTATTGAAAACAGTATCTGTAGTGGATAGTCGTGGTATCCGTATTGGAAGCAATGACAAACCAGTGGTAAGCTTAACAAAAGATGGCTTAGACAATGGTGGCAACACAATCAGCAATGTAGCACCGGGTGTATATGAATCTGATGCAGCTACGGTTGGTCAATTAAACGCAGCTACCAATACTGTGACGGCAAAAGTGAACGAAGCAGGCGCTCATGCAGCAGCATTAGCAGCGATGAACCCATTAAGCTACGATCCACTTAAAAAATCACAAGTGATGGCAGGCGTTGGTGCTTACAAAGGCAATAAAGCTCTTGCGTTAGGGGTAGCCCATTATGCAAACGAAGATACTATGTTCAACGTAGGTGTCAGCGTTGGCGGTGGCGAAAACATGATGAATGCAGGTGTGACATACCGATTCGGTGGAGAAGACAGCATGATTCCTGAACGCTACAAAGGTGGTCCAATTTCTTCCGTCTACATTTTACAAGACGAAGTATCTGCACTTAAGGCTGAAAATGCACAAGTGAAAGCAGATAACGAGCAAGTAAAAGCAGACAATGCACGCATGAAAGAAAACTATGAAAAAGTAATGCAAGACAATGAAGAAATGAAAGCACAAATTAAAATGCTTATGGCTCACATGGGTATTAAATAATAGAAGTAATTCTATTCCCCATAAAGAAAGGTCATAGACTTTCATAAGAAAACCCTCCTGAGGTACATACCTTGGGAGGGTTTTTATGTTATAATAAAAGTAATCAATAAAATTATCAATTAGGAGTTAATATGAAAGTTACCTATTTAGAGCATAGTGGTTTTGTCATCGAAGATGGCAAGCGGGCCTATGTATTTGATTACTGGAAAGATCCAGCCGGTGTGATAGATACATTAGTGGAACAAGGTTACGAGTTACATGTCTTTGTATCCCATATCCATCATGATCATTACGTGAAATCAATTTTCAAATATTTACCATATATACACAGTATTTGGTACCATGAAGATGTGCCAGCATTGCGAGATGTTCGTAAGCAAATACAGCATATAGTAACTGTTAAGGAAGAGGCTAATACAGCTAGTTTAGTATTAGAAAGAATCAACAACGATTGCACTACTGATATTCAGACTGTGTCGGAGGAAAACATAACAGACGAGCTGGTCCAACAAGTATTTTCTTTGCACTCTATGGCAGTAGGCGACACCTTAGAGGCAGACGACATAACTGTCACCATGTTTGGCTCCACAGATGCGGGTGGATCCTTCTTGGTGGATACCGGTACGCATCGAATCTTTCACGCAGGAGATTTAAACTGGTGGCATTGGTCTGGAGATACGCCCGAGAATATTGCAGAGGCAAAAGCGTTAAAAGAGAAAGAGTTTGCCCCTTTAACAGGTTTATCCGTAGATATCATGATGTTCCCAGTAGATGCTCGTTTGGAAGTAGCCCGTGAATGGGGAGCCCTAGAAGTGTTGGGCTTGATGGACACGAAGTTATTCATCCCAATGCATGCGAATGGACCTACTTGGGTACCATCGGATACATTCCGACACACATACCCAACCCAACGTTGCTGGATTCCAGAA
Source organism: Veillonella sp. VA137 (assembly GCF_003992015.1). Lineage (GTDB taxonomy): Bacteria > Bacillota > Negativicutes > Veillonellales > Veillonellaceae > F0422. The sequence goes on from NZ_RQVK01000017.1 coordinate 18,940, forward strand.
CAGCCAGGTGATGCGGTGGTAGAGGAAGTGAAGTAAATGACACCATGGTTACAACGACATGGAGCGACAGCTCTATTAGTCTTGATGGCAGTCATATTCTTAGTGACCTATCCCTTGCATAGAGATCCCTTCTGGGGGCTCATCACGCATATTTCAGGGGCTGCTATGATTGGTGGTTTAGCTGACTGGTATGCGGTGACGGCACTGTTTACGAAACCCTTAGGGATTCCTTTTAAAACGGCACTTATCCCTAGGAATAAGGAACGGTTCGTGGAAATGGCACGTCACATGATGGTGGACGAACTTCTTCGGGTGTCCCACATGTACGAGGTGCTGAAACAGGAACGTGTACCGCAGCGGATTGTGTCATTTATGAATAGTACCACTGGTCGGGGGTATGTTCATGTGTGTTTTGAGGAACTGAAAGATCATGTGTTGCCCCATGTGAAAGAAAATTTACTGCAAGAGCAATTGCTAGGGCACATCAAGAATGGTGTGGAATCTTGGCGGGTGACGCCTTTCGTAGTTAGCTTGTGCCGTCAGCTCTTAGAACCAGAACGAGCAGAGGTACTATGGATGCACATCAACCGTATGCTTCAACGATTGCTAGCGGCGGAGGGGATTCGCCCTTACTTATTAGGGTTGGTATCCTCTGTGATGAATCGCTATGCAGACCATTCTTTTTTACGGGAATTGGCTCTCGCATTAGGTGGGGAGTCACTTTCACCGGAATATATCACGCACATGATACAGGTGAAAGGCTGTGCCTATCTGATGAGCCAAGAATCCTTGCAGTCGCCCTTGGGGACTGCGGTATACACGAAGGCTCGATGGGCAGTGGATGAACTTGCACAGAATGGACAGTGGCAACAAAAACTAGAAGATAAAAAGAATGCTTGGTTCCGGGAGTTTATCGAAGACGGCTATGTGTTGGAAGATACCTTAGACTTAGCGCGTTATGTAGAGCAAGGGGAAGCGGAATTATACCATTTCTTTGAGCGCTTGGAAACAAATGCTGTGAAAGGTCGTAAGGCAGAACGGTTTATTCTATTCCAATTGTTGCATGTCTTAAATTACGTACGTCCTTGGATTGAACAGATTGTCGTGCGCGAGATGAATCGATTCACGGCAGAGGAAATTACCCGCATATTACAATCTAAATTGGGCTATGATTTACAGATGATACGCATTAATGGGTCCTTGGTAGGTGCTATCTTAGGAGGTCTATTCTACGGATTGACCTTGCTGAAAGGAGGGATCCTATGAGCCCTCGTGTTATAGAAACGCCAAGGAATCCCTATACAACCTATGCCAATCGCTTGCTACTTAGCATGGCTGTTTTGTTCGCCTTGGTGTGGTGGGGGCAGTGGTACATCACCGATGCTTGGTATGATGGGTTGTATTGGTTTGTCCAATCGGCCCTCATCGGTAGCGTAGCGGACTGGTTTGCGGTGACTGCTTTATTTCGAAAACCTTTGGGTGTGTCCTTTCATACGGAACTGATTCCACGGAATAAGAATCGCCTTATTGAGGGGATTATCCGCATGGTGAATACGAAACTTCTCACCTATGATCAATGTAAAAGTGCCATTGAACGAGTGCAGTTTGTGCCTTTTTTAGACCAATATATTCGCAGTGATGTAGGTCGGAATACGGTGCGCCAAGGGATTGCCACGGTGTTGTCTGAGTTGTGGGAGCGCCGTAGTGATCGGGAGTGGGCCCAATGGGGTGCACAGCGGTTGCGGAAATTTTTGCATAATCAATCTTTTATCGGTCCTATGCAACAGACTTTATTGCATGTATGTGAGCACAATCGCTATGAAAGTGTAGTGATTCGAGGTATCGACTATCTGCAGAGGGCTCTGTATACGCCGAAAGCGCAGCAATGGCTAGAAGCGGTTATTGAGGAAGAAATCGAAAAGCGCAAAAAAGATGTAGTGTCTGCCATACTCATTGGACTTTCAGAAGGGTTGAACATTGTGAATGTCCAAGAAATGGCGGGGGCCATCATCGAAGAAGTGCATCAAATGTTGGAGCGTTGGAAACAGCCGAATAGCACAGAACGCCTCGTGTGGTTACATCAATGGGTGGGACCATTGCAACAGATGGCGTCGAACCGAAGCATCACAAAAACATTGGATGATGCCATCCAACAGTGGATCGATGTGCAAGATTGGGAGCTCATGTTAGAAGAGTATGTATGCCCACGGATTCGTGAAGGCATGGTATCTGCGGATGGGACATCGCCAATGGCCATTGCCTTGGAATCGAGCTTTCAAGAGTTATGGAATCATTACTGTGAAGAACCGGGCATGGTGGAACGGTTAGAAGAAGCCTTAACTCATATTATGCTGCACATTGCTTCGAAGAGCCATGGGTTTATCGGCATCATCATCCGTGAAGTGCTACAAAGTTTAAGTACAGAACGGTTCATCCATTTTATTGAAAGTAAGGTGGAAGAGGACCTCGCTTGGATTCGCATTAACGGCGCCCTCGTGGGTGGTGTCGCAGGATTGGGGACTTGGTTGTTCCTGTATTATGTGTATGAGCCGATGTTGCGTGGATTTGGAATCTTATAAAACATACAAATAGAGGAAAGTTGATACTTTTAGACAACTTTCCTCTATTTTTGCTCTTTGTCAAATGTGGAGACTGCTCATACTCAACGTGTTTTTTTATGCGTAATACTATAACACGTTAAGAGTGACTAAAAGGCATTTGAAATAGTCTATTGTGTGTGATAGTATGAAAATAAGTATTATCGCTAACAGGTCCTATGGTATCGTCATGAACGTAATTTAAAAATTATGTATGAGCCATAGCAGAGAGAGTTAGATACTGCATATGTAAATAGTTGTGTATTCAGAAATGGGGTATGAGTATGAATAAGGTGATGACAGCATTAGCTGTAACAACTGCGTTGGGTGTGAGTACAGTATTAGGAGCTAATCCGTTCACGGATATAACACCACAGGATTGGTCCTATCAAGCGGTGGCTCAATTGGCAAAACAAGGTGTGGTGAATGGATATCCTGATGGTACGTTCCAAGGGGGTCACAACATCACTCGCTTTGAGATGGCACAAATGGTGGCGAAAGCTTTGCAACAGCAAGAACGCATGAATGGGGAGCAACAAGAGGTATTGAATAAATTGCGAGACGAGTTCAGTAAAGAGTTGCAGAATCTAGGTGTTCGAGTAGAAAACTTAGAACATAAAGTGGGCAATGTGAGTTTTACTGGAGATATACGTTTACGCTTTGATGGACAAAAGGAGCATGGGCTTTACGTTAATGTGCCAAAGGATAATACTATCCTTAAGGTGAATGGTAATAATGTGACGTTTAATAAAGGTATGCATGAAGTGCATTTCTCTGAGGAGGGCATCGATGCGGCTAGACGGTTGACAATGCAGACGGATCTAGATGCTCTGCGAAATAGCGTCGATAAGAGTGAAAGCGCTACCGCTCTCGCGGAAGGCATATACGTAGAAGAGGCAGATATAGGATCTGTTTATCATAATAACAGTATGGGACTTGTGGCCGGTTATGAAGATGATAAAAAATTACTTTCAGATGATGAAAAACATTTCTATTCTGAAACGGAAAAGAGAATAAAGATAATCACTAGAAAGTATACACACACACCAGAAGGGATGGGCTTTACCTTTGATTTACCAGATTCTATCACTACTCATGAGGCGGTAAAGCTAGCCTATGATAAGTGGAAGAAAGCAAAAGCGGAATTTATAAAGCAATACCCTGATGCGAAAGATGACAGTTCTTTGGCCATAGATGATTTTAATATAATATTTACTTACTACTTTTATCACAAATCTAGTATACTTCCAGAATACATTTACTATTTATCTCAACAATATGGTATCAATGGTAAAAAGAAATCGGCTACATCCTATCGTGTGCGTGTGAATGCAACGGTAGATGTAAACGAGAATACGAAGGTTGGCATCCGCTTGGCTCAGGAAAGTGAGTTTGGAACAGGTGCGCAAAAGAAAACAGAGGTAGACCGGTTATGGATATCCCATCGCTTTGGTAAATCTCAAGTGGTGGCTGGCCGTGTAGGGACTATGTTTGGTGATGGCTTAGTGTTTGAGGGAGACTTCGATGGTATCGTAGGAAGCACTAAACTTGGTGCAACGAATCTTACGGTAGGGTATGGATATCCCACTGAATTGACAACGAAGGCGAAAGATATGGGTCAAACTATGGCTTATGGCCAATTGCAAGTGCCAATTACGACACATATTTCTGGTAAGGTCTACATGGCATCCTTGAATTCCCATACTACTGCAAAGGATGGGGTAGAGAATGAGTTAATGGGTAGTCACGTAGGATTGTCGCATCGTGTGTATGGAGTGGCCTTGAGTGGTGACCACGGTCGTTTCGGTTGGAATGCAGAATATGCAAAACGTACTGTAGGGGAAGATAACCAAATGTTCTCGCCAGTGCTTCGGAGTGGCAAAGGTCGCAATGCATGGATGGCAGGTGCTAATTATACGTATGGAAAGGCTACCGTAGGATTGCAGTACTTCTATTTGGGACAAAATAGCCCAATTTTGGCATCCTCCGTATATGACACGCGGTACAGTAAAAACTGGAAAGGTTACATAGCTACGTTAAACTATGCATTTAATCAACATGCGAGTGCTAAAGTGGGATACGCTTTTAAAGGTACCCCAGTAGAAATGTATCATGGCGCTGTAGCCCCAGCTTCAAAATACTTTGCTCAAGTAGAATACAAATTCTAGGAGTTCTAGATCGTTTCCATAGGCAGGATATACATAGAAAATAAAACAGGGGACTCGATTCGATGGAATCGGGTCCCCTGTTCTCATTTGAAAGTTCTATATGGTTGCATCTCTCTAATTGAGACATATAGGTAATGAAAAAGTTTTGTTGTTACCGTGATAGGATTAAGCTTCTTGTACGGTGTTAAGGTTGAGTTCTAAGTCTTTAATCATTTGTAGATCATCCATTGGAGAACGGCCAGCTGTTGTTAGGTAACCACCTACCATGATACCGTTCAAGCCACCTTTTAATGCGTAAGCTTGTAAGTCACGAAGGTTTACTTCACGACCGCCAGCCGTACGAATTAAGGCCTTTGGCAAGACGAAGCGGAACACAGCAAAGGTACGAAGGATTTCCAATGGAGGAATTGGTTCGTTGTTTTCGAATGGTGTGTTCTTGATAGGGTTAAGAATATTCAAAGGAATGGAGTCTACCCCTAATCGTTTTAACTCGAATGCCATTTCAACACGTTGCTCTTTCGTTTCGTTCAAGCCTAAGATACCGCCGGAACAAACACGAATGCCAGCTTTTTGGGCATTGGAGATAGTAAACATTTTATCTTCATACGAGTGTGTTGTACAAATGTCTGGGAAATGGCTTGGTGCCGTTTCGATATTGGAGTGATATCTGGTCACACCAATTTCTTTTAATTGCACTGCTTGCTCATAGGTCAGTAGACCAAGGGAGCAGCAAATTTCTAAGCCAGTTTCTTTACGAATGCGAGTGAGAGCACTCAAGATTTGCTCAAACTCTTTAGGATTGTTTGTGTTACGACCACTTGTTACGATGGAGAAGCGGATAGCACCAGCTTCTTTTGCTTTTTTAGCAGCGTTCACAATTTCGTCCTCTTCCATGAAAGGATACACAGTCACACCAGTGTCATGATGGGCGGATTGAGCACAGAATTTACAGTTTTCTGGGCATTTACCGGAACGGGCGTTCACGATGGCACATAGGTCTACTGTATCGTCATTGAATTTTTGACGGATTTTGTCTGCCATAGCCAATAGTATCATAGTGTCTTCGTCAGATGTGTGAATCAGTTGTTCGGCTTCTTCACGAGTGATCTCGCCACCATCTAATACTTTTTGTGCGTATGCTATGATTGTTTCATAGGAAATAGATTTTGATACAGTTTCCATAATTACACCTCGTAATTTTCATTTGATTTTAATGACTACATCATAATGACTACATTATATATCTATTGTTAACTTGAGTCAATAGCAAGGGAGTTAACATTCCTAGGTTGTCACTTGTTCCGCTATGAATCGTCACTTGTTATGCTATGTAGCCTGTGGCGTTCGTAACTGAATAGGGCAAAGGAAAGCCCGTAACACACCCCTTCTCAAACTATACAGTGGTTATGTTTGTTCAGGGGTATGTTACGGGCTTCTTGGGTTATGTGAGTTAGGTAGTTACGGAACGCCACAAGGCTACTACTCGTAACGGCGTTCCTCAGGGGATTGGAAGATTGCAACATACAATCGTTGAAATTATAAATGATAGGTGATACAATAAATGCAGCTAAAGATTTAATGAACAAACACACAAAAACTCCCTGGGATGGCACCTAGGGAGTTTTATTTTATATTAGTTATAGATTATCTTTTTAGCTGTCGCTCTAAGTGTCGCTCTAAATGTCGCTCTAAGTGTCGCTCTAAATGTCGCTCTAAATGTCCCTCGAAAGAAATTCATACTTTTGGTGTAGTCATTTTTCGTGTTTACTTTTATAATATAAGGTAAGAGTCTATTTTAGAAACAATGGTTCAAGTTTTTGGAGTCATGGCGTGATGAAAGGAACTACCCTAGAATCGAGAGTTAAGGATAGATGTATACATGTAAGCGCGTAAGGTTGTTGTTTTGGAGGGCTAGATGATTGTCCTAGATGCAAATGCAGGTGTTCCCATGTACGAGCAGGTATATGAGGCTGTAAAAGTGCATATTGAACAGGGTTTGTTCCGTCCAGGGCAGCGACTTCCTTCTATACGTGCTATGGCGGCGCAGTTAGGTGTGAGCAAGATTACGGTGGAGCAAGCCTATTTGCAGTTGGCTACGGAAGGATATATTCAAGCCCATAACAGGGCGCCTTATGAGGTACTAGAGATTCCCCAGCCTTTAGTTGGATATTATGACGGGATGACTCCTATTAATAGTACGTCTGATCGAACATGTGGAATCGTGGGTAATCTAAGAGAACCTAAGGAAGAGGTTCTTTCATCAGTGAAACCCAAAAGTATAGCGCAAAGTGTAACGGATACTATAGAACAGAAGGTAGAAGGGACAATAGCATATCGTGATAAGAGTACGGTTTGTATAGCAAACCATGCTTTGCATAAAGAAACGAATAGACAAGCTCCTTCCATTATCTACAATTTTGCTACTGGGGCGATGGATCCGGAGGGATTTGACTTCAAACGGTGGAAACGCTTTATTGGCTATGCCTTACGAGATACAAAGAGGCTCATGACCTATGGTCGGCTAGAGGGAGAACCAGAACTGCGGTCAGCGTTGAATCAATATTTACAACAGGCGAGAGGTGTGCGGGCATCAGCAGAGCGAGTGCTCGTGACTAGTGGTACTCTTAATTCGTTGCATATGATTGCGTCCCTGTTACAACGTCAAGGTAAATCAAAAGTAGCTATAGACCGTCAAAGCCCCAGTTTTGCCAAGGCTGTATGGAAAGACTACGGATTTTCTGTGTTAGAGGTTGATACAGGAGACTCGCAATTGATTGCTACATTGCAAGCGACGAATGTGGAAGTCCTATACTGTATGCCGTCTCACGGTGATAGTATGGGTCGTATTATGACGATCCAAGAGCGGACAGAGTTATTGCGGTGGGCACAGAGTCAAAGGGCTTTTATCATAGAAGACGATTATGACAGTGAACTTCGCTATTATGGAAAGCCTGTGTTATCATTGCAAGGCATGGACTTTCAAGATTGCGTCATCTACATGGGTACGCCGTCGAAGGTATTACCGCCGTCGATTCGGTTGAGTTACCTAGTGCTACCCATAGTTCTTTATGAGGACTTTCACAAGCATCGCAAGGCCTATGGGCAAAGTGCCGGTGTGTTAGAGCAGTTGGCATGGGCCATGTACATGGATGAAGGGGAGTGGCACAAGCAAATTCGCCGTCTTCGCAAACATTATTTAGAAAAAAGTAAGTATTTTACTAGCTTGTTGCGCCACTATTTGGACGATACTTATGAGGTTATCGATCCAGAGGGTGGTGTCTATGCGGGAATTCGCAAGGCGCACAATAAGGACGATGTATTTCGTACACGAGCATTAAAGGCTAGTTGTGACATCAAGGTCATAGACAGAGATGAGACCGGCATAGTAGAGGTGTTGTTATCGTTCAGCGGTATACCGACCCGTGATTTAGAACGGGCGGTGCAGGTATTAGCTGAGGCTTGGAAAGGGTTATAATATGGGCATACCATTTCGATTTATACAATGTGGGGATCTCCATTTAGGGGCGCCCTTTCGCTATTTAAAATCTTTTGGCAGATCCTTGGACGAGGCTATGATGCGCGCCACCTATGGGTCCTTTCAGAATATCGTGAACTTGGCCATCCGTCAGCGTGTGGCGGCGGTACTCATCACGGGGGACGTCTATGATGGGGCGGATCATCCTCTTGAGGCGGAGATGCACTTTGTGCGGGCCTGTGAAAGTCTCGCTAAGGAACACATTCCTGTCTACGTGGTACAAGGCAACCACGATCCTGCGGAAAGTTGGAAACGACATATGCCATTGCCAGACAATGTCCATATCTGTGCAGCGGACCGGGTGGATCGGTTTTCTCTCCTGGTGCGAGGCCAAGAGGTGGCGGGCATCTATGGTCGCAGTATCTCCGGTGATACCCAGTATGAGGGCCTAGCATCGGACATCCATCCTTTGCGCAGTGATCCCTTTTCTATCGCCCTTGTGCATGGAACGGTAGGCAGTCATGAAGGCCATGACAAGACGGGGCCTTGCTCTATGGATGCGTTACGGCGTATTCCTATTCAGTATTGGGCATTCGGTCACATTCATAAGCGCCAGATTTTGAGCGAACAGCCTCACATCGTCTATGCGGGCAATACCCAAGGATTGCACCGTGGTGAAAGCGGCCCGAAAGGGTGCTATGTGGTGGATGTATCTAGTCGTGGCACGGTAGAGGTACACTTTCACGAGACCAATACGATCCGATTTGCAGAAGACACCATCGACTTAGGACGAGTGCAATCCGTAGTAGAGATGCTGGAAATGTTGCGACACAAAAAAGAAATGCTTCGAAAACCGGGCGTGTCCATCCTATTGACACTTAGACTGACAGGCGAAGGAATTTTATCAGAAGTAGCAAGTGACAATGCAGTGCGTGCGTCTTGGATGGAGGAGTCGCAAGCCGAGGAAAGTGGCAAGTACGGCGTGTATATCATCGGTATCGAATGCGATACTTTTAGTAGTGATAAACAAGGCGCTGCGCCAGGGATGGTCAGCGATTATGTGAAAGCCTTGGATACCATGGATACTGGCGGGGATTCGTTACTGAAGATTGTGACAGAACGACCAGAGTGGAAACGCTTGGGCATGTATAGTCAGTTGGTGACGGACGACATGGTGCAATCTGCCTATGAAAAGGCACGACGAGAAGGGATCCGTTTATTACAGGGGAATGAGTATGAAGATTAAAGAAATATATATAGAACACTATGGCCCCTATGAACAGTGGACCTTTCAGCCCCATGAAAGTGGGTTACATGTGCTATACGGGCCGAATGGAAGCGGAAAAACAACGCTGCTTCAAGCTTTTCGTGGCATTTTGCTAGGAACGAAACGGAAAGAAGAACCTGTAGAGGGTCATATTGTGGTGGAACGAGAAGGCAAAACCTACCACATTGGTCGCAAAGGAAAAACCTTAGACTTTTACGAAGTGGGTGGCCAGCGGTATACGGTGGAGCCTGCGGAATTGTGGTGGCAAGGGTTAGACAAAAAGACCTATGATCGCATTTTTGCCATTACCTTGGATGACTTACAAGGGGTGGATATTATCCAAGAGGTAGACGTGCGCACACGGTTCTTTGGTGCCGAAGGTGGGGAATCCTTGGGGACCCTCGTGAAAGACGTGGATGCATTAGCTAGCCAATTACTAGTGGCATCGCCTACGGGAAAACGAACGATCAATACCTTGTTGGACCGATTGCAAGAGGTGGAACGAGATATCCGGAAGTTACAACAAGGAGAACAAGAGTACTATACTTGGCAAGCTTCGTTGGAAGAACTGGAAAATAAAGAAGCTACATTGCAAGAACAACGACAAGAGCGAAAGGAATATTTGCAAGACGTAGAGCGAGTTCTTCGTGCTTGGGATACGTATAAACGGGGAGAAGAAGCGAAGCAGAAAATGCTCCAATTCCACGTGGAAGAGTCCTTGGAGCGAGAGGTCTTTTTAGAATTAGATGAAGAAATCCGCCGTTGCCAGGAATATATGCGCGTGTGGCGTGGCAAGGAAGAGGGCTTGGTGCCAGATAACTTCGACCCAGAAGATAGACTGGGTATGTATGAACAAGAGATTGAAAGTTTGTACCAAGAAGTATCGAAATGGACGCAGTTAGAAAAAGAATGCCGTGAAGGGGATTTGTACTTAGAAAAAGTGAAAGCCCAGCTAGCATTCATTCGAAAATCTCATGTGTATTGGCGCGATGTGGAAGACTTTCCAAGTGATGTGAATTGGTACGATGGGGAGCAAGTGGCGCGCCAGTTGCGCAGTGCTCGTGAGGCCTATGAGGCGTGGCAACGACGAGAGCCGTTTCCACAAGATGATCGAGCTCGTGAGGTGACGGAAACGGTAACAGCCCTAGAAACCAAGCATAAGAACTTAATGGCACTGAAAGAGGCCTATTTAGCACAAGAATCGACGGATTCCGTAGTAACGGTGAGATCTGGACGTTCCTATTATCTAGGGGGCGTTGTACTAGCCGCGCTAGGCGTAGCTTTGTTGGCTTGGCATATGACCTATGCAGAAAGAATCGGTATACAGGCTATAGGTGGAATCTTTGGGATATTGTTAGCGTTCGGACTAGGCTATCAAGGATATAAGATTGGAAAAGTGAGTCCAGAAGTTGTTGTTACACATAGTAAGGATGTTTCTGACTTAGAAACTAAAGCAGGACGATCCATGCCGGCTACAGAATCTGACTATGAAAGTTTACTTTCAGAGATACAGGCAGTAGAGGAAGCAATCAAAGGATATGGAGACGATGTGAGCCATTTCAAAGCCTACGAAGTGATGAAAGCCCAGTGGGTGGCAGAAGGCAAAACATTGGAAGCGGCAGGTAGTGAGACCATGGATGCATGGGAAGCGTGGTTGCCAAAGGCAGCTAAACAGACGAACCGAGATGATGCGTTCTACGGCATGAAGGAAGAATACCAAGCCTACCATGAGCGATTGCGTGAATTTGAAGGATACCAAAAGCAAGTGGGCTTGCATCATGAACAATTAGAAGCCATCGTGAATCGGTGCCGAAACTTGTGGGCTTCTTTGCAGATACACACGGTGCCATCCATCGTGGAGTTACGAGTGGTGTATAATCAGCTACAATTGCACAAGCAAAATCGTGTGCGGTGGGAGCAAAAAGAAAGCCAGCGTAAAAACTATCGAGAAGAATATGCCACGTGGAGCAAGAAAGAAAAAGAATTGTTCCTAGCCCAAGAAGAGTTGATTCAAAAAGGTGGCATGAAGAGTGCCGCGGAATATCGTCAGCGTTTGTTGCAACAAGATCAGCATAAGCAATGGGAGACCATTTATCGCCAAAGCCAACGGCAACTAGAATTGTTGGCGCCGAAAGAGTTTCATAGGGATGTATGGTACCGCCGTTTGCAAGGCAATGATAAAGGCAAATGGGAACTGGAGTACTCCCGTAGTGAAACGGAATTGGCGAATATTGAATCATCTCTACAGGCATTGTATGAAGAGCGAGGTACTTTGCAAGAATCCATGCGCCACTTGAGCACATCCCATGCAGTGTCCGAAGCCTTATTGAAAAAAGAACAGCTAGAAGCGGAACTCCGAGAAGCCTTGGAAGCGTGGATGACCTATGTGTTTATCAACCATGGTATGGAGCTGGCGCAACAAGAATACGAAACAGATCGGCAACCGGCGATGCTGGCGAGGGCGTCTGATTATGTGAAAGCCATGACGGGTGGCATCTATACATTGCATATGGACGACACACATAAGGGGGCTTATGTGAAAGATACGACGGGTCGAGAGATTCCCCTAGGAAAGTGGAGCAGTGGTTTAGGCGATCAAGTGTATTTGGCATTACGATTAAGCCTAGCAGAGGCCTTCGCTGAAAAGATTGAATCCATGCCATTGCTGTTGGATGACGTGTTGGTGCGCTTTGACCTAGAACGGCAGAAGCTCACATTGCAGGTCATAGAACAGTTGAGTGAACGTACACAAGTGTTCCTGTTTACTTGCCATGAGACGACGAGCCAATTGGCTAGTGAAAGGGTACATCGATTCGATCTCAGTCGTGATGTTACTTGTAAGGCTATGTAGGTCGTCACTTGTAACGTTATGTAGCCTGTGGGTCGTTACTTGTAACGTTATGTAGCTTGTGGCTGTCATTATCTGAATAGAGCAAAGGGAAACGAGCAACACATTCCTTCACAAACGGTATTTCATAATGTTTGTTCAGGAACATGTTGCTCGTTTCTGTGTTTCGTATATTTAGTGAGTAAAGGCTGCCACAAGGCTACTACGCGTGACGGCGTTCCTCAGAAGATTGGAAGAGTGCGGCATCCTCCTCACAAACGGTACTTTATAATGTTTGTTCGGAGCACGCCGTGCTCTTCTTGTGTTTGTGTATTTAGCTAGAAAGGCCCGCCACAAGGCTACTACACGTGACAGCGTTCCTTTGGGGGGCTCTTTTTTGTTGCTTTAAGTATAGCGATTTTTAAGGTTTAGCTAGCGATAAAAGTTCACGTTATGAGTAATTTGCAGTATAATAGTAATCGAAGAGTCAACGACGTGTTGTTGGGCTCATCTCTTCCTAATATGGGGGGAGGTGGTACTATGAAAAAATTTAGAAAAATCTATAGATTGATTTTAATTCTAAAATTAATAGTACAACTCATTGATTTGTTTAAGTAATTAATGAAAAAGCCTAACGTAAAAGATAAGTACTGCTAATACTTATACACGTTAGGCTATCCATTTTGCAGTTTTTGAGATGAGCCTAACGCCTTCACACGTTGGTGGCTCTTCTTTTGTTACTTTTAGTATAGCATGGTTTATAGATGTATTACAAGGCTAATATATGTGTAGAGTTCGTGTGCTAGATATTCCGATGTAAGAGTAGTATAATACTCACTATATGAGAGGAGCGGATGATGAACTATTCTTGGATACGGAAATATTGGATATATATAACAGCGGTGGCGGTGCTGATTATTGCTGGCGGTCTCTTCGCATGGATGCAGCCCAAAACGGTGCAAGTGGTGAATCCTGTGGAACGTCAAATGCCGGTGCGCATCAGTCATGAGGCGAATATTACGGCATTGCATAAGGCTAGCGTGGAACCGACGGTGTCGGGACCAGTGTCTACTTTCACAGTGAAAGTAGGTGACATGGTGAAAGTCGGTCAAGTGTTGGCTATGATTGATACCACATCGCTACAACAACAGTTACAGTCTTTATTAGGGCAGTTACAGGAAGCACGCAGTCGAGCGCCACAGCAGAATACATCTACCACAGTGGTAGGTGGTAGCGTATCATCAGCGGATGTAGAGCGGGCACGATATATGCGTGATGCTGGCATTATTACGAATCGTGAGTTTGAATCGATTGCGGCCAGAGCACAATCACAAGTGGTAACGGTTCCATCCTATACAGGCGGATCTGGGGTAGATACTTCTGGAATAGAAGCTGCTATTGCAAAAATACAAGCGCAGATGGCAGCTGCCCAAATACTTTCGCCGATGGAAGGAAAGGTGGCGGCTATTTATAATGAAGATAGAAAGATTGCCATCGAGGGAAAACCGTTGCTGCTAATACAACAAGATTCCCCAGTAGTGGCTACGTTGAGTGTACCCCAAAGCTTTGGTGCGATTTTGAAACAGCCCAACATCACTGGTGGCGTACAAGTCTATTTAGATATAAATGGAACGCAGGTGCCGGGACAAATTACATTTGTGGGAACGGAATCGGGACCTAGTATTACTGTGAAAGCAACTTTCAATGTGCAGCCGGGGCAAGTGACGATTGGTGAGTTCTATACATTGATGATTGAAACGAAAGCGGAAGCACCAGCGCTTACTTTACCTAAAGAAGTTATTCGTGATGGAGAAAATGGCAAGTTTGTGTATGTATTGACGGAAAATAATACAATAGATATGAGAACTATTGAGACGGGCTTAGAAGTAGATGGTGTGGTGACCATACTGGATGGACTATATCCAGAAGATCGAGTGGTGACTACGAAAGGGAACTTTGAGCTAGGTGAAAGCGTTCACTTGTGATCCTATGTAGCCTGTGGTGGTTTTAACTAAATATGATGAAGGGAAGAGCACGGTATACCTCCTCTCAAACGGTATTTCATAATGTTTGTTCGGGGGCACACCGTGCTCTTCTCGGGTTTGCTTGATTTAGTCAATAATAACACCACAAGGCTACTACGCATAACTGCATTCTCTTCGGGGAAGAAATTTTAAATTGGGGGTTGCTTTTTATTTGGAAATAGAATATACTATTAAACATGTTCAAGAGAACATATTGTTCATACTCGTTTGAGTAGTGAATGAAAAAAGATTAAAATAACTGTTGACACGAAATTGTGAATCTGTTATTATAATCTAGTCGCCACAACACAGTGTTG
>NZ_RQVK01000018.1 GCF_003992015.1 Veillonella sp. VA137
GCTATGGACTTCGCCACTTTGGTAGATTTAGAGTACGTATTCTACTTTTGAGCAAAAAGAATGGCACCAACCATACATATGATTGGTGCCAAAGAAGACTCGTAGGGTGAATACCCCAACATTTGACAGAGAGCCTAAATTTAAATGTTGAATATATAGATACTCCCACACATGATGCCAATAGTCGCTATTGTTTTCTAACTGTTCCAGTAACTTCACAAACTGTTTACTAAATTTTTCATCAAAGTAAACATACCCCAACATGATATCCGCATCATGGCCACCTATCGATACCTTATGGATACGACCTAGTTGATCGGTTTCTATGCACCATTCGTTTGTTTCACCTTCTACATGAATAGAGGAATAATACCCCTTATATTCATATAACTGGAATGGATTTGCAGGATAGTAGTTGTCTACAGAGCATATATAAGTATTGCGCAATATATCTTTCACTAAGTACAAAGATTCAGGGTTATCCTTAGTATTATATTGATCATTCTCCACAATCGTAACATTATACGTATCTCGTAAATAATAAAATAATTCTTTTTTATAGCCTACAACAACATATATATCGGTAATACCTGCTTCTTGTAATTGCCGAATTTGTCGCTCAATCAATACTTCCCCTTTCACAAGAGTAAGCCCTTTAGGACAATAAGTACTCACCGGTGCAAATCGTTTTGAAAGACCTGCCGCCATAATCACAGCATTATCTACGCGATGGCTTTTCAATTGTTCAAACTGCTTTTCTTCTAATAGTTTATAAAACTCATGTTTTGTAATCATATGCAGATACTATACCTCCGCCTACAATAAGCACCCCTAGTATGATTTCTTGATAAGTTGGAACAATTCCCCATACCAATACATTAATTAAGATAGCAAATCCACTATAACTACTATTGACTGCCATAGCCCGACTAGCACCAATGTTACCAATAGATTTATAGTAAAACATATACGATAAGGCGCCGCATATAGCTGCAACTACTAGCCAATTTGCCTTATCTAAAATGAGATCCCCTACTGTACCTATAGAGAGTCCTCCTAGCATAAGTCCGCTAACAATCATAGCACTAACTACCGCAGAAGATGATTGTCGAATCCACAATGCACTTGTATCTCGTAGTTCATACTTTCCTAATGTCCAAGAACAAATCACTGCTTCTGATCCCCATGCCACTGCACATACAATAGCCGCTACTAGACCTAACCAAATATTCTGTATGGCACTATCATAAGTAACCCCTAAGAGAATGACCGCACCAATAGAAACACCTAAAGCAATCCACTGATACACTTTTCGCCGCTCTCCCAAGAAAAGATTCGCCAATACAGAACCAATGGCTGGATATAGGGAAGTAATAACACACACTAAGAAGGGCCCTAAGAAATAAATGGCTATTATATAGGCTGATAATCCAATAGGACCGCCTAATAACGCAGCCATCCCTATAAACTTTGCCCCCTTTGATTGAATATCTCTTATTACATGATGAATATTCCTTGACAGTCCTAATATCACCGTGATTACTACCGCACTAATTAAATCATGAATACCCGCCATAATTAGAGGCAATACTGCCAAGGTTATATCATTCATAAACACTGTATTCATGAGTACCGTATCTGAGGCCCATAAAAATCCCGAGAAAATTCCTTGCCACATATTAGCTATATAACCCCTTAAACATATTTAATTCCCTTGCTTGTTCGTAGACAATTTGAAAGTATTTCATCGCATAATCATATTGGCTACGAGCATACTTATTTTCGAGCACGTGAGTACCTTCTTTCACTTCGCACCATATACTCCATATGAAACCACCAATGGCAATATATGCATAGATCAGATATCGAGTAGCATCATCTATCTTCTCATCATAATAGGTATCTATAATAACATCAATCATCTTTCTATCTAACTGTGAATATAAACAAATCATAGCAATATCCAAGTTAGGATCTTGCATTCCTGCATATTCAAAATCAATCAACCGTACTTCCTTAGTATCTGTAATTAAAAAATTATCGCAATTTGCATCAATATGGCATAAACAGTATTCTCTGTTCATTGTATCAATACAAGCTAACAATTCTAACATTTTCGTTCTTGTGAACTCGTAGTTTTGAAATAGGGACGGATTTCCTCTTAGTAACTCATACTTATCAATAGTTCTACGCAAATCAAATGTATGCTGTACCTCTAATCCTGAATGATGAAGTTCTTTTAGTTTATCTAATGCTAACGATAATTCATCCTGATTATACACATCTAAAGAATGTGCTTGATTCACAAACTTTGTAATTTTAATACCTGATGCAGGATCTAAATATAATATTTCATCGGATATGTGTAGCCCTTGTATAACAGAATAAACGGCGGTTTCTTCTTCACGATTCACCAAGGTAGAAGTATTCGTGTTAGGTATACGAATAACGTATTTCCCATCATTTTTAATAGAAAATGTGAAACTATCATTTGTTAGTCCTTTTTTTACAGGCTCAAGAGATACAATATCATCAATATGTACTTTTAAAATTTTTGATAGGAATATGGTAATCTTCTCTCTATCTAGAATGTTATCATTTTTTATATGTATATTATGGCAAGGTATCACATTAACTCCTATCAATATAGACTAACTATTCTCTCCAATATGCTTCAATATTATGACCAATTCTTTTTTCTTCTGGTGGCAACTGCCTATAATCGCCATAATAATTTCTTAACATCTCATCGTATTTTTTTATAATAGGAAGTTTATGCCCTTCAAAATCTACTAAGACCATTTCAGAAAACCATTCATAAAGATAAATAGAATAATTTTCTTTCGTATGCTTTCTATAATCTTGCGTTAAAGATACAAAAGGTGTTACTTCATTATTATACTCATTTTTTAATTTCATTAGTCGATTAGACATCATATCTAACCCTGGTAAAGGTAGATGATATTTTCTTATAAATTGATTCCAACTTTTAAAATGTCGTTGAAAATGTTGTATCCACTTCCAATAAAATCGAACTTTTTCAAAAAGTTTTATTTGTGATTGTTTATCAGGAGGAATATGATCTACAACGAATATATCAATATATACACCGTATTCAACTACTTTCCCTTTTGAAAAATGTTCATATAAGACAGTTCTAGTATCAAAGAATTTGGCACAAAATGCCATAAAATAATTTTCTTCCTCCATTTCAGCCCATAACTTATAATGGTCAATACTATTAGAAACATATTTCTTCCATGCTCGTTCAAACTTATTATATTCAGAACGCAACATAATTACATCTACATCATCATCCCAAGGTATAAATCCCTTATGCCGTATGGCTCCTAATGCGGTACCATACGCAATAGTGTATCTAATATTATGCTCTTTACAAAACTCATCAAATCTCAATAATGTACCTAAAAGGACAGATTTAATTTCATCATCTTTAATTAATCTACTCATAGATTATTCTCACTTTTAATTATATCTTTTAGTAATTTATCCCATTGATTCCAAATAGTCTTAGCCTCAAACCGTTTCATAGATTCCCTAGCAGCGTTTCCTATTTTATCTCTCATTTCGACATCATCCATCAATGATTTCAAACCCTCTGCTATACTTTGAGAATCATCTTGTACCAATATACCATTATAATTATTTTGTACCAAATCAGTTAGTCCATTCCACGAGTTACAAGCAATAACTGGCAACCCTTTAGACATCGCCTCTGCCATTGATAATCCAAACCCTTCCATAGCACTCATCATCGCATAAATATCACCTGTATTTAATACTGATTCTATATCTTTAGTGACGCCTTTGAAGAATACTCTATCAGATAAGTTTGCTTGTTTTACCATAAACTCTAATTGTGTCTTATAAGCTTTATTTTCATCTGCGCCCCAAAACTCAACTATCCAATCCGGATAATCCCTCGCCACTTTAGAAAAAGCTTCTATCAGTAAATGAGGTCTCTTATGTTCTTTAGATAATCTACCGATAAAAAGAATCTTGTATTTTGGCTTTTTTTGTTTTAAATCTACTGCTATTTCAAACTGTTGTACAACATTACCTATTACTACTACCTTCCCATTAGGAATATTGTCTATCAATACTTGCTTAAATGACGGTAATAACACTTGATTTACATCTGTTTGCTTAACTGCATCCAAAGATAACTTAGGATAAAATTTAAAATAATCCGCTGGATCTCCATGACTCATTGTAATAATTGGAATTTTATTTTTTAATTTCAAATCAAATATTAAAAAACTTGTATCACCAGGAGTAAATGATACAATTACATCTGGCTTATTACTGGCTATAATCTGTCCCATATATGGACAAATGTATTTAGTATAAAAGGAGT
This sequence comes from Veillonella sp. VA137, assembly GCF_003992015.1. Lineage (GTDB taxonomy): Bacteria > Bacillota > Negativicutes > Veillonellales > Veillonellaceae > F0422. The sequence continues at coordinate 4,379 of NZ_RQVK01000018.1, forward strand.
TATTTACAGTTCTGCTTTTCTGTTTACTAAATAGTCTAAAAAATTCACGTTTTAATCGTAATGATAAAGGGAATTTAATTCTTTTCCCACGCTGTAATCTAGCATCATAACATGTAACTCCTTTATCTATGGGATAAAAAAACTCCCCTTCTTTTTCATCAGCATAAATTAGAGTTACCGTATGTCCCCTAGCCTGCATTTCATTTGCAAAAGCAGCTGTTACTTTAGCTAATCCACCTGAATCATCTACCATTTTTGTTGTATTTACTAATAAAATTTTCATTACTTTTCACATCCATACAAAAAAGAATCTACTCCACCGTATTCCCTCTCACAATCCGCCATACGCTTATAGTCCGCAATGCCTTAATGTACTTCGCATATTCTTCTGGCATAGTTTGACCTTGTTCATGGATACCGCTAGCATCTACGTACAAGCGATGATTAAAGCCCATTTTGGGTTGTGTAAATAGGCTCGGCATTAAGCTCATATAGGTATCACCTTTACGACCTACTAGCTCTGCCAATGTAGGATTAATTTGTAAAGCACTACCGAAGCTACTTTCACTCAGCCAACTAGGGTTGATACCTTGTCCATAGACAATGAATGGTATCGCCGAGAAGGTTGGAATATCGACTTGGGTGGCAAAGCTAAACCGTTCAGAGTGGTCCCCTGTAATCAAGGTCAGCATAGTAGGGTCCAATTTCTCTACGTCATGAATCATTTTCCCCATTGTCATATCTGCATACCAGAAGTGGCCGATTTCGTTCACCGTTTTGTCGTCCTTTTTGATAGAGTCATCACCTTTGCCAATTACTTTGGACGCATCAAAACCAGCTTTTGCTAAGTCTACCGAATACGGTGGATGATTCGAAGATGTCATGATAAAGTGGAACACTTTTTCACCTGGTTGTTCCCCTTTTACATAATTGGTTATGGCCTTAAACAAATCTCCGTCTGGAGCGCCCCAAGCATTGCCTCCTTCATAAGGGAAACTGGTCGCACCATGGAACTCGTCAAACCCTTGTGCTAGAGCAAATCTTTCCACATCTTGCCAAGTTCCAAATCCACCATACCAAAACACTGTTTTATAGCCAAAATGTTTCATCATTTGCGCAATACCAGTACCATATTTCGCTTTATAGGACTGCCCTTCATAATTTGGATATAAACCCGCATCGGCTAAGCCTGTAACAAATCCATTGATAGCTGGCATAGTGCCTGTGCCATGGGCTAGCATATATTTCGTGTGCATCGCTTTTGGTGAATTTTGAATCGCCTTGCCCTCTTGCACAATGTAAGTCCCTAATTCTTCATAGTTTGGCAAGAACGGCCACAAGCCGTAACTTTCACCTAGTACAAAGATAACATTATTCGGCTGTGTAGGTAATTTTTCTTCTGTAATAGTCCGTGTAAATGCTTCATCAATGGTGTTTGCTTGCGGATTACCTCCCACAGATTGGATGATCTCTTTCAGCTCAGCACCAGTAATGGTAATTCTCTTCGCTTGTTTAGATCGTTCATAAATAGTGGACACTCGTTTTAAGGCTTGTCCATCATCTAGAATTGCTTCATTTAGTAGATTAGACTTCGTCCGTGCTGCATTTTCCCAATGGATTGATCCATTATAGGTAAAAGCACCACCAAATCGCAATCCAATACCTACGGCAACTACTAATAAGATAGACCCTATAACCGTAGCAATTTGTTTGCCCTTACCATGTATCTGTACGCTCCAAGTGCGGTTAGTGTAAACTTTCATAAACATATAAACCATCACTGCACAGAACACAACGGCTAAAGGTAACCTCCAAAGTAATCCATATTCAGAAATTCCCGTTTGTAAGGTCGCCCCAATATCGTCATGAGCACCGTTGATAATCATGGCATTAAAGGACGCATGGAAGATCGTAAAGTAAGGAATCCGTAAACAAAATAAAAACGTAAATAAGGCAGTGCTAATTCCGTATATCCAACGACGAATCGCCCAAGGTGAATACCATTTCCAACTCCCCCATATACCAGGTAATGTAGAAAATACAAACGTAAGCAGTACGATAGCCCCCGCTGTTTTTAAACTAATCCGAAATCCTAACCATAAAGCCTCAAGAATATCCCCGGCACCCACTTCGCCTAGTTGATCTTGAAAGAGCCCAATAAAGGCAATCCGAAACACCATGAATAGTGCGGAGAACCAAAGTAATCCTTTTACATCTAACTGTAGTCCACGTATCCAGTTAGATAGCTTTGTATGTCCCATGAGTCTACTCCCCTTATTACAAATTGTATCGGCATCTGTTATGACAGAATACCGTCATCGTTCGTCATCATTACCTTTCATTATACTCCAAATTCCCGTAACAATCAAAAAATCGCATACCATGACGTATCATGATATGCGATAGTTTACATTCTCTTATGCTGTTCTAAAAGCCCCATGTTTCACAACTGGTTTGCCTTCTGCAGTTTCACGTTGACGCAAGGTGCGACGTTCTGCACTGCGAATCACTTGAGACAAGTGTTTCACAAATAATTCTTGGATGTACGGATTTTCTCCTAACCCTTCGTTCCAGATAGATACGCCATAGCCTTGTTGTCCTAACAAGGTAGCGATGGAGTCTGAACGTTCACCACCTAAGTAATCCATCAAGTGAGCTGATCCGATCAACGCCAATGGTACTACCAGCACTTCTTGGTGGTCTAAACGTTCTAATAATGTCAAAGCTTGTTTGAAATTAGGGAATCCATTGGCTGTGAATACTACCACATTTTGCCCGGCGCCGTACAAGCATTTCAATTGTAACGCACTGTATTCTAATTGGTTTTGTCCATTTGCCATTAATAACACAGTTTTATTTAAAGCACGAATATTAATATGCTTAATGATAGCTTCAATCGTATCAGAGTAATCATCCGCATAATTCTTCACGCCTAAGGAGTTCAACAATGGTTTACCCACCGTAGCACGCAAGCCACGATCATGAGCTTCTTTCATCACTTCTTTACGCATTTGTACATAACATTGGTCCCACACTAAGGCAAATGGTTGTACAAAAATATCTGTTACCCCTACACTTGCCAAGCTTTCAATAGCACCTGTTAATGTATAGACTTGCGCATCATATTTTTCATTCCATTTATCTACCAATGCATCCGATAAAAATACACGGCGTACTTCCACGCCAGGATACATTTCCGTAATCCGTCGTTCCATAGCTCCTACTGATGCTTCCACCGCATCTCCGTAGATGGAACCGAATGTTGCTAACACAATACCACGTTGATTCATATATGCCTCCATATTAATTCCTTGTTTGCTGGGTTACATAAACACACTTCTTAATACTTATGATACGTCACGTTTTGCATTATGTCAATGATAATTTTTCTCAGTTTTGAAAGTTATATTAACGAATATACAGCTTAGAAATATCCATGAATCCATGCCCAAATATTCCTCTATTCTTGCACTATGTCAATAATTAGATATCTAGCGCTAAAAGCTTTTTATATAAATAGTCCCCACATTTGAAAAAGAGCAAAAAAAGATTTGAGAAAAGATCTTACGACCATTCTCAAATCTTAACATCAGTAAACCTTTAACCAGAAATAAATCCTACCATTCTATGGTTGTGAAATAATCCGTGGCGCTGCTACCTTGAACACTTCACGCAACAATGGTAGGAATCGACCTTCAATCAATGTTCGATTTCGTTCACTTTTTGTAATCAACCATAAGGCCGTCCCATTGTATTTGATAGAAATTAAACTATTGATATATTGATCAAAATCGGATTGCCCCATTTTCTCACGCAATTCCAATAATAAAGAATGTAATGGCTCTCCTTGATACTCTGGGCGTTCCAAAACTGGCGTAAACACTACTTCATACACAGAATCACTATATTGATTCGGACCTGCAGAACTTTGAAAATCCATGATAACCTCCTATGCAGTATATGTGGAAATATATGTATTAAACTGATTATACCCTATAATCTTATCTTTTTGTAGCCTTCCTATTACTAATGCTACCCCAATCCCTTGAGTGTCTGCAAACGCCTGAATCGTATCAATATTAATTGGTATCTTGTTAATAAACTTCTTATAGGCAACTCCATCGATTAAACAAGAACTAGCTAATGAATCCGCTTTCTGTTCATCATCATTACATGCACCATCAACTTTATAAATATCCCCTTCTATAATATGGATTAACTCATGAAACAATGTAAACCAAAATATATCTGCTCTTTTTTGTCGTAAACTAATACCTACTATAATTTTTTGACTTGCATCATCTATAAAAGATAATCCCTGTAAGAATGAGCTAGGAATATGAGGTACTAATACCAACGCTATACCACATTCTGAAAGAGCCGTTCTAACCTCTTCAAAAAAGCTAAATGTTTCACATTTGGTAAATTGTTTTAAAAAAGCAATACATGCTAATAACTTTTCTTTTGAATAGCGGCACAAACTTATATCCCTTGCTTGTAATTTTGCATATTGAGCTATCACTAATTTTGCACGCATAGCCTTATCTGTATCTCCTAATTGACGACAAACAATAGGTAAAAGACGCATATCATCCAATAGACTCAAATTAGCTACTTCGAAGAACTGGCATAAATTAATATGCTTATCAATATGACTGACAGCTTTCTCAACCATCTCCGCTTTTACCATATCGTTATATGGGAAACTATTAATAAAGTTAATCTCTTTATCCGCTAAATTTTCTGTCTCTACCTTAGCTAGGTCCTCCCTATATAAGGACTCTAAACGATTCCAAAATCGTGCAGGCACCCCCAATACTCGTTCTAATCTATTGGCTACATCATTCGTCAGGCTGACCTTTCCATTTAATAAATTACTTACATGCTTCTCGGACATATTCATGCGCAATGCAAATTCCTTTTGATTCATATTACGTATATCTAATTGTTCTCGTATCGATTCTCCTGGAGGAACGGCCATATATGATTTGCTTTCCATAATTTTTACTGCTATTTTCTTATCTTCACATACTTTTTCTAACTTTTTAGATTTATAAGTAATCTCCAAAGCATCACCACCTAATAACTTCAAAAATTAACCTTATAGGTTAATTTTATCATCACTTTCATAATATAGCAATATAGGTTAAATCAAATTAATGCCCAAAATATTATGTTATCATTAACATTCAAAAAGGCTTTCACTATTGTGAAAGCCTTACAGGTATAAACCTTATTATTTATTTAGTTAATTAAGCAGATTCTCTCTACACATCTCTTCTGTTTCGGAATCGTCTCACATACTCACGCATAAGTCGTGTATCTAATCCTCTATACAATCGTACCACGCCACGACGTATAGTTTTATTATAGATAGCCGTCAAAATCCACACAAGGATGAAAGCCCCTAGTATATCTCCAGGGTAATGGTTCCCTACAAAGACACGAGAAAAACCTACTAAGATAGATCCGTAGACCATCCAAGTACCCCATTTCCAACGATAGAACAAAATCCCACAAGCGATAGCCATTGTACCTACTGCATGGTCACTTGGAAAGCTAGCATCTGCAGCATGATTCAATATTAAAATGGTTTCAGGATGCTCCACAAACGGCCGACTTTCATAAAACATAGATCCTAAGATAAAGCTACCAATTAAACACAATACTAATAGCACACCTGTGGCAAAACTTTCAGCACGCAACTTAAAACTATTTACACGGAATCCTTTTACAAATAGCCCTGCTAAGACGAGCATATATACATAAGGTACAAGCTTAGAAATTGTTATCATCAAAGCATCGAGGATAACACTACGATTAGCCATACTATTGATCAGCAAAAATAGCCAGTCATTCATTATAACACCTTCCATTTCCTAACAAAGAGATAGATTATGTATTATTATATCACGTTCCCCCTAGATTGTAATGCATAGATTCAAATCCTAGAACATAGATTAAAAAAGCTTTTTTACCCATTGAAAGGCAATCATAACATTAATATATGTAATAGAATACTTATGGGTTGCATCATTTGAATGTTTTAGAGTTCGTATGCTTCTATTAAGCAAAAGAATAGCACTCACTATTTAGATAGCTGATCACTAGGGACTTTGTAAAAGAGCAGTTCCCATACTTAAAAAAGAGCTACAAAAAAGAACCCCTAGAGGAGTTCTTTTTCTGGTATAAATTAGAATTGGTAGTTCAGATCTAGACGGTACAATTCTGGTTTATTTACGTTATCCTGCGTTTTACTCTTGAAGCTAGCATATGCTGACAAGCCAAGGTTCTTAGTCAATGTATAATCTACAGTCGCTAACCACCCTTTTGCATTAGCGTGAGCAGGCACAAAATTATAGTAATATGTAGGAACATCATATGTTGTATGTTTTACAAATGTTTCCTTCTTAAAGTTAAAGTATTGTACCTTCACATCCCAAGTTCTAGGTTGTAGGATATCCGCTTTTCCATAACCACCTCCTACAATCCATGATTCTCCATCAGCACCTTGTCGTTCTTTTCTAGCATATTCACCACCAAGCCAAATTTTGTTATCGCTACCCAAGTAAACATCTAAAGAACCACCAAAAATATCTGTCAACTTTTTAGTCTTATCATTATTAGACTTCGAACTGTGTCGATCAATATAAAATCCTTTTAAGTTTACGGATTGATTTGGACGATATCCAACTTCATAAATGGATACAGCTTTTTTACCATTACTATTAATATATCCGAAGGAAAGATTAGTATTTAACTTCTCATCACCAATACGAAGCTTAACTCCCGAAAAAGAATCATCATATGTTAAGCCGTTACCGACAATATAGTCCTTGCGACCTACTGTAGCTAACACATGTTTACCAAATTGATGTTGTACATACACTTCATCAACACTTGTTCCTGAATGAGCTTCTTCATCAAATCTTGTATCACCCGTAGAAAGACGTACTGCTGCCTTGGTTTTCTCATCAATTGTAGCTTCAAATTTTAAACGAGCCCTATAATAAAATGAAGATTTACCATTAAGCGTCTCTGTTCCGCGCTCTCCAGGATACACATTATCATATCTTAACCGTGCATCCCCACTGAATTTAAAGTTCCCCACTTTATCTTCTAATCTATTCACTCGCACGCCAAATGCTTGTAATTCATTGGCAAATTCATTTGCCAAGCGTTGGATAGTTGCTCTTTGCTCGGCTGTTACTTCGTCTTGATGCGCATCGGCTCTAGCGATCATTTGCGCCATTTCATAACGAGTGATGTTGCGTTGACCTTTGAACGTGCCATCTGGGTAACCTTGGATAACCCCTTCTGCTGCCAATCGTTCAACCGCTTGATATGCCCAATCTTGTGCTGTTACATCAGAAAATGGATGTGCTGCCAAGGCAGATGTTACACCCAACACCGCTGTTGCTGCTAATACTGCTAATTGTTTTCTCATAATGAATACCCTTTATAAAAACAAATAATACCCTTGTCCATTCTATATAGAAGCTCCGATACAGTTATGTATTACTATCCATCGAGCATACCCCTATTCTCATCGTGTAGAAAGTACCCCTACATACCTCGCCTTACTATATCTATTAGACTTGTCTTAATAGTATCATAGGTATACATTAAATGCAATTTATACAGACATCTATACACACTTTGTGAATATACGATTTATTATGAAAATAAATCATCATATGCTAATCCCTAGTATGTATCTACACCGATAGAATAGGTCTTGCCCTTACTGATATTCACTATCCACATAAAATAGGTGCATGCACTAGATTCCACAACATAACCATCATTAGCCTTTATGATTTTTATTATATAGTATGTTACACCATGAATAATGAACTTATATTCTCGGCGCTCATAAGTGTAATTTATACTATCAATTATACAAAAAAAAGAACTCCCGAAGGAGTTCTTTTTATATGTGTAACTATCAAATTAGAATTTGTAGTTAAGTTCTGCACGATAGTATTCTGGCAAGTCAACAGATTTATTGTTGTCATCTTTTTTCTTGCTATCGAATGTAGCGTAAGCGGAAAGACCTACGTTTTTAGCTACAGTGTAATCTACAGTTGCTAAGTAACCTCTGTAGTTTCTGTTTTGATCGTTCAAGTTCCAAGTATTGGATACTACTGGAGCTTCTTTTTTCAAATCAAAGTATTGAACTTTGGCACCCCAAGTACCAGCTTTAGCAATATCTGCTTCACCATAACCTACGCCTGCTGTCCAAGCTTCGCCTGCTGCACCTGTAGCTTCTTCTTTAGCATACTCGCCACCAACCCAAACTTTGGAACCTAATTTAGCATCAACAGATGCACCATATACACTATTTCCATCTTTTTCATGAATATCAGCGTAGAAACCTTTAACAGTTACTTTTTCTACTGGTTTGTAGTTTAATTGGTAAACCGTTACTTGAGCATTATCTTTACGTTCAACACCTTCTGCTTCGCCACCTTGTAAGTAACCGTATGCAACAGAAGCATTCAATTTATCTTTACCAGCTGTTGCTACTGCACCTTCGAATACATCATCATATACAAGTCCATTACCAACCATCAAGTCTTGACGACCAGCAGTTGCAGTTACGTATTTACCGAAGTTATGTTGTACATACACACGGTCAATGCTAGTTTCTGGATTGTTAGCTGCACCAAACTCTTTTTCGCCCACTAAACGAACTACAGCTTTCGTGTTGTCATTTACAGTTGCTTCGAATTGTACACGACCACGGTAGTCAAATTTAGATTTATAAGTTTTGGATTTATCAGTATTTTCGACTTTTCTATTTTCATAACGAAGACGAGCATCACCAGTGAATGCGAAGTTGCCTACTTTGTTTTCCAATGTAGAAACACGAACGCCCAAGTTGTTCAACTCAGTTGCAAATTCGTTAGCCAAACGGTTGATGATAGCATTTTGTTCAGCGTCAACACGATCTTGACGAGCCATAGCTTTTGCTACCATTTGAGCCATTTCGAAACGAGTGATATTGTGTTGGCCTTTAAAAGTGCCATCTGGGTAACCGTTAACGATACCTTGGGAAGCTAATTGAGATACTGCTTGGTATGCCCAATCTTGTGGAGTTACGTCTGCAAATGGGTTTGCTGCGAATGCAGAAGTTACACCCAATACTGCTGTTGCAGCTAATACTGCTAAATGTTTTTTCATGATAATTACCTCTCAATGAAAAATAAAATAATATACATTGTCTCCTAAGCTTAGATAGATTCGAGCATATCATTGTACTACTTTTCAATGGAGTGTCCACGTTTCCTCACATACTAGTAGATACATCGCTATCCTCTAATCTATATTATTCTTATTTGACTTGTGCCTATCATAACACAACAACAGATAAAACTCAATACCCTTTCGTCGTTTTATTGCACGATATGTAGATTTTAATTAAGAAAAATTTCAATTAGCACTTATTATAGAGTCTTAATTGCTATCCTTAAAACTTGACAAAGAACTAAATAATAGATCTGATAAAACAAAAAGAACCCCCGAGGGAGTTCTTTTTATATGTGTAACTGTCAAATTAGAATTTGTAGTTAAGTTCTGCACGGTAGGTTTCAGCTTGTGCTTTGTTAGCTTGATCTTTAGTATCAATAGTAGCAGTAGCTGCAAGACCCACATTTTTAGCTACAGCATATTTAGCTGTTGCATATACACCTTTTTGGCCTTTTTTCGCTAAACCTAGTGCGGAATCGATTACAGGCGCATCTTTTTTAATATTGTAGTATTGACCTTTAACAGACCAAGTACCTTGTTTTGCCATGTTATAATTTCCATAACCTAAGCCCGCTGTCCAAGCTTCACCATTAGCACCTTGAGTTTCTGTTTTCACATATTCACCGCCAGCCCAAACTTTGTTGCCAAGTTTAAGATCTAGAGATGCACCATATGCATTATGTACATTTTTTTCATGAGCATCAGCATAGAAACCTTTTACTGCTAATTTTTCAGTTGGCATAGTGTTCAATTGATATACTGTTACTTGGGAGTTTTCAGCACGAGTCGCTTTATCAAGTTCTAATTTACCATATGTTCCACTTTGTAGATAGCCATATGCCACAGACGCATTCAATTTATCTTTACCAGCTGTAGCAACTACACCTTCAAAAGTACCATCAAATGCAAGACCATTACCAACTATCAAATCTTGGCGACCAGCAGCTACAGTTGCATATTTACCGAAGTTATGTTGTACATATACACGGTCAAGTTCAGCTTTAGGAGCACCCTCTGCACCGAACTCTTTGCTACCCGCTAAACGTACTACTGCTTTCGTATTGTCATTTACAGTTGCTTCGAATTTTACACGACCACGGTAGTCGAATTTAGAATCACGAGCATCGTTTTTACCAGTGTAACGAAGACGAGCATCACCAGTGAATTTGAAGTTGCCCACTTTGTTTTCCAATGTGGAAACACGAACGCCTAAATTGTTCAATTCAGCGGAGAATTCGTTAGCTAAACGGTTGATGATTGCATTTTGTTCAGCATCAACACGATCTTGACGAACTAAAGCTTTAGCTACCATTTGAGCCATTTCATAACGAGTGATGTTTTGTTGGCCTTTGAATGTGCCATCTGGGTAACCGTTAACGATACCTTGGGAAGCCAATTGAGCTACTGCTTGGTATGCCCAATCTTGTGGAGTTACGTCGGAGAATGGGTTTGCTGCGAATGCAGAAGTAACACCCAATACTGCTGTTGCAGCTAATACTGCTAAATGTTTTTTCATGATAATTACCTCTCAATGAAAAATAAAATAATATACACCGTCTCATACATACAGCTTGACTGATTATATTATCGCATTACTTTTCATGGAGTGTCCACGTTTCCTCAACATTCAGTAATGACATACCTATAATCTAAATCATAGCAAACATACTCGACTTGAATGTATCATATCATAGGATATCCATATAAAGCAAATACTTTCCAATAAATAAGCATTTCGTTTATTTTTGCGTTCAGGATATATATACTATTAATAACCATATCTAACTATTTACTATAACATGTATTATTCCAATCTTTTCATACAGCATTTTAGACCTTTAAAATTCCTACATCGAGATAATTAATGAATACTTACTTAACCCCAAGTTTCACTTAAATTGCAAATAAAAATTGAATACATTTACCCATACTTTTAACACACTACCTAAGTATATGGAGCAATCCTATTTACAATCCATCATTTATCATATAAAAAAGAACTCCCTAAGGAGTTCTTTTTGTATGTGTAACTAGCAAATTAGAAATTGTAGTTAAGTTCTGCACGATAGTAATCAGCTACGCTATTACCGTCTTTATCTTTAGCATTAATTGTAGAGTATGCTGCCAAGCCAACATTATTAGCTACTGCATACTTACCGGATACAGCCCAAGTTTTAAAGTTTTGGTTGTATGGAGTCCAGAATGTAGAAGAGAATACTGGAGCTAATGTATCAAGGTTTACATATTGAGCTTTCACCATCCATGTACCTTGTTTTTTCATATTATAATCGCCATATGCAATACCTGCAGTCCATGCATTAGAATGTTTAATATCTTTGAATTTTGCAAATTCACCATCTACAGTTACTTTAGAACCTAACATAGCTTTTGCATTAAAGCCGTAGAAATCTAAAGATTTTTTAGCTAAATCTTTACTTACTTTTTCTGGTAAGGCACCTTCTCCACCAAGAGCAAAATTAACTGCATCAACAGCTTTTACACCATTAACTTTAGTATAGAATCCGCCTAATTTAACATTCTTTCCAACCATACCATTTAATTGGAAAATTGCCAATTGTGCATTATCTTTTTGATTATCTGCATATAAAGAGATTTCTTTAAAGTCTGTTCCTGGTTTATCTTTTGTACTACCAACTACAGCATTATATTTTAATTCTGGAGCATAACCATAAACAACTGCCACATTTAGACTATCTTTACCCGCCATAACTGTAGCACCTTCGAATACATCATCATATGTTAAACCTGCACCAATTGTTACATCATGACGACCTGCAGTAGCAGTCAATTGTTTACCAAAGTTATGTTGTACATATACACGATCAATAGCCGTTTCAGGATTTCCTGCTGCACCGAACTCTTTACTAGCTGTTAAGCGAACAACTGCTTTTGTATTTTCATTTACAGTTGCTGCAAATTGTACACGACCACGATAATCAAATTTAGACTTTTTGACAGTTTTTGGTTCAATAAGTTCTCCATCTGCATTTGCCTTATCAAGAACTTCAAATGTGTTAGTTTCTTTTTCTGTACCAGTAAATTTCAAACGAGCATCACCAGTGAATTTGAAGTTGCCCACTTTGTTTTCCAATGTAGCTACACGAACGCCTAAGTTGTTCAACTCAGCGGAGAACTCGTTAGCCAAACGATTGATGATTGCATTTTGTTCAGCGTCAACACGATCTTGACGAACTAATGCTTTAGCTACCATTTGTGCCATTTCGTAACGAGTGATGTTGTTTTGGCCTTTGAAAGTGCCATCTGGGTAGCCGTTCACTACACCTTGTGCTACCAATTGAGCAACTGCTTGGTATGCCCAATCTTGTGGAGTTACATCGGAGAATGGGTTTGCTGCGAATGCAGATGTTACACCCAATACTGCTGTGGCAGCTAATACTGCTAAATGTTTTTTCATGATAATTACCTCTCAATGAAAATAAAAAAATACACATACCCAAGTGAAAACCTAGGTCGTGCATCATTTTCATATTTCAATGGAGTGTCCACGTTTCCTCACATTTTTATATATTGTCATACAGTTCCTTTAGATATCCACTTGGATTATATATATAATATCATAAAATGACTAATATAGCAATATGTATGCCTTTGTCTCATCCTTTTATGTATTTTAGTTATATGGATTGCCAATTAAGCTCATCACTATTAATCCTCATTCGTTTGGTTCTGTAGCCCAAATTCTGTAACATATGTTGAGCACTACTCTTTTATGAATAGCTCTAATATTTATTATAAGGCAAAAAAGAACCCCCGAAGGAGTTCTTTTATATAATTAACTTTCAAATTAGAATTTGTAGTTAAGGTCTGCACGATAGTAGTCAGGTAATTCATAACCATCAAGATGTTTACCACGTAATTGTGCATATGCTGTTAAACCAACATTTTTAGCTACTGTATAATTAACAGTTCCTAACCAACCTTTGAAGTCATCTGTAGAAGCTTTAGGTAATTTAGAGGATGGAACAGTTACAGGACTCACTTCTCCATTGTGGAAGTATTGAGCTTTTACATTCCAAGAACCAGCTTTAGCGATATCATATGCACCGTATCCTACACCTGCAGTCCAAGCTTCACCTTCTTTGTCAAAGGATTCAAGTTTAGCGAACTCACCGCCAACCCAAACTTTATTGTGTGGACCAAAATGTGTATCTACAGCACCACCAAAGTAGTTTTCAGAGTTTTGACCATGGTCTTGTACATAGTAACCTTTTGCATCAACATATTTACCTAATTTTGTATTTACTTGGTAAACTGTTGTTTGGTAACGATCTTCACGAGAAAGATTTTCGAAGTCACCACCAACCATGTAACCATGTGCTATTGTTGCATTTAATTTATCTTTACCTACAGTTGCTTTTGCACCTTCAAATGCGCTGTCATAAGTTAAACCGCTACCGATCAAGATATCTTGACGACCTACGGAAGCAGTCGCATATTTACCGAAGTTATGTTGTACATACACACGATCTAATGTTGTAGTAGGATTTCCAGCTGCACCGAATTCTTTATCGCCTGTTGCTAAACGAACTACTGCTTTTGTGTTGTCGTTTACAGTTGCTTCGAATTGTACACGTGCACGGTAGTCAATTTTAGAACGTTTTCTTGTAACTGCTTTTACATTATCTTCATCTACTGCTAAAGATTCATCGTTTACATCTACATCAGCTGCATCAACATCTGCTTCTTCAGCATCGCCAAATGTAATGTCATTTACATATGCATTGTCTACAGTGTGGGAACCTTGGTAACGAACACGAGCATCACCAGTGAATTTGAAGTTACCTACTTTGTTTTCTAATGTAGCTACACGAACGCCTAAGTTGTTCAACTCAGCAGAGAATTCGTTAGCTAAGCGATTGATGATTGCGTTTTGTTCAGCATCAACACGATCTTGACGAACTAAGGCTTTAGCTACCATTTGTGCCATTTCGTAACGAGTGATATTGTTTTGGCCTTTGAAAGTGCCATCTGGGTAGCCGTTAACTACGCCTTGAGCTGCCAATTGAGCTACTGCTTGGTATGCCCAATCTTGTGGAGTTACATCGGAGAATGGGTTTGCTGCGAATGCAGAAGTTACACCCAATACTGCTGTGGCAGCTAATACTGCTAATTGTTTTTTCATGATAATTACCTCTCAATGAAAATAAAAAATGTGAATTTCATAAGACAATTAGTTACATTCACAGTATATTTCATTGGAGTGTCCAAGTTTCCTCCATTATATGCAACTTTGATTGTCCATAATCATCTTATTTCATCCACTAGGATACCTTATATACTATCATATTACCTATAGAATTGCAAACTATCTTCCTCTTTTTTAGTCCTTCTATCTATATTTATTCCCTAGAACTAGCCATAATTAAGCCGAATACACAAATACCCCTTGTAAGACCGCAACTAAAAATAGTGGCTAGTTGCTATACACAACTAACCACTATTTTTTATGGGTATTACTATGCTATTAAAGCTACTAATTATGAATTAGATTAGAATTTATAGTTTAATTCTGCACGATAGAAGTCTGCTACATCGTTACCAGCTTTATCTTTTGCTCCAATAGTGGAGTATGCTGCTAAGCCAACATTTTTAGCAATCGCATATTTACCTAATACAGACCAAGTTTTGTAGTTTTGGTTGTATGGAGTCATATAAGTCGAAGAGAATACTGGTGCCATTACATCAAGATTTACATATTGTGCTTTTAACATCCAAGTACCAGCTTTTTTCATATCATACGCACCATAAGCGATACCTGCTGTCCAAGCATTAGAATGTTTCAAATCTACGTATTTAGCAAATTCACCATCTACCATTAAATTATGGCCTAATTTCACACTAGCATTAACGCCATAGAAATCTAAAGATTTTTTAGTTAATTTTTCTGCTTGTTTCATAGAATCAGCATCTAAAGCAATACCATTGATTGCTGTTACTGCATCGATTGCTTTTACACCATTAACTTTAGTATAGAAGCCACCTACTTTTACAGCTTTACCAATCATGCCATTCACTTGGAATACTGCCAATTGTGCATTATCTTTTTGATCTTTGGCAAAGAAAGATACTTCTCTATTGGATGTGCCAGGAACATCTTTTGTACCACCAAATACTGCATTATATCCTAATGCTGGAGCATAACCATAGGAAACAGATGCATTTAATGCATCTTTACCTACCATTGCTGTAGCACCTTCAAATACATCGTCATAGGTTAAACCAGCACCTACTGTCAAATCATGACGGCCTGCTGTTGCAGTTAGATATTTACCAAAGTTATGCTGTACATAGATACGATCAATAGTTGTTTTAGGATTACCAGCTGCTCCAAACTCTTTACTACCTACCAAGCGAATCACTGCTTTTGTATTATCATTCACAGTCGCTGCAAATTGAACACGTCCACGATAGTCAAACATAGATTTTTTCATCATTTTTTCTGTAAGAACTTTTTCCTTGCCAGATTTATCTTCTTTATCTTTTTCAACTACATCAAGAGAAGTTGTTGTTTTTTCATGACCTATAAATCTCAATCGTGCATCACCAGTGAATTTGAAGTTACCCACTTTATTTTCCAATGTAGCTACACGAACCCCTAAGTTGTTCAATTCTGCAGAAAATTCGTTAGCTAAACGATTGATAATTGCATTTTGTTCAGCATCCACACGATCTTGACGAACTAATGCTTTGGCAACCATTTGTGCCATTTCGTAACGAGTGATGTTGTGTTGGCCTTGGAATGTTCCATCTGGATAACCGTTCACTACGCCTTGTGCTGCTAATTGAGCTACTGTTTGGTATGCCCAATCTTGTGGTGTCACATCAGAGAAAGGATTTGCTGCAAACGCTGAAGTTACACCCAATACTGCTGTTGCTGCTAATACTGCTAAATGTTTTTTCATGATACTACTCCTTTTCTAAAAAAAGAAACCATTAAACTAAGTAGACTAGATAGCAGCCAGACCGTCCATGATGTGGGAGTGTCCAAGTTTCCTCGCTTGACACGGTAGAGTACTGACATATCCTATCTAATTCCACCTTTAACCGAAGTATACCACCAATTATTCAATATGTAAATTTTTAAAGGTTTTTAAAAATTAAAAAATATTTATCATTTTTAATGCTTTATATTAGCATATAAAAATCTTTTTAAAACACATCAAGACATATTTACTTTCTCTCTTCCAACTCTAACCAACGCAAGGTACTTAACTCTAGCTCTTCTACGGCTTGTTCTCGTTCTTTGACGGTACTTTCAATGGCATCATAGTCACTACCCCCTTGGGCAATCATAGCATCGTAAGCTTTTAAAAGGCCTTCTAATTCCACAATGCGAAGTTCTAATTGTTCAAGTTCCTTCGTTTCCCCTAGGGTCAGTTTCTTTTTGGCACCTTCGTTGCTATTCACAGTAGTCTCTATTGCTACTGGATTCATACTCACATTTACATCTATGCCTATACCATGGGATGGTGTATGTATGCATCCACTTTCAGTATCCACTAGCACCCCTTCATTGTCATGGTGTTCCACATCCTGCTCCTCAGGACCAGCGGATCCGACCTGTACCTGTACAGCATGACGTAGGACACCACGTTTCGTATCACCACCTATGCTACTCGTTAGGTTCGTATCCGCTTCATAGTCGGAGTAACCGCCATGATACACCTCAATATGACCCGATCCCGTGAATACAAAGAGCTTATCTACTACACGGTCTAAGAAGTATCGGTCATGGCATACAGTGATGACAATACCACTATAAGAATCTAAGAAATCTTCTAACACTTCTAGGGTAGGAATATCTAAATCATTGGTTGGCTCATCTAAGAGAAGTACATTCGGCGCATCCATTAAGATGCGCAATAAAAAGAGTCGTCGTTTTTCACCACCAGATAATTTACGGATTGGTAAGCCATGGTGTGACGGTGGAAATAAAAAACGTTCCAATAATTGACCTGCGCTTAAAGAGCTACCATCGGGCAAGTGTAAATAGGAGCGATTTTCCCGAATATAGTCCAACACCCGTTGGTCTTCTTTAAAGGTTGGTAATTGTTGCGAGAAATATCCAATGCGAACTGTTTCTCCACGCCCCATAGTGCCCCCGGTCGGTTCTAATGCACCTTGGAATAGCTTCATCAAGGTCGTCTTGCCTATTCCGTTGGGTCCCACCACGCCGATACGATCATGGCGCACCATATGGTACGTAAAGTCTCTAATCACTTCTCGTCCTGTAGGATACGCAAACGACAAGTGCTCTATATCAAAAATGGTATTTCCCAAACGAGAGGCTAATACAATCGGATCCACCGTGCCTACTTTTTGTCGTTTTTCCATAGCTTTCAATTGTTCGAATCGTTGCAACCTTGCCTTTTGTTTCGTAGTCCGTGCCTTCGCACCACGGCGCACCCATTGTAATTCACTGGCAATCAGTTTTCTGCGCTTTTCCTCGATGGCATCTAACTGTGCTTCTCGTTCTTCTTTCAAGGATACATAGGTTTCATAGGTCTCTTGAAATTCATATATGGTCTGATTCGACAATTCCCATATGGTATTGCATACGGCATCTAGGAAATATCTATCATGGGTACTCAATAAGACAGCACCTTTTCTATCTTTTAAATATAGCTCTAGCCATTCAATGGTAGCCTCATCCAAATGGTTCGTCGGCTCATCCAATAATAATAGGTCGCACGGATAGACCAATGCTCTGGCTAATGCTAATCTTCTCCGTTGTCCCCCAGATAAAGATTTCGCTGGCCCATACACATCATGAAAGCCTAGACGGGTCAATATCATCTTCGCCTCTTGCTCGACAATCCAACCATCTTCTTCATCCATGCGCGCTAATAATTTCATATACTGCGGTGATTCTGGATCTTGTAAGGCTCTTTCAAAATCTCGCACCAGTGAAAGTTTCGGATGGTCCCCTAATAATACATTGTCTAGCAATGTGCTTGTTTCATCAATATACGGATCTTGTTCCAATCGATGGATGGTAGCTTTCCCATTTCGTTCTATACTGCCCTTATCTGGTTCTTGCGTTCCTTCTAAGACCTGTAATAAAGTTGTTTTCCCTGTTCCATTGACACCAATTAAGCCAATACGATGGTGCGAGGCTATAGTTACATTTACGTTTTTAAATAATAACCGTGTACCATAGGATATTTCTATATTTTGTAATGTTAAGATGTTCATATTCGTTTATACAATTCCTAATTCTTGTTTTAATGCACTTTGTAATATTTTAGAAAAATTTAAATTTTTCTCTTCTGCCTTATGATTTAGCCAACTAGGAATGGTAAGCGTTTTTTTTACAGCTCGATTATCTGTCTTTCTCAAATATGCTTCTTCATCCCATTTTACTAATCCTATAAACTCGCCCGAACTACATTGAATATCTGTTGGGTTGGTAGGTGTTGGAAATGTTTCTTTATCTTCACTTAATGAATATAAGTAAAGCCCCAAAGCATCTTCCGCCATTTCTACAGCTTCTGCCAATGTATCACCTTCTGTAACACAGCCTAACAAGTCTGGAAAACTTATGGTGTATCCCCCATTTCCATCACTGCTAAAAATCGCTGGATACATTTCTTTTCTCATAGTATACCTCCTATTTCATCCTAACTACTTTATTTAATTCCTGCTTGCTTCAATATTGTATGTAATGTTTTAGGTTTTAAGTCTTCTTTATGTACTGGTACTGTAACACGTCCCACTTTACTCGTATGCTTTAACATATGATGTGAGCCTCGTATTCGATCAACATACCAACCGTCCTTTTTTAATACTTTCAGTAGTTCTTTGGGTGTTACCAAAATAATCACCAGCTTTCACGAAAATAGACATGAGATTACTAATTACATACAAAACAACTTCTATCTTTACTATAGTACGTGCTAACACGTATGTCAACTATAGATTTACATTGACACGCCTACTTTCATGGATTAGAATGAAAGTAATCTATTCACTATTTTATAAGGAGGTTATCATGGACACTGACACGGTTCAGCAAGAGTTTGAAGATATTGGTTTTGAAATTGTAGAAGTTGACGAACGGGATGTTCTATTGTACGAACTATCTGATGGTAGCGAGGAAGAAGATGGTCAATACGCCATTGTTTCCGATGAGGATGGCCGCATTCCTGTTTCAATGGATACGCCTGTAATTGTTTCTGTGTATGATGATAATGATACATTTCAATGGAGCGTAACACTTTCGAACGGCGAAGAGTTGAAAGACTTGTTCCTACGTGTGGAAAGTGCAGAAGAATTGCTAGATACGTTGCAAGATATTCGCCATGAAAATATCGAGCGTTACGATTCCGAAATGGACTCCTATAGCAAGTAATACAGCAAAAGGCTGTCGCAGCATGTAATATACATGTTGTGACAGCCTTTTTTATTTGCCTGATAACAATAGCACTTATTTGACTAGTTTGTAATCATAGTCTGCTATTCCAATTTAAATATATTCAGTGATTCTCTATTTTGTGTGCAATCATCTCTTCACAAGCGTCTACGATTTCTGCTGCTCCATCAACTTTCCAAGCCTTAGCCGCTTCATGCATGGCCTGTAACCGTTCTTGGTTTTGTAACAAAGCACCTACTACATCATCCAAATTTTCAATATGTCGTGCCCACTTGCCACAGCCCTTTTGTTCCAACAATTCTGCATTAGCCTCTTCTTGTCCAGGGATCGCATTAAAGAATACCATTGGCACCCCGATGGTGACCCCTTCCATGCAAGTCAATGCCCCTGGCTTTGTTACAAGCAAGGTCGCTTTCCGCATCAGTTGCGGAATCTCATTGGTATAGCCATAAATGGAAATCGGTGTGCGTAAGGAATCTTTCATGTGGTGTAACGAGTTATACAATCCATCGTTCAAGCCAGCCACTACATGGATTTCATCGATGCCCGGTACATGGTCTAACCGCTGTAACGCTTCTTCTACACAGCCTAAGCCAAGGCCACCACCCATGAGCAACACACGTTTGCATTGATCACTACCATAGGGTTCCTCTAAAGGTGTAAAGAAATGACGCATAATAGGAATGCCTGTCACATGGATTTTCTCCAAGGGCACCCCCATATTTAGCACTTCGTATACCATAGATGGCGTTGCCACATGGTATGCATCGATTTCATCATAGCGCCAAAATTGATGGGCTGCAAAGTCAGTCATGACCGCTGCAATAGGAATGTCGATTTTTCGATGCCGTTTCAATACACTGGCTGCACCACAAGGAAATGGATGAGTACATACAATTAAATCAGGTTGCTCCTTTTCAATGAGCTTTTCCATCCGATTCTTCAACATCCAAGACACTACAGTTTGGGCTACGCTTCCCTTCCATTCCCCACCAGACCACCGATACACAATGTCATAGAGGAACGGAAAAAAGTCGAGCATCTTGAAATACGTTTCTTTCAATAAATTATCAAAGGAAAACGTATCTGTTCCGAGGAAGTCCACATGGTGAACTACGGCACTTGGATCCTTCTGTTGCCAATATTCTTGTATGGCTAGCGCTGCTTGCGTGTGACCGGTACCAATTGAAGCAGATACGATTAAAATACGTTGTCCCATGTGTCCTCCTTTCCTTAGATATATCTTAGCTCTTGTGTCACATCTCTACGAGTCTTACTGAGATACTACATTATGTCTATTCTATCATAAATTAAAAGAGATACAAAACAACGCCACCATTCCAAACCATATAGGCCCAGAATTGTGGCGTTATTACATCTCTTAGGAATGACCTGAATTATTTTTTGCGAACTGGCGCAGCTGGTCCATTAACAAGATCTTTTAATTGTTTACCTGCTTTGAAAGCTGGGGATTTGGACGCTGGAATTGTCATTTCTTCTTTTGTACGAGGGTTGCGACCAGTACGTTCAGCACGAGTACGAACTTCGAAAGTACCGAAACCGATAACTTGTACTTTTTCTTCTTTTGCTAATGCTTCGCCGATTGTGTCGAATAAAGCTTTTACTGCTTTTTCAGCATCTTTTTTTGTCAACTCAGCTTTTGCTGCAACGCTTGCAATTAATTCAGTTTTGTTCATGATTGAACCTCCCTTAAAAATAGTATCCTCTAACTTAATCATTCGAGTTAAGTTTCACCTTCGCCGCATCCCAAAATTCATCTAGCTCTTTGAGAGTATAATCCTCCCATTTTTTTCCACTTCGTTGAACCTCTTGTTCTACGTATGAAAAACGCCGTATAAACTTTGTATTCGTGCGGTGTAGTGCATTTTCTCCGACTATTTTATACCATTTAAACAGATTTAGCAAGGAAAAAAGTACATCTCCCCCCTCTTCTTCTGCTTTTTCTATATCTTTTTTGAATATTTCTTGTTTAAATTCATCTATTTCTTCATAAAACTTCGCCCATACCCCTTCTTCCGTAGGCCAATCAAAGCCTACTTTACTTGCTTTTTCTTGCAATTTTTGAGCTCGTAACAGTGCCGGTAGGCCTGGAGAAATTCCATCCAAAATAGATGTGCGTTCATGACCTTTTTCTTTTGCCTTTAATTCTTCCCAAGTGGCTAATGTGTCACCTATAGTTTCTCGGTCTGCTGTTTGAAATACATGAGGATGACGCCGTATCATTTTTGCCGTAATGTCATTGACCACATCTTGCATGGTAAAATATCCATTTTCTTCCGCCACACGTGCGTGGAACACAATTTGTAACAACAAATCGCCTAACTCTTCACGCAAATGGTCCACATTTTGTTCATCGATAGCTTCTAATGTTTCATACACTTCTTCTAATAAATATCTGCGTAAGGAACTATGGGTTTGTAATTTATCCCAGGAACACCCCTTAGGTCCACGTAATTCGGCTAATACATCCACCAAGGGATCCAATGTAAAGGAACTCATCTCTTTTTGACTCATTTAGCTCCTCCTTTCTTCATAGCTTGTTTTGCTAAGCTTTTAAATTCTTTCAAGTCCATCGTCTTCGTAATACTTAAGGCCACCACATAAAACACAATCCCTAGAACGATGGATAGTACCACACTCATCGTATTCGATAGGATAGTGCTTATAAAATTATAAACCATCACCGTACCTCCCCCCATAGCTAAGGAGGAGAATAGTATTTTCCCAATTTCTATGAAAGATACTTGGAACGATGTACTGCGATACAGTATATACAAGTTCGCTATCGCAGCCATGCCAAAATCTACATTCGTAGCCCACGCAGCCCCTTCGATGCCCCATTGAGGAGTTAGATAGAGGTTTAACAAGACTTTCAAGATAGCTCCTAATAGTAATGTGAACATAGGGATTGCCGTCCGTCCTAAGCCCTGTAAGGCCCCTGTGGTGACCTGTTGTACCCCTAGTAGCCAAATACTAGCACTAAGAACCGCAATGGCACCACCTGCATGAGGCGTATCAAACATCATCTGAGAAATAGGTGTGGCTAACACGCATAATCCCACAAAGGCAGGAATAGTCACAATATTTGTCATCCGTAGTGCCGTTCCCATACGATGATGGATTTCTTGCTGATCTCGTTCACTATGTAACCGAGAAATAGCAGGCACTAAACTAGTGGCCAGAGACATGGTCACGATGACAGGTAAACTAATCAGAGAAGTCGCCATCCCTGTCAAATATCCAAAGGCTGTAGTCGCATCTTCTTTACCATATCCCGACAGCATCAGCTGTTGTGGTACCAACCACAAGTCAATAGCTCCTATGAGAGGAATCATAATATTTGCCAACGCCACAGGAACAGCCAACACAATTAATTCTTTTATAATCGATTTCGGTGATTCTAATGGATAGTTTTGACCTTTTAATTTAGGGTCTCGTCCATAATAATAGAGCAACACCACGAATCCTAAGCCTACACCAATGACAGAAGATAAGGCTGCCCGACTAGATGCCAATTCAATGCCCTGTGGCAAGAAATACATAGCTGCCCCCACCATGACCAGTACACGTCCTAACTGCTCGCACACCTGGGATATACCGGTAGGTAACATATTTTGAAATCCCTGAAAGTAGCCACGAAAGCACGCCAGCAAGGATACAATACCAATGGCAGGTGCTACTGCTAATAAAGCTCCTTCTGCTCTGTTATCTGTAATTAACCCTACATCGATGACATAGGGTATGGCAAAGTAAAATCCTATACTCAGCAATACCCCCATAAGCCCCATGGTGGTCAATGCGACCTTGAAGATATGCCGTGCCCCTCGATAGTCCTCTTGGCCTACTTTGCGAGCAATCATAATAGAAATTGCTACTGGTAACCCTGCTGCGCCAATACTAATGATGAGTTGGTACAGAGAATAGGCCATTTGGTAGAGCCCTACCCCTTCACCTCCCAAAATGCGGGCTACGATGACCTTACTGATAGCGCCTATGACTTTCACCAGTAGTCCTGCTACGGTTAGAATCATAGCTCCTTTCATAAATCCTGTCATACTAGCCCTCCTTTGGAAGTTTCCGTTCAAACTCACTCATTACCTGTTCTACCTGTCGGATCACATCACCAGTTTGTAATGTGTATGCCCATACTGTTGGATTCGACCCACGATGTTTCATATGTTTCCATATATCTTCACTGATGGCGCCCATATCCCAGTCTTCCATTTTTGATTCATCTTGCCAAGTGAATAGAATGTTCCCATCTTTACGAATGACACTCTTCATACCTAACGCACGAGCACGTTCTTTGATACCTGCTAACTTGATGAGGCGTTCCACTGGTTTCGTCGGAGATCCAAAACGGTCAATCAATTCATCCACAAAATCATCTAAACCAGCTTTTGTATCGATTTGCAATAGACGTTGGTACACAGAAATTTTGCGAGCCTCATCATGAATATAGGCACTGTCAATGAAAGCATCGATGCCCACATCCACCACTGGCGCTGGCAATGGCCGCTCTGGCATGTCTTTTTTCTGTGCTTTCGCGATAGCTTCTTCTAACATCGCCGCATACATAGCAAAGCCGACTGCTGCAATATTACCATGCTGTTGAGCTCCTAATAAATTGCCGGCTCCTCGAATTTCCATATCTCGCATAGCTAACTTAAATCCTGCGCCCAATTCGGTAAACTCTTGGATGGCTTTCAACCGCTTTTCAGCACTTTCATTCAGAACCTTATCTGGACGATACATGAAATATGCATAGGCCCGCTGGCTGGACCGTCCTACTCGTCCTCGCATTTGATACAACTGTGAAAGTCCCAAATGGTCTGCATCGTAGATAATAATGGTATTGGCATTCGGAATATCTAAGCCTGTTTCGATAATGCTCGTACATAAAAGCACATCATATTGCCCTTCTGTAAAGTCCTGCATCACATGTTCCATCATAGCCCCTGCCATTTGACCATGTGCCACCGCAATACGTAAGTCCGGCATAGCACGTTGCAACTGCTCTTCCATATGCGTAATAGACTGTACCTTGTTATACACAAAGTATACTTGTCCACCTCGTTGCAGCTCACGACGAATAGCCTCCGTTACTACTTGCATGTCGAACTCGACCACATAGGTTTGTACTGGCAACCGCTCCATTGGCGGTGTATGGATAACACTCATTTCCCGAACCCCTACCAAGGACATATGCAAAGTCCGTGGAATCGGTGTGGCACTGAGGGTTAAAATATCAATATTCGTAGCCCATTGTTTCCATTTTTCTTTTTGTGCTACCCCGAATCGCTGTTCTTCATCCACCACTAATAGGCCTAGCTTTTTGAACTGTATTTGCTTACTCAATAGGGCATGGGTGCCGATTAAGATATCTACCTGCCCATCTTGTACGGCCTTGATAATATCCTTCTTCTCTTTGGCAGAACGGAATCGATTTAACACTTCTACGCGAACTCCAAACTGTGAAAATCGATACATGAATGTTTTAAAATGTTGCTCTGATAATACTGTAGTTGGTACTAGCATAGCCACTTGCTTTCCACTCATGACAGCTTTGAACATAGCTCGCATAGCTACTTCTGTTTTACCAAATCCTACGTCACCGCATAACAATCTATCCATTGGACGTGGAGATTCCATTGATTCTTTAATTTCTTGAATAGCCTGCAATTGGTCATCTGTTTCTTCATAAGGGAACTGGTCTTCAAACTCACGTTGCCATGGTTGGTCTGGTAAAAATGCATAGCCCTCAATAAGTTCTCGTTTTGCATAAAGTTCCACCAATGTATCTGCTAAATCATCAATGGATTTTTGAGCTTTCGTCTTTGTTTTAATCCATTCTTTACCGCCCATTTTATGTAATTTAGGGGTAACCCCTTCATTACCAATGTATTTTTGCAGTTGGTCCAAATGATCAGCAGGCAAGAAGAGTCGATCTGTACCCGCATAATCGATTTCAATATAGTCCCGATGAATGCCTTCCGTCTCAATCGTCTTTAGCCCTCGATATTTACCAATACCGTGTATGCTATGTACTACATAATCACCTACACTGATATCCGTAAAATATTTAATTTCCTGCCCTTTTTCCACTTTCTTCCGAATCTTTTTCTTCTGAAAGCCGAATATATTTCCTTCTGTGATAACAGTCAGGTTGGAATGAGGTAACTCAAATCCCTCTGAAAGAATACCGTCCACAATAAGTACAGCCGGTGCTGTCCATTCCCATCGCTCACGATGCACATAGGAAATCTTATTCTCTAATAAGGCATTTTCTATGGCTTCACGGCGTTGCTGATTGTGCAATACCAACACAATTTGTCGTTCTAAAGAGGCATTAAACTTAATATCATCCATGAGCATAGGAATCTGCCGTTCATAAGAGGCGATGGATTTCCCCATCATACCGATAGTGTGCACCTTCCCCCATCCAGCAGAACGTTGCATCATACTGAATAAAATAGTTGTATGCGCCTTAGACGATGCTTTCCAATCTTTCCACAGCATATATAACTCTTCATTCATCGAATCTTCTTTATGCACTTTTCCTAAAGCTTCTTCTAAACGTTTTGGCTCATCTAAAATTAGTAAACTTTCATCTAAATAGGAAAGGATAGAATAGGTCTCCTCATCACTATCTGCATGGATAGGCAAGATCATACATTCCTCAGTTTCCCCCATAGACCGCTGTGTATCCACATTGAATTGGCGCATCGTGTCGATAGTATCCCCGAAAAACTCTAGACGATAAGGGAATTCACTTTGGATAGGGAATATATCTACAATATCTCCACGCACGCTAAAATGACCACGATATTCCACCTGGTCCACTCGTTCATATCCAATTTGTACTAATTGTTCCAATAGATGTTGTTGATCGATATCTTGTTCTACCTCTAGAGATATCATACGTTCTAAGACAGTAGAAGGTGCGCCTACAAACTGACTTGCCTCTTCCACAGTAGCCACTACAATCACTGCTTTACCTAACGCTAAGTTTCCTAAGGCTTCCATCCGTTTAGCCTGTGTATCTAAACTCTTTGCCGTCCACTGTGAAAGTACTCGATCCACTATGGGATACGATAATACCTTAACCTCAGGTAACAAACACTGTATATCTCGCTCCCACATGTCCTTATGTGCTTTATCATGGGTCACAATTAAAGTCGGTCGCTGTGTATTTTGTAGCATAGCTTGGCTATATATAAACGATTTCTGCGAACCGCCTAACCCATAGATTTGTGTAGCCCCTTTTTTATAAAAGGCATCTATGGTATCTTTCATTGTTCCCGCTATATCTAACAAAGGTTTATATGTCATCGACATATACCATTTCCTTTCCTATTAATTATAATACTCTAGCCCTTGCTGCATTAGTAAAGTTACTTATTTATAAAGAACAATACACAAGTTTTATCTTCTATGAATACTATCTATTTTGAAGCAATATATATACTTAAAAATAATGATTTCAAAACTACTTAAAAATATAGTTGAATTGTTATATATTATTTTCATAAACTAAGAGTTATAATATTTAAGATATATCATATATAAGAAAGAGGCTATAGTTATCTATAGCCCCTATGATTATTCTAAGTTTTCTTTAATCGCCGTATTTGTGGATTCTTCAATATAATGAAGGGCTGCATATATTAAATACGCACCTACTGTAAGACCGAAGAAAAAGGCTTTGAATATTTCTTTGTTCCAACGAGTTTCACGTAAACCAGAAACCGCAGATGCTAAAAAGCTTAAATCTGTAACTTTCATAGCAACCTCCTTGTACCAACACTTGTACTTGCCATATTTACAATACATATACAAAAAAAGCGAATATAACTATTCGCTTATCTTCTAAATTGGTGCGGGAGAAGGGACTTGAACCCCCACGCCAATGGCGCCAGATCCTAAGTCTGGTGCGTCTGCCAATTCCGCCACTCCCGCATAAGATGGTGACCCAGGAGGGATTCGAACCCCCGACCTTTTGATTCGTAGTCAAACACTCTATCCAGCTGAGCTACTGAGTCATATGTAATTTAGTTGGCAGGGGCAGTAGGACTTGAACCCACAACCAACGGTTTTGGAGACCGCTACTCTACCAATTGAGCTATACCCCTATCTTTACGACTTTATTAGTATAACGTAAAGTTGATACTTTGTCAAGTGATTCTTGTAGCAGAACCAAGGTATTTAGCTGGGCTAGCATTTGCTAGCCCCCGCTAATCCAAATCAGCGACTTCCTATCCTCCCAGGCCGTTTCCAGCCAAGTACTTTCGGCGTTTACGAGCTTAACTACTGTGTTCGGGATGGGAACAGGTGGTTC
>NZ_RQVK01000019.1 GCF_003992015.1 Veillonella sp. VA137
AGAATAGCGCTAGCTATTTCCATAGCTAGCGCTAAAAGCTTTTACATGAGTAGCCCCCACATTTGACAAAGAGCCACAAAAAAGCGGCCGAAGCCGCTTTTTGTAAGTACGTAAAATTATTTACGTAATCCTAATTTTTCTAAGATCGCACGGTAGCGTTCGATATCTTTACGACGAAGGTAGTCAAGCATGTTACGACGTTGACCAACTAATTTTAAAAGACCACGACGGGAATGATGATCTTTTTTGTGCTCTTTTAAATGCTCAGTTAAGTATACAATGCGGTTAGTTAAAATCGCGATTTGTACTTCTGGGGATCCAGTGTCACCTTCGTGAACAGCAAATTCTTTAATAATAGCTGCTTTAGCTTCTGTAGTTAACATATTTCATGTCCTCCTAAAAATTACAATTCCATAGGCCAAAGTAATGGGCGGAGACTCAATTACCTCGCCTAGGTTAATACATCGGTATCTATAATACTATACTTTGTGGTAAAAGTAAAGTACTTAGCCCAACATCATGCGGTCACTGAGGGTATTTTCGCTGGCTACTTCAAAGCGCTCTAATAAATCTTGTACGGTTAAACTAGCTTTTTCTTCTCCACGTACATCATAGATAACTTTACCATTATCCATCATAATCAAGCGATTGCCGAATCGTAAGGCATCACGCATATTATGGGTAATCATCAAGGTAGTCAAATGATGTTCTTTGACCAATTCATCTGTGAGCTGCAATACTTTTTCTGCCGTTTTAGGATCTAAGGCTGCTGTATGTTCATCTAGCAACAGCACTTCTGGCTTCAACATAGTGGCCATCAACAAAGTAATGGATTGTCGTTGACCACCACTTAATAATCCCATACTGGATGACAAGCGATGTTCTAAACCCAAATCTAAACGAGCCAATTGCTGTTTAAATAATTCTCTTTCATTTTCTTTAAAAGCCCAAGATAATCCCATTTGTTTGCCTCGGCGCAAGGCGAGAAGCATGTTCTCCTCAATTTGCATATTTCCTGCTGTGCCCAACATAGGATCTTGGAAGACACGACCAATGTATTTGGCCCGCTTGTATTCCGCCATATGAGTGACGTCTACATCATTAATATGTAATGTACCTTCATCGACAGGGAATACCCCAGCGATGGAGTTCAACAAGGTACTTTTACCGGCACCATTACCACCGATAACAGTCACGAAGTCACCATCTTCTAATCGTAAATCAATGCCACGAAGAGCAATTTTTTCATTCACCGTGCCTTTATGGAAGGCTTTCACAATTCCTTTTAATTCTAACATGTGTGCACCCTCCTCTTAACCACGACGAAATTTACCTTGCCACGTTGGTAAAGATAAGGCAAGAGCTACTAATATAGCGGTAAATAATTTCAAATCATTTGGAGGCATACCTAGGTATAGTACAGTAGCAATAACAATACGGTAAATAATGGAACCGAATACAACGGCTACTAAGCTCAACACGAAGGAAGAATTACCGAATAGTTTGCGCACTACCGAAGAAGAAGCAAATAGTACTTCCCCGATGATAACAGATGCCAAACCAATAACGATAGTCCCTACACCCATACCGATATCTGCGAAGCCTTGGGATTGGGCAATTAAAGCACCCGACACAGCTACAAACCCATTGGATAATAGTAATCCAAGGACAATCATAGTGTCTGTGTTCACCCCTTGGGCACGAATCATTTGTGGATTTACCCCAGTAGCACGAATCGATGTACCTAGCTCAGTGCCGAAGAACCAGAATAAGAATAATCCCACTACCACCGTTACTACTACACCAATGATGGTCAATGCCACCGCATTGGAAATGCCCATGCTATGAATGGCGGAGTACACTGTATCCATGCGCAATAAGGAAATGTTTGCTTTCCCCATAATATGTAAGTTCACAGAATACAAGGCAATCATTGTTAAGATACCAGCTAGTAATGCGGGAATTTTTAATTTGGTATGTATCCAGCCCGTTACAGCACCGGCAATCATACCACCAATACCTGCAACTATCACTGTGATCCAAGGGTTCACACCCATGGTAATCAATACTGCAGAAATAGCAGCTCCCATAGGGAAACTACCTTCTACTGTTAAATCTGCTACGTCTAAAATTCTGAAAGTAATGAATACACCCAATGCCAACAATGCCCACAATAGGCCTTGTGCAATGGTGCTAATAATTAAGTTTGTCATAGATCCTCCTACTTGGGGTTGCCCCCACTACTATACTACTGTTGTCGTAATGACTCTGGAATCTGGATATGCAAGCGATCTGCTTCGTCTTGATTGAATACAAATTTAATAGGCTCTTGCATCTCGATTGGCATGCTATCCGGTGTACTTTCACCACGAAGCACACGGGCCGCCATATGTCCAGTTTGAACCCCTAATCTATAAAAGTCTACAGAATAGGCTGCTAGTCCGCCTGTTTTTAACCATGTCTCATCAGAGGGAAACACTGGTAAGTTAGCGCTACTAAATATGGTAACGATGTTCGCATAGGATGAAGCGATGATATTATCTGTTGGAAAGTACACTGCATCGATACCCATAATAGCTAATTGATTCGCCGCCTGCGGCACATCATTCACGTTGGATACGGTAATTTCCACTAATTCCATACCGTATTTCTGTGCTTCTTTTCGAAAACTCTCTGCTTGTAATTGTGAATTCACTTCACTAGATGAATAAATAGTACCGATTTTTTTCGCATTCGGCAATAATTGATGCACTAATTCCACTCGTTTTTCCATAGGCACCATATCTGTGGTACCCGACACATTACCACCTGGATGTTCATCACTATCCACTAGTCGTGCTGTGGTAAAACTCGTAACCGCCGTTCCTAACACCGGAATATCCTTCGTAGCATTTGCCATAGCCTGTACGGCTGGTGTGGCAATAGCCACTACTAAATCGGAATTACGTGCCACAAATCGTTGGGCAATGGTGTTTAGATTCGATTGGTCTCCTTGAGCATTTTGATGGTCAAGAATCACATTATCTACAAATCCCTCTTCCCGTAATCCATCTACAACACCTTTGTTGGCTGCATCTAGTGCGGGATGCTCCGCTAATTGCAAGATACCTACTCGGTACATCTTGCCTCCTCCTGGTGCTTCTAGTGAAGATTCATGCCATAGTAAGAATCCCACCAGACAGACCACCAACAGGGCCAGTCCTTTTTTCCACATAAAAATCTCCTTTCTACTATACTACATTGGTAGCCTCGCGCCACCGCCTACAGTCTTTCTATGGGAAAGATATAGAGATTATACCACATGTGAAAGTAATAGAAAATATATAATTTGTAATTTCTATAGAATCTAATATTTTTCTGTAACATATAGATAAAGGCTAGAAAACCTGATGCCCATTTCTATAGCAATAAACATCGAAACATACTTGTAAAGATAGACAAAACGACTAGATCCTTACAACCTAGTCGTTTATCAATATTACACTATTAATTTGTCTTGCAAGATACTCTACACCGCGATACTAAACATCTCTACTAGTGTATGTACAAGCATAACTATTATTTTCGTACTAGCCCAATATGCACCATACCCACAACAAAACCGATAATGGACGGTACAATCCAGCCCATACCGATGGAGGCAAATGGTAGCATTCCGTAATATGGTAATGCCCATTGGACAAATCCAGATTGATTGATAAATGCTGGCGCCGTTGCCATCGCATCACCTAATGCCGCAAATAACGCAAAGGCTGTTGTCCACGCATATACTGCTTGTCGTCCTTGGAAAATTGGTGCTGCAAAGGATAACAAGATGATCGTAATAGACAATGGATACAAGAACATCAACACAGGGATAGCGAGTTCGATAATTTTTGTTAAACCTACGTTAGCAATTAAGAAACCCACTGCTGTTGTTAAATATGCATAACCACGGTAACCCAATGTATTAGGGAACATTTCATCGAATGTTTCACCACAAGCACCGATTAAGCCTACGCATGTTTTTAAACATGCCAACGTAACGATAATAGCTAACAAGATAGCCCCTACATTACCGAAGTAAAACGCATTCATTTGCGCCATGGTGATACCGCCATTTTTAGCAAGACCTAATGTGGTCACGCTAGTAGCACCACTATACGCCAAGAAACCGTAGATAACAGCCATAATGGAGCACGCTACGAAGCCGGCTTTCACAAGGCCCATAGCAATGTCCTTAGGTTCTGTGACCCCTACTCCTTGTAGAGCACGAATAACGATAATACCAAAGGCTAACGATGCCAATACATCTAGCGTGTTATATCCTTCCGTAAAACCTTTGAAGAACGCATGAGTCGCATATTCCCCTTGTGGCGCTACTGATGTGTAATCTCCCATTGGCATAACCACTACAGTGATTAATAAAATGCTTAGAAACACTAAGAATAATGGTGTTAACACTTTACCAATATAGGTCATCAACTTGCCAGGGTTTAGAGAGAACAAAATAGCAATGATAAAGAACACTGCAGAGAATAGGCCTAATGCAAGATCAGGATTGACACCACCAAGGAATGGTTCAAATCCGATGGTATAGGATACTGTACTTGTTCTTGGGATGGCAAATGCAGGGCCAATAGTAATGTATAACAACAAAGTAAAGATTTTACCATACATAGGGTGTACGCGGCTCACTAAATCTTGTAAGCCATTACTACGAGATACCCCCATGGCAACAATACCCAAGAATGGTAATCCGATAGCTGTTACTAAAAAGCCTATAATAGCTGGCCATAAGGCTTGACCGGCTTCTTGCCCCAAGTGAACTGGGAAAATTAAGTTTCCTGCCCCAAAGAACATACCGAACAACATAGTTCCAATAAAGGCAACAGAACCCCAAGATAATGTTTGCTTCATGATTAGTCCCCCTACATAATGATTTTTAATACATCTAATACTTCGTCAGGCAACTCATCTTTTGTTCCTTTTAAGTTTTCAATGTAATCGTAGCGGAACTCAAATGCTTTATGAAGAATATGATGATACTCACGAACTGTAAAATCTGGTTCAAAACCTTCCACTTTTACATATTCTAAGTTTTCATATTTATAGAACGGTTCAAAGTTAAGACTACCCTCAACCAAACCTTCTAACAAACCTAATGTTACCTCTTTTGGAATTTTCTTGTCCAAGAAGAATCCAGTGTTCATAATATAACAATCTACACCAGATTGAGTGAATAGTTTTTTGTAACTTTCATAATCAGTACGTAAGGAATAGGTACGGAATGGATTTGCATAAGGTTCAATGACCAATGCATTAGGATCTACATTATCATCTAATTTTTCCGCTGTAGAGCGACGTGTTGCCAAAGTAGCACCCATAGTAGCTGCCAAAATTGGATCATCAATTTTTAAAATCGGTGGTAACGTTTTATCTTTCATTAACCATACGATGGCATTGACTGGGTCTTTCACAAAATTCACACGATTGTCTGTCCAGAATTGCGATTTAATAGCACGACCATTGTTATTACGTACATCTTCTGCTAAGACAACTTTATTGCCATCTTCATCTAAGGTTACACCCACATTTTGTAATGTCAATAAATATTTATTGGCAGGATGTTCCACCGGATAGTCTTGCATTTTATCAAAATATGTTGGTTCTAATGCAATAGAAGATAAATCTTCTGTATGAATAATATACGCATCATCATGTAACACAGAAATATCATAACGTCCATCATGTTGTTCATGCGTTAATGTAGACTTACCCGATCCTGATAACCCGAATACGCCGATGGTATAGGAAGAACCGTCCTTCAAGTTGTATCGTTTCATACCACCATGGCATGCCACATAACCGTAACGATTTGCCAAGGACCATCCTAATGTAAGAGTACCTTTTTTGTGTTCCCCAAAATAGCGCATTCCTAAAATCATAGCGCAGTTATGAGCAGGATCAAAAATAGCTAGTCCTCCAGGATATCCTTCTACCACATAATCTGGATCAGAATAGATAAAAATATCCCCTTCAGGAATTTCCTTGCTCTCTCTGTAAAAGGCTTTTACTTCCTCATTAAAAAATTGGAAATTGATAGCCCAAGAATACAGGATAGATGCATGTTCTTTCGGAATCATCAAATGCGCACGAGCTGTGAAAGCTTCATCCAAACCCACGATGGCTTGCGCAGAAGTCCATTCTTTATGACGACTATCATATACAGCTTCACGAGCAATATCACATAGCTCTACTTCGTTAATACCTTCATCACCGATGATACGACGCGCTTTTGCATAACGACCTGTAGTTTTACCATTATTGGTAACTAATACTTTTGCATCTTGTGGTAATCCTTGCTCTTCCGCACGGTAAATTGGCATATCTAATACAATGACACCAGGTTCCTTAGTTGCTAACTCATAAGCCTGTGCAATGGATTTAACAGGTGTTACATTATTTCCATAAAACGCTGTTTCTATCGTACTTCTTAATTTAGAAAAAAGCGGGTTTTCTTTAATTTCGGACTGTTTCCATTTTAATCTTGTTGCCATAATTTCCTCATTCGTTGTAACTTATTATACTTATGTATATTCCCTTATATTCTAACATTTAATTAAGTATTTCACAATATGAGACCACCATATGCACAGTATTAGCCTTAATAAACATAAGTTTCTGTGATATGAATCACAATATATTCTTACTATGCAGTAAGTAGATATACAAAAACGGATGTCACGAGGTATGCATCTCATAACATCCGTTACTTACCTATATACAACTACGCTTTAAGATTCATAACAGAATCGATGTCTAGTTCTTGCAAATAAGTTTTGAAAGCCTCTGCCAACTGTGGGTTTCGCAAGCCGTATTCTACGGTGGCTTTTAAATAGCCTAAGCGATCACCTATATCATAGCGTACCCCTTCATAGGAATAGGCTAAAATTTTTGATGAAAGTCTCGCAATGGCATCGGTCAACTGAATTTCATTACCCGCTCCTTGAGGAGTTTTTTCTAACTCGTCAAATATATCTGGTGTCAAAATATAACGACCTAATACGGCCAAGTTCGATGGAGCATATTCAAGTGGTGGTTTCTCCACTAGCCCAGCTACTTCGTACACATTCGGTTCAATTTCATATCCTGACACAATACCATAGGAGCTAACTTTTTCTGGCGCTACAAATTGAGTTCCTAAAATCGTCACCCCATCATGGGCATAATAACAATCAATCAACTGTTTCAAGCATGGCCTTTGCGGGTTATACACCACATCATCCCCTAAGAGAACAGCAAATGGCTCATCTCCTATGAAAGACTTAGCACAATAAATAGCATCACCTAAGCCACGGGCTGTTTTCTGACGAATGTAATGAACTTTAATATTCGCCAAGTTTCTCACCATCTCCAGATGCTGTTGCTTGCCTTGTTGTTGCAATAATTGTTCCAACTCCACGCTAGTATCAAAATGATCTTCAATGGCACGCTTATTCCGTCCTGTAATAATTAGAATATCCTCAATACCGGAATCGATGGCTTCTTGCACAATGTATTGTATAGTTGGTGTATCCACGATAGGCAACATCTCTTTCGGTTGTGCCTTAGTGGCTGGTAAAAAGCGTGTTCCAAAACCTGCGGCTGGAATGACTGCTTTTCTAACTTTTTTCATGGCGTCCCCTTAGATTAAAAATCTTTCGCTACCAATGTATATTCCCATTTCTTTTGTTTCGTGCGATATGTCAAAGAGCCCTCAAAGGAGTGCAAATCTCTATGCCATGTCAAATCCACATAGCGTAATTCATGGGTTTGCAAGTCTCGTTGCATTTGTACACTAAAACGATCTAATCGTGTAGCTTGTACACTTAGCCCATAGTACAGATTATACTTCACATCAATTTGGTCAAATGGATATGGAGAATCTGCTGAAACCGATACATTACTTTGACGATATCCAGCCCATGCATCCACTCGTG
Organism: Veillonella sp. VA137; assembly: GCF_003992015.1. GTDB lineage: Bacteria > Bacillota > Negativicutes > Veillonellales > Veillonellaceae > F0422. The sequence goes on from NZ_RQVK01000019.1 coordinate 7,962, forward strand.
GTCCTAATTTTGTAGTCGCTCCTACGCCCCAATATGGCATGGACCGTACGGATGAATCATATCCATAATAGTCCCGTTGGTAACCACCATAGAATTTTACCTCTGTCTTTGGCCCAATATGAACTGGGTCATGAGAGAGTTCCCCAAAATACTTAGCATGAGAGCCCTTGATATGGCCTTCTACCCATCTACCATAGCTAGCACCGCCACGAATGGTAAACGGCGTAGTACCTATATGATAGGCATGCGTATCTATGGACAGTTCAGGTTTCTTTTCTACCCATACCTTTTTAGCATTTAATGTAGCTGATTCACGACTATATGCAATCTTTGCTTCACCCCATGGCAAGAACTGTACATACCCAAAAGATGGTTTAAATCCAACATTGGTACCCCAAGTATAATGCAAGAATAACTCTCCATGCTTAGATACAGGATAGTCAATCTTACCATTTAAGCTCAATCCATCAGAAGAATTGTATTTTGGTCTTGGTACAAAGGAAAATACACTGACTTGTCCTTGTTTATCTTGGCGCAAAGACACGGTATATTTTTTTACAGATATAATTCGTTTATTTTTAATATAAAAGCTTGCATTATGAATAACTGCTTTATCACCTGGGAATACCTCAATATAATCGCCTTCTACACGATAATCAGGTGCCCCTTTAAAAGCGATGGCATGTTTTGTCGTTAACCAACCTTTTTCAATGCGCCCTGTTTTACCATCAAAGTCGCCTACTTCAGCTTTCACCCAATAGGGATCTGCATAGCCAAATACGTCCTTTGTATGCGCTTCACCAGTAGTCGCATTGTAAGTAATATGAGAACCTGTTAAGTCTTTTGTGTCCCCTTTATCTTCTAAAAAGCGATAGTCCGATGCACTTTCATATTGTTGCGTCTTCGTATTGCCTTCTATTTTTTGCGACAGTAGCTGTTGATTGCCTCGTTCTACTTCTACCGAACCATTAGCCCATACACGACCAGTTGTATCATTATAATACATTTTATCTGCATCAATACGAACTGGTACGGCTGGTTTCTGTACCGCTTGTTTTCCTTTAGGAACTGTTGGCTTCACTTGCAAATTCGGTGCGTACTTTGTATCCGTAGATACAGTGGAACCCATAGGAGTTTGCACATACTGAACCGCAGCTACTTGAGGCTCCGTTTCAAATACTGGAGCTGTAGTATCTACTGTTTGTGCATGGCTTTGCGTACACGCCAATGCCGTCAAAATGGCAGCGGCTGTTACAGAATATCGTTTCATGCCCATCTCCTAGTCTTTCTCACGTTTTACAATGATGACAGGTTTTTCTGTTAAAGAATCATCTGGTACTACTTGTACTGGTTCTGCTTTTGCTTTTACAGCTGGCGCTTGTGTAGCAACTAGCTCTGTTGCTTTCGGCGCTACCACAGGTTCTACAGGAGCTTTAGGAGCTACACCAGTATCCACACCATGTATTTCTATACCAGAAATTGTAACAGAAGATTCCGGTTGTACGTATACAAGCGTTCCTACTGGCAAATCAATGGATTTTCCTTTTACAAAGAAACCACCTACAAGTCCTACTGGTCCCAACAATACAGCTCCTGCTACAGAGGCGCCAGCAGCTTTTAATTCGCCTTTTGTTTTCGCTTTTGCTTCTTCCCCTTGGATAGCTGTAAAGATGGTTCCGTCGATACCTTGTAATTGGTCAAAGACAATGTTCAATTTAGCATTACGACCAAAAGAGCGAGCTTTTGTAATTTCTGTAATATGACCAGTTCCTACTGTTCCTTTAGGAATCAACAAAGTTTCTCCATCCATTACATCTTCAGCTACTTTGACATGTACCACATCATCTTTTACATTTTTTTGAGATGTCACAGGTTCTGTCAATTCTAGAGTAAATACTTGATCTGCTCCAATTGTACCCGTCTTAGTTTTCAAGGCTACTTGTGTGCCAAAGATAGATTGTTTTAGTTTTTGTACACGGCTTTGTAAGGATCCTTTTGCTTCTAATCCATTCACACTGCGTTCCATTTCCCCAATGCGCTCTACAAGAGATCCACTATGAACTTCATCAAAATACATCCATTCCAAAGCATTCACTTCTTGATGCAATGTTACCTTTGTACCTTGCCCTTCTACAGACTTGTACAAAGATTCCACTTGACCAGTAATACTACCTTGTTGTTTAGCTCCCAAAATAGTATCTTCCAATTGATGCACTCGATCTGTTAAGGCCCCTACTTGCACTTTACCATATACAGTACTTTCCAAGGCTTCTGTTTTTTCTAAAACAGTATCTGGTGCAGCCCATACACTTGTTGTTAAAAGAGCGAATACGGCTCCCAATACAGCAGAACGTTTCATAGTATCTCCTCATCTCTACTAACACATAGATAGCACGGGCAAGCCCGTGCTAATCCATTAAATCTTCAAATCTATAATTGCCGATACACCGACCCCTTGAATGCGATTTGCACTCGTTGGGTTTGTGCTATCAATCGGTACTAGTCCTTTTACGCGAGCTACGGAATTAAAACTAGCCTCTATTTGCGCTACTGCCTCAACACGTTCCACTTCACTGCTAGGTCCTGTTACCTGTGCCGCACCAATGTGGCCACCTTTCCCAAGACTCACAATAGGAACTACTTTTGTTGAATAGGTAGTACTCAAATTGTTTTGCTTTAATAAACTGTTCAAGAAGTTATTGATGGAGTCACCGTATTTATCTACTAGAAAGCCCACGCCTCCTACTTTCAATACGCCTCCTACTAGATTCCCTAAATTAAATGCCTGTGCTTGTTGAACTCCAACAACACCTACAGTGGCTACCGAGAATGCTACCATAGCAGCTACGATTTGTTTTTTCATCGTAATATCCTCCTTTTCCTTTCCATTGTATCAAAAAATACATTTTTATTCTATACAAAGTATACGGGATATGTATGATTTTTTCATGAAGTATTACAATTTTCTAACAAATTCGTGGTACTTGGTCTTCTCCCAGCATATCAAGGAGACGTATCCCCCCTACTGCCGTTTGCAATCCTACTTTGCCAGCATTACCATTCACCACATCACCGACGATCACCGCATCACGACCTTCTGTGAAAGTGCGCATCATCTGCACTACCTCATCTGCCACGTCAGCGCGTACAATGGCAATCATCTTACCTTCATTGGCTAAATACAATGGGTCGTAACCTAACACTTGGCATACCGCTTGTACTTCCGCACGGACAGGGATGGCAGACTCTTGCAATCGAATTCCTTTTTGTGCAGAGTTAGCAATTTCTTGGAGCGTCGTCGCTAAACCGCCACGGGTAGGATCTCTAAAGAAAGCAATATCTTTACCAAAGGTTTCTAATAGCTTATGAGCCATTTTATGTAAAGGCGCACAATCTGTTTGTATGGTATCTGGTAAATCCAATCCATACCGAGTCCCCATGACAGCAATCGCATGGTCCCCTAAGGTACCGGAAATGATGACTTTCATACCACTTTCAATATAAGACGTACCTAACTGTACATAATCCGGTACGATACCTACGCCAGCAGTATTGATGTAGATGCCGTCAACGGAACCTTTTTCTACCACCTTCGTATCCCCTGTGACAATGGACACCCCTGAAAGTTGTGCCATATCTGACATCGTTTGTAGCACAGTTTCTAAGGTAGAAATAGGCAATCCTTCTTCTAAGATAAGTCCACACGACAAATACTGAGGCACTGCGCCCATCATGGCTAAATCATTTACTGTACCGCATACAGCTAATTTCCCAATGTTGCCACCGGGGAAAATATGCGGTGTCACTACATAGGAATCTGTACTCATAGCCATACGTCCCGTTGTGACTGGAAATACAGCGCCATCATGTAATTCATTTAATATTGGATTCGAAAAATATTTCACAATATATTGGTCCACCAATTCATGGCTAAACTTACCGCCATTACCATGGACTAAGCGAATACGTTCCATTTATTCCTCCCAGGTCATTCCACCACTGGAAAAACCATATTTATACCAAGCTGAACAACTGCCTTCTACCGATACCATACAAGCTCCCACTGGATGCTCTGGCGTACAAAGTTTACCAAATAAAGGACATGCATCAGGATGAATCATCCCTTGGATAACAGATCCGCATTGGCACCCTTTCGGTCCATCACTGGTTGTAAATGTTCCTAAAGGTAGTTGTACCAACGCATCATAGGCAGACCATTCTCCGCGCAATTTTAAACCCGATGCTGGCAGTACACCGATACCACGCCAGCCATCATCGGACGGTTCATATAAGGTATCCATCAACTGTTGTGCTACAGGATTGCCCGTTTTTGCTACCACAGAACGATACGTATTACCTACATAAAATGTTTGTTCTTTTCGTTGTTCCAACAAATTCACAATAGCCGCCAGAATTTCCACACCATCAAAACCAGCAATACAGCTTGGCATATGATATTCATCGGCCAAGAATTGATACGGCTGTTCCCCAATGATAACACTCACATGACCTGGCAACAGAAATCCATCAATTTGATGCTCTGGATTACTCAATAAGGCACGTAATGCAGGAGGTACCAATTTATGAGAAATCAAGAAAAATACATTTTTTAATCCCTTAGCATGTACTGCCTGAATAGTAGCTGCAATGACAGCGATAGTCGTTTCAAAGCCGATGCCCAAGAAAATAATCTTTTTATCTGGATATTGTTCACTCAATCCAAGCACTTCCATAGGGCTATAAATAATTTCAATATGCGCCCCATTTTCTTTCGACTGCCATAAATTACCCGTCGTACCAGGAATCTTCAGCATATCTCCAAAGGTAGCGATGACTACATCCTCTCGATCCGCATATGCCAAGGCTTGATCCATATATTGTTGGTCTGTCACACACACAGGGCATCCAGGACCGCTGATTAGTTCTATGCCTTTCGGCAACATTTGACGGATCCCTTCACGAAAGATAGCCACTGTATGGGTCCCACAGACTTCCATGAATCGTACAGTTTCCTCTGGATTATGTAATTCGTGAATGCGCTCTAGTAAACTAGCTGCGACTTTCGATTTTTCCGTTAAAGTAATCTTGTTCAAGTTCTTCTAATTCGCGGAATGCCTCAAGGGTCAAACGCGCTTCCTCCTCATCTACAATTTGTACGGCACAGCCCGCATGGACTAATAACCAATCTCCAATTTTTGCTTCCGGCACCAATAACAGACTGCACTCTCGTTGCACCCCTGTTAATTCCACGGTACCAATTGTTTCATTAATATGCACCAACTGTGCAGGTACTGCTAAACACATAGTATCTCCTATCTATTCCTATGACTTCCTAACCATAATTGTCCCAAGGCGATAGCGCCATCATTCATAGGACTTTGTGTTGGAACGTGGACCTTATATTCCTGTAATTCTTGCATCACTCCTCCTAGAAGAATGCGATTTTGGAATACTCCTCCACACAAGACAATATGCGAAATATGTCGTTCCTCACAACATTGTTTCGCCATCTGTCCTATATAATATATCAAAGTTCTGTGAAAGTTCGCTGAGATTTTTGCTACACTTTCACCATCTTTTAATTGTTCTATCACAGATTGTACTAAACTCATTGTATCTAATACGCTTCCGTCCAGCTTCATGTCTAGGATAGTGCCCTTCTCTGAAAGCGCCAGTTGCTCTAACTCGATAGCAAGTTGCGCATCATAGAGATGCTCATGACCTAAACCTAGCAAGGATGCTACTGTATCAAATAAACGACCACCGCTAGAAGACTGTGCCATCTGCATATGGGGCATCATTTTCTCTAACAATTGCCACCCTTTAGGCAGTGATTCTTTCCACTGTTCTATCACGGTAGGCACTCCTGTTGGATAGAGCTGATTCACATACCACAAGGCTTGGCGCCACGGCTCTCGTACAGCTACTTCGCCACCTGGCAAAGGGGCATAGCTCAAATGTGCCATTCGTTCCATATGTTCTTTGTGGCAATATAAAAATTCACCACCCCATAGAGTACCATCTGTGCCATATCCTGTCCCATCAAAGCAAATCCCTAACACTGGCTCCTGAGTATTATACTCTGCCAGTACCGCTGCCACATGGGCATGATGATGCTGCACTTCTATGACAGGCACGTTATGCTCCTCTGCATAGGATTTACCACACTGCGATGTGTAATAATTCGGGTGGGCATCCACGATGACCTGCGTAGGTTGTAATTGAAATAACTCTTCATAACGTATCGTCGTAGCCCACAACAAATCTTGTACACGCTCATGTTCCATATCCCCCATATAGGGACTGAGAATAGCATGAGACCCACGGTTCATACCAAAAGAGGCTTTCATATCTGCCCCCATGGCAAGCATAGTAGGACTCTTTTCTAATGGTACTACAGGAATGGACAAAGGTACGTATCCTCGGCTACGGCGGATTAGAATCGGCTCATTCTGAACCACTTGCACCACCGAATCGTCTACAGGAGAAATAATTTCCCGATTGTGAGTCAATATATAATCTGCAATACCCTGTAGCTCTTCCACTGCCTGTGCATCATCATATAGCACAGGATCCCCACTGCGGTTGGCACTGGTCATCACCCACAAAGCATCAGATGGTATCAAGCTATAATGATACGGTGCATACGGTAAAACGACTCCCAATGTATTCATACCAGGGGCCACACTAGGTGCAACAGGCACCCTCTGTGACGCAATAATCTTATCAGCCTTCCGCTCTGATGCAACATGGCATTCCTCATTAGAACTAGTTTGTTCCTGATTTCTATTAGATATATCTTTAGAAGCTGCATCATTCTCAAAAGTGCCATATGATTCCGTATGTATAGCATCAGTACTATACTCTGCTACCTTTTGTAATAACACAATAGGTCTTGCAGGACTCAACAATAGTTCTTCTTCCTTTTCAGATATGTGCGCATACTGTTTTGCATTCTCCAAGGACCCTGCCATAACTGCTAATGGTTTTCGAGGTCGTCCTTTACGCTGTCGTAAGGTTTGTACTGTGCTTTCTTGTAACGCATCACACACCAAATGATAGCCACCCACGCCTTTTAGTGCCACGATAGAACCATTTTGTATATGCTTTTGGGCTTGCTCTATCGCATCCAGCCCAGTGGCGAGCACCGTACCATCTATATCTTTTAGTGTGAACATCGGTCCACAGTGATCGCAAGCATTGGGCTCTGCATGGTATCTCCGACCGCTTAGGTCGTCATATTCCTTCTGACAGTCTTCACACATAGGGAATACTTTCATTGATGTTTTGTCACGGTCGTAAGGGGTGCTTTCAATAATCGTATACCGAGGACCGCAATTCGTACAATTCGTAAACCCATAGTGAAAGCGTCGATTTTCAGGGTCTTGTATCTCTTGCAAGCACGCCTCGCAAGGCGCCATATCAGCCCCAATAAAGGCATGTCCTTTCACACCATGAGAAAGGATGATGGTAAAATCATCCAAAGTCTGTAATTCCGTCGGTTCCATTTGTAAGGTATCGATACGTCCATGTATAGGTAACTCAGACTGCAATCGCTCTACAAATAGTTGGCAATCTGCATCCACACCTTGTATGTGTATCTCCACACCGCTCGTGTCATTTCTTACTGTGCCCACGATTCCTAATTCGTGAGCTAGTTTAGACACAAAGGGGCGGAATCCTATGCCCTGTACAATGCCCGTTACATGTATGGTGTATGCCTTCATAGAACCCGCCTCCCTTCTGTTATATAATTTTAGTGATTTTCTTGTCGGATCCCTGCTGCATCAAGTTCAGCTTGGATCATAATAGCACATTCAATCCGTTTTTTCTGTAATTTACATCCCATTTCGTATGGTGTACTAAGGTCTCCACCTAATGTTTCATTATTCGCATGGCAACCGCCAGAGCAGAAGAATTTTGCCCAACAGTTAGCACATGTTTCTTTCGTAAATACGTGAGTGTTTCTAAACTGCGTTGGTATATCATAATTTTTCAAACCATCGAAAACAGTACCAATCACATACCCATCTTTACCTACATATTGGTGACATGGATAAATATCCCCATTGGGTACAACCGCCATATACTCATGACCCGCTCCGCAACCACGCAAACGTTTTGCCATACATGGTCCACGATATAAATCCATACGGAAGTGGAAGAAGTTAAATTTCTCACCCCAACCAGCTAATTGACGTTCTAAATATAAGTCTGCCAATTTTTCATATTCTTTTTCAATGATTGGCATATCTTCTGGACGCAATACATAAGCGCCGTCTTCCCCTACCACTGGTTCCATAGACAAATGCTCAAAACCTAAATCGGACATAGCTTCTACGTCTTTGCAGAAGTCTAGGTTATTATGCGTATACGTGCCACGCACATAATATTCACGGCCATCACGTTGCTGTACGGCATTGACCAAGTTTTTCGCTACTGTTTGGTACGTATCTCTACCACCTGCACTAGGGCGCATGCTATTATGTACATCTTCACGACCATCTAAGGAAAGAACTAAACTCATGTTATGTTCATTAACATAATCGATTTTATCTTGTGTCAGTAACACACCATTCGTCGTTAAGGTTAATTTAAAAATCTTTCCATGTTTATCTTGGATCGATTCAATATATTCTACGGTCTGTTTCACTACATCCCAGTTCAACAATGGCTCGCCACCGAAGAAATCGATTTCGCAATGTTGCCTTGGGCCACTCATGGAAATCAAGAAATCTACTGCACGTTTCGCCACGTCAAAACTCATTAATTCCCGTTTCACTCCGCCGTAATCACCTTGGCTAGCAAAACAATATTTACAAGCTAAGTTGCAATCATGCGCAATGTTTAAGCAAAGAGCTTTTACAATTGGTTTTTCATCTACCACTAGTTTGAACTCTGCAGACATAGGAGCAAAGAGCATTTCCTCTTTGATGAGTTCATCTAACTCATCCATAATTTCATCTAACTCCGCTGCATCCTCTGTGGCATCTAACGCACTATGTACAGCATCACGGTTGGTACCGTTATAGATATCTAATACACGATCAATGAGCTCATCAATAACGTGAATAATTCCACTATTTACATCCAATAGAAAGAACTTATCTTTCATTTTAAATTTATGAATCATCGGTTGTAATTCTAACATTCATACCTCCATTAACTTACTAAAGTCTAACTTGTATTATATCACTTTATGGTCATAACGTATAGAAAGCTATCAATATAGGGTATACTTTTTCTAAAATTATAGTATGCAAAAAATTGTACTTTTAAAGTACAATATGTTATAATTTAGACAAGCTAAAGATATAAAGGGTTAGCATACATAATCCCCCTAGATCATGCACATCTAGGGGGATTTTTGTATGTTTTATAGATTCATACAAAATCTAGGATTGTTACAAGCAAAGCAACATATCAATCCATTTGCAAATGTAGTAGCTAGCTACACTTGCCATGACTGCCACTATAAAAGATTTTAAAGGGTTATACATACTGTCACCTCCTCCTGTTACGGATTTGGTTTTCTTGTAACACTTTTAGTATAATCCTAGAAGTAATATAAAGCAAATAAGCTGCCCACCATATGGTGAACAGCTTATTGCTAATCGAATGATTATTTTTGTTTGCACACTTGGTTGCCTACTGTACAGCTAGTTTTGCAAGCAGATTGGCAAGATGTTTGACATTCGCCGCAGCCGCCTGTTTTAGCAGTTTTTTGTAGGGATTCAGTGTTAATTGTACGAATACGTTTAGACATCTTCATTCCTCCTAAGCACAAACTTACTCTTATATATTATCATCTAATACCGATTCAAGCAAGCGCAAGGGACAGGAATTAGTGAGCTAACGCTTCTTTCAATGTTTTAAGGTTTTCTTCCATGATGTCAAGGTATGTCACATGTTTTTGTGTTTGTTCTTCTGTTAAACCTTCAGCGGGGTTCAATACATACACTTTTACACCAGTTTCAGCAGCAATGGCATTCGCCAATTTAGGGCTTACCAATTCTTCACTGAAGATAGCTTTTACATTATGTTCTTTGATGAAAGCCACGATATCTGCCATGCGTTCTGGTGTTGGTTCTGCATCTGGAGATACACCCATGATACCTAATTGTTCAAATCCGTATGCGTTTGCTAAGTAACCAAATGCCATATGGCTAACTACTAAATGTTTGTCGTGTTGTGTTTTACCAAATTCTTCATATTTAGCATGTAAAGCTTGTAATTTTTCTTTGTATGCTTTGCCGTTAGCTTCATAGTATTTTGCATTCGTAGGGTCTGCTTTGGAGAAAGCTTCTACAACGGCATCTACTTCTTTAGCAACATTCATTGGATCTAACCATACATGTGGATCAAACTCGCCATGTTCATGTTCGTGCTCATGTTTATCTTCTTTTTGAGCTTTATTATGGTCATCTTTGTCGTCTTTATGACCTTTGTCATGGTCATGATCATGTTCGTCTTCATCTTCATCTGGAGCTGGCAACAAAGTAACAGATTTAGACAATTCTACAGGTTGCGCTTTTTGTAGCACATCTTTTTCTAAAATCTTTTCTGTTGGTTCCAAACCTGCACCGCTATATAAGAACACTTTAGCAGTACCAATTTCTTTTAAATCTTTTGCAGTTGGATCCCAATCATGTGGTTCTGCTCCTGGAGGCACTAATAAAGTCACATCAACTTTGTCTCCCCCTACTTGTTTCGCTACATCATATACAGGGAACACGGTAGTAACAACTTTCATTTTTTCAGCTGGTGCTGCTTGTTTTGTATCACTACCACACCCAGCAATACCTACTGCAGTAGCCACCATAGTAGCTCCTAGTACAAAATAGGTTAATCGTTTTTTCCAATTCATGAGTATACTCCTCCTAACACATAAAAAACAAGAAGTGATTAGTTTTTGCTAATTCACTTCTTGATTATATCCGATTTAAAAAATCCGTGCTTGAATGCATGAGCAGTCTATACACTCAATTTCATTATCATTTAAACTTTTTAATAACAGCTAGTGCCACAGGTGTTACAACAGCTACCGCTAATAATGCTTCTGGAATACCATGAGACCATACAATGCCCATCACCACATTAAATACAGCTTCCGGTGAAATGTGTGTTGCCTTAGCAAATTCTACACCATAAATTGTGTAAATACCAGTCATAACAAGGATTGTATTAGTAGCTGTTCCCAAGAATGCAGCTAAGCCGATACGGATGGCTTTCACCTTAATTGGTACATACATATACACCAACGCTGCCACTAAACCGATCAACATTCTTGGCAATACAGAAATAATAGGATTCATAAATGCAAAGGATAAAATATTAGGCGCCATGTAAGCTTGTACCATACTGTACGCACCGAATAAGAAACCTACTGACATACCTACTTTAGGCCCTTCCACAACACCACCTAAGATAGTTGGGATGTGCAAGATAGTAGCACTAATTGGTGGAATTGGCACAAAGCCCCAACCTGTCATACCAAGTACAATGGTAATCCCTGCCAATAAACCAATAATCGTTAATTGACGTACCGTAAATTTTTGCGATGGCTGTGTTTGCAACGCTGTTTCTTTTTCCATGTTTTCCTCCGTTCTTATTCCCTTAGGATATAAGTCGAACCAATAATAAAAAAATGGAACTCAGTTCTGCTCTTCCTGATACAGACTATACAGTTAGTTCCTCGTATAGAGTAGTACAAAACAGCGCTTCTGTCAATCAAAAAATGTAACTTTTCTTACACTACAAGAAAACGAACACCTTATGAGGTGCCTCATACAAGTGTTCGTTCTACCATTACAGCCCTAACAATTTTCTGCCTTCTTCCCAAGCGAAGATAGGTGTTAGGAATGTCATTAAATTTTCTTCTTCAAATGGATAGGCACGCATTCCAATCGCTTCAGCAGCCTGTACATCAGAAGGTTTATCACCCACAAAGTAGATTAATCGTTTTTCCAATTCATGAGTATACTCCTCCTAACACATAAAAAAACAAGAAGTGATCAGTCTTTGCTAATTCACTTCTTGATTATATCCGATTTAAAAAATCCGTACTTGAATGCATGAGCAGTCTATACACTCAATTTCATTATCATTTAAATTTTTTGATGACAGCTAGTGCCACAGGTGTTACAACGGCTACTCCTAATAGTGCTTCTGGAATACCATGAGACCATGCAATACCCATCACCACATCAAATACAGCTTCTTGTGAAATGTGTGTTGCCTTTGCAAATTCTACACCATAGATTGTATAAATACCAGTCAATACAAGGATAGTACTTGTGACTTTTCCTAAGAAAGCGGCTACACCAATACGGATAGCTCTTACCTTAACTGGCAAGTACATATATACCAACGCTGCTACTAAACCAATCAACATTCTTGGTAATATAGAAATGATTGGATTCATAAACACGAAAGATAAAACATTCGGTGACATATACGCTCGTACCATACTGTAAGCACCAAATAAGAACCCTACTGACATCCCCACTTTAGGACCTTCTACGATACCACCTAAAAGGGTTGGAATATGCAAGATGGTCCCACTAATTGGTGGGATTGGCACAAAGCCCCATCCTGTCATGCCAAGTACAATCGTAATCCCTGCCAATAAGCCAATAATCGTTAATTGACGTACCGTAAATTTTTGCGATGGTTGTGTTTGCAACGCTGTTTCTTTTTCCATGTTTTCCTCCGTTCTTATTCCCTTAGGATATAAGTCGAACCAATACTAAAAAATGGAACTCAGTTCTGTTCTTCTTGATACAGACTATACAGTTAGTTCCTCGTATAGAGTAGTACAAATCAGCTATTCCGTCAATCATAAAATGTAACTTTTCTTACACTACAAGAAAACGAACACCTTATGAGGTGCCTCATACAAGTGTTCGTTCTACCATTACAGCCCCAATAGCTTTCTGCCTTCTTCCCAGGCAAAAATAGGCTCTAAGAATGTCATTAAGTTGTCTTCTTCAAATGGGTACGCACGCATGCCAATGGACTCAGCAGCCTGCGCATCAGATGGTTTATCACCGACTAGGAAGCTACCATCCACATCTACATTCCAGTCCTGAATTGCTTTCGTCAACATACCAGGATTTGGTTTGCGGCAATCACAGTCTTTCGTGTACTCTGCCACAGATCCTTCTGGATGATGTGGACAGTAATAGTAGGCTAATATATGTACACCTTCTGCTTCTAAACGGCGGGACATTTCAGCATGTAACGCTTGCACATCTTCCTCTGTATAGTAGCCTCGTGCAACCCCACTTTGGTTAGTTACCACAATGATATCATACCCACGTGTTTGGGCTTCTTTCATAGCTTCAATAGCACCAGGAATAAATTCTAGTTGTGCAGGATTACTCAAGTATCCTACATCCACGTTAATAACCCCATCACGATCTAAAAATAATACATTTCTAGTTTCCATTATTTTACATACCCTTCATTATCACGTAACAACGCACAATACTCATGGACTGCTTTTTCTAATGGCGTAAATCCTTTATCATAGCCAGCGGCTAACAATTTTGTTGTATCTGCTTGCGTATAGCTTTGGTATTTACCCTTTAATACTTCTGGGAAATCGATATAACGAATCTCTCCTTTTCCTGCAAAGGAAATAACAGCTTTCATAAACTCATTAAATGTATGAGCATGACCTGTACCACAGTTGAATACACCACTAATTTCAGGATGTTCCCAGAAATAGAAATTCACATTGACCACATCGTTTACATAGATAAAATCACGGGTTTGCTCACCGTCACCATATCCATCGATGCCTTTAAACAGAGTAATTTCACCAGTTTCTATCAATTTATAATACATTTGACGCACCAAAGATGCCATCTTATCTTTATGTGTTTCATTCGGTCCAAAGACATTGAAATAGCGTAAGCCCACACATTGAGATTGTAATTGATTTCTAAATTTTGCTACATAGCGGTCAAATAACAGTTTAGAATACGCATATGGATTCAAAGCTTGTTCACAAGCTGGATCTTCACGGAATCCATTAGTCCCATGTCCATAAGTGGATGCAGAAGAGGCGTAGATGAAAGGAACTCGACGTTCTTGGCAATAATGAAAGAGATTTTTAGATCCTTCATAGTTATTTTTCATCATATATCTACCATCATAATTCATAGTGTCTGCACAAGCACCTTCGTGGAATACCACTTCGATAGGTCCACAATCAAAGATATTTTGTTCTACCGCAGTATCAAAATCTTCATAATCGATATAATCTGCAAAATCCAACATTTCAATGTTGCGGATTTTACGACCATCCGTTAAATCATCAACAATCAAAATATCATTGCGACCTTTATTATTCAACTGTTTTACAATATTGGAGCCGATAAAGCCAGCACCACCAGTAACAATAATCATAGTTTTCCTTCCTCTATTAATCCTTGAATACGTTCAATGATTCCTGTTGTGGAATATCCCTCTTGGAACGGCAAGATTTGTACTTCCTCTACAAACTCCTTGCCAATGACGTCTTCTGGCTTATAATCTCCACCTTTAACCAATATATTTGGTCGCAACTGTGAAAGCACCTCTGCTGGCGTATCTTCTTCAAATAGAACCACACCATCTACAAAGCCTAAAGAGCTCATCAATAAGGCTCTATCTAGTTCATGATTGATAGGACGACTATCCCCTTTTAAACGACGCACAGAGCTATCTGAATTGAGGGCCACCACCAAATGATCACCCAGTGTTGCTGCCTCTTTTAAATAGGTCAAATGACCACGATGTAAAATATCAAAACAACCATTCGTAAAGACAACCACTTCACCACGATCTTGCCACAACCGTATCTTTTGGGCTAATGCATCTACAGAATAGACACTTTCTTTATCTTCTTTTTTTGCTTTCATAGAAGACAATAAATCTAATAATTCCTGACGGTGAATTGGATAGGTACCTACTTTGGATACCACCACACCTGCTGCTGCATTGGCTGCTACTAAAGCGGCTCGGATAGATAAGCCCGCAATTAATGTAGTGAGCATCATGGCCACTACCGTATCGCCGGCACCGCTCACATCGAATACATCTTGCTGTTTCGTTTCTGCATTGTGCCACACATTGCCATCTTTACGAACTAAGGTAATCCCTTTAGCAGAACGCGTAACAATGATAAAGTCTAGCTCCATGTTATCCAAAATATGACGTGCTGCTTTCACAACCGCTTCATCTGTGTTGGGCACTTCATAGCCTACAGCTTCACTGAGTTCCTTCACATTAGGAGTAATACAAGTAGCACCGTTATATTTTGACCAGTCAGAACCTTTCGGATCCACAATAGTCATAATGCCAGCAGCACGAGTTTTACTGAATACTTGACTTAACAAGGATGGCTGACAAATCCCTTTCCCATAATCGGAAATCACAAGGCCTTGTAAACCTTTGTATAACAAATCATCTAGCCAAGTAAGGATAGCTGTTTCACTGGCACTGGACACAGGCTGATTCACTTCATAATCTAAGCGAATCATTTGCTGTTGTCCACCTAAGATGCGTGTTTTCGTGGTAGTCGGAATAGAATCTTCAGTAAAGACGCCCGTACTTTGGATACCATTATCTTCTAATAATTGGCGTACTATCTTACCATGTGCATCATCGCCAATACGAGATGCCATATGCACTTGGCAATCTAATTGAGCTAAATTATTTGCTACATTGGCAGCACCGCCTAATACTTCCGTTTCACGTTGCACTAAATTCACAGGCACTGGAGATTCTGGCGAGATACGACTTACATCGCCAAAAATATAGCGATCTAACATGCAGTCACCAATAACCCCTACTTGTAATTGTGGTAAATCACGAAGCAAAAAGGATTGTAATGTACGATTAGGCATAGTCTTCTTCCACCAATTCACATAAAATATGACCAGCTAAAATATGCATTTCTTGAATACGGGCTGTCACTTTAGATGGCACTGCAAAAGTTAAATCGCATAACTCTGCCATCTTTCCGCCACCTTCACCAGTAAAAGCAAAGGTATGCATGCCAATATTACGTGCAGATTCTACGGCTTTTACCACATTTTTACTATTTCCAGATGTAGAAATACCAATCAAAATATCTCCAGATCGGCCTAAGCCATCTACTTGTCGGGCAAATACTTCATCATACCCATAATCATTACCTACAGCTGTCAAAATAGATGTATCTGTGGTCAGCGCAATGGATGCTAAGGAACGACGTTCTTTTTGAAAGCGTCCCACTAATTCCGCTGCTAAATGCTGAGAATCTGCGGCGGAACCACCATTACCGCAAAATAAAATTTTATTGCCTGCTGCCAGCGCTGCCTTACAACGCTCCGCCATAGCTTCAATAACACCCATTACTTCATAAGTAGCACTCAATGTATCTACATGATCTGAAAAACGGGCACTAACAATTGGATGTAACTCACTCATGTGTTGTATCCTTTCCATGATTGTCCAATAATTCGTGTAATTCTTTTAAAA
This sequence comes from Veillonella sp. VA137, assembly GCF_003992015.1. Lineage (GTDB taxonomy): Bacteria > Bacillota > Negativicutes > Veillonellales > Veillonellaceae > F0422. The sequence goes on from NZ_RQVK01000019.1 coordinate 24,474, forward strand.
AACTTTCTACATTATTAAATTGTCGATACACAGAGGCAAATCGCACGTAGGCAACTTGGTCTACATCTTTCAACAAGGACAATACAATTTCACCAATTCGCTCCGTAGTCACTTCTTGCTCTACTTCCATGCGAATTTGTTTTTCTGTTTCATTTACAATCGATTCCAATTGATCTGTGGAAATGCCTCGTTTACTACAAGATCTCCACAAACCATTCATCAATTTAGATCGATCAAATAATTCTTTTTTCTGATCTCGTTTTATCACCATAATTGGTAAATCTTCAATCACCTCATAGGTCGTAAACCGTTTGCCACAGTTCATACATTCCCTACGACGACGAATATTATTATCGTCCGTAGACCGTGAATCTGTGACTTTGATTTCGTCATGATGACAATAAGGACATTTCATACCGTATCCTCCTATTGGTTGCGCAAGAAAGTCTTTCCTTGCTGTTGAATTTCTTCTATAAAAGTATCTAACATTTCATAGCGTTTGCGATACATATTTCGTTTATGTGTTTTCGCTGTTTCGTAGGTTTTCCGTTCCTCCGCTAAAGGAATCACAAAGAATCGAGAGTCTTGCTCCCATACGTGACCGCCTAATTCTTCCCAAAAGTCATCAAATTTCACTAATTTATGACGATTGAAACGAATCAAATGCGTATTCGTATAGAATCCTTCATCAGACACTGCATACAAAGTTTCAATACCTAAGCAAGTGGCTAATTGGCGTAATAAAAAGAACATAAAGTTTTTAGGACGATAGCCATGCATTTTTTTCGTTAGTTTCTTCGCCTTATCTAGACCCTCTTTATATCCTTGTATAGTACCAATCCAGATACATGGTTGTCCCGATGGATCCACACCTAATCGAAAGTTGATATGATAAATCCCATCCCCTTCGTAGGTTAAGAGCAAACTCAATAAGCCTTCTTTCCGTTGACCTGGCATAAAACGTAAGGTTGCCTCTAAAGCTAATTCTTCGGAATGCCATAAACGAATGCCACTTCCAGAGGTACTGTACAAGGATTGAATGGCCTCCTCTGTAAAATACTTTGGCAAGGCATCAAAGTGCTGAATAATACATTCTAATCGCTCTTGAGCTGTGGACTCTTTGTAGAAGAAGACACGATTAATAATTTCCCAGATTCCTTCTTGATCCTGCAGTAAATTAGAATAACTGCCATAGGTAGCGAAGTAAGATTCTAGTTGATTCAGTTGCGATCTATTTTTATAGGAACGGGCCGTAAATAAAAAAATACGTCGCTTTTCACGCCAGCTATGGTATCCGTATATTCTTTTACCTAATTCCCATTGTTGTTTTGCATATGTAAACACGGTACATCCTCCTTAGGATAGACTATATCAAACTATATTATACTCCATTTCAACAATGAAATTCAATGATATACAAAAAACTAGAGAGCCCTAAGCAACTTGCTTACGACTCTCTAGTTAAAGGAATTTATTCCTTAGTATATGTTGTTATTTACTTCCTGTACTACCGATACCACCCGTACGAATACCACGAGCATCGTCATCATTAGTCAACAAGTATTTAGAGAAGATACCTTGCGCCACTCGTTCCCCTTTTTCCAAGGCAACAGGAGCGTCTGTAATATTGTACACAGCAATCATAATGTGACCTTCGTTATCTTCATTGTTATAGTAATCAGAGTCGATAATCCCTGTACTATTTGTAAGCATCAAGCCTCGTTTGATCGCCATGCTTGAGCGAACGTGGATCGCCAAATATTCATCATAATGCATAAACGCTTTCAGTCCTGTAGGAATTAATACTGTTTCTTTAGGACCTACTACAACAGCTTCTGCACATTCAATGTCATAGCCTGCACTTTCAGAAGTCTTACGCTTCGGCAAATTGATGCCTTGCCCTTCAAAGGCAGACACTACTTCAAATCCACGAATATCCATAGTGCACCTCGATTATTTCAATAGTTCCTTGCGAGACAAATTAATACGACCTTTGTCATCAATTTCGATTACTTTGACCATAATTTCATCGCCCACATTCACTACATCTTCTACTTTTTCTACACGTTCTCTTGCTAATTGAGAAATATGAACCAAACCTTCTTTACCTGGCAATACTTCTACGAAAGCGCCGAAGTTCATCAAACGAGTGACTTTACCCATGTACACTTCGCCTGCTTCTACTTCTTTTGTCAAGTTCGTAATGATTTGGATTGCTTTTTCAGCCGCTTCCGCTTCTACTGCAGCAATGGAGATAGTGCCATCATCTTCAATGTCAATTTTAGCGCCAGTTTCTTCAATAATGCCACGGATAACTTTACCACCTGTGCCGATAACGTCACGGATTTTATCTGGATGAATTTTCATCGTTACGATGCGAGGAGCCCATTTAGACATTTCTTCACGTGGTGCTTGAATAGCTTCCATCATTTTACCCATGATATGCATACGACCTTTGTGAGCTTGCGCTAATGCTTCTTCTAAGATTTCACGAGATAAACCGGAAATTTTAATATCCATTTGGATAGCAGTCACACCTTTTGTAGTACCTGCTACTTTAAAGTCCATATCACCTAAAGCATCTTCCATACCTTGGATATCTGTTAAGATTGTGTAATGCTCATCCTGTGTTACAAGACCCATTGCTACCCCAGCTACTGGCGCTGTAATAGGTACCCCTGCATCCATCAAGGATAAAGTGGAACCACATACGCTGGCCATGGAGCTAGAACCATTGGATTCTAATACTTCAGATACCAAACGCATCGCATATGGGAATTCTTCTTCTGTTGGAAGTACGGCTAGTAATGCTCTTTCAGCCAATGCACCATGACCAATTTCACGACGTCCAGGACCACGAGAGGAACGAGTTTCCCCTACAGAGAAGGATGGGAAATTATAATGGTGAATGTATCGTTTTTCTGTATCTAGACCAATGCCATCGATGGTTTGTTTTTCAGACAATGGAGCTAATGTACAAATGTTTAATACTTGTGTTTGACCACGTGTGAACAAGCCAGAACCATGCGTACGTGGCAATGCGCTAACGCGACAAGAAATAGGGCGAACTTCATCTAATTGACGGCCATCTGGACGGATTTTTTCTACCGTAATCATATGACGCACAATTTCTTTCACCATTTTTTCTAATGTTGCGTAGATATCGCCTGCTTGTTCTGGGAATTGTTCCGCAAAATGAGCCAATACTTCTTCGAATACAGCTTGTTGTTGCTCTTCACGTTGCACTTTATCCGCACAGCGTACAGCTGCATCTAATTTGTCATGTGCATAGGCACGAACTGCTTCTGCCACTACTGGATCTACTTCTTTAATTGGGAATGTGCGTTTCGCATGTCCAATTTCAGCCACCATAGTTTCTTGGAAAGCTACAATGTTTTTGATTTCTTCGTGAGCCGTCATGATTACTTCTAAGATGATGTCTTCAGGAATTTCGTTGGCTTCCCCTTCTACCATCAAGATCGCATCTTTCGTACCGGCTACAACCATATTTAATGTAGTTGCTTCTAATTGTGCTTCAGTTGGGTTGACTACGATATTGCCATCTACAAGACCCATACGCACACCAGCAATTGGACCTGCCCAAGGAATATCGGAAATGGATAATGCCGCAGAAGCACCAATCAATGCACAGATTTCAGGTGCATGGTCATGATCAACAGATAATACAGTAGCTACTACATGTACTTCATTACGGCTACCTTTATCGAATAAAGGACGAATTGGACGGTCAATCAAACGGCTATTCAAAATAGCAGACTCTGGTGGACGCGCTTCACGTTTAATAAACCCACCTGGGAATCTACCAACAGCATACATTTTTTCTTCGTAATCTACTGTTAATGGGAAAAAGTCAATATCTTTTGCCTCTTTAGATGCCGTTGCTGTAACCAATACGACCGTATCACCATATTGTACTAATGCAGAACCACTTGCTTGTTTTGCTAACTCGCCAGTTTCAATCGATAACGTGCGACCAGCTAGTTCCATTTGGAATCGATTCATTCCATGCCTCCTGTTTAACTCTTTATCCTTTAAAAATCTTTATAGTTGTTATTATACACGAGTGGAGAGGGAAATACAATTTGGAAGTGATGCTGAGTCAGATACGATTGACATTCTATAACATTACCTATACTGTAAAAGTACAAATTAGGTCATGAATCCCAAAACTAACCTTATATTACCCGTTGGGATAAAAAAAAGCGCTCCTAATTGGAGCGCTTTTTATTATTATACAAATTGTCACCGGCTAATTATTGATAAGTACAATTACTGTATCTAATATTAACTTTGTGTAAGGGAAATCTTACATATAGGTAGCCCCCACATTTGACAAAAAGCCTATTTACTGTCCCGATTAATCTTATAATTCTGCAGGTCTACTAATCATTTTAATGTATAGTTTAGCAAGTAAGCTTCTTAAGGGAATAGCACTTTACTGATATTTCCTTTATTCAATTCCAAAAAATTGTTTAATATACGTCAAGGACACTGGAAAGTAATAATTCGCATCTACCCCCACATCATAGCGCCGAATGCCGTTCGCTCGATTTTCTTCGTTATACTTCGGCGTATTATGCATATGCCCATGCAACATAAGGCCACCCTTATTGCGCCCACCTTGCCAATCCAAAATAGGATAATGCATGAGCGCCAAGCTCACACCCTCTGTACGAAGATATGTATAATGTGTTATCTCCTCAAACAAAGATTGATCATACTCCTCATAGCGATCATGATTGCCTATGATTAAAATCTTTCGCCCATTCAGCTGTTGAAAGTATGCATTTGCTTGATCTGCCCCAATTTTATACGCCAAATCGCCCAACAAATACACAGTATCATCAGGCTTTACAATACTATTGTAGTTCGTAATCAGAACCCTTGACATCTCCCTTTCATCTTTATCTTTGAAAGGACGGTTATTAAATCGAATCACATTTTCATGTCCAAAATGTAAATCGCTGGTAAAGTAAATCATTTTATTTTTGCCTCAATTCTTTCATCCAAACTTTATAATATAAACCTTGTGCTTTAAAAAGACTTCTATAGCGCCGTTTTGGTGTAAACAAATGTTAGGCGCTAATTCTTTTATTTGCTTTTGTATCTCTACATTTTCTACACCAATAGCTATTAAATCTAATTTCCCATAATCTGCAATAATTTGCTCATATTCTTGAAAGATCTTAATCTCATATTCGTTAGCGTATTGTTTTTTAATACATTCTACAATGGATGATTTTCCCTACATTGTCAAGTAGTTGATATTAAAAAGCACCTAAATTTCTTTAAGTGCTTTGATGCGTCATATGGTATATAGTATATATTTAATTCTGTGCTATTTTTTTTATTTGTGATTCCGGCAATACAGAATTCCTTAAAAAAACAGGCTGATATTTTAAAATCTCATTTGCTTTTTCAAGTACATCATTATCCACATTAACATAATTATAATGATTTAAGTTTATTGTTCCATCCTCATTTAAAGTAGTTTCAATAAAACGATACTCATTCATTCCCGAACATAATATGGTATCTATCAAAAGTTTTCTTGTTTTACCCAGAGACATTCTGATGGATTTCAAACACTTTGATATTTGAGTTTGATAATCTAATAATGTAATTATGGCATCAAATCCATCCTTTTCCAAACTATTTATTAAATATAGCTCCATTACAACATCTCCTCCTTCCTCTCTAATCATTCTTATAAAAGAGTAATTAAAAAAGTATATAATATTTATTTATTAATTGCAAGCCGACTAAAATTAAATCATGAGCTGTCTTTATATCCGTTATAACATGAGTATCCATTGAATTTTCAGACCAATGAGAATATGGATGCCTCATTTTGTTATAGCTACTATATAACTGATTGAGATAATCTATTTGATTAGAAATTAATCCTACAGTAGATT
>NZ_RQVK01000020.1 GCF_003992015.1 Veillonella sp. VA137
GAATTATATTCAAAATTTCCTGTTATTTTATTTTCATCAAAGAAAGCAAAATTATTCCCTTTAAATTTGCCATCTTTTCCTATTCTAGTTGTATTATTACCCAATTTATCATGTAAAATTCTATGCAAATAAAATTCCATCGCTCTAAAAAGTGGTGTAACCAGACAAGTATAATCCGGCATATACCCTGTTATTAGTGTATTAAATACTGCGGATAATAAAGTATTTCTAAGTTTTGTATCTTTATCATTGATTGGAAAATTAGGCAATAACCTAGAAAAAGCATTTTCAACCTCCAGCTTCTTCACTGTTAAAGCATGATACGTATTTAAGACTTCTATAACAGCACTCTCTGTTGGTAAGTTTTCAATCGCCAATGAAATAATTTTCTGAAACAGTAAACTCTGTTTCCCTTGAACATAAGATTTTTTACCTGCGTAGCAGTTGATAATCACTCGTTGACCGTTAAATACAAGTAGCAATTTATCTAAGTAATCCTTTGGACTAGATTCTTCCACTTTAATTTTGTCTTTAATATCTTCTTCATTTATTTCATTATTGAGTGATTCTACCATACCAAGCCAATCTTGCTTTTGAAAACCTATAAAATAGATAGATCCGTCATTATATGTTTTATACCCCTGCGACAAGAGAGCTCTTTTGGCTAATTCATCCGCTTTTTCATTATACACAATCCCACTATGAGCTTTTACATGCTCAAATTCTATATTTATCAACTTTGACTTATCATCAAAGAATTTGCTATACTCCTGCGAAATCTTGACTTTAGCCTTCCATTCTTTCGTTGCCCACTTTTCAATACCTTCATAATCATAAAAGATTTTTATTCTTTGTTTATTGCCTTCAATAGCCCATAAAACAGCTTGTTTAACACCTTCAATTTCACCTGCAATATTTCTTGAACCCATATAAGTTTTATCTACAAAAGCCTTATAGAGACTGTCTTCTAATTCATTGGTTAAAAGAATAACACCAAAACTGTATTTTTCTTTTCCATCTACATCTAAAGAATGGCTGCCATCTACAAAAGCAATTACTTCTCTATCTTGTAAGTTCTTTATTTCATGTTCTATTTTTTTATTTATTGCAGATGTTTTATCAGATACATTTTTAATTTCTTTTATATCTTCACCAGATATATATCTTATTGCTTCTTCCTCAGTAGAAAAAGATTTATACACAGCTCCTGGGAATCCTTTAACCTGTTCCTCCGTTTCGCTCCAGGTACCATATATCCCTGGGATTATACCTACTTTTACTGCATAAAATTTTTTCTTCGCCATAAATTTTCACCACCATTATTCTAAATTTTAATAAAAATCTCCTCGCTCATGTTTATATTATCCCACATTTAGCAAATAAATAGCATCTTCCCTATTGATATGATAGGCATTTTATGAGCAGGATATTAAGGATATTTTGGAGGATTTAAAACCTATTTACTCTAGTACAACCGAAGAAGCTACTACCAACGTAGTCTTTACAGCACCAATATTATTGAAAACTTCAATAAGCATTTATTTCTTAAAGAGTTTACACAAAATTTTTGACAGTACTGGTTTTACTTGAACTATTCATTCCTCACTCTCAGAAAAACACAGTCCTAAATTTGTATGCCTTTCTAAGGAATGTAACCCCTCTGTAATAAACTCCCATGAACCTTTATAACTATTATTGACTGAAAAACTAGAATATTTAATAAATCTCAAAAATTCTTCTAAGTTACCTCCATATTCTTTAGCAAACTTTATAGCCAATTCACTTTTCTTATTCTGTGGTGCATCTATAATATCATGCAGTACATGTTCTAGGTTACAAGACATATAATATATCTGATAACCAATCCCATTACATATTCCTGATGTATTTCGCCACAATGTTTCAAGATTCTGTCTTTTTCTATGATTTCGAATACTCACCATTGCTTTATCTTTATAATATATCCCATTTGCATCATATCTAAATGTTGTTTGTGTAGGTTCAACATGTATAAATGCATCATCTATATATGCACCATCCATATCAACAATATGAATGACTTTGATGACATCACGAATATTTAGTTTGGATTGTTTTAACTTTTCTTTAATGCAATTACCTACTTTTGCTTTGATAGTATTAGGTGCTGAAGAGTCTTTTGACGTAATATCTGTATACAAAACATGAGTAATTACCCTATCATTAGTAAAATAATCCACAAAAAACGTACCCAATGCTTCTTGATCCGTATATCCTTCTAGAAGAATCATAACTACTTTTTTCTAGCCATTATTCTCCTCCTGCCTCACGTAATGCAAAAGCAATTTTTTCGTTATCCGTACGTTGATATACATCTAACGGTTGCTCTCCTAAAATAATATCTCGATAGTAAAAATCTCTAACATTATTCATTGTTTTTACATGTGTCAATCGTACATACCTTTTTTTAGGATCCGTTGTTGTCACAACAATACAACTTTTATGTAAGGTTTCCAATGGACGTAAATTATGTGACGTAAAAATGAGCTGTCCTTTGCCGCGATTAGATAAAATAGTTAATAACTCTCCAAGCAGGTACTCAAATATCCCGGAATCTAATTCATCTATAGCAACAACGATGGTACGAGTATTATACACCGCAATGAGTAAACTCATAATAGAAATAATTTTACGAATCCCTTCTGACTCATTACGCAAAGGAATCGCAGTTTTCGACTTATAAGAAACTAATGTTATTGTTTTTCCCATTTCCCCATCATCTGTCAATTCACTACTTAACTCTTCCATACCAATTGTTAATCCAGGAACAATCTTCTCTAGTACTACATTCATCATCTTAATCACATAGCGGATATGTTCCACAATTGTATTTGGTAAAACTATCGAAGAATATAATGGTATTGTTATAGTACCAACTCCAACAGGATGCGCCTTATTAGCACCACCATGGATCTCTAGTGGTAATATATTTAATCCATGTAATGCACTATGTGATGTTTTTACAATAAATAATCCTTTTTGCGCAAAGTTCACTAAAAAAGAATACACCCTGCGATATAATGCTAATTGAGTTGTATTATCTTTTGTAGAATCAGACTCCAATATCCTCTGTTTAAATTCTTTAGAGAACAAGAAAGATCTAGAATCTCTTTTGATAAGTAATTTGGAAACAAGAAAATCAATTTTCTCTTCTTCATAGTTAGGAAGTAATATAGATAATATATTTTGCGGCAATCTTATTCCCTCTTTTTCACTACTTACAAGTACCCTTTTTCGTAGCGCCCCACTATTCCCTGTCCTTTTATAAGACAGCACCTCAGAATCAACAATAATACGATAGTTTTTATCATGTTTTTGTGTATCGCTTCCTAAACTTTTAATTTTGTCTCGTTTCAAAACAACATCATAAAAAAAGGTCTCTGTGTCATTCTCATCAGACTGTTGTATTTCAAAGTGTAGCTTTCCTTTATCTTGATTTATCGAAATCCAGTTTTCGTATTCATCAGGGATTTTTTCTCCTAATAAAAGATATTTCAATATCTCAAGTGCCTCAATAATGATAGTTTTCCCCGAACCATTTTGTCCATATATACCCACGAGGTTAGCTCCGCCTATATGCTTTGAAGCAAGTAAATCTATATGCCCATAAGCAACATTCTTGATATTTTCCAATGTAATTGCAGATATACAAACTGATTGTTGCACAATTTTCCTCCCAATTATGTAACTCTACTATTATTTAAATCATATAAACAAAGTTTATATTTTATTTACACAAAAAATGTTCCCTCTCATCATATACTATTTCTTTTTGCCAACCTTTCTAATATTTCCTTATCACTTCTCTCATCCTCTGGGTTACTAGAAAAACAAAAACTAATTGTTTCATCATCTTTGAATATCTCATATAAGGCATTTCTAAGAATCCTTGTTTTATTAGAATTATACTTACTTCTTTTCTTTCCATCTGCATTTCGTTTGACACACATACAATATATTCGATTTGGATCTTCTGAATCACTCAAGCTTAATGATCTTACCATTGCCTTTTTTTCTAAATCAGTTTTCTCTCTTCCTACATGATCAGGAACATATTGACCAAAATACTTCGTAAATTCTTTTAAAACATCTCCAAGATTCGCCGCATACTCTATCCCAAAATATTTTCTTACAACTTTCACATCCATAAATAACTGCCGACTATTAGCTTCACACACCAAATGATTAGAAAAGTTGTCTGATTGTATAAACTCAATTTCAAGCAATGCATAGGGATTTTTCTTCGCTTCTTTTCTAAGGAACCTCTTTGCCAAAACAATATATTCAATACTCTTATAGAAAAAAAGGAAACTGTCAATAATCCAATCATGTTTTTCCATATCTGCTTTCAATAATTTTAGGTTTTCAAGCATATCTAACCCATTTATCTTTTTATCCATCTCTTGATTCCCCCTTTTATTTCCTCTTAATCCTTGTAATCATATGCAGATACAATTCCTCCGCCTACAATCAATAGTCATAATATAATTTCTTCATATGTAGGTACAACACCCCAAATCACCATATTCATCAAAATAGCAAATCCGCCATAACTACTGTTGACTGCCATTGCACGACTAGCCCCAATATTATGAATTGATTTGTAGTAGAACATATACGATAACGCTCCACAAGTAGCGGCTATCCACAACCATTGTACTTTATCTGAAAGCAATCCTCCTACTGACCATATAAAGAATCCACCTATCATCAGACCTATAATAATGATGAAACTAGCTAAGGTTGAAGATACTTGTCTAATCCTTAATGCGCTGGTATCTCGTAGTTCATTAATAATTTTTTCAACTTCAATACGGATTGCTTCATTAATAAGATCATTTACTGGTAATGCATTTAATAAATTTGTATTAGTATTAGTCATGAGAACTGAACCTTCTTTCTGTGATTTTTATTTGACACTTAAATCTTAAAGAAGTTCAGTTCTTTTTTTAATACTAATTAAACATGTTTACACAAAATATTTTACACTGTCAAAGGAAACAGTATTAAAACGAATTATGTATTCCTATTCATTTTACCATTAGTATATGTTAGTGTAAAATGTTTGTGGGAAAATAAAATAAGAAAAGAAGGTCATCCTTTGTTACAATGAATGTATTCATACCTCCATCTTATGGAATACTTTTCAACATTAATTGATAGTATAGCAACCATGATGCTAGAAGGTTTTTTCTCTAAATTAGATAATAAACTCTACAAACTTATTAAACATGCCACATCTATGAGTTATGCTAATGCAGCAGATAGATTTCATCTATTTAGATATATAACAAAGATTTGTGGAAAACGAAGTCGAAAAGAGGTGTTTGCAAGCTTAGAAACCAATGATAAAGCAAGATTTGAAGCCTATGTAGAAACAATGAAAGAAAAGTATCCGCATCGTATGAAACAGATTGTAGCGGGTGCTACATACATTGAGAACCATTGGGATTACGCACGGGCTAGCTTACTTAGATCTGATATTCGTAGTAGTACAGAGGTTCATGTGAGTCATATTTTATCTGTACGCCTGAGCTCGCACCCACTAGGATGGAGTAGAAAAGGGGCAGAAACAATCGCTAAGCTACGTGTATTAGCTGATAACAATGAATCTATCCAAGAGTTCGTGATGAAAGCGTACAGAGGTGATACCTTCAATTATTTCGATAATGTAGAAACTTCAAAGGTGCTATCTTCTGTGAAAGCAGCCGCTAGGAAACAGTGGAAGCCATATCCATACATTACGTACTCGCTAACACCTAGAACTGGAATCCCAGGAGTAGAAAAGAAAAGTAACGGATGGTTACAAGCAATTAAATATGGTGGACGCAGGATTCTTTAGTAACAAGGAACCCTCTTTTAAAGCTAGGCAATTATTTTTCCCACAAAAACATGACACCGTCACTGACTCATTTAAGATTGACATCCCTCAATAGTAAATGTATAATTGAAGTACAAATTGGGCTATGAATTCCAAAACTAACTTTATATTATCCTTTTGGATAAAAAAGAAAAGGCGCTCCTGATTGGAGCGCTTTTTATTATTTCTTATATAAAATAGGGACTATCTCATGTATCTCACTTATGTCTCTTATTATTTCATTATATTTACATTTTTATACAGTTATTATATAAAAGAAACTGAATAGATTAACTGCTGTCTCCAAAATTTGATAAAGAGCCACTTACTGTCAATTATATAACCCCAGTCGACCCTTACTTATCATGTATCCTCTCGTAAGCTCAGACATAGTTGCCCTACATTAGTACACTGAGTATGATATGAAACTTCACATACATTTTTTGTATTTTTAATAGCTTGATTAAAATGTGCAGCTATTTTCCTTAATTGTTTCGCATCACCTTTTTTATATTCCTGCGACAAATATCTTGATAACTTTTCTTTTAATTCAGCTGACGAAAGTACAGCTTTAGTAATTGGCTCAAAATGCGCTAATAGCCATACTTCAAAAGCAGAATTAGAAAAAAATACCCCTATACCTTTACTCTTTGCCTCTTCTTTAATACTATTAAATTCCTCTTCCGTTAACCTATCTTTATCTATGACAATACCTTTAGATATGAGATTTAACCTATTATCTTTATCTATGACACCCCCTTTAAGTTCAGGATTTAACCCTTTATTTTTATCATGTTTCCAAACCTCACTTGCTCTATGGATAATTTGTGCTCCACAAGGTTTAATCTTTTTTATCTTCACAGCACTACAACGGTATTTCTGTGTAAATTCTGATATATAGCTTTCTTCAGTTTTCCCCTCAGTTATAATGTAGAACACCTTTTTAGTTCGCTTCCCTATTGGTTTTCTACTCATACTCTACTCCTAACGCTTCTGCAATAGCAGACTCATTGATAATTTGATCAGCTCCATAAATCCCTTGCAAGTATCTTCGTTTATATGTATAATCGCGACTCTTCAATGCCACATCATCAAAATCGAATAAGCTATATAAATCGCTTTTCCCAAATCTATCTTTCTCTACAAAATAGATTTGGTCAGGCCGTAGCTGCTTTTCCATTAAATCAAATGAATGAGTAGTTACTATAAATTGACTTCCTAGATTCCATTGATTAAATAATTTTAATAACACTTCTGTCAATTTAATATGTAATGATGCATCAAATTCATCGATTAAGAACACTGTATTTCTAGCTTGTTCTCTTAATATATAGACTGCTAGTCGCAAAAATATTTTAGTGCCCGCACTTTCCTCTGAAAGGTTCAAAACAAACGTATCACCATCTACTCCTTGATGGGTGCAATATATTTCTGCCACGCGTTGTTCTATAAACTCACCTGCAGTAATGTCTGCATCTTCGCCGCTCATCTTTACTGAAAGCTCACTAGGCACATGATCGATACGATCGCGTACCTCAATATCTAAAATATTGAAATCAGCAGCTTGTAAAAATAGTATAATTTTTCTAGTTAATTCTTTATTCTGTTTTAATTCCTTAAGAATTAATGGATGGAGCTTTTTAGTATTTGGAATGATAACATCAATAACAAACCATTCATAAGCTTCTTTTGCTTCTAAAATATTATTAGTTTGAGTAAAGAATAATAATAGTTGATTTTTTCGTATAGTCGAGCATAACGGCATTAATAATTCTGGCAAAACTAGTTCTTCACCATCACGCGAAAAAATGATATGATTATTTACTCGCAAAGACTCTCGTATAACCCTATCTTCAGTATATTCTAATTCGTAGGTGAAATATTTATTATTTTTTAAGAATTTTACTAAAAAATATGTTGGTTCTGAATTACCCGCAAAAGTATCTGTCAAAAGTCCTTCTAACTCAGATCTGGTTGGTTGCAAAATAAGTGCCTTTAACAAGTGAAATACATAAATTACATTCGTTTTACCATTAGCATTCCCACCAAAAATAAAAGCAGATTTTAAAAGTCTCGATCGTTTAAATCTATGTGTATTAGTAGTGCCATATGATCGTAATCTAGCTCCAGTTTCCATAGAAAATATAGTTCTATCATAAAATGACCTAAAATTTTCAACTTCTACCGATATAAGCATGGATATCTCCTCCTTAAAAACGAATTTTCGTTTTCTTCAGTATATCATATAGAATCTAAAGTTACTACTAAGTTATATTGGAAAATAAAATAATTTAATCTACACTTTCTTCCCAGTGAGCTTTAAAATGCTCCTCAGCTCTATGTTTTATAAATATCTTTTTTACAAGTTCTATAATCTCATCTCTATTCTTTCCATTTGGATCATTTTCTAGATCATCTATAGAGTGAGAATTTACATTAAATAACTTTTCCGCTTCTTTATTGCCACCAAATAAATCATCAATACAGTTAAATTTTTTATAAGTTTCCAAAATACGACGGATTGGATTTAGCATATAATCAGGTTTATCCTGTTCGTATAGCCATTTTACCTCACTCCACAATCCATCATAACTTGTTTTGATATCACTATCTTCATTATTTATCAAAATAACATCCGATGTATTCCCCCTCTTAATTAGACGAATTGTCACCTTATTTTGTTTATCTTTTCTCCACCATTGATATCTAGTATTAATATAAAAGTGTGCATTATGAGTTAATATAAAAATCTGAGAATCTGATGAATTTAATAGATTTTGTAATTCACTAATTATTAAATACTGTGCTGTATCATCATTACTATTCATGGGATCATCAAAAATTATAACTTTCTCCCTTGCAGATTGATTATTAAGATTTTTTAAATTATGGATAAACCACAAAAAAGCTACTATATTTTTTTCTCCTGTACTAAGAGTCTCTGTTCTCCTAATTTCCCCTGAATAATCTCGAACTATATAGGCGCCTTTTTCTCCACTTTTTTCACTTTTTTCAAGTGTAAAAGACTGATTTCCTAACCCCTGTATAGCCTTGTTAATAAACTCTGCTGCCTTACCTTCATCAACGGTTTGTAATTGAAGAGTCTTTACATCTTCTCTTAACTTATCAAGATCCTCCTGTTTATTACCTAGCTCCTCTTTTAATTCTTTCAGTTTAACATTCTCTGCTTGTAATTTCGATTTTTTCTCTACATGATTGAATGCTCGACATCGCTCAGCTACTAAATAATTTCTAATTATTACTTTAGCTTGTTCTTTCAATATTGATAAACGATTAACTTCATCATAATTAGTCTTATATAGTTCTTTATACTCCTTACCAAATAACTCAAGCTCTTTCTGCTCATATACCTTTACTGCCAGACATGGTAAAAATAAATTTTCTTTTTTGTACTGCAACTTCTTCTGTAAATCATCCAAAAAAAAGTATGCCTTGTCCTTTATAGATATAAGTTTTTCGTTCAATTCATTAACTTTTTTCTCATGTGTTAAAAGAAACTGCTCCTTTCTGATTGAAGGCAATTCCTTTACATATATTTTTTCCTCTTCAATCAATTTCTCACACATTAAAATCTCTGCATTCAATTGGTTAACAGTATCATTAAAATAGTTATTTAGTTCTAGTTTTCTAGCTTTTGTTAACTTGGCACCACAGTACAAACAGCATTCTGTCTCTTTGTGTAAAGAAATACCATCTTGTACCCAAATTCTTTCTTTTGTGCTATTAAATACTAACTCTATGCTTTCTATCACCTCCGTTAATAATATTTTATTTACAGTTTTTACAAGTTTATTAATCTTATCAAGTGAATACTCATTTTGGGCCTCAATCTTTATATCACGTTGTTCATAAATTTTATAAGCTTCATCCACTTCTTTTTCAGAAAATTCTTCCAGATTGTTAACATTTCTCTCAAAATCATTTTTATTATAATTACTATCTACTAAGGTTCGATTATTGACTTTTATTTCACTAGCACTTTTTTTATAAAACTCTGTTATTTCCTTTTCAGCTTCAGTCACAACATTTTCCTGTTGATTATACCTTTTCTTTAAATTATCTTTACCATCTAGGGTATCCTCAAGTTCTGCTTCAAGTTCTTTAATTTTAGGCTCTAATTCTTTTATTTGCTTTTGTATCTCTACATTTTCTACACCAAGCGCTATTAAATCTAATTTCCCATAATCTGCAATAATTTGCTCATATCCTTGAAAAACCTTAATCTCATATTCGTTAGCGTATTGTTTTTTAATACATTCTACAATGGATGATTTTCCTGTTCCATTTTTACCGAAGATAAAGGTCTTCTTTTTTATATCTGATAACTTTGTTTTACTAAATCGATCTTGGGGTAGCACCAATTCTGTAATCATCTTAATACCTCTCTCAAATATTTTGATTAAAACAAACGTACATCTAATTATATATTATACAACTATAAACTTCTGAAATCAAAAACAGAGCGATTGATCGCTCTGTTATAATTAATGGTTCTTTTATTTCTTCATCTTTAATGGTAGCTCCATTTATGTACTAAGAATATTTCTCCTTATCCCTCTCTAGACTTAGCCTAAAAATTTCACTACATTCCATTTTTAAAGGCTTTCCATATGTATCTTTGCATCTTTCGGACTTGTAAATGGATGCACAATCAGTCCTAATAAAGCTGTTTTCATCGTGCCATTTTTCTCAGTTATCATTGTTAAATGTTTACCTAACTTTAATTCCGTCTCTCTTAAACTTCTAAAATGATTTACACTAATCCTTGTAATCATTCTAAAAACAACTTTTTTATTCTCATTATAACCATAAATACTGGTATCTTTTTGTGCATCAAAAGGTTTTAAGCTTATTCATTAAAATTCACCTCATAAATTAAGCCTATTTATTCCAATATTGATGACTTACCTTAAAATTATATTATTTTCTAATATGCTATGTATTACTTTTTATCCAAAACCCCTCGAATTAGCGCCTCATGGCTATATGCCTCATTAGCCTGTTCCAATGCCACTTTAGTTTCTGCTCTTTTCATACTTAGCAAGTTTACCAAATCTTGCATAGCATTTATAATATCTACTTCTGCCAACGATTTTATCACACAGCCGATTGGAAATTTTGCTAGTACCTCAGGATTTAATTCTGGAGATACTAATACTGGTTTATGATATCCAATTGCCGTAAATAGCATAGCTCCCCAATGGTATCTATATCTCTCAGCTGCATACGGCATTGCAATAGCATCTACAGACAATAAAGCATCTTCCCAATCTTTTCCAATCAAATTTTCATGACGGAATACAATATTAGGAATATATTTATATTTTTCTATAAGTGAATTAAATAATGCTGTATCCTCAGGCTTTGCAGTGGCACCTTGTACTGCTAATTCAACAGGTACTGAAAACTTTGCATGTATAAAGGCTTGTATAAATGGTTCTAAGTTTTTTTCTTTACGAAATTGTCCAAAAAAACCTATGCGTACTGGTCCTTCATGATTTTTTGTAGGCTCAGTAGTATTGAATACAGGCTTAAAGACCGGTGGAGATACTAATTGAACATTGGTTAACCCACTATTAGCAAAATCATTTCGTAATGTAATGACATGTAAATGAATATTCTTATACGCTTGTATTCGTCTAGCTTGCTTTTCAAACTTAGGTTGTTCCTTAGGATTGATGCCATGAAATATAATATGTACAGGAACTGGCGAATTTTTCAATTCACTTCTCAGCAAAGATTTAATATAACGATATGTTGCTGTAGGAATGATTATGGCATCACAAGCACCTTGTTTTGCTAATTCATAAGCACTATTAAACCAGGCCACACGTCGTTTCTCACGTTGTAAGGATCGCCAGATTTTTTGATACCAAGTTGCGCCAGCATACGTCACAACTTCGCCTCCTTGTAACTCATGAACAGGTACTCCATAATCTACTTTGAAAGGAAACTTTTCTGGCACAAAAAACATAGGTTCATGTCCTTGTTGCTTCATTTCATTCACAAGGATTCTATCAAATTCTACTTCATGACCAGCTGGCATGATAATACTTTCTAATATAGCAACTCGCATGGGAACTCCTTACCGCAACCTTATAATACTTTAATTACAACTTACCATTGGATTTATATAAATAATACAACTTCACATATTTTGTCATGGTGTAGAAATAATGGTTCACAGACAAGACCCATCCCATTTTCCCATCTAAAATACCACCTTGTAAAAGATACATTTTAATAAATGCCCAGAATGGCCGAAACACAATATCTTTCAAAAAGGAGACAGATTTATTAGCCTTTTTATATTTTTCTGCTGATAAGGTTGTATATTTGTTTAATTTATTAAAATATTGTTCCCAATTATCGTAGGTGTAATGATACATAGGTGCTGTTAATTGTTTCTTATCATAAGGTGTAATAATCGCAGGATGAACATATCCTTCTACATAGGAACCTTCTTTGGGCATCAAACGGCATACATAATCTGGACGTAATACTCCATGAGTGGCTACATTATGATGAAAGCGATTATGCCGTTGTATCCAGTAAGCTAAATCCTCTCCTTGTATAGCTAATTTAATTTCTTTACATAATTCTGAACTACACCGTTCATCTGCATCAATAAAGAATATCCAATGACAGCTAGCTTGCTCTATAGCAAATGTTTGTTGTGCTCCCCAATCACCATTCATTGAACGATTCACTACTTTTGCTCCTAATACCTCTGCAATGGATACTGTATTATCTTCACTACCATCATCGATAACAATCACTTCATCAGCAAAAGGTTGGCAACTTTCTATACAATCTTTGATGTTCTGTTCTTCATTTCTCGTTAAAATTAACACACTAACTGTATTCATAAACTTCCTCTTTATCTATCCACATATGACAAAGACTATCACCTTACGTGATAGTCTTTTATTCATTCTTTATTGTATCAAGTTTACGCCTTGTATTCAACAACAGGTTATACATAATGTCGAACAATAGCCCCTGTTACTTCCATATAGGCTCGTTGTAAAGCAACTATATCTTTTAAATTATAATCATATACAGGAGTTCCATCTAACGTCTCTACACGTTGATCTTTGAAGAACCCAATGTGACTATTACTGAGCCAATGATATGGGGTTACAATAAGCTCTTGTGCTTCAAACAACGATGGAAATAAGCTTACATATTCATGATTTTTAGGTGCCACTAATTCCATGATAGTTGGCAAGATATTCATATGCGAACCAATTTTTAAATTAGAAAACATAGAATGCTCTAAATTCTTTTGATACATATAAAAGGAAGTCCCTATATCTTCTCTTAAGCTTTGTTGTCTATCCAAACCAGTCCATGGTTTTGTTAGTATTGTAGAATGATCTCCTGTAACAAAAATTAAACTATCTTCATACTTTGCTTGCAACTCTTTAACAAATTGACTTAAGTAATGATCACAATACCAATACGTCCCTAGTTCATTTACTTCATGTTGCAAGTGTAAAGGAAGTTTCTGTATAAATTCATCTTTGTTAAACCCATATTTTTCAATTGGAATCGTATACGGTCCATGATTCGAGGTTGTATAAATAAAATGAAATTCATAGCTATCTTCATCTTTCTTTTCTAACTCTCGTCCTACGCTCTCTAAAAATAAATGGTCGTATACACCTAACCAAGTATGTGGTGGATTTTCTGGCGAGATATCAAATCCCGAATGTACGTGATGAAACCCGCTACCTTTAGCAAATAATCCTAAACTAGACCAAGATAATGACCCCCCATACCATAATGAGCATGTATACCCTAATTCTGAAATTTGTTTCGCCAACGATGTGGGCAACTGATGATTCCAAAAATAAGACTTTTCATTTAGTTCTAAATTAACATCATAAATACCGTTCAACATAGAACTAATTGATGGTTGTGAAACTAATCCACCTGCTAAAAAATTATCAATACTAATTGTATGGTTTTGCGAACGTATCTCCCTACCACCTTCTACAATAGGAATCGCCTTATATGCTTCATCAAAAGCAAACTGACAATAACTTTCTTCCACGATCACAAATATCTTTTTAGGTTTTTCAATCTTTGGCCCAGTTGTATGTTTTCGTAAGGAACCCCAAATTGTTTCTACTAAATTACTTTCAACCTTAATCAAAGGCTTTAAGGCTTCAATAGACTCCGCATCACTATGCTCTAATATTTCTTGTGGTTTTGCACGAATAGCTAGTTCAAACGCTATCAAATCATCGATACAAGCCTTAGCGAAAAACATATCTCGCTTAACTACTTCAGGTACCGTATCCCACTCAGGTTTATTACGATGCTTAAATGTGCCTCCATAACGAAACCAGTAGTATACGACCACCGTGGCTATGACAATTACAGTATTGTATACATAGTATATATACCTCGAATAAACTGTCGGTACAGCAATTGTACCTAATTCTAATATCCAACTAAGAAAACAGTACATCCCTATTATATAAATAGGCAAAGATAACAAAATCCACCATCCATGATTTTGGTTAAAGAAAATATCTATTAAGTTTCTTTTATCGGCATTCTTTCCCAATCGTAGACTAGAATTATAGGTATCCCTGTAATGATAATAAAAGATTAATTTTCCTAGAAATGCTATATATACTACAAAGAAATATAAAGTTCCCAAAAATACTCTAATAAGATCACTATACCTATCAAAAAATTCAATACCTATGGAAGGTAATGTTACTAGTAAAAATAAAAATAGTAATACATAGGCATTAAAGTCCATGCCCCACCAAAATCCATAACTAAAGCAGGACCACCATTTCTTTTCTTGCCCTTTGTAAGTTCGGTTTGGAGCAAAAAAATAAATAAATAAAAATCTAAAAATAGCACACAGTACCGGACTTAAAAGAAAAATCTTTATATCTTGTTGTAAGCCATGTAAAATTGAAAGCTCCATAATCCACTTCTTTTCATTTATATATGCTTATATCGCTGAATAAAATCAGTTACATCAGACCAATATTTCATACTTTCAAATATTTTTTCATTCTTCCAGTTCCACCACTCCATACTCAGAAGGTCTTCAACAATGTCATCAGAAAACCTTTGTTTTACTACTCGATTAGCTCCTACTACAACCGTATAGGGTGCCACATTCTTTGTAATAACACTACCAGCACCAATAACTGCACCATGACCGATCTGCACGCCACTTCGAAGAACACTATGCGCACCAATCCACACATCATTTCCGATGATAATACTTCTAGCTGTACAAGGCATATATTTTTCATCTGCCACAAATACACCGTAAGAGCTTACATATTCAATATTATGTCCATTTCCTACTATATTTTGACCAACTCCAATTGAACAAAAACTTCCTACGGAGTGAAGTTCTGGAGATTTTACAAACCGATATCCATATGTAAATTTACCTACTGGAATACCTACATATCTATCATACCAATATCTGCATAAATTATCTTCCCATCCATACTTTTTTCTAGAATGTTTATAAAGCCATTCCGGTGGGTTACTAGTTCCTCTTATCTTTCGTATTGTTTCTAAATATACACTTTCAAACTTACTAATACCATATTCCTCTAATAAACTCATAGATACCTCATGTCTAGCATGCATTAACAAACTCTACTACTTTATTAGCAATCATCTCCACATCATCTTTAGTAAGATGCATATGAAGTGGTACCGTAAGAATTTTATTTGACATAACATGTGCATTAGGACATTTTCCATGATCATATGCATACATCTCATATTCTGTATTGTCACGATAGTGAACGCCTGCATAAATATCATGTTTTTGTAAAAACTCTAATAAACCATCGCGATTATCTACGGCTATTTCATAAATATGGTACGAACATTCATCTGCATATGGGGCTCCAATAACTTGTATTTTGGGCTCCTTAGCAAATATGCCATCATAACATTTGGCTAATTCTCTACGGTATGCATTAGTTTCGTCTAAATATTGTAGCTCTACAAGACCGATGGCTGCCATAATAGAGTTTCCATGATCCTTATAGCCCAAATACTCAACATCATATTTCCACTTATAAGAGCCTTTTGTTCCACTATTACGAGCATATGTATCCTTATTGATACCTAACCACGTTAGTTTACGACACACTTCATCATAATGTTTATCTTTAAAACAAATCATTCCACTATCTGCTGTTGGCAAATTCTTAACAGCTTGGAATGAATAGACTGTCACATCAACACCATCCCATGTGCCAGGCATAATACCATTTACACGAGTACCTGACATATGAGCTGCATCAAGAATTAGCTTAAGATTATGATCCTTACAAATTTTAATAATCTCATCTAACTTGCCAACACGTCCACCATAGCCAACAAAAATAATGGCCCTAGTTTTTTCATTAATTTTTCTTTTTACATCTTCTGGCTCCAAACAAAGATACTCATCAACATCTGCAAAACGAGGCACTAATTTCTCATATAAAATTGCATGGTTTGTAGAAACAAAGGTAATCGGTGTAGTAATTACTTCATCACCATTCTCCCAACCATTCTCTTTTTTCAAAATTTCAACTGCTAAATGTAGTCCTACTGTTGCAGAGTTTAAAAAGTGTGCTTGCTCATGTCCAGTATATTCTTTCCACTTATCTTCAAATTCTACGGTTTTAAAGCCAAGGCCTGTCCATCCAATTTCTAAGCATTCACGAATTTGCTCTAAACATTCTTCTACATGATACTTAGGTTTTAATACTTGAATTGTCATTTGTATTACTCCTTTAAATATTCAACTCCATATGAATTATCTTTCTACCATTAGAAGTAGATTCACCATATTCATGAAATCCACAAAATTTATAAACCTTTATTGCTGCTATATTATCTTTAAACACTTCTAATTTTAATCGTTGCAGCTCTAGTTTTTCTCTTGAGATATCAATCAAATGATTTAAAACATACTTACCTAACCCTGGTGAGGTATATCTTGTTTTATCTACAATTAACCGTCCAAATTCACCAATATTATTAGTCACATCATAGATAGCAGCAAAACCTAAAGGCATTTCATCCTTCTTAGAAATAATTGTATACATATAGTCATTACTAGTATTCTTATATCTATCATACCATCGTAATTGTTCTTCATAAGAAATCTCTTTTTGATAAATAAAGTTTTTGCGATTTTCCTCTTTGTTTCGTAACAATCGTAAAAACTCAATATCACTTTCTACTAGTTCTCTAATACATACATCATGAACTATATTGTTTTGCATTTATACTCTCCACTTAGAACATGTTGCCACCATTCTTTGTTATCTAAATACCACTGGATTGTTTTTTTGATTCCTTCTTCAAATGATGTTTTAGGTAGCCAGCCTAATTCATTATGTATTTTAGTAGGATCAATGGCATACCGCAAATCATGTCCAGGCCTATCAGTTACATACGCTATTAAAGATTCATCCTTTCCCAAAATAGAAAGAATCCCTTTCACAACACTAAGGTTTGTACGCTCGTTATGTCCACCTATATTATAGACCTCACCAACACGACCTTTACGAACTATTAAATCAATCGCCTCACAATGGTCTTCTACATATAGCCAGTCTCGTACATTCTCCCCTTTACCATATACAGGTAATTGTTTATTTTCTAAGGCGTTTGTAATCATCAATGGAATTAATTTTTCAGGAAAATGATAGGGTCCATAATTATTTGAACAACGTGAAATTGTAACTGGCAAACCATACGTCCTATAGTATGCTAATACTAGCAAATCTGCTGATGCCTTAGATGATGAATATGGACTAGAAGTATGAATTGGCGTTTCTTCTGTAAAAAACAAATCTGGTCTATCTAATGGTAAATCCCCATATACTTCATCAGTAGAAACTTGATGAAATCGTTGAATCCCATATGTACGACAGGCATCCATAAGAACTGCCGTTCCTATCACATTAGTACGCAAAAATACTTCTGGATTTTCAATGCTTCGATCCACATGTGATTCAGCAGCAAAATTAATAACTACATCTGGTTTGTACGTTTCAAAAATAGTATAAATAGCTTTTCTATCAGAGATATCTGCCTTAACAAAAGTGAAATTTTTCTTATCTCTAATAGGTGCTAGTGTTTCTAAATTTCCTGCATATGTCAAAGTATCCACACAAATAATGTGGTCATCAGGATACGCATTCACCATCATATGCACAAAATTACCGCCAATAAATCCAGCCCCACCAGTTACAATAATATTCATATAGGTACAATTCCCTTTCTATGCTTCCAAGACAAATGTCAAAGTATTCTCAACATCTTTAAAATACATTGCACTACTATCCTTGTCAGATAATATAGGTTGATCCACCCCCCATTGAATGTTAAGGGTTGGGTCATTCCATCGAACCCCCCCTTCTTCATTAGGAGAGTAATAATTATCCGCTTTGTACATAAACTCTACGTGATCTGTTAAGGTCAAAAATCCATGTCCAAATCCACGAGGGATTAAAAACTGTTTATGATTGTCCTCACTTAACTCAACTGCATACCATTTCTTATATGTAGGACTATTCTTACGTAAGTCAACAGCTACATCTAATACAGCCCCTCTAACACAACGAACTAACTTTGCTTGTGCCGCATCACCATATTGAAAGTGTATACCTCGCAATGTTCCTTTCACTGTAGACGAAGAGTGATTATCTTGTACAAAATCATAATATAATCCTAGCTTTTCCATGGCTTGCCGATTCCAAGATTCCATAAAAAAGCCTCTATGATCACCAAATACCTGTGGTTCTATAATCACTAATCCTTCAATTCCAGTTTCTATAACTTTTAATCCCATAAGAAATTTCCTTTATCCTTGAATCTGACCATGTGCCACACGCTGTAAGTGAATACCATATTGTGACTTCCCATATAATTTAGAGTTTTCCAGTAATTCCTCTTTAGTAATCCATAGGTTTCTATAGGCAATCTCTTCTAACGCAGAAATAATAATACCAGACCTTGTTTGTATAACACGCACAAACTCAGAAGCCTCACTAAGTGAATCTACCGTTCCTGTATCTAGCCATGTATAACCTCTGCCTAAGGTTTGAACTCGTAACGTTCCTCGCCCTAAGTATAATTTATTAAGGTCAGTAATTTCTAGTTCACCTCGAGCCGATGGTCTTACTTGTTTAGCCAATTCACACACATGCTTATCATAAAAATATAGCCCCGTAATTGCATAATTTGATTTAGGATACTGCGGCTTTTCCTCTATATTTTTAACAATACCATTGCCATCGAATTCTACCACACCAAATCGTTCAGGATCTTCTACATGATAACCAAAAATCGTTGCTCCACTCTTCAAGTTAGCCGCCTCTTGTAATTGTTTACGTATACCTGCACCATAAAAAATATTGTCCCCTAATATCATAGCACATGAATCTCCAGCAATAAATTCTTCGCCAAGAATAAATGCTTGTGCTAATCCTTCTGGTGCTGGTTGTACCTTATATTGCAAACGAATCCCATATCGACTACCATCACCTAACAATCTTTCAAAGTTAGGTAAATCTTGTGGGGTAGAAATAATTAAAATATCTCGTATTCCTGCTAGCATCAGTATCGACAGAGGATAAAAAATCATTGGCTTGTCATACACTGGCAATAATTGTTTTGATGTCACTAGTGTTAATGGGTACAATCTAGTACCGGAGCCACCAGCCAATATAATCCCTTTCATAGTAAACTCCTATTCCTTTGCTAATATGCATGCTAAACTATACACTAAATTATATTCACTACTTATTAATTTACCACCTTCATGAGCAATTTTATTTCGCTCTTTGCAATAATTCATATAGTATTGAACTTTTTGAGCAATTTCAATTTCATCATGATACACATCAAAATGAATGCCTGCTTGCATTTTTAAATCACATATATCTTGGGCATCGCTTAGTAAAAAATTGTGATTACCCATGACTTCAAAGGTTCTACAATTGTAGCAAGTCTGTCCTTCCACATGTATATTAAGATTTATTTTCGCACGTTTATAATAAGAGATTACATCTTTAGGTAGTAATACCCTATTTTCAATACACTTAGCCAAATACGGATACTTCATAGAAAACTTAAGTTTACCAATTATGCGTTGATGCCAATGATGATCATGCCATGCACGACCAAATACAACCATTTTATAACCTTTTTCATAGGCTACTTTGGCAACCGTTTCTAATATCGCCAATCTCTTTTTTGAACCCGCTATCGTTCCTATAAAGAATATATCTATATCTTGTAAATCTCCATCATTCCTAGGACTATCATAAAACTCTGGACCTGCAAATAATGGCATATACTTTGATTTGATAGAGTATTGTTGTTGTAATTCTTTAACATCCTGTATTTCAAATGAATATATTTTAGAATATAACTTAATATGTTTTCCCAACGTATTGATATCATACAT
The DNA here is from genome assembly GCF_003992015.1 of Veillonella sp. VA137. GTDB lineage: Bacteria > Bacillota > Negativicutes > Veillonellales > Veillonellaceae > F0422. Next base: position 20,394 of record NZ_RQVK01000020.1, read on the forward strand.
AGTATCCCATATCCACAATCTACAATCTACTCGGTCTGCTAGCTCTTTTGTAATAAAAAATGAATGATTATCAAATCTAAAGTCATTTAAAAATAATACGATTTCTATGTTTTCTTCTTCTATTAACGTCAGTAATCTTCTTCTTTCAACTTGCACAGACTGATTATAGTTTAGCTCAAATATATATGCAGTATTGCCTAGTAGTTTAGCCACTTCTATTAAACTATTAGAAAATATCATACTATTTCTATGATTAGTAACCATACAAATTTGCATTCTCACAACTCTCCCTATTGTATCTCAATAATTCAGAAAATTGACCTCTGTCGTTTATGACACGCCATTTTACTATTATGTTGCAAAAATTCATTGTCAAATGATACTGCTTCATCCACCGAATCAAATTCTAATATTTCTTGCTTATCAAACATACGTAGTTCTAAGTCCAATAAATTTAGGCTCTATAATAAATGTTGGGGTGACACCACTACGGTGTCACTTCCAACATTATTTTTTTGCAAAAAAATAAGCA
>NZ_RQVK01000021.1 GCF_003992015.1 Veillonella sp. VA137
TTATTTTTTTTAATTTTATTTAAAATTTTAGATTTCTAATAATAATAATTTATATTTTTTATATATAAAAAAAAAATTTTTATTAAATTTATTATTTTTTCCTCTCCCCCCCCCCATTTTAAACGAAACGAATATTTTAATGCTATTTTGCCAATTATATAGTCTATATTTATGAAAAATCTTATACTTCATTACCTATACAAGTAATCACAACTATTATAAACTTGAAAATTTATACCATTTCTTAAATCTGATACTCGTCAATGGGGTATCCCCATATCTGCTCTTCCCACCCTCCTGAGGAATGCCGTTACACGTAGTAGCCTTTGTGGCGTTTCTTACTACCTAACTCACACAAATACAAAAGACCGCAACATGCTCCTGAACAAACCTAACCACTGTATCAGTTTGAGAAGGAGTATGTTGAGGTCTTTCTTTCATCTGAATTAGATCAGAACGCCACAAGGCTACATAGCGTCACAAGTGACGATTGTATTGTACCTACAACCTATGCTATAATTAAACCAATAAAAGAAGAGCCATCGACGTGTAGCTGGCGTTAGGCTCATCTCAGAAATTCTAAAAGTGAAATTTGCCTAACGTGTTAAGGTGTGCTAGACCTTATACGTTAGGCTTTTTCATTAATTAATTTATTTAAACCAATCAATGAGATGTACTAGTAATTTTAGAATTAAAATCAATAGATCAACTTTTCTAAATTTTTTCACAGTACCACCTCCTCCCAAAGTAGGAAGAGATGAGCCTAACAACACGTCAATGACTCTTACAATTTTAATTATAGCACAATCTATTCGTACTGTTTATATAAACTTATTACTAATCCGAACAGCAAACTAAGCAAAGCGCAAGTTTGCAACTGATACCGCCACAAACACAAAAAGACCGCAACATACTCTTAAACAAACTTACCATAGGGTTAGTTTAAGAAGAATTATGTTGCGGTCTTTCCTTCCCCTGAGGAACGCCGTTACGAGTAGTAGCCTTTGTAGCGTTCCTTACTACCTAAATCACACAAATGCAAGAAGAGCACGGTGTGCCCCGAACAAACTAAGACTAAGTCACGTTCACTTGTATCATAATTGCATCCACTGTAAAAAGAGCACGGCATGTTCCTGAAGAAACATTATGAAATACCGTTTCTGAAGGAATATGCCGTGCTCTTCATTTGCTATATATCATTAATTGAACGTGACAATCATCAACAGGAGAGCACCGTGCTCTTCCCTTTGTCCTATATAGTTACGAACGCCACAAGGCTACATAGCGAAACAAGAGACGATTGTATTACCTCTATAACCTATGCTATAAGTTACTTATTTAATAACAAAAGTCGTTCAATTTCCAATACATTAGGGAAAATTAATCGTATCCCTTTTCTTTGTAAAGCTAAAACTTTACGAGCTTTCTTTTGTAATTCTCTTTCAAATCGACCGTCAACTCTGACAGGTTTTTTATAAATTCCATCTACGTATTCATTTTTAATGTATAGGATACTAACTGGACACATATTCTGAATTAGAAAAGCCTTCTCATACCCAAGAACTTCCCCAAATAAAATAGTGTCACATTTTCCATATTTATTAATCTTTGTATTATATATTTTCTGAAATTTATCTACTTGCGATGAAAAAGGTATCATCCAATATAATTTAGTTACTGTATCTAAAAAAGCATAAAAGCATGGTCTATCATGTGGCTGACCATCTATAGTTTCTTTATTTTTCATTAAGTGTGGATCTGGAAAATCTATAAAGTATTGATCTTTTATATAATAAAAGTGACCTGTATTCATAAACTCCTCCCTAAAAAATAGACCCCATTCTTTTGAATGGAGTCTAACTATTTGAGCTCGAACACTTATTGAGTCGCATATCGAGTAGCGACAACCATTTGAACTTAATCTTATTTTAGTTGCTTATTAAGTAACAACAAATATTAAAGATACTAGTATCTCTAATAACAGTATACGCATTGAAAAAAATAAAGTCAATTATAAAATCTATATCCTTCACCTGAGGAACGCCGTTACGAGTAGTAGCCTTTGTGGCGTTTCTTTACTGACAAAATCAGACAAACGCAAGAAGAGCACGGTGTGCCCCGAACAAACATTATGAAATACCGTTTGCGAGGGGTATACCGTGCTCTTCCCTTTGCTTCTATTTAGTTACGAACGCCACAAGGCTACATAGCGAAACAAGTGACGACTTACTTTTTGATCCAAGGCATCAATTTACGTAATTCGCCGCCTACTTCTTCTACTTGATGTGCTGCAGATTGTTTACGTTGTTCGTTAAGGTATGGGTAGCCTGCTGCATAGTCACCAAGGAATTGATCAGCAAATTTGCCATCTTGGATATCTTTTAATACACCACGCATAGCTTCTTTTGCAGATGCTGGGATTACTTTTGGTCCTGTAATATAGTCACCGAACTCAGCTGTGTTGGAGATGGATTTACGCATTGTTTCGAAACCACCTTCGTAGATCAAGTCGATGATTAATTTCATTTCATGAACACATTCAAAGTATGCATTAACTGGATTGTAGCCAGCTTCTACCAATACTTCGAAACCAGTTTGCATCAACGCACATACGCCGCCGCAAAGTACTGCTTGTTCACCGAATAGGTCAGTTTCAGTTTCTTGACGGAAGTCAGTTTCCAAAATACCGGAACGGCCACCGCCTACACCAGATGCCCATGCCAATGCCACTTCTTTAGTGTCTCCGCTTGGATCTGCGTATACAGCGTACAAGCAAGGAACGCCAGAACCTTCTTGGAATGTACGACGTACTAAGTGACCAGGTCCTTTAGGAGCTACCATGAATACGTTTACGTCAGCAGCTGGTTTAATTTTACCGAAATGAATGTTGAAACCATGAGCAAATGCCAAGTACGCACCTTGTTTAAGATTAGGAGCGATGGATTTTTCGTAAGTTTCTGCTTGCAATTCATCTGGAATCAAGATCATCACAACGTCTGCACCTTTTACAGCCTCGCCTGTTTCTTTGACTACGAAACCAGCTTCTTCTGCTTCTTTCCAAGATTTGGAACCTTCACGAAGACCGATTTGTACGTCCATGCCGCTTTCTTTCAAGTTCAATGCATGCGCATGACCTTGGGAACCGTAGCCAAGAACTGTAATTTTTTTACCTACTAATGCTTGTAGATTGCAATCTGCATCATAAAATACTTGTGTGCCTAAAATGTTACCTGCCATTGTGATAACCTCCTACTTTGTAATACATAATGATGTTTATAATTTACTAGATTTTCTAGTGAAATTCAACTGATTTTCAGCCTTTCGGCTTACGGATTTACCATACTTAGTATGATAAATTGGTATGATTAAAAATATCTTTGTACACTCTATAAAAACATTTTATGAAAGTACTTGTAGCCAAGGTCGATCTTGGACCCAAGTCACTTTCACAGACAAACCATAGAGCTCTGATAAAACCTCATCAGTAATGACCTCTCGTTTCGGCCCCGATTGAAAGATTTTGCCTTCTTTTAATAGTGCCACATGGGTCACTGTGGGAAGAATTTCCTCGATTTGGTGGGTCACGTAGATAAACGGACAAGGACTGTCCTGAGTCCCACGTTGATTGAGATGCCGGAGCAATTGTTCTCGGCTCGGTACGTCTAACCCATTGCATGGTTCATCTAAGATGAGCAAGTCTGGACTCGTCATCAAAGCACGACCGATTAAAACACGACGTTGCTCCCCTGTGGAAAGTACCCCAAAGTGACGATGTTCCAAATGTTGTAATCCCATACTTGCTAAGATGGCATCACAGCGTTGTTCTTCTTCCTCTGTCACTTCTCGATACACACCGATAGTGCCATGCGCTCCAGATAGCAAAATTTGTCGCACCGTTTCGTCTCGCATGGTTCGTTCAAATTGCCCTAAGGTAGAACTGACGAATCCGATGCGATCTTTCACGTCTTTCCACACGCATTGGCCAAAGGTATGCCCTAGGACACGCACCTCACCACGGGTGGCACAGGTATAGGCCATAATCATGCCTAGTAAGGTGGACTTGCCTGCTCCATTAAGGCCCAGTAATGCCCAGTTTTCCCCTGTGTTCACATGCCAGTCCACACCTTGCAAAATCGCTTCTCCATTGCGGACAAAGGTAACCCCTTCGTAATGTAACAACTCACCTTGCTTTGGTATAGCCATTACATTTTCTCTCCACGGCTCATAGCGGTGCAACCTGTTTTCGCAATTTCCAGAATGCCATATTCTTTCATAATTTCTATGAAAGCATCTAGTTTCTGCGTTTCTCCTGTAATTTCTATCACGATAGAGCTAGGTCCTACGTCAAGTACATTGCCACGGTACACATCTGCTAATTGGATGATTTGTGGTCGTACCGACACATCCGCTTTTACCTTGATAAGCATCAATTCACGGCGCACCACTTGTTCTGGAGAGAATACCTTCACTTTGATGGCATCCACTAGTTTGTAGATTTGTTTTTGGATTTGGTCCAATTGCACTTCGTCTGTTTCCACCGTTAAGGTAATCCGAGCTTGATCCTTGGGAATAGAAATGCCCGATGTCATTTGGGTTACGGAATAGCCACGACGATTGAATAAGGACAAGATTCTAGCCCCAATACCTGGTTTGTTTTTTGTAATCACTAACACTTGGTGTTGTTGTACTTTACTCATTGTCAGGGCCTCCTTTCAATCCCATCATATCTTTGGCTGTGCATCCCGCTGGGATCATTGGGAATACATTTTCTTCTCGTTCTACCACGCAGTTAATCACCACTGGCTCGTCAGATAGGATCAGGTCTCGCAATTGACTGCGCAACTCTTCGATGGTGGATAATGTCACCCCTTGTACGCCATAGGCTTTTGCCAAGGTTTCAAAGTCTGGGTTCACCTCTAAGTCTACAAAGGAATAGCGACGTTGATTAAACAACTCTTGCCATTGACGAACCATGCCCAAGAAACCATTGTTGATGATGACCACTTTCACAGGAATATTATAGGCTTTCAACAAGAGCAATTCTTGGCTGTTCATTTGTAAGCCCCCATCACCTGTGATGAGTACTACTTTTTTGTCTGGTTGTGCCACTTGTGCACCGATGGCTGCTGGCAAGCCAAAGCCCATCGTACCGGCACCACCAGATGTGATAATCGTATTCGGCTTGGAGAAAGTAATGAATTGAGACGCCCACATTTGGTGTTGTCCTACGTCTGTGACCACGATGGCGTTGCCTTTCACGATATTGTCGATTTCTTGAATGACCTTTTGTGGTAATAAAGAATTTCCCTCATGAGGTCGCACCCGAATTGGATATTCTTCACGCCATTCACGGATGCGTTCCAACCAACTTTCATGCGTTTGTGGAGTCAATTCATGATTTATTTCATTCAATACATGTTTCAAATCCCCAACGATAGGTATATCGATAAGTTTATTTTTACCAATTTCAGCTGGGTCAATATCTACGTGAATGATGGTAGCATCTTTGCAGAACTCCTTCGGTACCCCTGCAATGCGATCGTCAAAACGAATCCCTAATGCTAACACTACATCTGCTTCATTCACAGCATAGTTAGCATACACTGTACCATGCATGCCTAACATACCTAGCGATAATTGGTGTTCTCCTGGAAAGGACCCTAAGCCCAATAACGTATTCACTACTGGAACTTGGCATGTAGTAGCTAATTTGTAAAGTTCTTCTGTAGCATTCGATAATAGTACCCCATGACCTGCTATGATAAGCGGTCGTTTCGCACCTTTCAATAAATCGATAGCTTTCTTGATTTGTTTTGGATGCCCAATGTAATTCGGATCATAGCCTTCGATAGAAATTGGTTCATTAAAAATAGCTTCAAATTCTTCATAGGAAATGACATCTAATTGCGCATCTCGCGTGATATCTACCAGCACAGGACCTGGTCGACCGGTCGTCGCTAAGTAGTACGCTTCTTTCACAGTGCGAATCATATCTCGGATATCTTTCACCAAGTAGTTATTTTTCGTCACCGGCATGGTAATACCCACGATGTCCGATTCTTGAAACGCATCTTTTCCCAGCAAGTGGCTGCACACCTGACCTGTAATGGCCAAGAGAGGAATAGAATCCATGTGCGCCGTCATAATACCTGTCACTAGGTTCGTCGCCCCTGGACCAGATGTGGCTAGGCAAACACCACATTTGCCAGACGCACGAGCATAGCCGTCCGCTTCATGGGCCGCCCCTTGTTCATGACGTGCTAAATAATGGTTAATACCCTCGAAATCATAAATTTCATTGTATATAGGAATTACGGCGCCGCCGGGATAGCCAAATATATCTGTCACTCCCAAGCGCTTCAATGTTTCTAGGAGTATGCGGGCTCCTCGAATCATCTTCTGTTCACTCATAGTTTATCCTCTTTCTATATCCATTTTATTCATTAGTCATGTTCATTAAATTCATTAGAACTGATACGGTGAATCGTATATCCACGGTCCGCCATGGCAGCCGTAATTTTCTTAATATGGTCTTCTCCGTTCGTTTCTACGGTCACCACCAACTCCACTTCATGGAATCGGTCCAGGTTTTTAAACTGATTATGTTCTAGTTTGATGACATTCGCATTTTGTTCTGCTAAGATTTCAGACACCGCCACTAATTGACCTGGTTTATCTGATAAATTCACAGCAAATGTAAAAATACGACCTCGTACGACTAAGCCTTTAGTAATCATGGACGCAATGGTTAATACGTCGATGTTGCCACCGCTCAAAATGCTGACCACAGTTTTGCCTCGCACCCGTAGCTTTTTCAAGCCTGCCACTGAAAGTAACCCTGCATTTTCACCGATGATTTTATGTTTTTCCGCCAATAACAGGAAAGCTTCCATCAGTTCATAGTCGGATACGGTGACGATTTCATCCACATAGGTTTGAATGTATTCTAAGTCTCTTGTACCAATTAATTTCACAGCTGCCCCATCGGCAATGGTGCTTACAGATGGTAAATTCACAGGTTTTCCTTCTGCTACGGCTACTTTCGCACTAGCTGCGCCTTCTGGTTCTACACCGATGATCTTCACTTGTGGATTTTTCAGCTTCGCTGCTGCTGCCACACCGGAGATCAATCCGCCACCACCAATTGGTACTAAGATGATATCTGCATTTGGCAATTCTTCTAAAATTTCTAAGGCAATCGTTCCTTGCCCTTCGATGACATCTTCATCATCGAAAGGATGGACGAACACATAACCGTGCTTTTCTTGTAGTTCACAAGCCTTTTCATAAGCTTCGTCATAGACTTCGCCAGCGAGCACCACTTCTGCGCCGTATTGACGCGTCGCTTCTACTTTGATGAGCGGTGTGTGGCGTGGCATGACGATGACTGCTTTAATACCTAAGCGTTGGGCTGCTAGCGCCACCCCTTGTGCATGGTTACCAGCAGAGGCGGCGATAACACCGCACGCCTTTTCTGCTTCTGTTAGTTTAGAAATTTTATTGTACGCGCCCCGTAATTTGAAAGACCCTGTACGCTGTAAATTTTCCGGTTTAATATATACATCATTGCCTGTTTCTTGGGAGTACACAGAGCTATGAATTAATTTTGTTTTCACGGCGATGGTAGCGAGTCGCTCTCTAGCCTCCATGAAATCATATAATTTATGCATATAAACGTCCTTTCCTAAGTATGTATTTTATCTATGGAACTTTTCTTCCCTCGCAGATATATCTATCCTAACTGCGTTCCCTCATAGATAATTCTATACCCTGACTACATTCCCTCTTATGCTTCGTCTAGGATTTCGATAGCACCTTGTGCCGCAGAGGATACATGCATAGCATATTTTTTCAAGTATCCTGTCACATCTGATTTGTACGGTGCTAAATTTGCTTTTCTTCGTGCAATTTCTTCCTCTGAAAGTTTCACATTCAAGGAACGATTTGGAATATCGATTTCGATGATATCTCCATCTTCTACGATGGCAATCGTTCCACCGGAAGCTGCTTCTGGAGACACGTGACCAATGGATGCGCCACGAGTAGCACCAGAGAAACGACCGTCTGTAATCAAGGCTACGTCTTTACCAAGACCCATACCTGTGATTGTCGCTGTTGGTGTCAACATTTCACGCATACCTGGACCACCTTTTGGACCTTCGTAGCGGATGATGACTACATCGCCTTTCACAATTTTGTGATCCATGATTGCTTCAACTGCTTCTTCTTCGCTGTTGAATACTTTCGCTGGACCAGAGTGAACTAACATTTCTGGGTCTACAGCGCCTTCTTTGACAACGGAACCGTCGGGAGCTAAATTACCTTTCAATACAGCGATACCACCTGTAGTGTACACTGGGTCACTCCACGGATGAATGACATCTTCGTCTAGGACTTTCACAGTTTTAGCAATCGTACCTTGGTCCACCAAGCTCACAGATTTTGCACTTTCATGCAAGTGACCTTGTTCTTGTAAACGATGCATTACCGCATACACACCGCCTGCGGCATGTAAATCTTCGATAAAATATTTACCAGATGGAGACAATTTCGCCAATTGTGGTGTGTCCCCTGCAATGCGGTTGAAGTCGTCCAATGTTAAGGACACGCCAGCTTCATGAGCGATGGCTGGTAAATGTAAGGCTGTGTTAGAAGAACCGCCCAATGCCATATCGACTGCTACCGCATTTTCAAAGGCTTCTTTCGTCAACACATCTTTTGGACGTAAGCCTTCTTGTAACACTTCCATGACTTGCATGCCTGCACGTTTTGCTAGACGTAAACGCTCGGAGTAAACCGCTGGAATCGTACCATTACCTGGTAATGCCATACCCAATGCTTCTGTTAAGCAATTCATGGTGTTCGCTGTATACATACCAGAGCAAGATCCGCAAGTTGGGCATGCTACGTTTTCAATATGTTCTAATTCTTCTTCAGAAATGAGACCTGCTTCAAATTTACCTACTGCTTCAAACACATCGGATAAACCAATTTTTTTACCATTGTGCACGCCTGCTAGCATCGCACCACCAGAGACGAACACAGATGGCAAGTTCAAACGAGCAGCGGCAATCAACATACCTGGTACCACTTTATCGCAGTTAGGAATGAATACCATCGCATCGAATGGTGTGGCCATCGCAGAAGCCTCGATAGAATCAGCAATAATATTGCGTGTCACCAAGGAATATTTCATACCGATATGGTTCATCGCCAATCCATCACAAATACCGATGGTATTAAATTCCATAGGAATACCGCCAGCCTCACGGATGCCATCTTTTACAGATTGAACGAGATTTTTTAAATGCACATGACCTGGAATGATTTCATTGAAAGAATTGGCAATCCCGATGATTGGTTTTCCAATTTCCTCATTGATGAATCCTAATGCTTTTAATAATGAACGATGTGGAGCTCTTGTTGCTCCTTTTGCTACTCTATCACTGCGTACCATATGATGATCCTTTCTATTCTTGATATTATACTGGTTATAACACTTGTTATAGATATAAAAAAGAGCGATCCCTAGGGAATCGCCTTTTAATATATATGTATGCACGTTAATCAAATAGACTACAACAACCTAGATTCCTTATGCTGTACACAAAGAAACCTAAGATGGTAGCTCTACCGAAGAAAAGGCGACCTCTATGGAATTGTTAGTTCTAATGACGTTCACTACTAGGAACAGGACGAGCACGAGAATTGCTAACAATACCATGATAATCTCCTTTCTGTACGATATGCGTACGAATCTTAACTATAAGTGCAATACTTTAAAAATAAAATAACTGTCTACTATTGTAACACCTTTGTCCACTGTGTGCAAGTACATATCTATATTTTTTTACTCTTTCAGATGTGTTATTTTCCACAATTTGTTATACTATAGATTTTACTTCCCCTATACTGGTAACAGAGAGGGGGTGAACCTAATGTTATCCCTAATCATCACACTTTTTATCTCGATTATGGCAAATGTCACCGCTTACTACATTTGTAAATGGCTAGATCGAGTATTTAAGAAGTAACTAGCCTAGCCTTGTCAGCTATATAGACAAATAAAAACACCCAGGTCTGACCACCTGGGTGTTTTTTTGTGAACCTAATGTTAACTATTTTCACACTTTTTTCGCTTGCCTTCATTATATCATAATCATTAAAAAAGTAAAACCCCACGGTCCGCCAACCATGGGGTTTCTTTTGCTTGTAAATGGAAAGTCCTCAATTTCATTACATCTCTATTATATCACTTTCCTAGTATATAAAAAACACCCAGGTCTAGCCACCTGGGTGTTTTTTTGGTGAGCTTTATGAAATCACCATTACTCTTTTTCGCTTGTCTAAATTATAGCATACATTGCCAAAAAATAAAACTTTACTCTCCTAAAAAGCGTTTTGCTTCGCAATAGTTCACAATACCTTCTACTACTTTTTTAGCTTCACGCATAGCCAATACTACGGTAGCTGGTTTATGCACTACGTCACCACCTGCAAATACGCCTTGACGGCTCGTCATACCATATGGCATATCACGTGTTACCACATAACCAGACTCGTTCACTTCGATGCCATTGCCAGGACCCACTAAACGTGTGTTTGGTTTATGACCTATGGCCACGATGATTTTATCCGCTGGTAACGTAAAGTCTTCGCCAGTGCTTTTTACAGATCCATCTTCTTGTAATTCTTGTCGTGTAAATATCAACCCTTCCACGATATCTGAACCTGTCACTTCTTTTGGAGCGGCTAAGAATTCAAAATGAACGCCTTCTTCTTTTGCTTCTTCAAATTCAGTTGGATTCGCTGGCATTTGTTCTTCTCCACGACGGTATGTCACGGTTACACTTTCAGCACCGAGACGAACACAAGTACGAGCCGCATCCATCGCCACGTTACCAGCACCGATGATGACAACTTTATCACCTTTGTACACAGGAATTAAAGACTCTTCCGCTCTACCATTTTGCACTAATTGTACAGATGTCAACAAAGCCATCGCCTGTAACATACCTGCTTTATCATCACCAGGTAAAGAAATTTCTGCTGGTACATGTGTACCTGTAGCAATAAAGATAGCATCAAAGCCATCTTCAAATAAAGAATCTAAGTTGCGATCTGGACCGATTGTTACATTACACTCAAAAGTAACACCTAATCGTTCCAAGCTTTTTACTTCACGGCGTACAATTTTTTTGCCTAACCGGAACTCAGGGATACCAAATAACAAAATACCACCTGGTTCATCTTGGCGTTCAAAAACAGTTACATCATAGCCTAATTTTGCCATATCTCCAGCCACTGTTAAGCCAGCAGGACCAGACCCAATCACAGCAATTTTACCTTGGTCTTTACGGTTTGGTTTCACTTTACGAAGGCTATTGTCACTTTCAAAATCGGCTGCAAAGCGCTCTAATTTACCGATATTAATGGGTTTGTTCGCACGATTTAAAATACATGCCCCTTCACATTGTTTTTCACGAGCACACACACGGCCACACACCGCTGGCAAGCTGCTGCGCTCCGCAATGATATCGTTGGCTAAACCAAAATTACCATGTGCAATAGCTTGGATAAAACGAGGAATTTCATTTTCAATAGGACAACCTGTACGGCATAATGGCTTCGCACAGTTCAAACAACGCTTTGCCTCTGCAAAGGCTTCTTCCATCGTATAATCTTTATCAAATTCTAGTTCATGTCTTAACTCCATAAAGACCTCCTTGCACCACTCTGGTGACACACTTTCCCTTTACATACTCTATTTATAGATTCTTACTTATTTCGATATAATACGTATAGTATACCATAGACTAGCCATTTCCACTGTAACAATGGCTACACCCTTGCTGTATCTATGACTATAGGTATTCCTTTTCTTAGTGAAAGTACTAAAAGATATATCCTATAGTATACCATATGTACGCACTGTGTGTAACTATGTATTTTTATATATTATGCAACGATATCCATATCGTTTCACACACTTTGCAACGATAGACTATATACACATGATATAATTTCTAATAAACTGCTATACTATCGCATGTATAAGCATATGCAATGATACCCCAATCGTTTCACTATTCTTGCAACGATGCAAAAAAGAGGTCCACCGCATGGGTAGACCTCTATATTCATAATGATTAGTTTGCAGATGTAATGGTTCCTTTGAACGTTTCTGCAATGAATTGTTTGATGGCTTCAGACTGATAAATCTCTGCAATTTTTTTGTATGTTGCATTGTCTTTATCTTGTTCACGAGCTGCCAAGATCATCACGGCTAATGGCTCATCTTTTGGTTCTAAGTACAATCCTTTTTCACCTACGTTGATACCTGCACTTTGCACGTAGTTCATCGGAATTGTGGCTAATGTCACATCATCTAAACTACGAGGTAATTGTGCGGCCTCAAGTTCTTGAATTTTTAGGTTCTTAGGATTTTCCACAATGTCTGCTACTGTGGCTTTGAAACCAACGCCTTCTTTCAATTTGATAAGGCCTGCTCGTTGCAATAAGGCTAAGGCACGTCCACCATTCGTTGGATCATTTGGAATTGCTACTGTATCTCCGTCTTTCACATCGATAGGAGATTTTACAGAATTACTGTAGATACCCATTGGCATTAAAATAGTTTTGCCAATTGGCACGAGTTTAGAATTATTTTGCTTGTTAAAGTTTTCCAAGAACGGCACATGTTGGTACGCATTCAATTGGATGTCTCCATCTGCCAAGGCTTTATCTGGTGTGATGTAATCAGAAAATTCCACCACTTTCAACTGTATACCTTGTTTTTGTGCTTCCTTCGCTACCGCCTCAGCCACTTGTGCATGAGGACCTGCCGTAGCACCAATTTTAATTTCCTTCGGTGTGTCCTGCGTCGTTGTGGATGTGCCACAGCCCGCAATGCCTAACGCTAATATACCCACCAATAGGGGTGTAAATAATGATTTTAATTTCATAACCGAATCCTTTCATAACTACAAATACTACTAATAAAATTTATATTTCAATTCTGAGTATACAGAATATCATAAGAATCTTCTCTTGCCCAATATAAATTTTATTACACTATTAATAGGTAAAAACTATAATTTATATACATTAAAACTTTTTTTCATAGTCACAAATAATTGAATTTCTAAAATATTTAAGTTATTATAATCATGTTTTTATATGAAGGGAGTAACTATATGTCAACTTTTTACAAATGGCATAAGAGAATATCTATCTTTTCTATTATATTTTTTCTTATGTTTTGCATTACCGGTTTATTATTATTATTTAGAAATGAATTAAATGCTTGGTCTTTAGGACAACCCTCTCATAGTACATCTACCATGACAATGAGTCCATCCTCATCCTCTATATTTGATGCTGCAGATGCGGGTGCTGCATTGGTAAAACAACAATATCCATCCAAAGATATTTTGAATATTTCTCCAACCATGAATGGATCTAACCTATTACGCTATAGAATTATTGATTCATCAGCCACATCTGCCCCACCTGCACGAATGGGTATGGGAGGAGACTATACCTTATATAACCCAAATTCTAATACACTTGTTGAATCTCATCATGTCACCCCTGCGCATCCATGGGTACGAAGTGCACTACACACAATTCATGAATTACATACTCGATTAGCCTTAGGAAAATTTGGTATTTATCTTGTAACTATTCTATCTATGATATGCTTCTTATCCATCCTTAGTGGTATCTTTTTATACGGCCCTTTCAGTTCCGCCTATAAACGAAGTACACAAACATCAAATCGATTACAAATCAGCGCTCTGCATCGTGAATTTTCTATGATTGCTTCTGTTTGGGGAATTATATTATCTCTAACTGGTGTATGGATTGGTGGTTTTTTTATTGCTAATGATTATTACACAAAAAATGTAGCCTCTATAGCAACACAAGAATTAGCTAATCATACATCCGAAATTTTATCTCCTTCTGAAGCAATTCAACGAATCCTATCAACCTATCCTAATCGTCAACTTATTTCTATGGATTATCCATCAAAATTTAACAATTATCACTATGTCTTTTATTTAGGTAGCCAAAATGATGACGATCCTGCCATGTTTTTAGGTCAGCCTGTATATGCCAATTTATATAGTGATTCAACTCTCGATCAGTATGTAACAAAAGAAATTCCTTGGTATTTCACCGGAATGAAAACTATGATAAACTTGCATATTCATAATCATAATTCCATGGCATTAAAAATATTATGGGCTATTTGGGATATTATAGTCATCATTGGTATGGTATTAGGCATTATCTTAACGATTATGAAACGATATCATATCCCTATGAAAACTACATCTATAAAATCCACCTTATCTCCTACTCATATTTGGAGAATTCCTGCTATATCTAGTGTATTAATTGCTTGTGGTTTAATCATTCCAATGTGGCCTAATTCTATGACAGAAACAATTGGTGCTATCTGCTTATTGATTCCTTTAGTGCTCTTTATATACTCTTTATATCAACACTATACTCGAATACGAGAAACTCTATAATATATTCATGGTAGTCTTTCTCATAGCCTTATGAAAAGAAAAATAGAGGTCATTGTTACATTGTATAACTATGACCTCTATTGTTATGTTATTTTCCTTGCATCACCAATAACTGATTCACTTTTCGTTCTAACTCTGCATTTTTTTCTTCTAACTGTTGGATGCGCACCTCGTAATCGTTGGAAATCATAGGTTTCTTTTCATCTTTACCAATTCTGAAAGAAGCTCCTGCATTCCAAGATAGGGTATGTCCCGCAAGGCTAAGTCCAAAATTATAGAATCTATCTTTATTTGTATAATGGCCTATTCCTAATGCCACACCTTTTGTGCCTTTAAATTGGCCTACACCAGCCATGACTTGTGTTCGATCTGTACCATCATATGGTAAAGCTTTTAAAGCGCCTAAGGCAATGGCAGAGGCCCCCGCAATTTTTGCCGTATCATTTGCCTCTTCTGCCATGGCTTTCACCGTATGAACTTGGCTGACAATGCTTTCTGGTTTTAATCCCGTACCAGTATTCATTTTCTCGATTTCTTCAGGTGTATATCCTAGGGCATTTGTGATAGCTTTCAACTGTTTTACATTCACTGCATCTGTATCTTTGATACCCCCAGCTACATTGACAATTCTTCGTTTCATATCTGGTATATCTAAAGTACCATTATCAAATTGCATCGTGTATCCCTCTGTACCTACAGAAACGACACCTTCTGCTGCTTTCACCGCATCTCCTGAAAAAGCAGATGTACCATCTATAGCAGCACCACGGCCTTCGGTAGAAGAATACACTCCGATAGCTACACTATTCTTATCATTCACACGCGACCAAGTGCCTAGAGCCATACTACTATCTGCCTTAGAACCTATTTCTGAACGATTACCGATGGCTATACTATCTTCTGACAACGTAGTAGCATACCGTCCTAGAGCGATACTTCTTTTTCTTGCTGTCACCGCTTGGGAACCCATAGCAATGGATTCATCTAACCAAGCTCGACTGGCTTTACCAATGGCAATAGAATCCGTTCCATTTGCTCGAATGCCATTACCAATCCCTACCGCATCAAATCCATAGACTCTAGTGTCATTACCAATTGCCATCGATTGAAAGGCTAATTTTCCTTCATATCCATTGGGAATACTTGGAGTATCTTTTTTATCTTTTGACTCATCTAATGGTTTATAATCATCTACGTTCATTACATGTTCTGATTGATTCCCCACCTTTGTAGGCGTATCATGTGGTACCTCCCCTAATGCTTCATCATCTGTTAATTTACCCACATAGGAGCTAGTACCAATAACAATCCCTTGTTCTCCATTTTTTTCAATCATTGCTCCATAGCCTAAGGCAATCCCAAAATTAGCATCGATATTGTGATTATACCCAATACCAATAGGAGCACTTATCCGCTTATCTTTCGATCCAATCGTACCTTTACCAATCGACACACCACCAGCCGTATAGGCTGTGCTTGTATCTCCATTCTTACCTAAATTTACCTCTTCTGCTAGTACTGTTGACGTACACAATAAAGCAACCAACGTCGCTAGTACTACGTTCCTTCTCATCATTTTGCATGTTCTCCTTAGTATATAAATTATATAATGTTTTAATTTTATCACATATCGTTCTAATTCTGTAATATCAATGTCTCATAGTATGATCGATTAGTTGCCAGTTCCTCTAAGCGACTTACTAAAACTAAAGTATTTAGTTCTGCAAGGAGTTATATTGATAAACGAAATAACTTATACATAAAAAAGGAAGCTACTCTTATCTGTAACTTCCTTTTTATATCTGGTGCGCCCAGAGGGAATTGAACCCCCGACCTGCAGTTTAGGAAACTGTCGCTCTATCCTACTGAGCTATGAACGCAAGTATACATCTATTATAGTCTAACTGTACTCTCCCTAGCAATATGAAATCTAAAATAAGATTCGATATATATTATATATGCGTATATGTATGTGCATATCCACAATACAGAACATTTTTTCTAACCCATTAAGATTCAATAAAGCCTTATAGTACAAGGGTTATTCACTTTTTGTGTATAAGATGTGTATAACTATAGAGTTATTAACACTAAATACACAATGTATTAACAAGCTACTCACAACCTATACCCATAGTTATACACTGAGTTATCCACAGTTAGGTGGATAACTGTTCCATATGTACGATAAAAGTCTCTTTTTTGTTCTATTTTTACACTATACCCACTGTTAGTGTCTATCTACCCATGACATAGGTATATTATCTACTATACATCATACAATAGATAGACCTCTTTCATCCATCATACCTAACACAGTATATAAATATTATCATAAGAATGTACAAAAATGACGATATAGGGATGTACAAATTTCATTACATATCAGATACTATATATATGAAGGCATCAAAAAATAAAACTGAAACAAAAAAGTTATTCAAAATGTATCATCTATATATAACTAAGCTAAATAAACAAAAGGGTCCCTAAGGACCCTTTTTAATGGCTCTATAATAAATGTTGGGGCTACTCATATAAGAGTAGTCGCCAACATTCTTTTTTTGCAATAAAATAGACAT
>NZ_RQVK01000022.1 GCF_003992015.1 Veillonella sp. VA137
AGAATAGCGCTAGCTATTTCCATAGCTAGCGCTAAAAGCTTTTACATGAGTAGCCCCCACATTTGACAAAGAGCCTAATTTTACCCATTCAAAATTCACAAAGTGCGTGACGGGGTTCTTATAATTTCCTAGAATGTATGACGAACTCCGACTTTCAATTGCCAGTTTTGTCGTACTCGATCACGGGTAGATCGTTGCGCCTCAAGGTACACCTGTTCTGTCTTAGCTCGATTCATATAGGAGAAGCCTAAGCCGTAGGTAAACCAATGACCTTTGTAAGAAAGTTGCTGCGTAGTGCTTTCATTAAATGTCAGTGTTCGATTGCCGAGGAATTCTTTTTCATACATCACTTTCACATACGGATTCCATGCAGTGCCAGATGACTTATCTACTCCTGCCCGTACGCCAATGCGACCTACTAGGCTGTGCATAGATCCTAACTGGCTATGTAATCCATTGGATATATCCATGCTATATCCTTTGCTCGCTTCGTAAGTCAGTTGTGCTTCTGGTTGTATAAATAAACCTTCTCCATCTTTGCCGGAGCGGTACTTACGTTTTCCCAGTTCCACAGATGCCAAGAATGAGTTCGTGTGCATAGTGGTTGATCGCAAGGCCTCATTAGAATAGTTAACTAAGTTGAAATCACCATGAGAGCGTCTCACTTTACCTACTAGATCTACATATACATTAGTATCCTTGTACAATCGAGTGGAGTAGAAACCAAGCTCAGTACCTGATAACTTTGCATGGCCTTGGTATTCATCAAGAGTAGCTGTCGATTGCATCATACCTACGGTAAAACCACTATAGTGAATCCACGTATCCCGTGGATGTATCCAATTATAGCCACCTTTAAGTCCCCAGTATCGTTGTTGGTAACCACCATGATGGGAAGAGTCAAACTTGCCATTCGTATAATTAGCCCATACCGTATTAGACCGTTCCACATCTTTATGAAGATGGATTTCTCCTAACCGCTGAACCAATGTTTCTATATTGCCTAAGTGTAAATTATACAATAAATTATCGAATTGAATGGTCGAGTGTGCCCCTGGTGTCAATTTACCCTTACCATTATCCTCATAAGGGAATAGATACCAGTTATTTACATTTGCATCATTAATAGAAATAACTTTTGAATCCGTAGGTCTGCCTAATGTATATAGGTAGGCCCCTTTTTCAATGACAGTTTTAGGAAGGCTAGGCTTTTTATCATCTGTAGGAACTGCTACATGATTATCTTTATTAAGTAATGAAAATACTGCCTTATGATCCTCTGGTTTACCTAAACTTTCCACTAATTGCAACACTTCTGTGCCCGTAGATTTGGAATCTGCCATATTTTGGAAATGAATCCCATGTTCCCCTTCACTACTGGACTTAATGGTGAGTTTGTCTGTATGACCTGATCCCACATTGCCAGCTATATGGAGTACACCACCCGTTCCTGCTAGGGTATCTACAGTTAAGGATAGAGGAACCTCTGTATCACCAAATCGAACTTCTCCTGCATTAGATAGGTCCAATCGATTAATCTTAGAGTTATCAGTCATTTCCCAATAATTGCCACCATCTACTTTCACATGTATGTTACCAGTACCTGCATTGTCCGCTTTGCCAATGAGATAGGAGTCCTTCGTTAATAGGTTAACATCAACTGTGCCTCCATTTGCAGCAAATACATTACCTACTATGGTTGTCGTATCCTTACCGGATACAGTAATAGTTGTATTCTTGCCACCTGCTACAAAGGCAGGGTCTATTGGATTACCATCAATGTTTAACTTTTTATTGAAAGTTATGGTATTCGCGTTCGTATCACTATCTGCATCAGTTCTCGCCAGTACACCTACTTTTGCTTTTCCAGTACCACGCATAACAATCGATACATCACCGTTGAAAGTAGTATTCGTTATATTATTCGTATTACTATGTATTTGTGAGATGCCAGTTCCTGATCCTTCTGTATCTACCTTAATCGCTAACGACGAATCTGCATCAGAGATTATGGTTGTACCAGCTCCCGAATTCGCTTTATCTTTTTCAACTCGTATGCCATATCCATTCGCTATCGCCTCAGTGGCAATGCTGTTCTTACCTTTCCAATGAATGGAGTTACTCCCAGCACCGGCTTTTCTCGCACTCACCAGATTCAAGCCATAGGCATAGGCACCTTTTGTAGTAATATTCGTAGTATCTAAGGTAACTGTATTTGTGCCTTGATTCTCAGATCCTATATCAATACTTCTAGCCACGTAGTTGGATGCTGTTTTCACATCACTATGGGTTATCTTCACTGTATTCTCACCATTCTCAGCGCTCATTCTCACACCGTAGACCCACGGTTTCCCTATGGATGTAGAATCTGTGGTAACCGTTGTATTCTGTAGGTCTACCGAGTTTTTACTAGGTTTTTCATTAGCATCGGTTGTCCCAGTTGTATCATTCAAACTAGAAGATACTTCAATGCCATATACTTCATCTTTACCGGTTGTAGAAATGTTGTTCTTTGCACCGGAAAGGGTGATTCGATTTTCACCGTGGGATTCAGCATTGACATACATGCCCCAAACAGTACCACCAGCGCTCTTCGTGATGAAATCCGTATTCGCCTTTAAAGTAATCTCGGAGAAACCATGATTTTCCGTATCCGTATTGACATGTAATGTATTCTTTGTGTTATTCGCTGATTCGTTAGTGATGGTAGATACAAAGTTCTTTCCTTCTTTTGATGTCACATGAACACCGCCATGATAGTTCACATTAGATAAAAATCGCATCTCAGTATCCGTATTGCCTGAGATAGTACTTGTCACATTTCCATCAAAGATAAGACTAGATCCACCTTTTTCGGCTTCAATCGTATCCTTAGTAGACACAGTGCGATACCGATTTTCCCCATTGTTTTCTAGGCGGAACGCAGCCACTTCCAAATTATTTGTAGTAGACTCCGTATTCATGGTCAAATCATCATGAAAATGCACATGGGATTCTCCCCCTTGATTCGTTTGTTGAAAGAATCCATTCACACGCTTTTCATAGGACTTTAAATTTCCAGGATTAATCGTTTGCACGTGGGTATCCATAGTCACTTTCTTTAAAAAGTTCACCGTAGACACTGGCTTCGTCACATCACCCGAACCTTCTCCGACTACTTTTACCACATTAAACATAGGATAAAATTTTCCATGATATGTTTTATGGGTTGTAACATTGAAATTTGTATTCGCATCAAAATTAAGAATCGTTTCTGACCGATCAACCAACTTACTATTGGAGTTATACACATGTACCCCATCTTGCCAATCAATAGAGGTACCATCATCTACATGAATGAAATGAATCGTCCCTTCCGACGCTAATGTCGTTTCCGTAGTTGGTTTCGTCCGAATGTCATTCGGAGCCGTCATATTTCGATTTGTGATAATTTCATTAACCGTATTACCGCCATCTATATACTTGGTTTTCGTCCCTAAGATAGTGCCATCAGCATACTTATACTCATACTTAATTTTTGTAGCACTATTTTCAGTAATAGTGCCCCCATTCTTAGCTAATTTCTCACCTAGGGAAATCGTATCTACCGTTTTCCAATCATTTCGAGTTACCGTGTCTACAGTAAAGCCTTCCCCTCTAGCTAATAATGGAATCGCCGCCAATACTAGTAATGCTAAATGTTTATGTTTCACACGTATTCTCCTCTCTTTTTTTGAATCTATGTGTCCAACCTAGCTTAAATTGCCGAGATTGTAACATTTTATAAGTCATTATAGGTGTATTCACCTGATGCTTTCCTGCATAGGCAAAAGTATACAGTGGTGTTTCTTCAATGAACCCCTCCGCTCCCCACACAATAGAGACAATAGACGTGGTAATTAAGCCTAACAATAACTTGCTTCGTTTCATATTGATATATGATACATAAAGCTTGAAATAAACTACCTGTAAATAAAAGTATGAATCAGTTACTTTTATTCTACTCTTTTTATATCACTTTATCTAGTTATAATATACAGTTTTCATGCACTATAACTAAATAGTATACGTATAGTTACGCTTTTGAGTATATTTGATTCTATAAAAGACGCATTCTTTTCTCTTTTACCTATGACAAAACAACTCATTAAGGAATCCTCAATGAGTCGTTCGTTCTTTCTATCTCTATGCAATTAAATTTGAGTCATTACATACTATATCCATCTTTTAGCAAGCGAAGTAATCCTTGTACAGAAGTCGTTACTTCATCGATTTTTACTGTGCTTATGGATCCATCTTTACGAACACGCAATTCTACTTCCCCAGATTCGATAGTATTTTTACTTACCGTAATACGTACAGGATAGCCGATAAGGTCGGCATCTTTAAATTTCACACCAGCGCGGTCTTTTCGATCATCCAATAGTACATCCACACCTGCCTGTTGCATTTCTTTGTACAAGCGTTCGCTCACTTCCATCAAAGCTTCATCTTTTGCATTAATAGGAACAATGACAACCTCAAATGGAGCAATCGCTACTGGCCAAATGATACCATTTTCGTCATAACTTTGCTCAATGGCTGCTGCCAATGTACGGCCAACACCAATACCATAGCAACCCATTTGGAATGGAGTTGGGCGACCACCTTGGTTCAATACGGTAGCATTCATAGATTCAGAGTATTTTGTACCCAATTTGAATACTTGACCTACTTCAATACCTTTGTCGATGCGAAGTTCACCACCACACTTAGGGCATGGATCATCTAAGGTAATCAAACGAATTGGTGCCACGATGATGTCGTCTACATTGAAATCACGGTGAGGATTAATATTGATATAATGCGCGTCTGCTGTGTTAGCACCGCCACATACATTATGTAAATTCATCACTGTTTCATCCACTACAATGGCAAACTCTTCTGATTGTGAAAGTCCCACTGGACTAATGAATCCAGCTGTTAATCCTATACGTGTTAAGTCTTCTGGAGTAGCCATTTCTGGCTCAATACCGCCTTCTACAGCACGTTGTACAGCGATTTCATTCACTTCATGGTCACCGCGAACAATGGCAAGAATCACTTTACCTTCAATGTTGTATACGACCGCTTTGATTGTTTTTTCCAATGGTAATTCCAACATCTCTGCTACAGCTTGAATTGTTTTTGCATCTGGTGTAGATACAGTTTCCATTGCTTTTGGTTCTTCTGCATCCACTTCCAATGCTTTTGGTTGGCCAATTTCAATATTCGCTGCATAGTCACATTTCGTACAGTGGATTACATCTGCTTCTCCAGATTCTGCTAAAGCCATAAACTCAAAGCTACCGGAACCACCAATAGCACCATTATCTGCTTCAACTGGTTTGCATGTGAGGCCGCAACGTTTAAAGATATTTGAATAGGCTTCATACATATCCCAGAAAGATTTACTCATACCTTCTTCATCAATGTCGAAAGAATAAGCATCTTTCATGATGAACTCACGGCTACGCATCAATCCGTAGCGTGGACGACGTTCATCACGATATTTATTTTGAATTTGATATAAACTCAATGGCAATTGGCGATATGAATTTACTTCTCCACGCACTAGATTGGTTACCATTTCTTCATGAGTTGGTCCTAAGCAATATTCACGACCATGACGGTCGGAAATACGCATCATTTCAGCACCATACGCAGCCCAACGACCAGATTCTTCCCATAATTCACTAGGTTGAAGAATAGGCATCATAATTTCTTGGCTATTAATTGCTTCCATTTCTTCACGAATGATGGCATTAATTTTATGAATACTGCGCCAGGCTAATGGTAAATAGGTGTATAAACCACCAGCCACTTTACGAACAAAGCCAGCCCGCAACATTAATTGTTGGCTAATTACATCAGCATCGGATGGCATTTCCCGTAATGTTGGTGCATATAAGCGACTTGCTAACATAACTTACTCCTTTATATTCTATATGATTCATACGTATTGGAAATATCTTAACTATATACTATGGATTTACTATACCATGTATTCTAATAGTAAGGGATAGTATTTCATTTTAGAAAACAAAATTTTCCTCTCCTTATTTGTCTTCTAGTGTCAACAGATATTGATCGATTTCAGCAAATAAGGTATCCACTAACTCTTGTTCCGGCACCGTTTTCAAAACCTTGCCTTTGCGGAAAATAATACCCTGTCCTTTACCTCCTGCAATGCCAAAATCAGCTTCTCGTGCTTCCCCAGGTCCGTTTACAACACAGCCCATAACAGCTACACGGATTGGTGCTTTTATAGATTTCAATCTTTCTTCAACAATGTCTGCCATATTGAATAAATTGACTTGGCATCTGCCACAGGTAGGGCAAGAAATCATAGTCGCTCCAAAGGTACGAAGTTCCAAGGAGCTTAAAATAGTTTTTGCTACTTCTACCTCATGGATAGGATCTCCCGTTAGAGACACACGAATCGTATCACCAATACCATCTGCTAATAGTGTTCCAATACCGATAGCAGATTTAATCGTTCCTTGTTTGATGGTGCCTGCTTCTGTGACGCCTAAATGCAATGGATATGGTATTTTACTGGATAATTTGCGGTATGCTTCAATCATTAAAGGTACATCTGTAGCTTTAATAGAAACTTTCATTTGGTCATATTCTAAAGATTCTAAGATACGAATATGTTCTAAGGCAGTATCCACCATACCATCCGCTGTAGGATGTCCACCATGGGCATCTAATACATGTTGTGGTAAGGATCCAGCATTTACACCTATACGAATAGGAATCAATTTAGGTTTCGCTTTTTCCACAACTTTTACCACATTATCGATACTACCAATATTTCCTGGATTAATGCGAAGCCCATCGATACCACTATCAATAGCTTGTAAAGCTAAGCGGTAGTCAAAATGAATATCAGCAATTAATGGAATCATAGCACGTTCTTTAATATCTTTTATTGCTTTTGCAGCTGCCATATCAGGAACAGCTAAGCGAACTAATTCACAACCAGCGGTAGCCAAGCGATTAATTTCTTCAATAGATTGCTCAACTTTTACTGGATTTGTAGTAATCATAGATTGGATACTGACAGGTGCGTGATTCCCAATATGAACGGTACCCACTTGAATACCTTTTGTCGGTTTACGTTCTATCATAGTATACCTCTAAAATAGTCTTAGAATATCTTGGAATGTAGAATATACAAACACTAACAATAATAGGCCTACGCCAGTCATTTGGATGTATTGCAATGCCTTTTCTGGCAGTTTACGTCCTGTAATACCTTCTAGAATCAACAACACCAAATGTCCACCATCTAGTACGGGAATTGGCAATAAGTTGATTACACCAAGATTTAAACTTAATAAGGCTGTGAATAACAGCAAACTAATAAAACCATGTTGTGCTACTTGCCCCGCCATTTGTGCTACACCGATAGGGCCCGCTACATCGCCTTTACTATGCCCTGTTACAATATTCCACAATCCTTGTACCATATCAGTAAGGGTAGATCCAGCGTGGGATACAGCATGCACCGCAGATTCGCCAATACTATACTCTTTTACTTCTAATACTGGATTGATTCCGATGACGGCTCTATCACCAGATTCACGAGGAATGACAGTGGTAGATATACTCTCACCATTTCTATCTAATGTAACAGATACTACATGATTACTATGACCTTTTAGAGACTCTGTAATATCCTTCCATTCTGTAATTGATTGACCATTGATAGATACAATTTTATCTCCTTTTTGGATACCTGCAGTAGTAGCTGGGTTTCCTGCTAATGTATCTCCAATAATCGGTTCATGAGATGGTATTGTTGTACCATGGAAAGCGAATACAAAAAAGTATATCACAATAGCCAATAAAAAGTTAAACGTAGCACCCGCAGCGATAACAATGAATCGTTGCCATACAGGTTTGCTATTGAACCCACGGTCCCCTGCATCTTCAGAAGGATCCATACCAGCAATTTTGTTGAATCCACCTAATGGCAAAAGACGTAAAGAGTAGAGTGTTTCTCCTTTTTGTTTCTGTATGACATTAGGGCCAATGCCGATAGCAAATTCATCAACACGCATACCACAGGCTTTCGCCGTTAGAAAATGTCCCAATTCGTGAATCATAACAATCACACCGAATACAAAGACAGCTCCTAAAATTGTAATTAACATGCACTTCTCCTTTGTATTTCTTTCGTAGCTTCTTGTCTTGCCCACGCATCCATGCCCAGTACATCATCAATAGATATAGGTACACCATTGTTCATGCGTCCAAGAACGGTTGAAACTACTTCATATATATGTCCATAAGTAATTCGTTCATCCAGTAAGGCATAGACCGCCATTTCATTGGCTGCATTGAATACAGCTGGTGCATAACCACCTTCTTTTCCTACTGTAAAGGCGAGTCGTAAGGCAGGAAAATCATCCCACCGAGGAGCCATGAACTGAAGATCTAAACCTTTGGTAAAATCTAAATGCTCCATTTGTAATGGATATCGTTTTGGATAGGTCATCGCATATTGGATAGGCTCACGCATATCTGGATTCCCTAACTGTGCCAAAATAGCACCATCTTTCATTTGAATCATAGAGTGTACAATACTCTGTGGATGAACCACTACATCAATATGATCGTAATCAAAATCAAACAGCCAATGAGCTTCAATGACTTCTAACCCTTTATTGAATAAAGTAGCTGAGTCAATGGTAATTTTATTCCCCATATTCCATGTGGGATGTGCCAAACAATCCTTTGCTGTCGCTGTATATAAATCTTCTGACTTCCAATGACGTAAAGCACCACCTGATGCTGTAATGATTAACTTCTCAACATTACTTCTATCTTGGCCTTCTAAACATTGATAAATAGCGCTATGCTCACTATCAATGGGTAAAATCGATACACCATAGTCTTGTGCTGCCTTTGTAATCAAAGACCCACAAGCCACTAAGGTTTCTTTATTCGCAAGACCAATTGTTTTCTTAGCTCGAATCGCAGCCATGGTAGGTTCAATACCTGCAGCGCCAACTACAGCAGTAACTACCATTATCGCTTCTGACAAGGTAGCTGCCACAATCAAGGCTTCCTTGCCACCAACAATCTCTGTAGGCCCTTGATAACGAGCTTTCAGTATAGCATAAGCCCGTTCATCTACAACACCCGCCATAACTGGCTGAAATTCAGCAATTTGCTGTTCTAGCAAATCAATATTGCTATGTGTTACTAACGCTACTGCTTGAAATTGATCTGGATGTTGACGAATCACATCTAAAGTTTGTGTTCCTATAGACCCCGTGGAGCCTAAAATACTTATAGCTTTCATAAAGGCCTCCCTACGATTAAATCATTACAGCATAAGAATAAATGCCAATACCAATGGTGCTGCAAATAATAGACTATCAAAACGATCTAATACACCACCATGACCAGGCAATAATGTGCCGGAATCTTTTTTATTTGCTTCACGTTTTAACTTAGATTCAAATAAATCCCCAAGTGGTGCTAATATACCGACAATGACACCCATTCCAATACCAAAATTCAATGGCAACCCTAAGCAAATAGAAGCAATCCATCCTGTCAAAACACAGCCAATGAAACCACCGACAAATCCTTCTAATGTTTTGTTAGGACTGATAGTTGGTACGACTTTTCGTTTCCCAAAGGAACGACCTACAAAATAGGCAAATGTATCACTGGCCCAAATTGAGATTAGCACAAGCCAGATGACAGCCGTGCCGAACCCATCTTGTTCTGCATAATAGCTTGTATTTTCATAGATTTTATTATCACGTAACACCATCAGTGCTATAAAGCCACTAGTGACATATAATAAGCTACTGATCGTAGATTGTACTGCCATAAGAGTTATTTTTCCATTGCAGAAGGTATATTCAATGACCATGGCTAACATCACCAAAACACCTAAGAATACTGCTAATGGATAATTACCAAATACTAAGGAACCGCATACAAGGACAATATAAATCAATCCCCATAGTGGTAATAGGCGGCGTTTCATATGTCGAAATAAGCTGACACACTCTACCCAACCAATGAATGCCAACACGGACATCACAAGATTAAAAAATACACCCCCATAGGCGATGGCAATCGCCAACAAGACCACGCCAATCAAAGCTGTGATGAGACGGGTTTTTAACATATTATTTCTCCTCTTTTAAACCACCAAATCTACGTTCACGTTGTTGGTATGCCAAGATGGCTTCTTCCAACACTCGGGGCGTAAAATCTGGCCAATGCAAAGGGGTAAACCAAAACTCTGCATAAGCAATTTGCCATAACAAGAAGTTACTAATTCGTGCATCATTACTTGGTCGAATCAGTAGATCCACACGGTCAAATTCTTTTGTATCTAAGTAGGAAGAAATCAATGTTTCTGTAATATCTTCCTCATTGATAACACCCTTTGCCACATCTTGGACAATCTGTTTTGTAACTCTTGTGAGTTCGTCACGCCCCCCATAGTTGATTGCTAATTGCAGTGTGATTCCCTTATTATCTTGTGTTAACTCCTCAGATTCTTTGATAATTTTTTGTAACTCTTCAGATAACTTGGTTATATCTCCCACAAAACGAATGCGGACACCTTCTGCATGCATTCGCTTTACATTTGAAAGTAAATACTCTTTAATAAGACCCATTAACAGGCTGACTTCTTCTTCTGGGCGTTTCCAATTTTCTGTGGAAAAGCCATATACAGTCAGTGCTTTCACACCAAATCCTTGGGCTGCTTTCACAATATCCTTTAATACTTCCGCACCTGCGCGATGACCCATACTCCGTGGCATGCCTTTACGCTTTGCCCATCTACCGTTACCGTCCATAATAATGGCAATATGTTCTGGAATATTCGTTGGATCTATAGTTGGTCTCTCTTGATGTTTACTTTTCTTCCATAAGTTTTTTAGCATACTGTACCTCATTCGACTGCACCACATGACTGGCTACCATAGGATGAAAGAGAACTATCTCCCATGTATCGTCCAATACTATGACACGGCCTACATAACATTCTTCGGAAGAAATGGAAAAGAACCGATTATAGTTCTTTTCTATTTTTGTAGTAAAAGGGATAGAGGCAGCCTGCAAAAGAGACTGTGCAAGCTGCCATGGAAATCCCAAAATAGATGTATGTTCCATTAGACAGACATAACATCCTTTTCTTTTGTATCGCGAAGTTCATCAATTAGTTTGATTTTTTTGTCAGTCAATTTTTGAACTTGTTCTTGCCCATCCTTTGATACATCTTCAGTAATTGTTTTCGCTTTTTCTTCTTTTTTGATTGCATCATTAGCATCACGACGAATGTTACGGACTGCAACTTTAGCGTCTTCTGCTTTTTTGCTTACTACTTTTACTAATTCTTTACGGCGTTCTTCTGTCAATTGAGGGATAGCCAAACGAATAGCTTCACCATCGTTATTAGGGTTTAATCCTAAATCGGATGTTAAGATAGCTTTTTCAATAGCACCAATCATAGTTTTATCCCATGGAGCGATTAAAATCATGCGAGGGTCTGGAGCAGATACGTTTGCCACTTGATTAACAGGTGTTGGTGCACCATAGTAATCTACCATAACGGAATCCAACAAAGATGTATGCGCACGACCTGTGCGTACATTAGTAAATTCATGTTTTAAGGATTCAATTGTTTTATCCATGCGCGCTTCTTCGCGGCTAATAATTTCTTTAATTTCCATAGTGTTCACCTTTTATTTTACGATAGTACCAATGGCTTCTCCCTTAGCAGCACGAGTGATGTTACCAGGAATATCCATGCTAAATACAACGATAGGAATATGATTATCTTTACATAATGTAGTTGATGTAGCATCCATTACTTTCAATTCTTTGCTGATTACATCCATGTAAGTCAATTCATCGAATTTTACAGCATTTGGATTTGTTTTAGGGTCGGAATCATATACGCCATCAGCAAATTTTTTTGCCATTAAAATAGCATCTGCTTCGATTTCAGCAGCACGCAAAGCAGCTGTAGTATCTGTAGAGAAGTATGGATTACCCGTACCTGCTGCAAAGATAACAATACGACCTTTTTCTAAGTGACGAATGGCGCGACGACGAATGTATGGTTCTGCTACTTCTTGCATTTCAATCGCTGTTTGAACACGAGTTGCTACGCCTGCATTTTCAAGAGCATCTTGTAATGCGATAGCATTCATCACTGTCGCAATCATACCCATATAATCAGCAGATGCACGATCCATACCTTTAGCACTACCGGATAGACCACGCCAAATATTTCCACCACCTACAACGATAGCAATTTCAATACCACTTTCTTTGGAAAGTGCCGCAATTTCTTGCGCCAATGGTTCTACCACTTGTGGGTTAATGCCAAATCCTTGATCGCCTGCTAAGGCCTCACCGCTAAGTTTTAATACGATACGTTTAAATTTACGTTCACTCATGTCCTTCTCCTTATGACGTTTCTAACAAATAATTCAAAAATAAGAGAACACTTGCGGTGTTCTCTTATCTCCGTACTTATTTACCTACAGTAGCCATAACTTCTGCAACGAAATCGTCTTGTTTCTTTTCGATACCTTCGCCTAATGCGTAGCGAACATAACGACGTACGTTAATGTTTTCACCGATTTTAGCGATTGCTTCATTGATCATAGCTTGTACAGTTTTTTCACCGTCTTTAATGAAAACTTGTTCTAATAGGCAGTTTTCTTTATAGAATTTTTCAACGCGGCCAGCTACCATTTTTTCAAGCACTGCTTCTGGTTTTGGTTTACGGCCAGCTTTAACGTCTTCTTCAGCTTCTACTTTAGCTTGTTCCATCAATACAGCTTTTTCGTGTTCGATTACATCAGCTGGAACGTCTTCACGTTTTAAGTATGTTGGGTTAGCTGCAGCGATTTGCATTGCTACGTCTTTGCAAAGAGCTTGGAAATCATCAGTTTTAGCAACGAAGTCTGTTTCACAGTTGATTTCTACTAATACACCGATACGTCCGCCGCCGTGAATGTAAGATGCAACTACACCTTCAGCTGCAATACGACCAGCTTTTTTAGCTGCCGCTGCTAAACCTTTTTCACGAAGGAAGTCAACTGCTTTTTGGATATCGCCATCAACTTCTACCAATGCTTTTTTAGCATCCATCATACCTGCGCCAGTCATGTCGCGTAATTCTTTTACTAAAGCTGCTGTAATTTGAGCCATGATTTTTCCTCCTATAAATAATTAAGGTAAGACCTTAGCCTTACCTTAATTTTACATCGTTATTACTTATTTATCAATTAAGACTATGTCTGTATATATTGTTAAATAATCTTACAGATTCTTAAGCTTCTTCGGAAGCAGTTTCTGTACCGAAAGCGTCTTGTTCACCTTGACGGCCTTCTAAAATAGCGTCAGCCATTTTACCAGCCAATAATTTAACTGCGCGAATAGCGTCATCATTTGCTGGGATAGGGAAATCAACTTCGTCTGGATCACAGTTAGTGTCCACAGTAGCTACAACAGGAATACCTAATTTTTTAGCCTCTGCGATAGCGATTTTTTCTTTTTTAGGGTCGATTACGAAAAGTGCACCTGGCATTTCTGGCATATCTTTGATACCGCCAAGATATTTTTCCAATTTTTCCCATTCATGACGAAGACGAATTACTTCTTTTTTAGGAAGAACTTCGAATGTTCCATCTTCAGCCATTTTTTCTAATTGTTTTAAGCGTTTAATACGAGCTTCGATAGTTTTGAAGTTAGTCAACATACCGCCCAACCAACGTTCGTTAACGAAGTACATATTCGCACGAAGAGCTTCTTCTTTAACAGCTTCTTGAGCTTGTTTTTTAGTACCTACGAAAAGGATTGTTTTACCTTCTTGAGCTACTTCACGTAAGAAATCATACGCTTCTTCTACTTTTTTTACAGTTTTTTGAAGGTCAATGATATAAATACCATTACGTTCAGTGAAGATGAATTTAGCCATTTTAGGATTCCATCTTCTTGTTTGATGTCCAAAGTGAACACCAGCTTCTAATAATTGTTTAAGTGATACTACTGCCATGTTGGCACCTCCTGTTAAAAAACCTCCGCAACCCTCATCCCTCAGCAAACGCGAAATTGCGCACAGAACTGATAGTCTAGTTGCGTGTGTATTCATACTTTGTTAGTATAGCACAAAATGAGGTATGAAAGCAAGGGGTATAACCATTATTCAAGTTAAAGATTAGAATTGATAGTTAATTTCTCCACGGTAAAAGTTAGATAATGTATTCCCCTCTTCATCTTTCGGATTTAACATAGCATGTACTTTTAAACCAACATTATTAGCGACTGCATATTTACCTTGCAAAGCCCACCCTTTATAGTTTTGGTATGCCGGTGTCCAGAATGTAGGTGCAAAGACAGGCCCTCTTTTCCCTAAATAATTATATTGTGCTTTCACAGACCAACTGCCACGTTTATCTGGAGTATAGTTACCATATGTAAGACCTACAGTCCAAGACTTGTTGGATTCTTTATAGTTATACGATTTCAAACTAACTCCCTTAATGTTTTTAAACTTAGCAAATTCACCATCTATGAATAGTTTAGAGCCCAATTTAATATTTCCATAAATGCCATAGAAGTCTAAAGATTCATTTTTTGCTTCATAATAGTCAACAAAGTAATTTCCTAGATATGTATTTTCAGTCGCTTCGCCAAAAGTCATACCATTCACTTTGGTATAAAAGGTTCCTATTTTTACACGAGGACCAATTTTACTATTCAGTTGAAAAATAGCTAACTGTGCATTATCTTTATACGATGTTTTAAATAGATTACTTTGATAGATTCTTTCTGGATAACCATCAATTCTCTTACCAGTATCTACTTTAAAAGCCATATCCGGTGCATATCCAAATGTGAATGATGCATTCAATTTGTCCTTACCCGCTATTATAGTTGCTCCTTCCAAATCCCCGTCATAGGTTAATCCACCACCAATAACAGTATCATAACGCCCTACAAAGGTAGTTACATATTTGCCGAAATTATGTTGTAGATATAATCGGTCAAAGGATATGTCGGTGCTTTTATTAGATCCAAATTCTTTATCGCCTGTGCTCACACGAAGTACGGCCTTAGTATTATCATTGACAGTTGCGGTGAATTGCAATCGTGCTCGATAGGTAAACATAGGATGGAATTCATATATTTTTATTGGATACACAAAGTTTCTTTCAGCTGCATCGTGGTCTTGTATTTGTCTTTTTTTTCTTGATGATGGCATGGTTCCTGCATTGCGTCTATAATACTCATCTGGACCTAATGGAGTGGGTTCAGATAGAGTTTCATAAAAATCATATTCAGAACGATTATGTTCAAACATCAATCGTGCATCACCATTGATTGCAAAGTTACCTATTTTACTTTCTAAAATATCAGTACGTACGCCCAAGTTACTTAGTTCTGTAGCAAATTCCTTTGACAAACGGTTGATAATAACATTTTGTTCAGCATCATTACGATCTTTATGAGCTAACGCTTTTGCTAACATTTGTGCCATTTCATAACGAGTAATGTTATGTTGGCCTTTAAAATATCCTTCTGGATATCCATTAATAATACCTTCTTTGGCCAATTGTGCTACTGCTTGATATGCCCAATCTTGAGGTGTTACATCTGAAAATGGATTTGCGGCAAATCCTGAAGTTATACCCCATACTGATGCAGCGACTAACATTGTAAGCTGTTTTTTCATAGCTATCTCTCCCTTGTTAAAGTAAAATTAGTGAAACTTATGATGCCTACTGTATATATATATGATAAAATAGTTATAAGTTTTCCTCCTATAACTATGCATGTTATCATCATATAGTATTGTGTAAATTCATATAATATAAGGCTCTATAATAAATGTTGGGGCTACTCATATAAGAGTAGTCGCCAACATTCTTTTTTTGCAATAAAATAGACA
>NZ_RQVK01000023.1 GCF_003992015.1 Veillonella sp. VA137
TAGCACTAGCTATTTGAATAGCTAGTGCTAAGAACTTATTATATGAGTAGCCCCCACATTTGACAAAGAGCCAAACAAAGTAAATTGCAAAAAGGACTGTATACATATACTCGATACATGCATTACAGTCCTTTTTTCTTATTTCTTGCCATCTATGCAATTATAACAAATCATCTTCGTACACCGCTTCTTCAAAGAATAATGGCAACAAGTCTTCGCTATATTCGTTCATATCACGGCCTGTTTTGGAGAATACCACAGATGCAGCAAAACGCATTAATTCTTGCTCATTCTCTGGATTGTTTACAAATTCTTCAATAATTTTGTCCATATCTAAATGGCGCTTCATAATGAATCGAGCCAATTTACGACGATTTACTGGATCATTCACCAATTCATCTACATCAATAATATACTCTGGCATTTTGATCGCAATATGCGTGTGGATTCCGTCTTCTTTCATGATAACCTCCTACATTGTACGCCCTATGGTAGGGCTATGCTTATATACTAACAAATATTATAGTCCATAGCAATTACATAACTACTTGCACCTATGCTTCGTGTCGCACACATACATACTAAGGCTATACACCACCCAAGTAATCATAGTATGTGTTGGGACACTGTCTATGCATCCGCTTTCATAGTAACCTACTGAAATCGGTCATACCCCTAAACACGGTTAGTTATGCATTGCACCCGTTCTTGTAAGCTAACCTCATCGGTAAACACTGTATCTAAACACAGTCCATGGGCAGGTGCTGTTTTTCCTATAAGCTGTCTATTCTCACCAGCGATGATCCGTGGCACGGCCTCTGGTTGAAAGCGACCTAAGCCTACATCCACCAAAAATCCTGCCATATTCCGCACCATGTGGTACACAAATCCATCTCCCAACACATGGATTCGTACAGTCGTTCCATCTTGGATGACTTTTACCGCATACATAGTCTTTACTGGATCTTGTACTGTCGTATTATGGCCTTTGAAGGTACTGAAATTATGTGTCCCTTCTAGGACTTGTGCCGCTCTCCTCATGGCTTCTATATCCAAAGGTTTACGCACATGGTAGGCATAGCGCAATTGCAGTGGGTCTACCACAGGATCATTATGAATGGTATAAATGTATTCTTTCCCTTTCACATAATTCCGTGGGTTCCAATCCGATGGCAACTCCTGTGCCTCACGGACCACGATATACGGTGGCATATGGGCGATGAGGGCACGCATCAGATTGTCTACAGGAATCTTCCCCGTAGTTGTAAACGCCACTACTTGTCCTCTAGCATGGACACCTGCGTCGGTCCGCGAAGAACCATAAATCGTGATGGGCTCATTACAAACCTTAGATAAGGCTTCTTCTAAATAACCTTGTACTGTAGGTCCGTTCTGTTGCCGTTGGTAGCCACAGAGCTCTGTGCCATCATAGGCGACGATGAGCTGTATCGTTCTTGTCATATCTGGCATGTCCTATTCTTTCTACTGTTTTTTTACCTTATGATATATATCTGCGGTTAGCATATCTGTGACTAGCCTATACAATTAGTTCTTATATACCAAAGCCCCAGCGCAATACGGCTAATACAACGCTCACAAGTACCACGGCACCAATACCATAGGTATCTAATTGACTGTATTGCAATTCTTTCAAGCGAGTACGTCCTTCTCCGCCTCGGTAACAACGAGATTCCATGGCTACTGCCAATTCATCGGCACGACGGAAAGCACTAATAAATAGTGGCACAAGTAAAGGTACCATATTTTTTGCCCGTTTCAGTAAGGATCCTGTAGTAAAATCAGCACCACGGGATTCTTGTGCTTTCATAATGCGGTCTGTTTCCTCTAATAGTGTGGGAATGAATCGCAAGGCAATGGTCATCATCATAGCCAATTCATGAGCTGGCACGCCAAAACGTTTCCATGGATTTAGGAGTCTTTCAATACCGTCCGTCAATCGGATAGGGGATGTTGTATAAGTCAATAAGGAGGAGAATACGATTAAGAAAATCAATCGCCCTGCCATAAGGCCTCCCAAATTAAGACCTTCTCGGCTGATGTGCAGCCATCCATAGGTGAATAGGTATTCCCCCGGCGTAGTGAATACGTGAATAGCCAAGGTGAATACAATGATAATCCACAATGGTTTAATGGAGAGCCACACGAGCCGCACTGGCAAACGAGATAGCCCCAAACAGCCAAAGGTAAAGGCTGCCACAATACTATAGGTTACCAAGCTGTCCGCAAAGAATATGGCAATGATGAAAATCATAGTGGCTATAATCTTAGCCCGTGGGTCCATGCGGTGGAGTACGGAATCTCCTGGGAAGTACTGGCCAATAGTAATATTACTTAGCATGGTGCACCTCCTTGAGATAGTCGTAAATATCTGCTACTGCCTCATGGACATGAATACGGTCAATATTCACAGGTATATTTCGTTCTGCCAAAGCTTGCAATGTTTGCGACAATGGCGGTACATCCACACCAGCAGATTGCAATATCTCACGGTCATTATGGAAAATCTCGATAGGATTGCCGTCTAATAAGACTTGCCCTTGGTGCATAACAATCAATCGATTCGCCATGCGAGAAATATCTTCCATATTATGGGATACAAGAATAACGGTAATCCCTTTTTCCTTGTGCAATTTCACGATTTCTCCAAAGATTTCTTCTCGTCCAAATGGATCAAGTCCAGCAGATGGTTCATCGAGAATTAAATAGTCTGGATCTAGGGCAATAACCCCTGCGATAGCCACACGGCGCATTTGTCCACCCGACAAATGGAAAGGAGAACGCTCTGCATAGGTATCGTAGTCTAGGCCTACAAATTGCATGGCTTCTCGCACACGGCGGTCCACCTCTGCCTCATCAAAGCCTAAATTTTTAGGTCCAAAGGCAATGTCTTTAGCAATGGTTTCCTCGAAGAGTTGATGCTCTGGATATTGGAATACCATGCCCACTTTATGGCGTGTTTGTTTCACTTCTTCAGTTTTACCCACTAAGTCCACACCATTCACTTTCACAGTGCCTGTGGTAGGATGCAATAAGCCATTTAAATGTTGAACTAAGGTGGATTTACCAGACCCTGTATGGCCGATGATGCCTACAAATTCACCTTCGTGAATAGTCAAGCTCACATCGTGCAAAGCCGTTTTTTCAAAAGGTGTCCCCTGTCCATAGGTGTAGGTTACATGCTCTAATTGAATTGACATATGGCCTCCCCTAGTTCTTCATTAGTGGTAATACCTGTTGGCATAGATACCCCTTTTTCCTGTAAGCGCACTGCAACTTCTGACGGCACCGGCACATCTAGACCAAGACCTTTTAAGGTATCTACATTCATAAATACATCTTTTGGAGCTCCTTCATCGATGACCTTACCTTGTTTCATCACAATGATACGATCTGCTAAAGCTGCTTCTTCCATAAAGTGCGTAATATATACGATAGTGATGCCTTCTTCTTTATTGAGACGGTACACCGTATCCATGACTTCTTTGCGCCCTTTGGGATCGAGCATAGCCGTTGGCTCATCTAAAATGATACATTTCGGCTTCATCGCTAAAACGCCAGCAATGGCGATGCGTTGCTTTTGTCCCCCTGATAATAGATGAGGTCCATGCAACGCATAGTCCGACATGTTTACCGCCGCCAAGGCTGCATCCACACGACTGCGAATCTCTGGGGCTGGCACGCCTAGATTCTCTGGCCCAAACGCCACGTCTTCTTCTACAATGGCTGCCACGATTTGATTATCTGGATTTTGGAATACCATGCCCACATTTTGGCGAATATTCCAAATTAAATGTTCTTCTTTTGTATCCATTCCTAACACGGTAACGGTACCAGATGTAGGTTGCAATAGGACATTAAAATGTTTGGCTAGAGTACTTTTACCGCTCCCATTGGTCCCTATAATACTAACAAACTCACCTTCATGAATGTGAACACTCACATCCTGCAAGGCGTGTACCTCACGGCCCATTTCATCTTGATACACATGACTCATATGGTCCGTACTGATCATAACTTGTTTCATCTTGTTTTTGGTTTCCTCTCTACGTAAGTACAATTGTTACTTCGTATTACAATCTACTTCATTATACCTTGTAGAGAGGTTTAGGACAATAGGCAACCTGCTGTAGGTTTATATGGTTAACAATGCAATTTATTTTTTGAAAGCAATGTGACGATAACTTGTGAAAGTCAACCATTTTCCGAAAGTATCATTTAGATTCTTAGAATCTTCAATATCCGCTAAGAATTGAGTATATTCTTCGCCAGAGTGTACCTCAATACCAAAGCCACGACCGTTTAGCAATGGCACACCTTGGTACGTATACTCACGCAATGGAGCGATGGCTGTGATGACACCATCTCGCACAGAAATATAGACTTTATCACGTAGAATTAAGATATCGAAAGTACTTGGATATTGGTAACTATCTCCTGTCAACGGAATCGCATCACCCACATGGTATGTGGCACATTCAGGTCTTACTTTATCTACGGTTAACCCTTCCACATCGTAGTAGAATTCTTCAAAAATATCGCCACGACCACGCACGGCATCGCCAATAAATGTGTACAGTTCCTCTCCTTTATCGAGGGTATCTTGGATAACACCACAGGCCGCTGTCATATGGCTTACACGGTCGATAAGGATGAACTCGCCCAATGTTTTATGCTTAGTGAAAGTATCCACCACGATCGGTTCTTGCAAGGTTAAAACGCAACGAGCAATTTCATTTTTGCTCAATCCATCGCGCTCCACATGATTGCCAGTGTTCACATCCACAGCATAACGGATTTTGCTCACTACCCCAGATACTAATTTCGTACCTGCCATGATAAGGTATTCTCTACCTTCTTGTAATGTGGTGTCATCCATCCATAGTAACGTCGTTTCTAACTTTGCGCTGACCTGTAACTCTGTGCCATTCACAATAACGCAACCACGAGATACGTCTACTTCACGGTCTAATTGGATGGTCACCGCTTCCCCTGTATGAATTTCCTCAACAGAGTCAAAGCCTCGAATTAAAGATTTCACCACTGCCGTTTCACCGCTTGGCAATACGCACACTGTGTCATTCACACGAAGAGTACCGCTTTCTACTTGACCTTGGAACCCTCTAAACGTATGGTCTGGTCGTGATACACGTTGTACTGGCAAATAGAAGCCTTCTTCTTCAAAAGCTTGGATATCTACTGTTTCTAAATGGCCGAGCAAGGTATTGCCC
This sequence comes from Veillonella sp. VA137, assembly GCF_003992015.1. Classification (GTDB taxonomy): domain Bacteria; phylum Bacillota; class Negativicutes; order Veillonellales; family Veillonellaceae; genus F0422. The sequence goes on from NZ_RQVK01000023.1 coordinate 5,250, forward strand.
TTGTACCAAGGCATGTGCAGAGAGTGAACGGTAATATTATCCCCCTCTGTAGCCGATACAGGAATAATAGCAATGTCCGCCAGTTGCAATTCTTGTTGTAATGCTTGAATATCTGCTTGAATCTCTTGAAATCGACTTTCACTATAGTCCACTAAGTCCATTTTGTTCACTGCAAAAATGAAATGTTGGATACCCATTAAGGCGCAGATACGAGCATGACGACGTGTTTGCACCAACACCCCTTGCTTCGCATCCACTAGAATGATCGCTAAGTCAGCAAAGGATGCCCCTACCGCCATATTGCGAGTATATTCTTCATGACCTGGTGTATCCGCCACGATGAAGCTGCGATGGTCTGTTGTGAAATAGCGATACGCCACATCGATGGTGATACCTTGCTCACGCTCTGCCATTAAACCGTCTAGCAACAAGGAATAATCAATTTTGCCACCACGACTGCCTACCTTACTTTCTAATTCAAGAGCTTCCTTTTGGTCTGCATATAATAATTTGGAATCGTATAAGATATGTCCAATCAATGTAGATTTTCCGTCATCTACACTGCCACATGTAATGAATTTCAATAAACTTTTCATTAGAAATAGCCCTCCCGTTTACGTCGTTCCATGCTACCTGCAGCTTCACTATCGATAACTCGTGTAGTTCGTTCAGAGGATACGGCACTCAATGTTTCTTCGATGATTTCATCTAAGGTAGTCGCATTCGATTCAATACCACCTGTTAATGGGTAGCAGCCTAAGGTACGGAATCGAACTAATTTATTTTCTACTGTTTCTCCTTCTTGTAAGCGGAATCGTTCATCGTCAACCATGATTAAGTTTCCATCTCGTTCTACTACAGGTCGTTCTGCTCCGAAGTACAATGGTACAATGTCGATATTTTCTCGTTTGATATATTGCCAAATATCTGTTTCTGTCCAGTTAGAGATGGGGAATACACGCATGCTTTCCCCTTTGTTGATTTTTGTGTTAAACAGTTTCCACATTTCTGGACGTTGATTCTTTGGATCCCACGCATGTTGCTCATTCCGGAAAGAAAAGATACGTTCTTTCGCACGAGATTTTTCTTCATCTCGACGACCACCCCCAAAGGCTGCATCAAAACCGTATTTGTCTAACGCTTGTTTTAACGCTTGTGTTTTCATAATATCTGTGTAGGCCGCACCAGAGTCAAATGGATTGATGCCACGATCTACTCCATCCTGATTGATGTACTCTAGCATTTCGATGCCTAGTTCCTTCGCTACATTGTCACGAAACTCAATCATCTCTTTGAACTTCCAAGTGGTGTTCACATGTAAAAATGGGAATGGCGGTTTTGCTGGATAAAAAGCTTTCATAGCCAAATGCAGCATCACCGAACTATCTTTCCCGATGGAGTATAGCATCACTGGATTTTCACATTGTGCGGCTACCTCACGAATAATATATATAGCTTCCGCTTCTAATTCATCTAAATGAGAGAATTGACTCATATTGACCTCCTTAATAGGCATTACTTTCTTTTGCATTTACTGTAATTCGCTGCACAGTGCCATCTACTTTCGTAATATCCCAATGCAACAAATGACCTTCTGTTGTTACCACCATGGTAGCTCCCTTACCACCCATGTCTTCTCCTAAGAAAAAGGAAATAGCTCCTACAGGGCATTCTTTCACACAGGACACGCAACCCCAACAATCAGAAGGATAGGCGATGTAGGCTTTCTTCGCCTCATCTTTGTAGATTAATGTCCCTGGGCATACTTGCTGGCATCTACCACAACCGATACAAGTATCCTTATTAATTTGTATGCTCATAAGTATCCCCCTTTTCTACTAGTGGCCGTTGAAAGACCTGAAATTCACCATCTTGATATACGGAGTTGATGTACACCAATCCGTCGTCACTACAATTTGGATAGTCACTATGTTCTCCAAAGCTGTGCCAACGTGTTTCCTTACGCCCCCCTAGATGAGCCACTAAGGCTTGGGCCACCACAATGCGATCTCGTAGTTCATAGAGGTAAGACAGTTCATGTAAGGTATTGGCCTGTAATTGCTCTACATCTTTGGCTAAAGTTTGCAATTTTGATTTCGCAATGCCTAAGCTTTCTTCTGTGTATTTGTAGGCTTGGCTGATGCCACCGGCATAGACATCCATAATGTCTTGTAATCGCTGTTCATGTTCTTCAATACGGACTAAAGCAGAATCATCATTAGCACCCTGTTGTTCAGCATATCGTTTCAAGATAGCATCGATTGCTTCCTTATACCACGGTTCATTTCCAGCAGATGATGCTTCACCTTGCTCTTGGTATCGTCGTACAATTTCATCGCCTGCAATTTCTCCTTCTGCTAAGGCTCCTGTAACATATTTTTGAGGAGCTCCCCCTGCCACATCACCAGCCGCAAACAAGTTAGTGATGGTCGTTTCTCGATGCGTATCGACCCAGTAACCACTTGCCGTATGGCCGCCTACGATATATGGCTCTGTGCCTTCAATTTCCACATTTTCTGTGGCAGGCCCTTGTCCACGTTCTACCCAACGTAATGTTTGGCTTGGCGCCATGTTGAGGTAGGCTTTCAGCAAGTCTTGTTCTTGGTCTGGAGAAATCCCCTTCGTTCCTAAATAGCAAGGACCTCTGCCTTCCACCTGTTCCTGTACGGTACCATACACACGTTGTGAAGTAGTGATGCCGTATACACTTTCATAGTTCTCACCAAGACTATTGATTTGTTTCGCTCCTACCCCTTGGGCAATAGTCCCGGTAGGGGCGATAGTATCTTTACAACGAAGGGCAATGAAGCGCATCTCTAGGGTCGTCATCTCCGCCCCTTGCAAGATCCCCATCGCATAGCCCGCCCCTGTATTGAATGGGGAATACCACATTTTATGACGAGAGAACCCTGGATTGTTAGGTTTATAAATCCCAGAGGTGCCGCCAGTGGCGCAGATCACGTAAGTCGCTTCAATCTCATAGATGGTGCCCGTTTCTTTATGGAATCCTACAGCCCCATAGATACGGTTATCTTTCACAATGTAATCCGTGATAACTAATTGATTAATCACCTGACAATTTTCCAAAGATTCCACGGCACTCGCCAAGATAGGCTTAATATTTTCACCATTAATTTTAATATTTCGATTCCCACGAGCCACGTAGTTGCCTTGGTCATCTTTCAAAATCACTAGCCCTAATCGTTCTAGCTCATGGACTGTACCATTTACTCGTTCGCACATCGTACGCAACAAGTCATCTCGTACAATACCCTCCGCATCCTTCGTGGCATAGTCCACATAATCTTGGACTGTACGATTGGGCAAAATATAACAGTTGATAGCATTCACCCCTGCTGCCAAACAGCCACTTCGTTTAATATGCGCCTTCTCTGCCACGATGATACGAGCATCACTGGCTTTTCCTATGGTTAACGCTGCATAACAACCAGCCGTCCCCCCGCCGATAATCAGCACATCTGTGCGCAGTCGCTCTTTCTTTCCTAACATCCTATGCACCCTTTCCTTCCATGCGTGTATACCCTTGTATATATTGTTTCTGCTTTATCTATACCTTTTGAAAGTTTCATACTAAATATAGAACAAGCTACTTGTATTCATACCTTCATTTTCTACTAGATACGTATCCGTCTCATCATAGATACATATTCTTGAAATCAACACATCCACCGCATCACCGACTTTGAAAGCATGCCCATCGATGGTATGATTTGCCACCAATACTAACTCACCAATCCGCAGGGTCACTTCCAAACGATTGCCTTTAAACAAAATATGTTCAATATGACCTAGTTCCACCACACTGCGATAGCGGTGTAATGATCCTTGGGGATGAATACTGATATATTCTGGTCGAATTAAGGCTTCCTTTACATTTTCGATTTTCTGAAAGCCCTTTAACACGTCATACCCTTCTACGACAGAAGACTTCCCTAAGAACTTAGCCACAAATGGAGTCTTTGGGTTGCAATAAATCTCTTGTGGCGTTCCTACTTGTTCAATACGACCTTTGTTGGTCACCACAATTTGATCCGCCATTTCTAGCGCCTCTTCTTGGTCGTGCGTGACAAAGATGGTAGTAATCCCAATTTGCTGAATTGTATTTCGTAGCCACATGCGAAGCTCTTCTTTTACCTTCGCATCGATGGCTGCGAAAGGTTCATCCAAGAGCAACACATCTGGATTCGGTGCCAAAGCTCTTGCAAAGGCAACCCGTTGCCGTTGTCCGCCAGACAGTTGACTTGGATATCTATCCTCTAATCCACTAAGACCGATGAGATCGATGAGCTCTGTTACTCGGCGATGAATTTCCTTCTTTCCCACTTTCTTCACTGTCAACCCAAAGGCAATATTATCAAACACCGTCATATAGCGAAACAACGCATAGCTTTGAAATAAAAATCCAATCCCTCTGTCTGCAGGTGCCACAGTATTGACCCGTGTACCATTGATATAAATATCGCCTTCATCAGGTGTTTCCAAACCGGCAATCATCCGTAATATGGTCGTCTTCCCGCTCCCACTAGGTCCTAAGAGGGCTACCAAGCTGCCCTTCTCAATGGATAAGGACACATCTTTCGACGCCTGAAAATCTCCATAATTTTTATATATATTTGATAAACTAACGTACATGCATTTCCTCCCTATACCTCTATCGATGATAATTCGTATCGTTGACAACCCTTGACCTACGGTATCATTGACTTGCCTCACCGATACCTCGCTCTATCATTAACTTGCTTTACCGATGGCTAGCTTTATGGGCCGCATAGGTGCGCAAGGCGATCATGATGAAAGCCAACAGAATCAGCACCGACGACACACTAAAGGATGCTACCACGGCACTTTCAGTACCCGACATATAGAGAGCGTCGATTTCTAATGGCAAGGTAAACGTAGATCCCCTCGCCTTAGATACAGCTGCCACCGCACCAAATTCACCCATAGCCCGGGCCCCGCACAAGATAATTCCATACAATAAAGGCCATTTGATGTGAGGAAAGGTAATATCCTTAAAAATACGCCATCCAGAGGCCCCCATCAAAGCCGCTGCTTCCTCTTCTTCTCGGCCTTGATTCAACAGGACTGGCAAGATTTCACGGAATACAAAGGGCATAGTCATGAATACAGTCACCAAAATAACCCCTGGTATAGCAAAGACAATACGAATGTCTAAACCCGTCCACGCATTGAACTGATTGATGTATGGTCCCAACCAACCCAATCGACCAAAGGTGAGTAAAAAAGCTAACCCTGCAATAACAGGAGATACGGAAAATGGTATATCTGCCAAAGTAGCTATCAACGTTTTACCAGGAAAATCAAATTTCGATACAGCGAAAGCCGCTGCCACACCAAAAATAGCGCTCACCAACATAGCAATGACCATCACCAAAATAGTCAGCCCCAAAGATTTTATCACATAGACAGTGCTAATAGACTGTACATAGAACTGCCAACCTAAAGATAAAGATTGAAACACTACTGAAAGCATAGGAATAAGGAGCATAAAAATAATGAATACCCAAGCTAATAGAATTAACAAGGTAGAACCGTATCGTCCTTTCATAGACCTATTACCTCCCTTTAATACGCTTCGCGTGATGATTCTGAATTAGATTCACTACTAACAAGATAGAAAACGAAATGCCTAGTAGCACGATAGCGATGGCCGTAGCACTGCTATAGTCGGCATAATTTAATTTTTGCATAATCACATAGGATACAGCTTGCGTGTGATTTTTAAAACTATTTCCTGAAATGTAAATGATGCTACCATATTCGCCAATCCCTCTAGCAAAGGCCAAACTAAAACCAGTCAACAAGGGCGGCAACAATTCAGGAAAAATGACTTGTCGATACAATCTAAATTTGCTAGCTCCCATCATGAAAGCCGCCTCTTCATAAATAGGATCTAAGGTTTCAAGCACCGGTTCCAAAGACCGCACCACAAAAGGAATCCCTACAAATACGAGAGCTACTACAATCCCGATTTGACTATAGGCCACGTGAATTCCCCAGTGCGACAAGATAGATCCAAACCAACCTGTATCGGTATACAGCTTCGATAAGGTAATCCCAGCCACTGCTGTGGGTAGTGCAAAGGGAAGTTCTATCATGCTATTCAGCAAGGCTTTCCCTGGGAAGGTATACCGCACCAATACCCAAGCCAAGATAAACCCAAAGACCACATTGATAGCAGCTGCAATAGCGGCTGTTAATAAACTAGTTGTAAAGGCTTGTACTACATTCGCTTTAGTAAGCAATACTTTCCAAGTATCCCAAGGCAAGGACAGTCCATGGGAAAACACTGACCCTAAAGGAATGATGATACAGATCGATAATAAGGCAATGGTAATGCCTAAGGACAAGCCCATACCTGGAATGATTCGTGTCGATGTTGGGTTTATCATTCGTGAAAGCCACGATGTATTATGTTCCATAGATTTCATCAAATACCCCACCTTCATCAAAAAACTTTTTATACACTGCATCCCAACCGCCATAGGTGTGGATAGTCGTTAACTCTATCCTATGGTTAAAAGTCGAAGAAAACTCCTGTAAAATAGCTGGATTGGACGGTCTAAATCCATAAGAACCAATCAACCGCTGCCCTTCATCAGAGTATAAATATTGAATATAATCACGAGCTACCTCTGTAGTTTGATCTCGATCTGTAATTCCTTTTACAAGAGCCACATTAGGCTCTGCAACGATGCTTGTGCTAGGAGTCACCACCTCATATTGACCTGGATAGTTCTTCACAATTTGTAAGGCTTCATTTTCCCAAATCAAGAGCACATCCCCTTGCTTATTTTCTACGAACGTCGTCGCCGCACTACGAGCACCAGCATCTAAGACTTTCACATGGTCATAAAGAGATTTTACATACCCTTTGGCACCCGTTTCTGTACCGTATGCCCTAAGTCCATGGTCCCAAGCCGCCATGAATATCCAACAAGCCGCACTAGAACTTTTCGGATCTGGAGCTACGATGGAAATCCCAGACCTCTCTAAATCTACCCAATCTTGTATATGCTGAGGATTATCCTTACGCACTAAAAATACAATAGTCGACGTATAAGGAGCCGAATGGTTGGGAAACATGTTCTCCCAATTCGTATCGAGCAAGTGCACACGGTTCAGCATTTCAATATCTTGTGAAGACCCCAAGGACACAATATCGGCATCATTACCTTCGATGATGGACCGCGCCTGTGCACTAGAGCCACCGTGAGATTGCGTGACATGCACATCCTTTCCAGTGATAGCCTTATAATGCTCACGAAATAGGCGGTTATAGTCTTCATAAAACTCACGGGTACTATCATAGGATACATTTGTAATGTGTACCTCATTGCCTACTATTTTGGGCTCTTTCATACATCCTGTGAAAGTCCCTATACAAGCAACCCCTATCATGGCGATGAGCCAGTTTTTATATCGTTTTTGTTTCATATATACCCTCCATCGTCATGTCTAAGGAACAATACTATCCTCTTGTTTAGCACAATATAACGCACTTACACATCAAAAATACCTGTTGATAAGTATCGTTCTCCACCATCTGGTAGCAATACAACAATATTCTTATCCTTATAGGCCGGGTCCTGACCAATTTGTATGGCCGCTTGTAAAGCAGACCCAGAGGAGATACCAAGTAACAATCCTTCTGTTTTAGCAATGGTCCGTGTACATGTGTAGGCATCCTCTGTAGAGACTGTCACAATCTTATCTAACAACTTAGTATCTAACACATCTGGTATAAATCCTGCTCCAATCCCTTGGATACCATGAGGTCCAGCTTCTTTGCCAGATAATACAGCCGATGTAGTAGGTTCAACGCCAATAATCTGTACCGATGGATTTTGCTCTTTCAAATACCGCCCCACACCTGTCACAGTTCCCCCTGTACCGATAGAGGATATAAACACATCCACTTCACCATTCGTATCCTTCCAAATCTCAGGACCTGTCGTCTCATAATGAGTGTTAGGATTCGCAGGGTTTGTAAATTGTTGCAAGATGAAAGCATTGCCATGAATTTGTTGTAACTCCTCAGCTACCCGAATACTTCCTTTCATCCCTTCTATGCCTGGTGAAAGCACAACCAACGCCCCCAATGCTCGTACGATACGTTGACGCTCCACACTCATCGTGTCGGGCATAACAAGAATTAATTTAAGTCCCATTTGCGCTGCTACAAAGGCAAGACCAATCCCCGTATTACCACTAGTAGGTTCAATGAGCACCGTATCTTTTTGTATCACCCCAGAGTCAATCCCCTCTTTGATCATTCCGTAGGCAACACGATCCTTCACACTGCCCAAGGGATTAAAATATTCTAATTTTCCTAACAAGCGACCATTTAATTGATATAATTTTGTGAAAGCATCCAATACCACCAAAGGCGTAGAGCCTATTAAATCTGTTACATGCTGGTACATGATTGGTTCCCCCTTACTGCTGTATTTTTTATATATATAACTAGCTGGTTAATATATACTACGTAATATGTAGTGAAAATATATCTATTCGCTATAATACTTTGATCATTAATCCATAAATTTAATATATTGATAATATCTATATCTAATTTTATAAATATATATTTTTATTTTATATTTACTACATATGTATCGACATACGCTTATAGACAGCATCTAGTTATTACTCTATACCGAGCTATAATAACGTCTACTATTGTATATTCTTATTCCTATGTAGTCAATTGGATATAAACTATAGAACACTATAGGGTAAAACTATATACATAAATATGCAAATTCAAAAATGAGAATTGTTCTTTATTATTTTATGGGTAGAGATAAAAAAAGACACCTTTCGGTGTCGTAATATATATATCACTTTTAGTATACTGAGTGGAAAGAGCTATTTTTGTACCTTGTCATTTGCAACTTCCTATTTGTTCCTAGCTGTGGATTTTGTGCGCCCCTTTGGGGCTTCAAAATCTTACGCAAATGCTTTTATCCGTTATCCTTTTGTTCCTGTCTGTGGATTTTATACGCCCTTTTAGGGCCTTAAAATCTTACGTCAGGAACTAAGCGATACTCTAAGATTTGTGCGTCGCTTCGCTCCTTCAAATCTTGAGTCCTGCTTATCCCAGGCCTTATGAGGTATACCATAGTTGCTACTTGATCAATCTGGCTGGAAACGGCTTAGTGGATTTAAGACTATTAACTAATAAAAGAAGAGCACCCTATTGGGTGCTCTTTTTTTATTAATCAGCGACTTCCTATTTGTTCTTGGCTGTGGGTTTTATACGCCCCTTCGGGGCTTTAAAACCTTACGCCAGGAACTAAGCGATGCTCTATGATTTATACGTCGCTTCGCTCCTTTAAATCATGAGCCCTGCTTATCCCAGGCCTTATGAGGTATACCATAGTTGCTACTTGATCAATCTGGCTGGAAACGGCTTAGTGGAT
>NZ_RQVK01000024.1 GCF_003992015.1 Veillonella sp. VA137
TAGCACTAGCTATTTGAATAGCTAGTGCTAAGAACTTATTATATGAGTAGCCCCCACATTTGACAAAGAGCCAAAAAAAAGCAACAGAATTTTCACATCCTGTTGCTCTTATCATATTTTATTCTTTTGTTTTTCGACTGGTATCGCCCATACGGGTTAGTTTCACTTCCCCTAATGCTACCCCACGGGTATGTTGTGTATGAGACCATACTTTATCGTGGCGATTCAAATATCCTAAGAAGGTAACGGGTACCCAAGAATAGATGAATAATGGATACAATAGATAATACAACCACACTTTTGGTGGCACTTTAATTTGTGCTAGCACAATGAGTGGAAATAAATATTGTCCAATACCAATAATCTGCCATACCTGTACTGGCAAGATTTGGTAGATAATATTCGTATACAACGGCACGATGCCATTGATATAGGTCATAATAATATAAAAGGCTGACAATAACAAGAAATAGGGCTGTGTAATCTGTACAATTCCATCTAGAATCGTCCATTTCCCTTTCTTAATACCTTGCACAAAGAGTTTCGGAATATACCGTTCTCCTGTATCAAAATGGCCTTGGGCCCAACGTTTTCGCTGATTCCAAGACTGCATAAAGGTCAATGGCTTTTCATCATATACGATAGCATTGTGAGCCCATGTTGTTTTCACCCCATGAATCAACAATTTCAAAGAAAATTCCATATCTTCTGTCAAGCTATTACAAGACCAACCATAATCACGGATGATATCTGTACGAATACACATACCTGTACCACCCAAGGCTGTGGAAAGTCCCAAGTTATATTTCGCCAAGTGCCACATATGATTGACCATCCAAAAGGCAATGGCAAAGGTACCAGCTACCCATGTATCGGTTGGATTCTTCGCATTCAAGTACCCTTGAATCACTGGCTCCCCTTTTTCCAAATGACGATTCATTTCATAGAGGAAATGAGGATGCACTAGATTATCCGCATCAAAAATTACGAATGCATCATACTTGCGTTCCATGGCGAATACTTTGTCAAACATCCAGCCCATGGCATATCCTTTACCCACTTCTTCTGTGTTAAAGCGTTCATACACTTCAGCACCAGCTTCACGGGCAATCTTGGCAGTGTCATCTTTACAATTATCTGCCACCACAAAGATATCATATAAGTGGCGAGGATAATCTAAGACTTGTAGATTATTCACCAATTGACCTATCACGGCACTTTCATTATGGGCACAGACAATAATAGCAAAGGAATGTTTCGGCGGACATTCTGTTTTATCGCTTTTATGCCACATGCCACAGACCATCAACACAAAGTAATACAAGGTATAAAATACGATAATTACCTGTATGGGAATCATAATTAGGTCAAACCAAACGTAATTCATCCTAGTTCCTTCCTATTTACGAATGTTGTTGATGATAGTATTACTAATACCATATACAGCATATAATACAAAAATCAATACCGGCCAAGAGCGATAATCCATCAATAGGCAAAATACGCCACAACCTACAGTAATACCTACGGCAATGGGTTGCACTGGATCGCTACCTTTCCCTTTGAAATCTGGATGATGCACATTGCTGACCATCAAGTAACCTACGAATATCATAGCCAACATCAATGCCACATCAGGAATACGAACACCACTTAACACATAGGTAGCTGCCATACAACCTGCTGCAGGAATCGGTAACCCTTGAAAATAACCATGTACTTCTTCTGTCATAATATTAAATCGTGCCAATCTGAAAGCCCCTAACACAGAGAATACTAACAATGGCACATAGCCTAACCAACCATAGTGATCCAAGCTCATCATATACAGCATAAAAGCTGGAGATACGCCAAAGCCAACTACATCGGCTAAAGAATCTAATTCACGGCCAAAATCTCCAGAAACACCCAAAGCACGAGCAATCCGTCCATCTAATCCATCAGCTAATAAGGACAAAAGCACACATACCGCTGCCCCAGTAAAATTACCTGTAGCAGATAAACTAATGCCGATCACACCGAAGGCTAAATTTGCTGCTGTGCAAAGATTGGGAAATATAGACTTATTCATCTTTCACCCTCCCAATAATCGTTTCTCCACCAACTACATGTTGTCCTTTTGTAACGCAAATTTCTACATCTAATGGAACAAATAGTTCTGTGCAAGATCCGAATTTAATCATACCATACAAGGTACCTTGCTCTAAGGTATCTCCTACATCTGTCCAAGACACAATACGTCTAGCCAACAAGCCCGCAATCTGTGTCACCACAATTTCCATCTTGTCGTTTTTAATGCTAATCGTATGTCGTTCATTTTCGTAGCCTACAGAATCTTTATAGGCTGGTAAAAAACGTCCTTCTGTATATTGACGGAATGTAATTTCACCTGCCATTGGCGCCCGATTCACATGGACATCAAAAACAGATAAAAAAATTGTTACTTTTTTACATTGTTGATGTAAATATGTGTCCTCAAACACCTCTACTACTTCCATCACTTTCCCATCCGCTGGCGATACCAACACCTTTGGATCATGAGGAATACGGCGATTAGGATTTCTAAAAAAATAAGTAAAGAATAATGCCAGTACAAATGGTATAATTCCTAACCACCATGATAGAAAGTAGCCTACCAGTGCTGTCACAACAAGACAAGCACCGATTAAAGGATATCCTTCTTTAACAATCAAACCCATACTAAACCTCTCTTAATTAGTGATAGCTCCACCAAGATACGACTGCACTGTATCAATGTTTATGGCGCCATACAGTCCACATAAATTTAGGCAATGCTAACATACGAATGATACGTTTCGGTTGCAATGCCAATCGATATAACCACTCTAAGCGGTTTTCTTGCATCCATACAGGAGCTCGTTTCAACATGCCCGCTAATACATCGAAAGAACCGCCCACGCCCATGGCGACTACACCATCTAAATGGGCTAATTTTTCTTGAATCCAAAACTCTTGTTTCGGTACCCCAAAGGCAACAAACACTAATTGAGCACCACTACGTTGAATCTTATCAAGAATGTCTACTTCTTCTTCCTCTGTGAAATATCCAGAATGATAGCCCACTACTGGCAATTCTCCAAGTTCTGCTGTCATATTTTCTATAGCTTTTTTGACAACTCCCTCAGCTCCACCTAAGCAGTATATCTTAATATTATGTGCTTTAGCTGCCTTCAATAACTGTTGCAATAGGTCACAACCTGTCACTCGTTCTGGAAAACGCTGTCCCTGTTGCTCAGCTGCCCATAAAGCACCTGCTCCATCCGGTACAACAAGATCCGCTTGTTGCAGAACCTCTAACAATCTTTGATCATCCTGTGCCATCATAATCATTTCTGCATTGGCCGTTGCCACCATATGTAATTTGGGTTGTCCCACTAATGAAAGCACTTTATCTACGGCTTCCGTCATCGTTACCACATCAATTGGGACGGATAGCACATGTATTTGATTCTGCACCATTCACCTCATCTACTCTAGTATGTAAACAAGAAGGACAGGACATATGAAAGAGCTTACACCCTATCATAGACCTATCCTTCTGGTAGGTAATTTTCCTAATTATTTCTTTTCGCAGCGCATAACGCCAGCTTCCATATAGTTGTCAGCTTTCATGTCCACGAAAATTACTTTTACCGCTTCTGCAGGTACTTTTACAGTTTCTACAGTTGCTTTTGTAATCGCTTCGCCAAGAGCTTTCTTTTGTTCAAAAGTACGACCTTCAACAAGTTCTACATGAATAATAGGCATGAGTCTTTCCTCCATCACCACTACGCATCTATAGCACTATGCTATAGATAAAATCTCATCCTATTGTATCATATTTAGCCCTCACTAAACAACTTTAACTATACAAAATACGCATATACTGTGGTCCAAAGCGTGCTTCCATTTGATGACGCAAAGTCGATTGTACTTCATCAAATCCATGAGATTGTAAATACATTTTAGCATCCTCTCTAGCTTCCACAAGAATCGGAATATCTTTGATGATGTTCGCCACTTTCAAATCTGGCAATCCCGACTGAGCCAAGCCAAATAATTCCCCTGTGCCACGAATGAGCAAGTCTTGTTCTGCCAGTTCAAATCCGTCTTGCGTTTGTTCCATCAGTGAAAGTCGAGTTTTACTATCAGGGTTTTTACTATCACTAATCAGAATACAATAGGCCTGTGCCGATCCACGACCTACACGACCTCGCAATTGATGCAACTGGGATAAACCAAACCTCTCCGCATTATGGATACACATAATCGTCGCATTCGGCACATTCACACCTACTTCAATCACCGTTGTGGATACTAACAAATGAATATCTCGACGATAGAACGCATCCATAATATCTTCTTTTTCCTTTGGACGCATGCGACCATGCACCAAACCTACACGATAGTGTGGCTCAAAATATTCTTTATATTCGTAATAAATCTGTTCCGCAGCTTGCAAATCCATTTTTTCAGACTCTTCCACTAATGGGCACACTGCATAGACCTGACGACCCGCTTGCATTTCTTTTTCAAAAAAATGTAACAATCGCTCTTTATAGGACGAATCCACAGCGTAGGTCTTCACTGGTTTACGACCAGGAGGCATTTCCTTAATCAAAGAAACTTCTAAATCTCCATAAATGGATAAGGTCATCGTCCGTGGTATAGGGGTTGCCGTCATGATTAGCACATGCGGATGGTCTCCTTTACGTTGCAATTTCGCCCGTTGCTCTACACCAAATCGATGTTGTTCATCCACTACAATCAATCCTAATTGATGAAACATCACTTTGTCTTGAATCAATGCATGAGTGCCTACTAAGACATCAATGTCTCCTCGTTCTAAGGCATCATAGAGATCTTGCTTTTTTTTCGTGGAGCCCGTCAACAATGCCATTCGTATCGGTGCATCTTGAAAAAGCTCCTGAAAGCTTTCAAAATGTTGTGTAACCAAAATTTCTGTCGGTGCCATAATCGCCCCTTGGAATCCATTTTCTACTGCCTTCGCTAATGCCAAAGCAGCTACCACCGTTTTACCAGAACCTACATCACCTTGCACTAACCGCTGCATAGCTTGGGGCTGTTCCATATCCTTAGCAATCTCTCCTAATGCTTTCTCTTGATCCCCAGTCAAAGTAAATGGTAAGCCTTGCCTAATTCGCTCTACTAAAGATCCATTTTTGGTCATAGGGAATCCCCCTTGACCCTGTTCATGGGCACGAAGGAGCAATAGCCCCATTTGCATAATCCATAGTTCTTCATAAGCTAATTGTTTGCGTGCCTCTTGGTAGCGTTCCCAAGATGTAGGAAAATGCATCTCCCGAAAGGCATCATAACGGCTCATGGTAAACTTATTCCCCATCACATCTTGAGGGACCACATCTTCTAAAGTGCCATTATGGTCAAACCAGTTTTTTATGGCCAATCTGATCCCCCATTGTTTCATACCTTCCGTCAAACCATAGACTGGCACAATACCACGCTCTATCACTTGCCCAGCTTCTATCATTTCCACTTGTGGTGTATTCATCTGGTAACTACCATAGGCATGCTCTATCTTTCCATAGGCATAAATACGTTGACCTGGTTTATAAAAATTTTTCTTATAGGCTTGATTGAAAAAAGTAAGATTTAACTGACGTACTCCATCTGACAAGGTCACAGTTAAAATATGCATACGTGGTCTAGGTCGCTTTTCACTGACCCGTACAACCTGTCCCGTCACACCTACCATCTCTCCCACAGGAGCTTCGCAGATTCCATACACTTGCCGTCTATCTTCAAAGGTACGCGGAAAATAATGCAACAAACCTGTTACCGTATAGATTCCTAGTTTATTCAATTGTTTCACTCGTTGCGGTCCCACGCTCTTTATGGATTGCAATTGTTCGTTCATATTCTATCCGTACTCTTTCCTATTTCATTCTTTATGAAAGTATTTCCTACTCTACCAATACTGAAACCGTGCGACATAACTTGTTCATATCAGCTGAGCAAGATATAAGAAACGTCATACTCCAAGTACATACTAAACACTATAAGTACATACAAATACACTGCTATGAGCAATATCTCTGTATCTATGTATGCAACTATGGTACACTGTCATACACAGTAGACATTTAATATCCTATATTATACCATAGAGAGACAATACAATATGAACTCCTCCTAAAAATAGGCGCAAAAAAAGAAGGGCACTTTGTAAAAGAGTTACGTGAGTTAGGTTATATAACAAAGTGTCCTTCTATGTTTAAATTATACATCTTGTTTAAATTAAACGCAAGTCATATGTTTATAAAATTTGACAGTGTTTACTATTTTAGTATATAGTTAATAAGCTAGTATAATCTTATCTAAAAGGAAGAAACGCACTTGCATTGCTATCCCCTTTTATGATAAAATACATATGTTATATTAGTAGTAAACACTTTGGAGGTGGAAACAAATGGCAAACCTTTGCGAAGTATGTGGTAAATCCACTACTACGGGTATGAATGTTTCTCATTCCCATATCCGTTCCAAACGAACTTGGAAACCAAACATCCAAAGAGTACGAGCAATTGTAGACGGCGAAACTAAACGAGTTAACGTTTGCACACGCTGCCTTCGTTCTGATAAAATTACACGCGCGTAAGATTTTGAAGGTACATGTACTCAAAAAAGAGGCTATCAGTCAGGAAGAAATTTCTTCAGTACTGATAGCCTCTTTTGCTATGTATAACTTTATTATAGTACTGTATACTTAGACCCACAAAACGCAGGGTTCATTATACCCTAATAATAGCTCATCGTGTGTTATAAATTGCATCGACTCAGATTTAGCTTGACTTATCATAATCTTATCAAATGGATCATGATGTGCTTTTGACGATTCCATTCTAGTTAAAGTCCTAATCATAAAAATATTTTCTGGAGATAACGATAATAATCGTAATCCCGACTGCTTAGCTAGTTTATAAATTATTTCTGCGTCATAAGGGAATGTTTCTGGATACTTATTATGCTTAATCGCAATTTCCCAAAGAGAAATAACACTAAAATATGTATGGGTATCTTGCCTTCTTAAAATATCTTTACAAGTATTTGAAATCTTTTTATCATCAAATAAAAGCCATAATAAAATATGTGTATCTAATAGAATATTCATATGTACTCCTTAAATACTTCTTGAATTACGTCATCGCCTTCATGAATATCATCTGGAACTTTAAACAATCCGTTTCCTAATCCAAACTGTATCGGTTGTGGTACATCTTTTATTAGTTTTATTTCTGCTACTGTATCCTCATCTTGTAAAAAAATAGAATCTGCCGCTCCATCGGTCAGCAATTTTACAAGGGCTTTTAGCTCTTCATTTTTACTTATATTTATAGTACACATTTTATCACCTCCTCATTTTCACATGTATCTTATTTTCATTATACGCCTAACTCTACAAAAAAGTAAGTAAAACCACTAGTTTCCTAGTTCACATAAGAAACTTTCCCCCACAAATGATTCTTTAACTCCAAAGTTTTCCAATATAGTTTGTCCAATATCTGCAAAGCTCCTTCTATCCCCTAGATCAATGGGGCCTCTAAAAGCTGGTGAATACGCCAAAAGAGGCACGAGTTCCCGTGTATGGTCTGTTCCCTTCCAAGTCGGATCGTTACCATGGTCTGCCGTAATCAGTAGCAAATCATCTTTGGTCAATAATTCCAGCAATCCCCCTAGTTGATAGTCAAACATTTCTAGCTCACGACCATAACCTTGTACATCACGACGATGTCCATACAAGCTATCGAACTCTACTAGATTGACCATCATATAGCCATGAGTAAATCTACCTTCTAACGTAGTATCCGATGTATCAGGTATAGTATGTGTACTATGTGTACTATGTGTACTACATGTACCATGTGTATCATCTGCACTATGCCCCAACAAGGCAGCTAGTAGATTCATGCCATGAGAATTAGATTTTGTTGGATAGGATTGATCCAAACCGATATGAGCGTAAATATCCCCAATCTTTCCTACACCAATTGTGGGCACTTTCGCATCTTGTAAAGCTTGCAACACAAATCGCCCTTCTGGCAACCGACTATAATCATGACGATTTGATGTGCGCACAAAATGACCTGATTCTCCCACAAATGGACGAGCAATGATGCGCCCTACATAGTAATCTCCAATACATACTCGTTCCCGTGTAATTTGGCACATCTTGTATAGGTCCTCTAAAGGAATGATGCTTTCATGAGCGGCGATTTGAAACACCGAGTCGGCAGACGTATACACAATAGGTTTCCCCGTTCTCATATGCTCTTCCCCCAGGCGCTCAATGATTTCCGTCCCCGATGCCGCTTCATTGCCTAGGAATCCATAGCCAGTTTCCTTCGTAAAAGTATCCATCAACTCCTGTGGAAACCCATCATAAAAGGTTGGGAAAGGAACTTTCACAGGGTGCCCCATCATTTCCCAATGACCACTGGTGGTGTCTTTTCCTGTACTTTGTTCATGCATGCGACCAAAGGCACCCACTACTGTATCTTGTTGCGGTGTGATATCTGCAATCTTACCGATGCCTAATTTTCGTAAATTCGGAATTTGTAAAGGCCCTACCGCCTCTTCAATATGGCCCAATGTATTAGCACCCATATCTCCAAAACGTTCTGCTTCTGGGCTATGCCCAATCCCTACACTATCTGTGACAATCATAATAATTCGTTTAAACATAGAGACCTCCTCTTTGTTAAACACTCGTAAACAATCTATGCCTAGGAAGTTAGACTCCTAGGCATTCTTTCATTATTTCAAATACGGCATAGCTAATAATAAGGCAGATAATGTTTTGCTATCTTTAATTTTTTCTTCACTAATACGTTGCAATAATTCATCGAAAGTATAACGCTCTACTTCCACATATTCATCTTCATCCCAATGGATTTCCCCTTTGGAAAGCCCTTTTGCTACATACAAATGAATAACTTCATTGCAAAATCCAGGAGACGTTGCAATAGTACCTAGACTAATCCATTCCGATGCGATAATGCCAGTTTCTTCTTCTAGCTCACGTTTAGCACATACCAATGGATCTTCCCCAGCATCTAATTTACCTGCAGGAATTTCCAATAAATAATCGTTCAATGCATAGCGGAACTGTTTTTCCATAATGATACGATTGTCTTCATCAATGGCAATCACAGCACTAGCTCCTGGGTGATGCACCACCTCGCGCCACGCTTCCTTGCCATTCACATCGGCAATATCATAGGTTACTTTAATCAATTTGCCATCAAATTTCATTTCCGATGAAAGTTTACGTTCTTGCATGGGTCCTCCTTAATTTACGATAATAGGTTCTACTTGATTATGAAAAATAATAGTTCCTTTATTAGTCCATCTTACACTCATCTGCCATACTATATCTTTATCAATCGTAGCTACATATCCGTTTTTACTGTATTCGTTTTTAAATTCTCTTTCTACTATTTGTAGAGTATACTGTAGCTCTAATAAAACTGCAAATTCATGTTTACAATGTCCATCACAATAACAACTACATGAGATATCTTCTATGATTCCATTGTTATATTCAAACTCAACCTCATAGTACTCTGATCCACGTACAATAGCATATCCATATCTATCATCGATACACACATATACAACTCGTTGTTCTTTGTAGTATTGTAATCCTCTTTCTAATCGAGCATGCTCTATAGGAAACTGAGTTAGATCATCTAGTGGAAATGGATCCGGTCTATATGTAGAAATATATGGTTCTTCACCTTGGGGAGGAAAAAACCATTGACTGATTTTTTCTTTATCTAAACTTTTACGATCAAAGCTCAATAACAGTCGATTGAAGATTTTAAATTCCCCTTGTAATTGGGTATCGATCTTAGCAATGACTCGTTCATATTTTGAAGGTCTTACTTTAAATTGATGACGTACATCTACAACTATACCTAACATATCCTTCATTTTACCAGAAACATAGACATGATCTCCCTCATGAAGAACTATATCTTCACATAAGTATAAGAACGCATCATCTTTTGCCACAAAATATACCTGAACTAATGTGATATTTTGGTGAGACAACATTGATTTGGAATGTGCTAACTCTTTTCTATCAGTTATTTCAGTCTCAGGAAGTTCTATATCCTTTAGGTCCATATGATGTCCTTTCTGGGGGGGACTATTCGCCTTCATGTAAAATTATCTCTTTTAAGTGAGGTTCTAGTCTACTTATTACACCTGTTACCAAGGCATTCCCCATCATAAAATATCTATTTCGCTTCGTCATTCCTGTATTAGTCCAATTAGGTGGAAACATTTGTAATAGTTCTGCTTCAACTTCTGTAATAGTTCTATAATTTTGACTTTCTTCATCTAACACAATATGGGATGAGCGATTAGCGGTTCCTTCACTAGTTAGCATAGTTCGACCTGGTACATTCACATCATCTGGGAAATTCATACTTCCCTCTGAGTAATAATAAATACCACCATCAGGTCGCACTCGTTCAATCTTTTTTCCACCTTTTAGATATTTCCATTTTTCCACTTTATCATGACTAATAGTGTAGGAAGAATACGGTTGTTTTTCATGCTTCTTTGCAATATTCATTATTTTTTTCAGTGGATATACTTCTTCAACAATAGATTCTACATCACTATTATAAATTTCACCATCAGCCATATAACCAGATAATAAAAATTTACCCTGGTTATAACTATCACTAACTTCGACAATATCCTTATACTGTTGTATATCTTTTTGAACTAAGTTTTTTGAAAGTTTTTGTACTGGAAATATACTATTAAAAAACTCATGCTGATAGAACCACTCTTCAGCACCAATTTTTTGAATCTTGTGTTGAATGGTATTTGCATAAGTGGTATTTCTTTTATAGGCAAGAATAAAAACTCTTCTACGCTTTTGTGGCATCCCATAATCAGCTGCATTGATAACTCGCCAATGAACATGATATCCTAACTCATCAAATGTTTTTAACATAATAGCAAAGTCACGACCTCTTTGATTAGCTGGTGACTTAAGTAATCTATCTACATTTTCTAATAAAACAAAGGATGGCTGTTTTTTTTCTACAACATCTTTTATATCCCAAAATAAAACACCTTTTTTACCTTCAATGCCTTTTTCCTTCGACAGTGTTCTTGCTACAGAATAATCTTGACATGGAAAGCCACCAACTAATAATGTGTGATCCGGAATAGTCTCTTTATCTACTGTATTAATATCTTGATTACTATGATTTCCCACACCAAATCGAGTAGTATAACAATTGAATGCTGGTTGCACTTTAGTAGATGGCTCCCACTGATTAGCCCACACAAAACTCCAATCACCTTGCTCAATGGCAAGACCTGTCTCGGAATCAAATTCATTTACATGATTAAGACCAACCCGAAATCCACCAACACCCGCAAATAGTTCAACTACGGTCAGTTTCATTACTTTCTCCTTTTGAATTATCCTAATCACATACACTAATTAATAGATTAAGAAAATTATAATAAATCTTTAATAACACTTAATACATACGAATTATTTAGCCAAAAACACTGCTTAGTCATAAAACGACCATCTGGTAACTCATCAGCATCTACCAATGATCCTTTTCCATAGGTTATTCCATTTTCTAGTTGATAAAATGCTCTAGATGCATGTGGTCTAATATGACTAATAGGGTGACTATTTTTACCAGGTAAATTATTTTTAACTACATAATCACCTTTTTTATTTTTTGTAGGAATCAGTTCTATACCATCCTTAATAATCTTTTGTACGTCTTTCCAAAACTCTTCTAATAAAGCTATATCCTTAGCTGGCATATTCCAAAGCTTAACACCTTTTAATACACATTCTCCTGTATCATTTTCAGTATATACAACAAAGAATAGCTTAGTTTCTTCAAAGTATTTACATAAATCAGATTCTTCCCATTCTTCATCTACTAGTTTCTTAAAACTAAAAGATGGAAAAGACATGCTTTCTTTGATTTTATTATTTTTGTTAACTCGAATCGTCTTGACAACAATATTAGCCTTAAGAAACTCCTCAGCTTGATTAGAAGATACACCCAACATCCGATATACTAGTAAACTCAGTCGAGCTTTATTAGAAGAATCCATTAAGTTAAAGATTTGACATAATTCTTCTTCCGTTTTACCTATATATGGTTTAATCTTATCAGTTAATACCTTACCTAGATTTGTCTCGTTAGTATCAGTTAGGATAGACTCTGCCACATCATGCTTTCCTACATAATAATTATTTAGTACATAGGTCATATAACTTTGTTTAAAAGCAAACGCACGACGTTTTGCTGGTACATCAGGATTATAATATTGTGTAGACATACTAGATGCTGCCGTTGCACCTTTTGTGCATGCTCCTAAATATAGTGTATCTCCTTCAGAAAGCTCATGAGCCTTTCCCGATTTTATTTTATCAATAATAAGTTGGTAATCATTAATTATAATCTCTAAGTCTTTATCAACTGGTTCAAATAGACCTACAAAGTTAATACCATAATCTAGTTTATCAGCTAGCAATCTATCTCTTAAGTAGAACATTAAAAGCATGAGTCTACATTTTTGCCAAAGGTGGGATTTATAGAAATCATCCTCTACTGGCTCAGTATTGGATATCATAGTTAATACCAATCGTTCACCAGCTTTATAAGTATTCTTTTTTGTCATTTCATAAGGAGTAACTTTTAACTCGACCCCCGCCTTTTCAAAATCTGCTTCAGAGTTACTATTAATATCATATTGAAAGAAATGCTTCTCTACTAAATTTCCTAGACCACCCTTTCTAGCAAAGTTTGCAAAACTAATAAACTCTTCATCATTCAATTCTTCGCTACAAATAATATCTTTAAAGGTCTTTCCTATTAATTGTTTCGCATAGCGTTCAATAGATTTTGGGTCTGTTTCATCATATAGAATATTTGTATCGTCCATACTTCACCTATCACTTACACATTCATTAATTACAAGATAATAACAATTTAAATTCACCTGTACAGAAAATATGTCAATACAAAAGGTATCAAAATTGTACCCATTTATATCAAAATTAAGAAACGCTAATATCTTAATTTACTATATTATATCATATTAGTTCAGTTTTAAATTAAAATAAAGACTTATCTATTAATTAGAAAAGCTATACTCAAATTAACTCTTCAAGTATAGCTTATGATAGTTTTATGTATACAGTTATTGTC
>NZ_RQVK01000025.1 GCF_003992015.1 Veillonella sp. VA137
ATATAGTATGATGATGAGGAATCGAAAATTTTAAATACAATTTAATACAATTAAATTGAAATAGGCGTGTGTTATTGTAAATGATACATGCCACATTGGTGTTATATTACTTTTAGAAGCATGGGACCACAGATGGTCTTGTTGCTTACAATATAGACCTTAAACCTAAATACACTTTAATGTATTTACCGTATAGAATCTAATGAATATTTACAAATTATGGGTATTATTACACATAACGCGTAGTAACGGTGATGTGTAAGGTAAGAAGAAAGGAATAGAATCTATGAACAATAATTTTTCAAAAAAACGTAAAAAATACGCTGTTGCATTGTTAGCTGCAACGGCAGCGACAGTAGCGACGTCATTCAGCCCTAGTGCACCATGGGTGATGGCTAGTGGAGGGGCATCTGATACGGATCCTTTTTTACCACCTGACTTTAATCCTCCAACATATACGGAAGTGCCCTTTGATCCAGATGCGAGTAATATACATATTCCTTTTTATCATGTGCAAGCAGGTAATAATGTAAGTGTTACAACGAATACTTTTAAAGCAGAAGATTTTAATGGGAACGAGGCAACGTTTAATAATTTTATTGTAAAAGCCAATGATACTCTTGTTGAGGATAGCGATGATATCGTTGTTGATCAAGGTAATAGTGAACATGCTGAAAAAGGTAATGAAAACGGCGTTACTCGTAAGTATAAGTTAACTTTAAGTAAGGAATTAAAAGACAAAATTGACAAAGCTGCTGCTGGCGGCGGTGGCGGCGGAGCAGCACCATCTAAACTTGAGGCAGGTACGAATACAACTGTTGAGGGCGATGGTACAGAGGATAATAAATATAAAGTAAACATAAACCCAGAGTTAACAGGCATTACGTCTATTACTGGTGATACATTGACATTACATGGTGGCGCAACAACCGTTGCGATCAACGATAATGGTGTTAATGTAGGTGGTAAAAAAATCACTAACCTAAAAGAAGGTGATGTATCAGAAGATTCTACTGATGCTGTAACAGGTAAACAGTTACATGAAACAAATGAAAAAGTTAAAGAGAAGTTAGATAAAACAGCAGAACGTCATATTAAACCAGGTGAATATACAGTGGAGAACGGCACTGTTACATTAACATATGTAGATGGTGACGGTAACGACACAACAGACAAAGCAAAAATTACTGGATTAAGTTCTATTAAATCTATTGCTTCTGGTGATACGAATACATTAACTGTTGCTAACAATAATGGCGATATTACAGTAACACCTGTAGTGGCTGCTGATATTACAGATGCTGGCGATGCAAACAAACTTGCGACAGCAGGTGTAGTCAATACAGCTATTACTAATGCAACAGCTCCATTGGCGGATAAAAACTTATCCAACATTACAGATGCTGGTAAAAAAGTAATTACTGGATTAGGCACAGAAGTCGTACAAGGTGATGGTGTTACAGTTACTCCTGCTGTAGATGGAACAACAGGTAAGAAAACATACACCATCTCTGCGGTAAAACCGAACTTTGCAGATGGTACAAATACAACTGTTGAGGGTGATGGCACAGCGAATAAACCTTACAAATATAACGTGAATCCGGCGTTAACAGGTATTACGTCTATTACTGGTGATACTGGATTAACTTTCACTGGTGCTGGTACTGCAGTAACGATCAATGCGGCCGGCGTGAATGTAGGCGGTGCTAAGGTGACTAACCTAGCAGATGCTGCATTAACAAATAGTTCTACTGATGCTGTAACAGGTAAACAGTTACATGAAACGAATGAAAAAGTAGAAGCTAAATTAGATAAAACAGCAGAACGTCATATTAAACCACAAGCGTATACTGTGGAGAATGGAACTGTTACATTAAAATATGAAGATGCTAATGGCAAAGAAACAACAGAAACAGCTACAATTTCTGGTTTAAACCCAGTGAAATCTGTTACTTCTGGTGATGCGAACACATTAACTGTTGCGAATAATAATGGCGATATTACGGTAACACCTGTAGTGGCTGCTGATGTTACAAAAGCTGATGATGCAAGTAAACTTGCAACAGCAGGCGCAGTCAATACAGCAATCACTAATGCAACAGCTCCATTGGCAGATAAAAACTTATCCAACATTACAGATGCTGGTAAAAAAGTGATTACTGGCTTAGGCACAGAAGTCGTACAAGGTGATGGTATTACTGTTACTCCTGCTGTAGATGCAACAACAGGTAAGAAAACATACACTATTTCTGCAGCAAAACTAAACTTTGCAAATGGTACGAATACAACTGTTGCAGGTGATGGCACAGTAGATAATCCTTACAAATATAACGTAAACCCAGCGTTAACTGGTATTACGTCGATTACAAATGCAACAACAGCAGATGGAGATGGTACGAAATTAACTATCGATGGCGATAAGCTATCCGTAGTGAACAAAAAAGGTGCTGACACAACAACGGTGACAATCGGCAAAGATGGTATTGATGCTGGTAATAAAAAAATCACTAACGTGGCAACACCGGAAGCTGACAAAGATGCAGCCAATAAAGAATATGTAGATGCTCAAAAATGGGGCTTAAAAGTTCAAAATGGCGATAATCCAGCGGAAGCTGTAACAGCGAAAGATAAAGCGATTACATTAAAAGCTAGTGCAGATGCAAGTGATGATGAAGCAACTCCTAAAAAAGGTCTTTTAATCACTAAAGATGACCAAGGTAATATCACAGTTGGTCTAGATAAAGCGACTCGTACTGCATTAGATAATGCAGTGAACGGTAGCCAATTGATCAACGAACGTGTGACAAGCCCAGTCATCTTCGTAGACAAAGATGGTAACCAAGTATTCAAAACAGTAGATGGTAAATTTGTTACTAAAGATGGTGCAGAAGTTCCAGCAGCTGATTTAGATAAGGTTCATACTAAAGTGAATGCTGCCAAACCAATGACATTGGATAATGTGGCATCTGCTGTTAATGATTTAACAGGTAATACATACCTAGATAAATTAGCAGAAGGTGCAAAAGCTGATAACAAAGTAGCTAACTCTGCGGTGAATGTAACAGATTTACATAATACAGCGAATGCTCTTGTCACAAAAGGTCTTGATTTCCAAGGTAACCTAGGCGATGCAATTCATAAAAACTTAGGCGCAAAATTGGACATCGTAGGCGAAGGCACTGTAGCCGCTGATGCAACAACAGCAGCAAACAACATTCGTACTAAAAATGTTGATGGTAAGCTAGAAATTGGCTTAGTAAAAGACTTAAAAAATATTACGTCGATTACAAATGCAGCTCCAGTAGATCCAGCACAACCTGATGCAGCGAAAGTAGCAAGCACTACATTAACAATCAATGGCGATGCATTAACTGTAGAAAATAAACAAGCTGATGGCACAAAAGCAACAGTGACAATCGGCAAAGATGGTATTGATGCTGGTAATAAAAAAATCACTAACGTGGCAACACCGGAAGCTGACAAAGATGCAGCCAATAAAGAATATGTAGATGCTCAAAAATGGGGCTTAAAAGTTCAAAATGGCGATAATCCAGCGGAAGCTGTAACAGCGAAAGATAAAGCGATTACATTAAAAGCTAGTGCAGACACAAGTGATGCTACAGACACACCTAAAAAAGGTGTTGTTATTGCTAAAGATGATGAAGGCAACATCACACTTGGCTTAGAAAAAGCAGATCGTACTACATTAGATAATGCAGCGAATGTAGGTAATACAGCCTCTGACGGACGTGATGGACAAGCAGGTGCTGGTAAAGATGGTGCAACAGTAGCTGGTTCTGCAGGTGCACAAGGCCCAACTGGTAAAGATGGCTTGAACGGTAAAGACTTAACATCTAAAGTAAACGCACTTCGTAACGGTGAAGCTGGTACAGTAGTGTACACAAATGAGGATGGCGAACGTGTAGTGAAAGCTAACGATGGTAAGTACTATCCAGCAGGTAAGGTCAATGCAGATGGCACAAAAGCAGATGATGCAGTAGCCGTGACACCAGAAGCACGTCTAGTAAATCCAGATGGTACTACAACAAATGGTACAACTGTATTAAATAATATTTCTTCTGTAGTGACACCATTAGCGGGTGCAGATACATTAGAAAAATTAGAAAAAGCAGCTAAAGATGATAGCAAAGTAAAAAATGCAGCTACTAATGTAACAGATTTACATAACACTGCGAATGCGATCGTTGAAAAAGGCTTGACTTTCAAAGGCAATGAAGGCGATGCAATTCATAAAAACTTAGGTGATCAACTTGACATCGTAGGTGAAGGTACAGTAGCAGCTGATGCAACAACAGCAGCCAACAACATTCGTACTAAAAATGTTGATGGTAAGCTAGAAATCGGTTTAGTAAAAGATTTAAAAAATATTACATCTATTACAAATGCAGCTCCAGTAGATCCAGCACAACCTGATGCAGCGAAAGTAGCAAGCACTACATTGACTATCAATGGCGATGCATTAACAGTAGAAAATAAACAAGCTGATGGCACAAAAGCAACAGTGACAATCGGCAAAGATGGTATTGATGCTGGTGGTAAAAAAATCACAAACGTGGCAGAACCAACAGACAATTCAGATGTAGCTACTAAAAAATATGTAGATGATCACGCCTGGGATTTACATGTTGATGATGGTACTGGAACGGGCTCTACAGTAGTGCCGAAAAATAAAGTGATTACTTTCAAAGCCGGTACTGGTACAATAGCACCAACTGATTTACCAGCAGGTCAAGATAGTCCTAGCAAAGATACTGATGGATTAAGACCTAAAACAGGTGTGGTTGTTGAAACTGATAAAAACGGTACGATTACGATTGGTTTAGAGGAAACAGCACGTAAAACATTAGATAATGCAGCTAATGTTGGTAATACAGATTCTGATGGACGTGATGGCAAAGCGGGTGCAGGTCAAGATGGTGCAACCGTAGCTGGTACAGCAGGTGCACAAGGCCCAACAGGTAAAGACGGCTTAAACGGTAAAGACTTAACATCTAAAGTCAATGCACTTCGTAACGGCGAAGCTGGTACAGTAGTATTCACAAATGCTGCCGGTGATCGCTTAGTGAAAGCAAACGATGGCAATTACTACAAAGCTGATGAAGTAGAACCAGATGGCAATGTAAAAACTCCTGATGAAAATGGTGGTACAGCTCCTGTAGCAGTGACACCAGAAGCACGTCTAGTAAACCCAGATGGCACTGTAACAAATGGTACAACTGTATTAAATAATATTTCTTCTGTTGTTACACCACTAGCAGGTACAAATACATTAGAAAAATTAGAAAAAGCAGCTAAAGATGATAGCCCAGTTAAAAATGCAGCTACTAACGTAACAGATTTACATAACACTGCAAATGCGATCGTTGAAAAAGGCTTGACTTTCAAAGGCAATGCAGGCGATGAGATTCATAAAAACTTAGGTGAAAAACTTGATATCGTAGGTGAAGGTACAGTAGCAGATACTGTAGCAACAGCTGCCAACAACATCCGTACTAAAAATGTTGATGGTAAACTAGAAATTGGTTTAGTAAAAGACCTAACAGGTATTACATCTATTACTAACGCTACAGCAGCAGATGGTGCAGGTACAAAACTAACAATCGATGGAGATAAAGTATCTATTGCCAACAAACAAGCTGATGGTACAACAAAAACAATCACTATTGGCAAAGATGGTATTAATGCTGATGGTACAAAAATCACTAACTTGGCAGATGCAGATTTGTCAGACAAGTCTACTGATGCCGTAACAGGTAAACAATTACATGCTACTAACGAAAGAGTTTCTAATTTAGAAGAAACTAAGTTGGACAAAACTGACGATGTACATGTAAAAGCTGGCACATACACGGTGGATGATAAAACAGGTACTGTTGCGTTACCTATTGTGAAAGGCGATGCAGATACGGCTACTGGTAAGAATGTAACAATTTCTGGTATTGTAACGCATGCAGTTCTTTCTGAAACATTAGAGAATAAAGAATTACATATTGCCGGTGATGATAATTCAACGTACACAACTACGTTAAAAGACGGTATCTCCCTTAAAGGCGCTTCTAATTTTACACCAGATGAAGCAGCGAAGAAGGATGGTATCAATATTCAAGCGAAAGCGACAGATAAAGGTATTGAACTTAAATTATCAGATACCTTAACAAATATGAAAGGTATCACCTTTGCACCAGCCACTCAGGGCGGAGCCTCTGTAAGCTTAACATCTACAGGTCTTGATAATGGTGGCAATACGATCACTAACGTGGCAGCTGGTGTAAACGATACCGATGCAGTGAATGTGTCACAGTTGAAAGGAATTGCAAATTACGCAACTAATGTGGATAGCCGTGTTAATCGTTTAGGTGCTCAATCTGCTGCGATGGCTGGATTGCGTCACTTACAATATGATCCATTGGAACCAACTACATTGATGGCTGGCGTAGGTACTTACAAAGGTCAAACTGCATTGGCATTAGGTATTGCACACTATAAAAACGAGTCTTTATTATTCCATGCAGGCGCATCTATCGGCAGCAATCATGATGAATTGATGGCGAATGCGGGCGTTAGCTGGAAGTTCGGCTCTCGTGCTGATGAAACAGCGGTGAAAGATGCGTATCGTCAAGGTCCTATTAGCTCTTCCTATACATTACAAGATAAAGTATCTGCATTAGAAGCACAAAATCAATTGCAAAAAGACGAAATTAATGAGTTGAAAGCGCAATTGGCAGAAGTACTTAAGTATGTAAAAAAAGGTTAATTTTTACTAACCAATACGAATAGATTTTGTGAAAGCTCCGGCTTTCACAGGGTCTATGGTATACAAAATAAAAACAATATAGTACAATGTGTGAGAAAGATTAGATACTATATCTAGATGAGATAATTTAGTAAATAGAATATGTATAGGAGATATAGGCATGAAAAAATTAGTATTAACGGCAGTATTATTAGCTGCCACAACATCTGGTTTTGCCATGGGAGATGTGTTGTTCGATCAAAAGAACCCAGACAATATCGTAACACCAGCGGTGGGATATGAAGTAGAAGCAGTGACACCAGAAACGGCATCTGCATTACAAGAATTAGGTATGACATTAGATCGTGCTCATGCGGTGCAGGCAGATTTAGTAGCTCGTCATGAGCGTGGTGAGCGTTTGACAGATCGTCAACATCGCTTTGCGGACCATGATGTGAATCATGACTTCTTACGTGTGTTAGATCGCAACTTGACGAACCGCGTGGAGTTCTTTAAACGTGCTCATAATTGGAATGGGGACAATAAATACGAACACACTGCGAATTACCAAGTGTTCTTGAACAAACATAATACAGATGTGAAAGAAGCGGTGAATGGTTACAGCAACAGCTATGGCTGGAATGTATTGCGTGGTGTACGTCAAGACGCATTGAACAATGTAAAAGCCGTGTTTGACCAAAAAGGTGAAGCAACAACTGGTGAAGACATTGTGAATGCGTTGTCACAAGCAGCAGCTAAACAAGCGTTCACTGTGGATCAAGAAGAACTTCGTTTCTACATCAATGAACTTGTTTGGTATACAGCAAAACAAACAGCAAAAGAAACTAATAAACAACTAGATCATGTGTTACAATAAGGTGAACTAGTGGTAGAGTATGTTGTACATGCTCGATAGAAAAGGAGCCATAACAAGACTGTTAGGAATTGTTGTGGCTCCTTTGCTGTGTTCATAAGGATATAGTGTGCGAATCTGTGGTGAGAGGTATGGTATTAATAAGTCATAGGTGTATTTTGAGTTGCCCTGATGTAAGTCTGATCTCTAGTGGGGCGCCGAACAGAGTCTTAAGTTTATGTCGATATTCATATATTTAAGCTAGTATTTACGATATGCACTAAGATAGGCATTTTGTAAAGGTACTATACTGCTAGAACCATAAGGTATGATATAATAAAAGATAGATTGAGTATAATATGATTCAGTAATTTATATAGGAGATAGAATTTTGAAACGTTTAGTATTATCAACAGCATTATTGCTGACAGTAGGCACAAGTTTCGGTATGAGCGAGGACATTTTCGCTCGTCAACATCCATCTGAGGTAACAGAAGTGGCGAAGGGCTACCATTTATTAGCGACTATGCCAGAAACAAAAGAAGCCATTGACGGCCTAGTACATACGATTGATGGAGTACAACCGACGCCAGCCATGGCGAGCACATCTATGCAAGGCATCACATTAGAAGAATTGTCTCATGCTGTGAAAGGTCATGATTCTGTGACTCCTTCTGCGGTAGTGTCACACATTACAGCAAAACCAATCCATGGCATTACAATGGATGAGTTATTGACCGCGTTACAAAGCAAGGGACAAGACAAAGTGACTGTCTATGATGGAGCGCAAGTGTTATCCGTTTTGGACACAAAGCTTACAAAGCGGTTGCGATTCTTTAAACGCATTCACAACTGGCATGGTGACAATCAATTAGACCGTTCCAACCGCCACGAAGAAGTAGCAGCGTTGGCTGGTAAGGAAACAGCGGAAAAAGGTAGCTATGCGTGGTATGTATTGAAAGATTTACGCCATGATATCTTAGCGAATGTAGAGCAAGCCATCGAAGCGAAAGGTAATGCGTTAACAGGTGAAGATATTGCCACAGCCATTGTCAGTGCAGCAGATAGCAATGCGAAATATGTGAAGAGCGAAGAGCTTCGTTATTACATCAATGAACTTGTGTGGTACTCTGTCACAGAGACAACGAAACAACTAGGTAAATAATCGTTACCAGAAAGGACGATGACTATGCAAGAGATTGTAGTAGGCGGTTTATATCGTCATTTTAAAGGCATGCTATACTATGTCATCGACATTGCCATCCATTCCGAGACGGATGAGCCTCATGTGGTGTATCAACAGCTCTATGGAGAGCGCAAAACCTTCGTGCGGCCATTGGCGATGTTCGCTAGCGAGGTGGACCATGAGAAATATCCAAATGTGGAGCAGAAGGATCGCTTTCAGTTGGTGAACGGTTGGGATGAGGAGCAGCACTTGCGCTGAGGAGGACCGAATGGACAAGAAATATTTTTTCTTCGATATTGATAATACCCTAGCGGTCTGGCCGGATGGGGTAATTCCTGACAGCGCGCAGTACTCCTTGGAGTATTTGCAGGATAGAGGGCATCACGTGGCGCTTGCCACAGGTCGTTTGCAGGCTGATGCTATGCGTTTTGCGAAGATGGCAAAGACCCCAAATTTTGTAGCTGATGGTGGCTATAGTATTACGGAAGATTACGAAGTGCAATGGATGCAGGGCATGGATCGGGAACGCTGCGTGCAGTACCTCAACTACTTGACGAAACATAATGTGCCCTGGGGTGTGACCCATAAAAATGACTTTGTCCGCATTACTCCTTATGAAAGCGTCCTAGCATGGGATCCGCAATGGGATATGATGCAAAACGAAGTCGTACCAGACTTGGTACCTGAGGATATCGAGCACTTTTACAAGGTCTATGCTTTCATCACAGAAGAAGAGGAACAGCGCCGTGGCATTGTGCATATGACGAAGGATTTAATTCGCTATGGAGACGGATGCATTTTATTTGAACCGATGGATAAGGCCTATGGGATTCGGAAAATGATCGATGGCTTTGGCGCATCCTACCAAGATGTCATCGTATTTGGTGACGGCTATAACGACCTGTCCATGTTCCGACCAGATTGGCTAAACATCGCCATGGGTAACGGCCGTGACGCACTGAAAGAAAAAGCTGACTACGTCACAACATCCTGCCATGACGACGGGATTTATAAAGCCTTGCAACATTTTGGGTTTATACCGAAGCAGTTTTAGTATGAATGAAGTGGATAGTATACTTTCACCATAACTATATGAAGCGGTTTGAACATCAAAATTAGTTATAGTATAATAAAGCGTAGATATATCGAAATGGGTCTTAAAAGGAGGACATACCATGGATTTAATTCAAAGTTTAAAAGAGCAAGCAAAAGGCTTGGGTAAAAAAATTGTATTGCCAGAATTCGAAGATAGCCGTGTCATCGAAGCAGCGGCTGCGATTTTGAAAGAAGGTTTCTGCGTGCCTGTATTGGTTGGTGCAGAAGATAAAATTCAAGCGGCAGCTACAGCAGCTGGTGTATCTTTGGAAGGTGCTGAAATCATCAACCCAGCTACATTCGGCGAATTAAACAAAATGGTAGATACATTTGTAGAATTGCGCGCGAAAAAAGGCATGACACCTGAAAAAGCGCACGCTACTATGACTGGCGATGCATTGTTCTTCGGAGCTATGTTAGTGCGTTTAGGTTTGGCAGACGGCATGGTTGCAGGTTCTGCAAGCCCTACAGCAAACGTACTTCGTGCAGCTATCCAAGTAGTAGGTACACAAGCTGGTTTGAAAACTGTGTCCAGCTCTATGCTTGTGATTACTGATAAAAAAGAATACGGTGATGACGGATTGTTGATTTTCTCCGATTGCGGCGTTATCCCTAACCCAACATCTGAACAATTGGCTGATATCGCTGAGTCCAGTGTTGGTAAAGCTCGTTCCGTAGCAGGTATGAAAGAGCCTCGCGTATCCTTCTTATCCTTCTCCACAAAAGGATCTGCTTCTTCTCCAGAAGTTGATAAAGTGGTGGCAGCAGTAGAAGACTTGAAAGGCCGTAACGTAGACTTCGCATTCGATGGGGAATTGCAATTAGATGCGTCCATCGTTCCATCCGTAGCAGAACGTAAAGCTCCAGGATCTCAAGTGGCTGGTAAAGCTAACATTTTGATTTTCCCTGACTTACAAGCAGCTAACATTGGTTATAAATTAGTACAACGCTTTGCTGGCGCTACTGCTATCGGACCAATCATCCAAGGTTTGGCAAAACCAATCCATGATCTTAGCCGCGGTTGCTCCGTAAGCGATATCGTTGACCTTTGTGCGATTGCTGCTGTAGAGGCAAAATAAGTCGTCTCTGGTTGCCCTATGCAATCTTGTGGCGATGTCTAAATTAGCATAAATAAGCCCGTAACATATTCCTTCTCAAACTGATCCTACGGTAGGTTTGTTCAGGAACATGTTACGGGCTTTTGTATTTGTGTGAGTTAGGTAGTTAGGGGCGCTACAAGATGTGCTACGTACAACGGCGTTCCTCAGGTAAAAGAGCACGACATATTCCAAACCGAAATGATACAGTGGTTAGGTTTTCTTCGGAACATGTCGTGCTCTTCTTGCACTTATGTAATTTGGTCAGTAAAAATGCCACAAGGCTACTACACCTAACGGCGTTCCTCAGGAAGGGCACTTGTGACGGTATCGTTTGCAAACTTGTGCTTTGCTTAGTTTGTTGTTCGACATGATAGTAAGTTTATATAAACAGTGTGAATAGATTGTGCTATAATGAAAAGGTAAGAGTCATTAACGTGTTGTTAGGCTCATCTCTTCCCTAAGGGGAGGAGGTGGTACTATGAAAAAGTTTAGAAAAATCGATATCTTGATTTTAATTCTAAAATTAATAGTACGACTCATTGATTGGTTTAACTAATTAATGAAAAAGCCTAACGATAAGAGGTTCCCTCCCTCTACACGTTAGGCATTTCATATTTCACAAGTTTGAGATGAGCCTAACGCCTGCATACGTTGATGGCTCTTCTTATTTGTAAGTTAAGTATAGCATAGTTTGTTACAGAATAGCAACATCTCTTGTTACGTTATGTAGCCTGTGGCGTTGTTAACTGAATAGGATAAAGGGAAGCCCATGGCATACTCCTTCTCAAACGGTATTTCATAATGTTTGTTCAGGAGCACGCCATGGGCTTCTTAGGTCTGTGTGATTTGGTCAGTAAAAAACACCACAAGGCTACTACAGCTAACGGCATTCCTCAGGGGAAGGACGCTTGTGACGGTACCATTTGCAAACTTGCACTTTGCTTAGTTTGCTGCTTAGATGGCAGTAAGTTTATATAAACAGTACGAATAGATTGTGCTATAATGAAAAGGTAAGAGTCATTAACGTGTTGTTAGGCTTATCTCTTCCTGTAATGGGAGGAGGTGGTTCTATGAAACTTTTTAAAAAGTTATCTGTATTGATAAAGCTTTTAAAATTGATTATAGATCTTTACCATTTCTTTAATTAGAAATGACAAAGCCTAACGAATAAGGTCTAGCACACCTTAACACGTTAGGCATTATCACATTTGTAATCTTGAGATGAGCCTAACGCCTGCACACGTTGATGGCTCTTCTTATTTGTAAGTTAAGTATAGCATACTTTGAGTGTTAATGCTATACTTTCTTGTTACGCTATGTAGGTCGTCTCTGGTTACGTTATGTAGCCTGTGGTGTTTTTAACTAAATAAGATAAAGGGAAGAGCACGGTATACCCCCTCTCAAACGGTATTTCATAATGTTTGTTCGGGGGCACACCGTGCTCTTCTTGGGTTTATGTAATTTGGTCAGTAAAAATGCCACAAGGCTACTACACCTAACGGTGTTCCTCAAGGGGAAGGGCGCTTGTGATGATGTCATTTGCAAACTTGTGCTTTGCTTAGTTTGCTAATTAGTATGATGCTAAGTTTATATAAATAGTGCGAATAGATTATGCCAAGTATGACTGTAGTTCTTTGCCGTAATAAAGCGGTTTATGTAAATTTAATTGAATAAAAGTAAATAGCAAATAACACTACAAAACAATTTATATTCAATCTGTGTAAAAC
>NZ_RQVK01000026.1 GCF_003992015.1 Veillonella sp. VA137
AGAATAGCGCTAGCTATTTCCATAGCTAGCGCTAAAAGCTTTTACATGAGTAGCCCCCACATTTGACAAAGAGCCTAATATAATATCATAACACTAGCAAACTATAAATACAATGTTTCTATACTTTTCATATAAAATATATCTCTACAGTAGTCAAACATTTGTGACACAACCTCCTAAAGATTTATTTAAGAACTACTCTGCTATATATTCATTGGGTGATTTAAACCCCAATACTTTCTGTGCTATGTTATTATATCTACTCGCATATCGTTGATGTGCCTTTAAAAGAGCATTAAGGTATGTAACTACATCAGGCTTTCACTTACTTTTATAATATTGTTTTTTCTCCTTAATTTTAGGAATATTCCGACGAATTTGACAACACATTGAGCCATACGATCGAGTATATCCTCGTTTCTTAGCTTCCGTATATACTTGCGCCAACCCTTCATGCTTAAATTTTGAATATACACGCTTTATTAGGGATAACTCTTCTGCTGTATGCTGATTTGGATGTGAATGAGGTCTACGGCTCTTTAACCGTAAGGATTCAATCGTTCCATCATAGCGTTTTACCCAACGTTGCACTTGTTGTCTACTTGTATGATACCGTCTAGCTGCTTCAGCATTATTTTTATATTTTATAGCATATTCACAAATGAGTTTACGAAAGCGTAATTCTTCAGTTATAATAAATGAAATAAGAAGGTCTCTCCTTTGAAATAATGATTCGGTTTAGCAACTTTCATTATAACAGAGAGCCTTCTTATTTTTTTGTTTTGTCACAAATGTATTATACTCTTACAATTTAACCTTTTTCCAATTTAATTATTAAAACTTATAGTTAATTTCTGCACGGTAATAGTTAGATAATTTATCTCCGCTTTCATCTTCCGGATTAACTATAGCATATACTTTTAAACCAACATTATTAGCGACTGCATATTTACCTTGCAAAGCCCACCCTTTATAGTTTTGATTTGCTGGCGTCCAGAATGTAGGTGCAAAAACAGGTCCTCTTTTCCCTAAAAAAATATACTGCGTTTTCACAGACCAAGTGCCACGTTTATGTGGAATGTAGTTACCATATGTAAGTCCTACAGTCCAAGCCTTGTTAGATTCATTAATGTTATATTCATCATAGGCATAATTTTTAATGTTTCTAAATTTGGCAAATTCACCATCTACGAATACTTTAGAACTCAATTTAATATTTCCATAGACACCATAGAAGTCTAAATATTTATTTACCATATCAGAAGAATCAACATAAGCCATTTGTACATCCGAATTTTCAAGGATTTCACCTAAATCCATGCCATTTACTTTTGTATAGAAAGCTCCTAATTTTACATGAGAACCAAATTTACTATTTACTTGAAAAATAGCTAATTGCGCATTATTTTCATGCGATGATTTAAATAGATTAGCTTGATAGATTCGTTCTGGATAATCTCTATCCCTACCAGTAGCAACCTTCATAGTCATATCCGGAGCATATCCAAATGTGAATGATGCATTTAATTTATCCTTACCGGCTATTATAGTTGCCCCTTCTAAAGATCCATCATAGGTTAATCCGCCACCAATAAATGCATCATGACGTCCTACGAAGGTAGTTACATATTTTCCAAAATTATGTTGTAGATATAATCGGTCAACGGATACATCGGTACTTTTATTAGATCCAAATTCTTTATCGCCTGTGCTTACACGAAGTACAGCTTTAGTATTATCATTGACAGTTGCGGTGAATTGTAGTCGTGCACGATATGTAAACATAGGGGGTGTAACATATATTTTAGGTGGATTAGGCGGAGCATCTTCATGTGCCGATTCTGGTCGAATTTGTCTTGTTCCATACGTTTCTGGTGGTGTTTCATTATATCTATTGATATTTGTACCTAATGAATTAGCCGCAGAATATGGCTCTTCATCCAAATCATATTCAGTACGATTACGTTCAAACATTAATCGTGCATCACCATTGATTGCAATGTTACCCATCTTATTTTCTAAAATATCAGTACGTACGCCCAAGTTACTTAGTTCTGTAGAAAATTCCTTTGACAAACGGTTGATAATAACATTTTGTTCAGCATCATTACGATCTTGATGAGCTAACGCTTTTGCTAACATTTGTGCCATTTCATAACGAGTAATGTTATGTTGGCCTTTAAACGTTTCATCTGAATATCCATTAATAATACCTTCTTTGGCCAATTGTGCTACTGCTTGATATGCCCAATCATCGGGAGTTACATCCGAAAATGGATTTGTGGCAAATCCTGAAGTTACACCCAATACTACTGTGGCAGCTAACGCTGTAAGATATTTTTTCATAGCTAACTCCCCCTTGTTTAAAGTAAAATTAATAAAAAATATGATGTCTAACGGATTTTATAATAAACATTCTACAAGATTTCTACCTATACCCATGCGTATCTACCCCTTTTTCACTCCATCCTGGCGGGCGAGAGCTTAAACGTCCAGATAAAATGAAAGAATGTTTTTCGACTAATTCCATGTGTTTAGAACCCACATCCACTTTGTCCGTATATACAGTGGCTAACTTCATTTTAATATTCTTACCTGTTTGTAAGCTTACATGATCTTCATCATTAAATCTTTTTGTTATCTTAAAAGTTAAAAAAATCGGTGCAATTGTCTGCTACTTGTTGTAAAATAAATTCCATAAGAAGGTCTCCTTTGCTTTGAGTTATTTGAGCACATTCATTGTAACAAAGGATGACCTTCTTTTCTATTTTATTTTCCCACAAACATTTTACACTAACCTTACGTCTTTATACTATAAGTCTCGTTTTGTGAACGTAATATTCCTAACATCGTACTTATACATCGGACTTTTTTCATTTTCTTCTTTTAAAGCTTTTCGAATCAATTCTTCTTCTTGTTTGAATGCTTCATCAAAAAATGAATCATCTGTTCTTTGTAATGTTGTTTTACCTTCACTTTCAAGGACGAGCTTACCATTTTCTTCTTTAATTGTATGTGTTGCACCATTTGAAGCTGAATATACAACTCCATCCCTAACAGTTAAAATTTGTTCATGCTTGTTAAATCTATCTACTTTTCCTACCCATTCATGTTCTTCATCATATTGTGGTATAACTCCTACTTTGTTAGGCCCTCTTTCTACTCCCCACGTCATAAATCCATTAAAATTTTTTAAATATTCTTCTTCGTTAAGGAATGTGTGTTTTACATTAATCCCTTTTTGATAATATTTTGATTCTGCCATTTTATATGTGTGCTCACTTACTTTTTCTATTGTAATTTTATATATAGTACCACTTCTATAACTAGTCCCATCAGTAGAACCTGGTTGATATTGATACCATGTCCCTGATAAATCTGGACTGCCCCCTAATGAAGATACTGATTCGCAACCTGCCAAAGAGGCAACTACTGCTACTAAAGCAAAACCTTTTACAAAAGCTTGTTTTACGTTCATTTTAGACACCTCTTCGTTTCCAAAATATAAATCCACCAATTGCGCCACCTATAACAATAATCGCAATGATTGTATTTCTGAAGAAATGAGAGGCTGTTGTAAATACAAAACGAATTTCTTTATCTTTCACAAATGTGATTGTATCGTCTTTGACTACACCATCTGTTTCAAATTCTTTTTTAATATCCCCATCAACGGTAATTTTTGTAGTACCAAAGGATTTACCCATATAGAACATGTATTCATTACTTTCATCACCATATGGGAAAATAACATTTTCCGCAGGAGTGCTACCTAATGCACCATAAATGATTCTGTATGTTTTTGTTAATTCCTTGTCATCATCAAATTTTGCTGTAATCTTCCAATTGCCAGATCTTACGGTACCATCTTTATCATTAATTTCTTTACCTGTTGGATCTACAGCTTCTAGTTTAATGTGCTTATCAGCAAACTCTTTTAGTGCTTGCTGGTCTTTTTGAATTTTTTCGTTAATTTCCTTATCATCTAATTTTCCTACAGGCACGGAACCTTTTGCTTCTTTTTGTAAAGAATCTTGAAGTGCCGACTCTAATTCCACTTTACTCATTGGCTCGGGAATTTGTAGTTGTGACTCCCATTTACCACTAAAATCATTATCCACTTCAATATTCGAGTCCAGACTCGCACAACCTGCCAACACAAATAACGAGCAAGCTAACCCTAATAGTTTCCACTTTTTCACAATACATCCCCCTTAAAACGATAACTATAGAATTGATTTATAGATTAATAATCCCAGCCAAACATGTGGAAGAGTCTGTCTTTGATATGTTCCTCTTCAGAATCTGGCACATAATTACCGTAGTATTTACGTTCTATGCTACCATTTCTGTAAATTAAGTTACCATGGACATCATAATAAGAAGTTGGTATTGAATACGTTCCAATATTGTGCCATTGGACAGAATTTACATAATACTCATTCGAATAATATTCTACTGTTACTACATCTGGTTTGACCTCTCCAAACCCACCTAACCATTGAGATCCCAAAGGTGTAAATTCTCTCTTAAATACGCCTTCTACCACACGATTCTGAGCTTCTCCTCTTGCATATACTTTAGTTCTATCTAAGTACGTTTTATAATATTTATTTTCAGAAATCAGAATCCATCGTTCTCCTGCTTGTGGTAAACGTAAATTTCCATCAGACTGTTGTGTCACCTGTGTATTACTATCAGGAACCCCCAAAGCATTGTCTAATTTCTTTAACGTTTTACTTAACCAACTAGCTTCTACTGTAGCAGTACCTGCATTGACTGCAAATACACTAGCTAAAACAAGAGCGATTGCTGTTCTTTTTCTCATAGCACACCTCATATAAATGATAAAAATACATATATGTTATTACTATGATACATCATAGTGTCCGCACTAAGCAACTACTTTATATGATAATCCCTATGTATTTATAACTTTTATCTCCCAATAATTCTAAAAATACAAAGCCTATCGATATAAAATTTATTCACAATATATTCTGACCTGTTAGATTCATACATTTAACTTGGTCTATACAACAAAACAACCAACTCCCTAACAGAGTTGGCTGTTTCCTTTCTCTTTTATAATATATCGATTTTCTCGCCCTCTAAGGCTTTGTTGATGCTCCGTACGGCGCAGAATTTTCCGCACATACTGCAAGCTTCTTTATGTCCTTCTTCTGGGGCACGACTTTCACGGATGCGACGTGCTTTTTCAGGGTCTAGTGCTACTGCATATTGTGCTTCCCAATCGAGTTTTTGACGCGCCTCTGCCATGCGGTCATCGCGATCCCGTGCATTGGGAATCCCTTTTGCAATGTCTGCGGCATGCGCCGCAATTTTGAAAGCCATGATGCCTTCTTTCACATCGTTTTCATCAGGTAAGGCTAAGTGCTCTGCTGGTGTTACATAGCAAAGGAAAGCTGC
Source organism: Veillonella sp. VA137 (assembly GCF_003992015.1). GTDB lineage: Bacteria > Bacillota > Negativicutes > Veillonellales > Veillonellaceae > F0422. The sequence goes on from NZ_RQVK01000026.1 coordinate 5,431, forward strand.
CCCATGCATGGCTGCCACGGCACCACCGATGGCCGCTGTAATATGGTCATAGCCTGGTGCAATGTCTGTTACCAATGGTCCTAACACGTAGAACGGTGCCCCATCGCAGATTGTTTGTTGTACTTCCATATTGGCTTGTACTTGATTCAATGGCACATGTCCAGGACCTTCCACCAACACTTGTACACCACGTTCACGAGCTCGTTTTGTTAACTCACCAAGACGAACAAGTTCTTCGATTTGACAGATATCTGTAGCATCCGCTAAGCAACCAGGACGGCATGCATCGCCAAGAGAAATAGTCATATCATACTCTGCACAAATGTCCAAGATTTCATCATAGTATTCATAGAAAGGATTTTCTTGACCAGTCATAGACATCCAAGCAAAAACTAAACTACCGCCACGGCTGACAATATTTAATTTTCGTTTGTGACGTTTAATTTGCTCCACTGTATGTTGTGTAATCCCGCAATGTAATGTAACAAAGTCTACCCCATCTTCAGCATGAAGACGGATAGTAGAAATAAAGTCTTCTGCAGTCAATTCACCTAAATCCTTCTGATGATGAATAACGCTATCATAGATTGGCACGGTGCCAATCATAACAGGACATTCTTTGGTAAGCAGACGGCGGAATACTTTTGTATCACCATGTGTAGACAAGTCCATAATCGATTCAGCCCCTAATGCCACTGCATGATGAACTTTTTTCATTTCTTCTTCGTAATCTGTACAATCTTTAGACGTACCTAAGTTTACATTGATTTTTGTGCGTAACTTCTGACCAATTCCTTCCGGTTGCAAAGCCGTATGATGTTTGTTGCATGGAATTGTTACATGTCCTTTTGCCACTAACTCTCGTAATACTTCAACATCCATGTTCTCTTTTTCTGCTACCACTTTCATCGCGTCGGTAACAATGCCTTTTTGGGCTGCTTGCATTTGTGTGTAAAACATAAAAAGCTCCTTTCATTACAAAGGAGCCTATTTGGGGTGCTCTATACACAAAAAGGTATCGACATTACATCGATACCCACATATGTCAGCGTGCTTCCTACGCGGGCATGATCCCGATCAGGTCAAAAGGTCAGGTACTTCATAGTCCTTTCTCAGCCTATTACATAGGCTCCCTTGCAAATCTAAAATATTTACTTGCTTATAGTATAGCATGGAATGGTGGAATTTTATAGAGAATCATTGTTTTTAATTTTCAAAGCAGTATAAACCATCTTAATTAGTACATAGCTATTTTATGTTTATCCTCTTTAAAAAGTTATCTAACTTAATAAATCTGCACTTTTTTTATTTTTAAACCCAAACAGCTGTGCTTCTTCATCATTACTGCATATGCTACTAATAACGTTTTGAATGCGGCTCCAATTATACTTTGAATTTATCATTTTCACCAATTCCATAACAATAAGAATTACAATAGAGGCTCCATTAGTTGGCTTTTCTTGTCCACCTTTTTCATCGTAAAAGAGTCGTTCTTTCCACACACTTCGTATTTTAGGTTTCGTTTTTAACTTTATATCTATTAAATTGGAGTTATGTGCACATATATTACGGATGAAATGTAAACATTTTAGCCACGAAACTAATTCCAAATTTGAGCAATTATATGTACTCGCTAATTGCGTTAGATTTTTTTCACTTAAAATTTCTATCATTTTTACAACAGAACCAAATGTCAATAAATCTATTGCAAGCCAGATGCTCGGAAAATTATCTACATCAAAATTATCCTTAGATTGAGAGGATATATAATCCGAACGTTTCAAAGAATTTTGTAACTCTTCCTTTATTCTATACTGTTTCTTTTCTATAGTAT
>NZ_RQVK01000028.1 GCF_003992015.1 Veillonella sp. VA137
TAATTTATGATTTGGTCTCTTAGAGTTGACTCTAAGGGTTAGACCAAGCACATAGATTCTCTAAATTAACTTATAAGGTGAGAGCATCCGAAAGGATGACTCTAAAGCAAAAGACATAACCATATGTCACTATCAAGTAAAGATAGTAAGGGCATACGGTGGATGCCTTGGCTATACTGGCCGAAGAAGGACGCGGTAAGCTGCGAAAAGCTACGGAGAGGTGCAAGCGACCATTGACCCGTAGATATCCGAATGGGGGAACCCGGCAGAGAAAAGCTCTGTCACCCATACCAGAGAGTATGAGGAGGGCACCTGGGGAACTGAAACATCTAAGTACCCAGAGGAAAAGTAATCAAACGAGATTCTCTTAGTAGCGGCGAGCGAACGGGGAAGAGCCCAAACCGGACTGGTTCGCCAGACCGGGGTTGAGGACTGCTAACAAGCATAAATGGGATAGACGAACCGACTTGGAACGGTCGGCCGAAGAAGGTGAAAGCCCTGTAGTCGAAATCCTGCATATGTGGAGCAGTATCCAGAGTACCACGAGACACGTGAAACCTTGTGGGAAGCAGGGGGGACCACCCTCCAAGGCAAAATACCAGTATGGACCGATAGCGCATAGTACCGTGAGGGAAAGGTGAAAAGCACCCCGGGAGGGGAGTGAAAGAGAACCTGAAACCGTATGTCTACAAACAGTCGAAGACCGTATAATTGCAGGTCGACGGCGTGCCTATTGAAGAATGAACCGGCGAGTTACTGTCACTAGCGAGGTTAAGCGGAAAACGTGGAGCCGAAGCGAAAGCGAGTCTGAATAGGGCGAAGAGTTAGTGGTAGTAGACCCGAAACCGTAGTGATCTATCCATGGCCAGGTTGAAGCACAGGTAAAATTGTGTGGAGGACCGAACTCGTGAGCGTTGAAAAGCTTTGGGATGAGTTGTGGATAGGGGTGAAATGCCAATCGAACACGGAGATAGCTGGTTCTCCCCGAAATAGCTTTAGGGCTAGCCTCATGGTAAAGAGTATAGGCGGTAGAGCTCTGATCGGGCTAGGGCCCACACCGGGTACCGAACCTAGTCAAACTACGAATGGCTATACTTATACATGGGAGTCAGACTATGAGTGATAAGGCCCATAGTCAAGAGGGAAACAGCCCAGACCACCGACTAAGGCCCCCAATGCTGCATTAAGTGGCAAAGGATGTGGAGTTTCCAAAACAACCAGGATGTTGGCTTAGAAGCAGCCACCATTTAAAGAGTGCGTAATAGCTCACTGGTCGAGAGACTCTGCGCCGAAAATGTCCGGGGCTAAAATGCAGAGCCGAAGTCGTGGCAATGGTAGTAATACCATTGGGTAGGGGAGCGTTCTTATTGGATTGAAGCAGTACCGGAAGGAGCTGTGGACTGGTAAGAAGTGAGAATGCCGGTATGAGTAGCGAAAAGAAAGGTGAGAATCCTTTCCACCGAAAGCCTAAGGGTTCCTGAGCAACGATCGTCGTCTCAGGGTAAGTCGGGACCTAAGCCGAGGCGGAAAAGCATAGGCGATGGACAACAGGTTGAAATTCCTGTACTAGTATGAATTGTTTGATCGATGGAGTGACGCAAACAGGTAGGTTAGCATGCGATTGGAAGTGCATGTTTAAGCGTGTAGGTTGAGTAATAGGTAAATCCGTTATTCTAAAAGCTGAGGCGTGATGACGAGCTCATAAGAGCGAAGTAATTGATCCTAAGTTGCCGAGAAAAGCTTCTAGGTAGAGACATACTACCCGTACCAAAACCGACACAGGTAGGCGGGGAGAGAATCCTAAGGTGCGCGGGAAAACCCTCGTTAAGGAACTCGGCAAAATGCATCCGTAACTTCGGGAAAAGGATGACCCATGTAGTGTGAAAGCTTGTAACGGCTCTAGCATGAATGGGTGGCACAAGAGAGGCGCAAGCGACTGTTTACCACAAACACAGGTGCCTGCTAAAGCGAAAGCTGACGTATAGGTGCTGACACCTGCCCGGTGCTGGAAGGTTAAGAGGAGGGGTTAGGAGTAATCCGAAGCTCTGAATTGAAGCCCCAGTAAACGGCGGCCGTAACTATAACGGTCCTAAGGTAGCGAAATTCCTTGTCGGGTAAGTTCCGACCCGCACGAAAGGTGTAACGACTTGCGCACTGTCTCAACGAGGGACCCGGTGAAATTGAAGTACCTGTGAAGATGCAGGTTACCCGCGACTGGACAGAAAGACCCCATGGAGCTTTACTGTAACTTAGGATTGATTTTAGTTAATGAATGTACAGGATAGGTGGGAGACGTAGAAGCTAGGGCGCTAGTCTTAGTGGAGTCGCTGTTGGGATACCACCCTTTGATTAATTGAAATCTAACGGGAAGAGTAACGACCTTCCGGACAGTCCTAGGTGGACAGTTTGACTGGGGCGGTCGCCTCCTAAAGAGTAACGGAGGCGCCCAAAGGTTCCCTCAGAGCGGACGGAAATCGCTCGAAGAGTGTAAAGGCAGAAGGGAGCTTGACTGCGAGACCAACAAGTCGAGCAGGGACGAAAGTCGGGCTTAGTGATCCGGTGGTGCCGAGTGGAAGGGCCATCGCTCAACGGATAAAAGCTACCCTGGGGATAACAGGCTAATCTCTCCCAAGAGTCCATATCGACGGGGAGGTTTGGCACCTCGATGTCGGCTCATCACATCCTGGGGCTGAAGTAGGTCCCAAGGGTTCGGCTGTTCGCCGATTAAAGTGGTACGTGAGCTGGGTTCAGAACGTCGTGAGACAGTTCGGTCCCTATCCATCGCGGGCGAAAGAAACTTGAAGGGGGCTGCTCCTAGTACGAGAGGACCGGAGTGGACGAACCGCTGGTGTACCAATTATCCTGCCAAGGGTACAGTTGGGTAGCTACGTTCGGGACGGATAAACGCTGAAAGCATCTAAGCGTGAAACCAGCCTTGAGATGAGGTTTCTCATAGCATAAGCTAGTAAGATCCCATGTAGACGACATGGTTGATAGGCCAGGTGTGGAAGTGCTGTAAGGCATGGAGCTGACTGGTACTAATAGATCGAGGGCTTTACTTAAACAAAAACTTGTAAGTTATTATATTATTCTTCTATGTAGTTTTCAGGGAACACCCTGACAAATTCAGTGACGATGGCTACGAGGAACCACCTGTTCCCATCCCGAACACAGTAGTTAAGCTCGTAAACGCCGAAAGTACTTGGCTGGAAACGGCCTGG
>NZ_RQVK01000029.1 GCF_003992015.1 Veillonella sp. VA137
GCTATGGACTTCGCCACTTTGGTAGATTTAGAGTACGTATTCTACTTTTGAGCAAAAAGAATGGCACCAACCATAACTATGATTGGTGCCAAAGAAGACTCGTAGGGTGAATACCCCAACATTTGACAGAGAGCCTTAATTTAAATAAAAAGGGGTTACAATACAGGTTATTCCTGTATTGTAACCCCTTCTTCGCCATCTAAATCAGTTACAGCAACCCGTACACTTTCAAGATGTGAAGTAGGAATATTTTTACCTACATAATCTGCTCGTATTGGTAATTCTCGATGACCACGATCTACGAGAACTGCCAACTGAATAGATTTAGGTCTACCAGATGTCATCAATGCATTTAATGCTGCACGAATGGTGCGCCCTGTGTAAAGTACATCATCAACGAGGATAATTGTTTTCTCTGTTGTATCAATCGTACAGGGTTCCCCCTCTTTTTGACGAGCATCACGATCATCACGATACATAGCAACATTGAGTGATTCACATTCAATACGAATACCTTCAATGCGTTCGATTTCGGCCTGCAAACGTTTTGCCAAAATAACACCACGTCGTTCAATGCCTACAATAAGAGCATTAGATAAGCCTTTATTACGTTCTAGGATTTCGTGACTAATACGACGAATCGCGCGCATAATAGCATCTTGATCCATCAATAAGCGTTTCTTTTCCATATATACGCCCTTATAGCACAGAGTTCTCTATGCCCCTTTACAAATATAGTTAGAAGATTATTTAGTAAACCACAATATAAGACAGTTATTTCATTTGCATGTATTTACGTTTGTCTACGGTTGTCTACGTTTCTTTACATTTCGTTGATTTCTTTTCATTTTTTCGCTTATTTACGCTTATCTTCTCGATATGTTTTAGCAAACTCTATACATGCTTTGAAGTCATCTGGAAGAGGCGCCTCAAAATGCATACTTTCACCTGTAATAGGATGTTTTACATCTAAAGATTTAGAGTGCAATGCCTGTCCTTCAATAGGAAAATCCATACGACGGTAACCATAGAACGGATCATTAACAACAGGATGACCTATATGAGCAAAATGTACACGAATTTGATGTGTGCGACCAGTTTCTAAATTACATTCAACCAATGTTTGATGTCCAAATCGTTCAACCACATTAAAATGAGTAACTGCATCCTTACTATTTTCAAAGACAACCGCCATTTTCATACGATCCTTAGGATGTCTTCCAATAGGAGCCTTAATTGTACCCTTTTCTTCTACAATATTACCTTGTACTAATGCTAAATATGTCCGTTTAGCAGAATGCTCCTTTACCTGCTCCGCTAAACCTATATGAGCTGCATCATTCTTAGCCGCCATCATAACACCAGATGTATCCTTATCTAAACGGTGAACAATACCAGGTCTAATCTCACCATTAATACCGGACAAATCCTTACAATGATATAGCAATGCATTAACAAGTGTACCCGAATAATTGCCCACCGCAGGGTGAACAACCATACCACGTTGTTTATTTACAATGATAATATCATGATCTTCATACAATACATCTAAAGGAATATCCTCTGGTTTTACCTCTACAGATTCAGGCTCCGGTATCTCTACACGTACAACAGCATTTGGTGTAAGTCTAAGATTTGCTTTCCCTACCTTAGCACCTACTGTAACGTGACCACCTTTAATTAAACTTTGAATATAACTACGAGACCCTTCCATATGTTCTGTTAAGAATACATCCAGTCTCATACCGTCTTGCTCAGCATTTACAATATATTCGTTCATCCTCTACCTCTCTATGAGTTAAGTATCATATATTAATTAATTATATGTCATAATATATGAATTATTTATCATCATCTTTTAATGTAAATAAATAGTAGACTACTAAAGCTACGCCTACACAGATACCAATATCAGCAACATTAAAAATAGGCCATATACGGAAATCAAAAAAATCTACCACACCATGAATCATGTAACGATCAATGCCATTACCAATAGCACCAGACACTAATAAAGCAGATCCAATCTGTAAAGTCCACGGACCTTTTGATAAGCGCTTCCAATAATATGCACATGCGCCTAGCAAAATAACCGCTACCAGTAAGAAAAACCATCGCTGATTAGCAAGCATACCAAATGCTGCACCGCGATTAATAATATATGTTAAATGAAATACATTGGGTATAACCACTAAAGACTCACCTAACATAAAATGATTCATAATGTAATATTTAGTCCATTGATCTAAGAGTAACCAAAGAATTAGTATAATATAAAACAAGCTGTACTCCCTTATAATAATATATATCTTAATAGTCCTATTATACTAAGTTAAGCAAATTTAGGCAAAATAAAAAGCCCCTCAATGAGGGGCCGTTTAATTTGTGATTACTCAGCGGAAATTACAGATACTGGGCAAACGGATTCGCAAGAACCGCAATCGATGCAAGTATCGTTGATTTCATATTTAGTTTCGCCTTCAGAAATAGCAGAAACTGGGCAAACAGATGCGCAAGAACCACATTTAATGCAACCATCAGCAATAACTCTCATAATTAGGACCTCCATAAAAATATAGATCAGAACTTTTTATTATCATTTAGAAAGGCACTTGCCTCAACTTATGTTCTCATTATCACACAGTTCTTTTTGAAAGTCAAATGAAAATGATAAAAAACTGTATATATTTTTGCATATTACTTTTTCATTTTTAGTATACAAAGCCTATGTTTATAGGTATTTTGATATTACTTTCCATTTAATTAATTGAATATGATATTCAACAAATGAGAATGTTGTAATTATCAATTTTATAAAATCCTAATCATTATAATAGGAATTTAAT
>NZ_RQVK01000030.1 GCF_003992015.1 Veillonella sp. VA137
GGCTCTATACTAAATGTTGGGGCTACTCATATAAGAGTAGCCGCCAACATTCTTTTTTTGTAATAAAATAGACATATACAAACTCATACCATATCATAAAAGTAACCACACGATTAAGAAAGGGTGAGTCATATATGTCTACAGTTAATTATACAGAAATTATCTTTAAAATTAAAGAGAAATATATTAAACATACAAGAGTAAATGAGGACGGTTCTGTTCACTTCACACTTGAAATGCCAGTAGCTGAGCAAGTATGTCCTCATTGTGGAGCGAGCACTAGAAAGTCTAAAGGTAAACGACCTAGAGAAGTTAAATTTGGCGCTATACAGCATCATACAGTGACTGCAACCTACTTACAAAGACGTTACAAATGTAAGGAATGTAATCACACTTTCATAGAAAAGAACCCTTTCGTTTGCCGTTATTTGAGACTTAGTAAAACTAATATGGAATATCTATTTAGACAACTCGGCGAAAAAGAATCCTACACCGAGATGGCTAAACGCAGTGATGTCTCTGTATCTACAGTCATTCGGTATTGCTCTAAATTAGCTATTCCAAAGCCTGTGCAATTACCTACTGTACTAGGTATTGACGAATATAAAGGGAATGCTGAGGGGCACGTGTACCAAGTCATCATAACCGATTTGAAAAATCATTCTGTCGTGGATATTTTACCTAAACGAGATACACGTGCTCTTATCCAATACTTTAAAGGCTTTTCTAAAGAAACTAGAGATCAGGTTAAATACATTGTTATGGATATGTCTCCACTATTTAAGCTAGTGATGAAAACTATGTTCCCTCATGCACATATTGTGGCAGATCGTTACCATGTGTGTCGCCTAGTAGATTGGGCTCTCGAGCGTGTACGTAAGCGTGAGCAAAAGAGGCTAGTGGCACACTCTAGAACTCTCAAATATAACCGAAGGGTTCTTATGAAGAACCCTAACAAATTAACTGAAAGCGAGCGAGTAAAGCTGCTAGAAATATTGCGTATATCCGACGATCTGCGACGTGCGTATGGACTTAGGTTAGCCTTTAGAAAGATATTTAAGATATACAGCATACCTAACATAGAAAGGTACATACAATTATGGTTAAAAGCAGTAGAAAGCAGTCATCTACCGGAGTTTAGTAATTTTAAGACTTCCTTTAATAATTGGTTCCCTCAAATTGTTAATGCCTTTGTATTACCCTATTCCAATGGGTTTACAGAAGGATGTAATAATAATATTAAAGTATTAAAGAGAATAAGTTATGGGTTACGTCATTTTGAACGCTTCAGAGTTCGTATACTTCTATTAAGCAAAAAGAATAGCACTAGCTATTTGAATAGCTAGTGCTAAGAACTTATTATATGAGTAGCCCCCACATTTGACAAAGAGCCAAA
>NZ_RQVK01000031.1 GCF_003992015.1 Veillonella sp. VA137
TACAGTTAATTATACAGAAATTATCTTTAAAATTAAAGAGGAATATATCAAACATACAAGAGTAAATGAGGACGGTTCTGTTCACTTTACTCTTGAGATGCCGGTAGCTGAACAAGTGTGTCCTCATTGTGGAGAGAGCACTAGAAAGTCTAAAGGTAAACGATCTAGGGAGGTTAAATTTGGTGTTATACAACATCATCCTGTGACTGCTACATATTTACAAAGACGCTACACATGCCAGGAGTGTCATCATACTTTCATAGAAAAGAATCCTTTTGTTAGCCGTTATTTGCAAATTAGTAAAAGTAATATGGAATATCTATTTAGGCAATTTAGTGAAAAAGGGTCTTTTACCGAGATGGCTAAGCGCAGTGACATTTCTGTATCTACAGTCATTCGATATTGTTCTAAGTTAGCTATTCCTAAGCCAAAGAGTCTACCTACTGTATTAGGTATCGATGAGTATAAAGGTAATGCTGGAGGTCAAGTATACCAAGTTATCATTACGGATGTAAGGAATCATTCCATCGTAGATATTTTACCTAAACGAGATACTAATGCACTAATTCAGTATTTTTCTAGCTTTTCTAGAAAAGCTAGAAAACAAGTTACATATATTATTATGGACATGTCTCCGTTATTTAAGTTAGTGATGCAAACTATGTTTCCTCATGCACATATTGTAGCTGATCGCTATCATGTATGTCGCTTAGTAGATTGGGCTGTAGAACGAGTACGCAAGAGAGAGCAAAAGATATTAGTAGCACATTCTAAAATGCTCAAACATAACCGAAGAATACTTATGAAAAATCCTGACAGATTAACTGAAAGCGAACAGATAAAACTACAGGAAATATTACGTATCTCTGATGATTTACGGATTGCTTATGGACTTAGATTAGCCTTTAGAAAGGTATTTAAAACCTTTAGCATTCATAACATCGAAAGACATTTACAGTTATGGCTGAACATAGTAGAAAGAAGCCATTTAGTAGAATTTAACAATTTTAAACTATCTTTTACTAATTGGTTCCCTCAAATTGTCAATGCCTTTGTATTACCATATTCCAATGGATTTACTGAAGGTTGTAATAACAAAATTAAAGTATTAAAGAGAATAAGTTATGGGTTACGCCATTTTGAACGCTTTAGAGTTCGTATACTTATGTTAAGCAAAAAGAATAGCGCTAGCTATTTCCATAGCTAGCGCTAAAAGCTTTTACATGAGTAGCCCCCACATTTGACAAAGAGCC
>NZ_RQVK01000032.1 GCF_003992015.1 Veillonella sp. VA137
ATTATGCTTCGATAGCTGTAACAACACCAGCGCCTACTGTATGGCCACCTTCGCGGATCGCGAAACGTAAACCTTCTTCAATAGCGATTGGAGTGATAAGCTCTATGTTCATAGTGATGTTATCACCAGGCATACACATTTCTGTACCTTCTGGTAAGTTGATAACGCCAGTTACGTCAGTTGTACGGAAGTAGAATTGTGGACGGTAGTTGGAGAAGAATGGAGTATGACGGCCACCTTCTTCTTTTGTCAACACGTATACTTCTGCTTTGAATTTAGTGTGAGGTTTGATGGAACCTGGTTTAGCCAATACTTGACCACGTTCGATGTCTTTACGGTCGATACCGCGAAGCAATGCACCTACATTGTCACCTGCTACTGCAGATTCCAAGATTTTACGGAACATTTCAAGACCTGTAACTGTAGTACTGGATGGTTCTTCTTGAAGACCAACGATTTCTACTACGTCACCAACGTTGATTTGACCACGTTCTACACGGCCAGTTGCTACTGTACCACGACCAGTGATTGTGAACACGTCTTCGACAGGCATCAAGAATGTTTTGTCTGTGTCACGTTCTGGAGTTGGGATGTATTCGTCAACTTTTGCCATCAATTCGTTGATTGCTTCAACGTATGCAGCGTCGCCTTCTAAAGCTTTCAATGCAGAACCTGCCACAACTGGAATGTCATCGCCAGGGAATTCGTAGCTGGAAAGCAATTCACGGATTTCCATTTCTACTAATTCTAATAATTCTTCATCGTCAACCATGTCTTTTTTGTTCATGAATACAACGATAGCTGGTACACCTACTTGGCGAGCTAACAAGATGTGCTCACGAGTTTGTGGCATAGGGCCGTCAGCTGCGGATACAACTAGGATAGCGCCGTCCATTTGAGCAGCACCAGTGATCATGTTTTTAACATAGTCAGCATGGCCTGGGCAGTCAACGTGTGCATAGTGACGAGTATCTGTTTCGTACTCTACGTGTGCAGTGTTGATTGTGATACCGCGTTCACGTTCTTCTGGAGCTTTGTCGATCATGCTGTAGTCTTGGAAGTCAGCTTGACCTTTTTCAGCAAGAACTTTAGTGATTGCTGCTGTTAAAGTAGTTTTACCATGGTCAACGTGACC
>NZ_RQVK01000033.1 GCF_003992015.1 Veillonella sp. VA137
AGTACTGCCAATACTTTAGTGAATCTAATGGAATACGTAATATTTGCAGTTTCAGGAATGAATTTTCCCCCTTGGTGATTATTTTCCAATGGCAATCCACTGTAACTTGGATACACCATTTTGTGCAGTTTGGTATTTAAATTTTGTTAAGTTGATTACAGATATTGCACTTGTTGCCCATTCGTCTCGATCAAGAGTTTCAGCCATATTTGTAGCTGTAACAATTGGCGTTCTTGTAAATGTTACAGGAAAGTTAATGAAATTATCAAATATCCTAGAGGATACTTCAATGTCAGCTTTTCCCCCTTGGACAAATGGTTAAACTCCTATTGATAGAACAGCTAATTTAAATCCCCGATAACTCCAATCCCAATCGGTGTAGCAATGAAAAGCAAGTTGTGATAGGGTGGATTTGCTTGGGGAATGGTTGATATTAATATATGTATATCCATTATCCAAATTAGTTTCAACAGCCCCAATTGCTGCCAAGCATTTTGATTTGTAAGAAATTGGCAATGTAAATTTATATTCTTTACCTGCTTGATTATCAGTGAATTTAGATGATTGCATTCCCCCTTGGAGACTAATATCCGATTACGATATATTTAATATCCGCTGTAAAGGCATCGCTGATAGCATCCGATGTAACTTTCCCTCTTTTAAGGTCGGAACTTTGGAAATATGCTGCTAGCCCGCCACTAGATATACCACTATGATCAATCGTAACACCGCCCCATAAAACTTTACTCTTAAAGGAAATCGGATAATTAATATCTACTTTAGTATCGTAAATACTAGCAGTAGTTCCCCCTTGGTCATTTAAGCAATTTGATTGCCTTACGCAATTGACCTAATGATTTATGGGTGTACACTCCATCG
>NZ_RQVK01000034.1 GCF_003992015.1 Veillonella sp. VA137
TGATAAACTTACTGAAAGTGTAACCTATACAGCTATTGCTAACGAGTGTGATACATCTATTACTACAGTATTACGTTATTGCTCTATGATCACTATACCTAAGCCCAAGACCTTACCCACTGTGATTGGTATTGATGAGTTTAAAGGAAATGCAGAAGGCTACCAATACCAAGTTAATTTAACTAATCCAGATACACATGAAATATTAGATATTTTACCGAAACGTGATACGCAAGCATTAATCCACTATTTTGCATCATTTAAACATAAGGATCGCCTACAAGTTAAGTTTATTGTAATGGATATGTCCATACAATTTAAGCGCATCATGGAGGCGCTATTTCCACATGCGCATATTATCTGTGATCGATACCATGTATGTCGACTTGTAGATTGGGCGGTAGAGCGAGTTAGAAAGCGTGAGCAACATAAACTGGCTGCTTATTCACGTATGTTAAAACAGAATCGACGTGTACTAATGAAGCATCCAGACCATTTAACGGAAGCCGAACATATTAAACTATGTGAAATACTCAGAATATCTGATGATTTACGAAAAGCATATGCTTTAAAACTTTCTTTTAGAAAAATCTTTTCAATCTATGGTAAACAAAGAATAGCTGCACATTTAACGCATTGGTTGGAATTAGTAAAAGCATCTGGCTTAGATGAATTTAATAACTTCTTTACATCATTTCCTGCATGGATGACGCAATTAACTAATGCATTCTTACTTCCATATTCTAATGGATACACAGAAGGAACTAACAACAAAATTAAAGTATTAAAACGGATAAGCTATGGACTTCGCCACTTTGGTAGATTTAGAGTACGTATTCTACTTTTGAGCAAAAAGAATGGCACCAACCATA
>NZ_RQVK01000035.1 GCF_003992015.1 Veillonella sp. VA137
TTATTGCTAAAGATGATGAAGGTAACATCACACTTGGCTTAGAAAAAGCAGATCGTACTACATTAGATAATGCAGTGAATGTAGGTAATACAGCCTCTGATGGTCGAGATGGTAAAGCTGGTGTAGCGGGGTCTGCAGGTACACAAGGCCCAACTGGTAAAGATGGCTTAAACGGTAAAGACTTAACGAATAAAGTCAATGCACTTCGTAATGGCGAAGCTGGTACGGTAGTGTACACAAATGCAGCAGGCGATCGTCTTGTAAAAGCAAACGATGGTCAGTACTACAAAGCTGATGAAGTAGAACCTAATGGAACTCCAAAAACAGGTGCTACAGCAGTTCCTACAAAGGATGTTATTGCAAGTTTAGTATCTCCAGATGGTACAACAACTGGAGCAACGACTAAGTTATCTAACATTGCAGATGGTGCTATTTCCAAAGACTCCAAAGATGCTGTAAACGGTAGCCAATTGTTCAACGAACGTGTGACAAGCCCAGTCATCTTCGTAGACAAAGATGGTAACCAAGTATTCAAAACTGCAGAAGGTAAATTTGTTACTAAAGATGGTGCAGAAGTTCCAGCAGCTGATTTAGATAAGGTTCATACTAAAGTGAATGCTGCCAAACCAATGACATTGGATAATGTGGCATCTGCTGTTAATGATTTAACAGGTAATACATACCTAGAT
>NZ_RQVK01000036.1 GCF_003992015.1 Veillonella sp. VA137
GAAGTCGTAACAAGGTAGCCGTATCGGAAGGTGCGGCTGGATCACCTCCTTTCTAGGGAGACATACACTAGCACAAGATGTTAGATGTCACACTAGGTCGACACTTTGGTCACCTACATTGTTCAGTTTTGAGAGGTCAACTCTCAAAAGTTAGTATTGACAAGCAATTTATGTTCGGATATACTGACAAAGCACTAATTTTTCTAAGAAAATCGATGGATAACGAGAAAAACGAATGATGCGAAGTCGAAGCGTAATGGTAAGTACGTGAGACAAGGAGAATGAGTTTGACGAAGTTAGGCACGATTTTGTGGGAAAATTAAACTGTTCTTTGAAAACTGCATAGAAGATAATAAAAATTTATGATTTGGTCTCTTAGAGTTGACTCTAAGGGTTAGACCAAGCACATAGATTCTCTAAATTAACTTATAA